>JACBXN010000012.1 GCA_015863215.1 Aerococcaceae bacterium DSM 111176
TTGGGTAGTTACTTCTATTATACCATGAGAGGGCTTTCATTTTAACAGAAATCAAGTAAAAACGGGATTCCACAATGCTTATTGTGAATCCCGTTTTTGTATTTTAAGGACTTTTTGCCCAGCCCCCCCTTTTTAATACATTATGATGCGGACCATTTAGGCGGTGCCTAAATGATGATTAAGTTTAGAGAGGTAGCTTTTAGGCCCCAGCCTAAAAGCGTTAATCTGAGTGGCGGGAGTCGCCTCGTGACTCCTTTTCCCCAACCCCAATGTGTGCACAATCTATCCGTACAATAATCGGAGTTAGTTTTAATTCCAAATACCATACTTCCCTCCAGTGTAAACGCTGTTATCTTAGAGGTTGGTTAGATTGCTTGGAGTTATTTGAGAAATTTGGTTGAAACTATTCATATCGGCGCGAGTGTGTTATGATAGTGTTTATTAGAGTTAAGAGCGAGGGCTCCGACTTTTATTTTGGAACGAATGGGGTTAGAAAATGACAAATCAGAGAGGATTATTAATTGTATTATCTGGGCCTTCGGGCGTGGGAAAAGGTACGGTTCGTGCCGCAATTTTTAATGAAAAAGATGTAGATTATGTCTATTCTGTATCTGCCACGACGCGCAATATGCGTGAAGGCGAGGTGGATGGGAAAGATTATTATTTTGTTTCACATGAAGAATTTGAGCAACTGATTGAAGATGATCAACTGTTGGAATATGCTGAATATGTTGGGAATTATTACGGGACTCCACTGAACAAAATAAATGAAACCCTTGAAGCTGGTTATGACGTTTTCCTAGAAATAGAAGTTCAAGGCGCTTTAAAAGTACGCGAACGCATGCCGGAAGGGATTTTCATATTCTTAGCTCCGCCTAACTTATCAGAATTGGAAGACCGTATTGTTAACCGTGGAACCGATTCACATGGCGTGATTATGGAGAGAATGCAGAAGGCAGTCGAAGAAATCGAAATGATGCAACATTATGATTATGTTGTCGTTAACGATGAGGTGCCGAATGCGGTCAAAAAAGTTAATGCAATTATTGAGAGTGAACATTTGAAAGTTGACCGCGTTGTTGATAAAATACAAGCACAGATACATGAATATTTTCAGGAGGGAGCGTAAGCCATTATGATGTTATATCCATCAATTGATAAATTAAACGAAAAAGTCCCATCTTCATATAGCTTAATTATTTTAGCGAGCAAGCGTGCTCACGAGATGCAGGAAATGAAAAATTACCACTTAGACTCTTATGAGTCGGTTAAACCAGTGGGTAAAGCACTTGAAGAGGTCGTTTCTGGAGACTTAACAATTAAAGAATAAAATGAAAAACTACTACGACAGCTCACATCGAACTTCTAGTAGTTTTTTTAAATTAAAGATTTTTTGAAAGTATGGTAGGGTGTTTGGGTTTGTGGATGAATATGCATGTAAGCATTTGACTAAGATTGCTGTTATTTTAGAACTAGAGGAATTTGCTTCATAAATCGCATATCTGCGAGGCAAGGGCATTCATTGCAGCCGTGGGGCCGTCTTTCGCTCTCCTTCGGAGGAGCTACAGACTTTTCCTAGCTATTGAATCTGTAGCGCGCTTTGCTTGCACAGATTCTAATGCGCTAGGAAACCCAACTTCACGGCGCATTCATGCCCTTGCCTCTACGATATGCTGAGTTTGCAATCTGGATTTTAAATAGTAATTTCAATTTAAATACAAATTCAATTCCAACCAAATTTTTAATTTAGTTTTTGGGGAGGATTGGGGTATCGGAGAACTAGATCATAGTTCATTCTATTCTTGATTGATGACGGAACTGCTCATATTCGTAATTAAAGTAAGCTGAAACTGAAACCTAAATCTATACTATAATAAAAATACAAAACAAATGATTGCATTTATTTTATTTTTAGAATTGTGATTAGTGAGGGAATTACTCAAACTTATAATTAAAGCAAGCTGAAACTGAAACCAAAATCTAAACTATAATAAAAATACAAATCAACTTTTTAACATATTAATTATGTTTAAAATCATTAAACTACATTTTAATTAATCAACAAACAACAGAATTTGCGCAATACAGCCAGAATTTTTTCCGTGGGGAAGACCATGAATTAGCTCCATACAGCCAGAATTTTTCTCCGTGGGGGACGCCTTCATAACCTTCGGTTATTCCGGACTATTATGGCTAGAGTATTTCTAAGTGCTTCGCACAAGAAATACTAAGCTACGCCAAAATCCCTTTCTCCCACGGGAAAATTCTAGTTGTATTCCGCAAATTCATGAGTGAGTGCATATATCAAAGTGTATATATAATTATCATTAAGTTATCCAACCAAATCATTAATTTGGGTTTTGGGAGGATTGGGGTATCGGAGAACTAGATCATAGTTCATTCTATTCAAGTTAGTTGAGGGATTTGCTCATATTATAATTAACGTAAGCTGAAACTGAAACTTAAATCCATATTATAATGGAGATACAAAACAAATTATTGCTTTCATTTTATATTTAGATTTGTAATTAGTGAGGGAATCACTCCAATTTATAATTAAAGTAAGCTGAAACTGAAACCTAAATCTATACTATAATAAAAATACAAAACAATTTTTTCACATAATAATTATGTTTATCAATCACTAAATTAATTTATAATCATTCAACAAACTAAGTAATTTGCGCAATACAACACACATTTTTCCCGTGGGAAAAAGGGATTTTGGCGCAGCTGCTGAAATCGTTGTTGCTTTAGCAACATTACGAGTTCACATGCGTAATAAATTTTACAACACATTAAAATAACTATGGTTATTATTCTGATAACCAGCCGAGCTTATGAGTCTGTTAGCACTTCAGTGCTTACAGACTGCCTAGCCAAAATAGTCCGAAATAACCGCAGGCTAAGACTGCAATAAATCAAGATCTAAATTAATCTGAATTATTGCTAATTCGTTTAACTGCAGATATTCCCGCATGTAAGCTTGTAAAGTTGCTAAAGCAACAACAAGCTCAGCAGCTATGAAGGCGCCCCCCACGGAGAAATAATGTGAGTTGTATGAAGCAAATTCCCATACCTACTTATTTAAAAATATTAATTAATTAAATCAACCAACGATATCGTAGAGGAAAGGGGCATGAATGCGCCGTGAAAGTTGGGTTCCTTGCCGTATTAGAATCTGTACGAACGTAGTGAGTTTACAGATTCAATAGGAAAGGAAAGTCCGGAGCTCCTCTCGAAGAGAGAGCAGAGGACGGCCCCACGGCAGCAATGAATGACCCTTTCCTCGAAGATATAACACACAACAAAGGAGGTGGCATTATGATCGCAAACATTATTATCGACATCCCCGCCGCGCAAGTAAACCGCACATTCGATTATTTAATCCCCGAAGAACTGGAATCATTCATCGAAATCGGCATGCGCGTCGAAGTACCATTCGGGAACCGAAAATTACTCGGCTTCATCGTCGGTTTTTCACAAACATCCGAATTTGAAGGCAAACTCAAACCAATCACGCAATTATTGGACTACCACTCATTCCTCAGCCCCGAGCTGATCGAATTGAGCGACCATTTCTCGAGAAAATTACACGTCTTTCAAATCACCATGCTCCAAGCCATGCTGCCGAGTTTGTTGCGCGTCAAATACCACACCCGCTTCATCATCGAAGACGAACAATTATTTAATGAAGAAACAGGTCTTTTAATTTTAGAAGAAGGCTATGAAAAAGCGGAGTTAGAGGCATTGTTACCTGCTCCGATCATTAAAAAATTGGTGAATGATGAGATATTAAGTGTGCAATATGTCGTTGAAGACCAGAAAACAACCAAGAAAGTCACTTATATCCAACCAACTTTAAATAAGGATGAATACACTGACTTACTAGAAACATTACCAGCTAGAAACAAACGCCAAATTGCGGTAGTGGAAGGATTAATCAAACTAGACGGAGCTGAGCAAACTTTATCCCAGTTCGCGGAATCTACCGATGGGACTACTACCAGCGTTCGGAGTTTGTTAGACAAAGAATGGTTTACACTCGAAGATAAGGAAACTTACCGAGATCCACTGGCAAATCTTGAGGTTGAAGCAACCGAAGCCAGAACACTTTTCCCGGAACAACAAAAAGCCTTTGATCATGTGAAGCAGGCGATTGATGAGAATCGCAATGCGACGACGTTGTTGGAGGGTGTGACGGGGAGCGGGAAGACGGAGGTGTACTTGCAGTTGATGCAGCATGCGCAGGATCAAGGGAAGTCGGCGATTTTGCTGATACCGGAAATTGCGTTGACGCCGCAGATGGTGCGTCAAGTTCAAGGCCGTTTCCAAACAGGGATTGCGGTACTGCATTCGGGCTTATCGGCGAGCGAGCGTTATGATGAATGGCGCCGAATTTTGCGCGGTGAAGCGACGATTGTGGTGGGCGCACGTTCAAGTATTTTTGCGCCACTAAAAAATTTAGGCCTGATTATTATTGATGAAGAGCATGAGACGACTTACAAGCAGTCGGATAATCCGCGCTACCACGCCCGGGATATTGCGATGTGGCGGAGTGAGTATCACGGTGCGCCGTTGTTACTTGGAAGTGCAACGCCGTCCTTAGAGTCACGGGCTCGAGCAGAAGTTGGCAATTATGATCACATTATTTTAAGTCAGCGCGCGAATAAAGGTGAGATGCCTCCGGTTGAAATCGTTGATATGACGGAACAAATTGCGCAGACGACGATGGATGAATTGTCACCACAATTAAAAGAGGCGATTCAAGAACGTTTAGACCGCAAAGAACAAGTTATCTTGCTTCTCAATCGTCGAGGTTATGCGAATTATTTAATGTGCCGCGAGTGCGGTCATGTGGTGCAATGTCCAAGATGTGATATTTCTTTAACTTATCACAAGCGCGACAACCAAATGAAATGCCATTATTGTAATTTTCACGCACCTGTTCCAAATCAGTGTCCCGCTTGTTCGAGCCAACATTTGCGTCAACAAGGTTTAGGAACGCAGAAATTAACCGAAACAATTGAAGGACTCTATCCGGATGCGACTGTAATTCGTATGGACAATGATACGACTCGCCGCAAAGGCCAGCACGAAAAACTATTGAAACAATTTGCCCAAGGTGACGCGGATATTCTCGTCGGTACGCAAATGATCGCCAAGGGACTCGACTTCGAGCGTGTTACACTCGTTGGTGTTATCAATGCCGATACCGCCTTGAACATTCCAGACTTTAGAGCGAGCGAGAAAACATTCCAACTCCTCACACAAGTGTCCGGCCGTGCAGGTCGTGGTGCGCTTTCGGGTGAAGTAATTATTCAAACATACAACCCGAATCACTATGCCATCCACCTCGCCAAAACGCATGATTATGAACAATTTTTCTATTACGAAATGAAACGCCGTCACCTGGCCAATTATCCGCCATACTTTTACACGACATTGGTAACCGTCAACAGCGAAAATCAAGCTGCCGCTTATCAAAAAGTATACGAAATCAAGGCTCAGTTCAATAATCTCGAACAAGACGATTCCGTCATCATTCTCGGCCCAAGCCAAGGCGGCATCGCGCGAATAAATAATTCCTATTACTTCCAAATTTTGATAAAATATAAGGATCAAAACCGCATCCAAACGATCCTCGACCAGATCATGATCACCGCCCAAGACGAAGCCAAGCACAAGCTCTATGTCAACATCGACAACGAACCACAATATTTCATATAGAAAGTATTAGGATATTGGATTTTGGTCAAAAAGCGACCAAAAAGGTTTGTGAGAATTGGTTTTTGGTCACAATTTGACTAAAAAAGTTTGAAATTATGGGTTCTCCAGAAATATTCAAAGAACCCATAAAAAACAGGCTAAAATTATGGGGTTCTCTAGAAATTATTCAAGAACCCATAATTTACAGATCAAATCGAACATTAAACTAATTTATGATCCAATGTAGGACAAAATCAGAATCTCAAATCGAGTTTTGACCCAATCCAGGACAAAACCCAGGTTCCAATCATAAAACTAAAACCAAAATCCATCCACAAACTAAGGAATCAAAAGGAAGGAGTCGCAAGCGACTCCCACAACAAAAAAGGAACTTTTAGGCGAAAGCCTAAAAGTTTCCACCCAAAAGAAGAAGTCAATTTCCAAAGAAATTGACCCCTGAATTTCAATAATTAAAACAACTATCTAAAACCAAATGTAAAAATAAAAGAAACAACAAAATCGATCACAAAGATATCACTACCAACAATATCCTAAATTAATTACAAAAAAGAATAAATGTAATTATTTTTATAATACTAGCACCAAGTTATTCAATGTAATTAATTAATTTGCGCAATAGAATCTATAATCTTTAGCAAACAGAGCAGATCGTAGAGGACAGGGGCATGAATGTGCCATGAAATTTGGGTTCCTAATCGCATTAGAATCTGTGCGAACGAAGTGAGTTACAGATTCAATAGGTTAGGAAAGTCTGAAGCTCCTCCGAAGGAGAGCGAAAGACGGCCCCATGGCTACAATGAATGCCCCTTTCATCGAAGATATGCGTATCATTTAAGCATAAAAAATATCAATTGCATTCAGCAAATTCCACACAGAACTATAAATTTTACAAAGGAGCATTTCATGGAAAAAATTATATTTATGGGAACACCCGATTTTGCCAGAACAATCCTAGAAGGCCTCATCAACGAAAACAAATACAACATCGTCGCCGCAGTCACCCAACCCGACCGCCCAGTCGGCCGCAAACGCGTCCTTACAGCACCGCCTGTTAAACAACTCGCAGTCGAACACGGCATTCCCGTTTACCAACCCGAGAAAATTTCAGGATCAGACACTGTCCAAGAATTAATCGACCTTGATGCCGACATCATTATCACAGCGGCTTATGGCCAATTTGTGCCGACGAAATTAATCAATGCCCCAAAACACAAAGCAATTAATGTCCATGCCTCGCTGTTGCCGAAATACCGCGGTGGTGCGCCAATTCATTATGCGATTTGGGAAGGTGAAGAGGAAACAGGCATTTCTCTTATTTACATGACTAAGAAAATGGATGCCGGCGAGATTATCGCCCAAGCCAAAACGCCCATTGCTAAAACAGACGATGTCGGTGATTTATTCGAACGACTCGCAACAATCGGCCGCGATTTATTACTCGAAGAATTACCAAATATTTTCGAAGAAAACATCAACCCTTGGCCACAAGATGAGGCGCAAGTGACCTTTTCGCCAACAATTCCACGTGAACAAGAACAAATTAACTGGCACCAAACGGCGACGCAAATTGACCAGCATGTCCGCGCTTTCCGCCCATTCCCAACGACTTACACTTGGTTGGACGACAAACGCACGAAAATCGTTCAAGGTCAACCAGCCGAAGGGACAGTCCAAAGTGGCAAGCCAGTCGGCACTATCATCGGCGCCGAAAACGGTGTGTTGACGGTTCAAACCGGCGAAGACACCGCATTCCACATCGAAAAATGGCAAGAATCTGGAAAGAAAGCAATGCTTGTTAAAGACTATCTCAACGGTGTCAAACCAGAAGAAATTATCGGACAACAGTTCGAAGTGAAGGACTAATATGAAAGTTAAACAAAGAAGTAAAAAACAATTATCAAACAATGTCAGGTTTCAAGCACTCCTTATTTTAGACGAAATCGAACACAACCAAGGCTATTCCAACGTCTTACTCAACGACTTCCTCAAGGAATCGCCACTATCCACTTTGGACAACCAATTACTCGTCCAAATGGTTTACGGCGTCACGCAATTACGCTACCGCCTCGATTATTATTTAAACCCTTTTATTAAAGGGAAAAAAATAGACGACTGGATCATGACCTTACTCCGATTATCGGTTTACCAGATGACTGAGTTGGACCGTGTTCCAGAACATGCGATTATTAACGAAGCCGTGAAAATCGCCAAAACGAATGGCCATCAAGGGCTAGGGAATTTTGTCAATGCCCTCTTACGTAATATCCAACGTCAAGGATTACCAAATACGGCAGATATCGAAAACCAAACAGACTATTTATCCACGCACTATTCAATTGAACCTTGGATTGTTGACTATTTACTAGAAATGGTTGGCGAAGACAAAACGATTTCAATTTTAGAAAGCTTAATCGAACGCCCATTTGTCTCTGCGCGTATTAATGGCAAACCCGAAGACCGCGCCCAAATTATTGAAGAATTAGAGGACGAAGGCTATCAAGTTACCGAAGGTGTATTATCACCTTATGGTATCCGTGTTTTATCAGGAAATGTTGTTGATTCTGCAGCCTTCATTGACGGTAAAATTACGGTACAAGATGAGTCATCGATGTTAGTAGCACCATTTGGACAGCCGCAACCTAACCAAGTAGCACTTGACGCGTGTAGCGCACCGGGCGGGAAAGCGACCCATATCGCGCAAATGATTCCTGGTGGGCAGTTAGATGCCTTAGATATCTCACCAGCCAAATTGTCTAAAGTGAGTGAGCATGCTGAGCGTATGCAGTTAGAAGATATCGTATCGACTCATGTGGCGGATGCAACAACTTTCCAGCCAGAAGAAAATAAAAAGTACGACGTCATTTACGTTGATGTGCCTTGTTCAGGATTGGGGCTGATGCGCCGTAAGCCTGAAATAAAATATGAGAAAAATAAAGCGGACATTGAGGCCTTGAAAGACATTCAGTTAGCGATTCTTAACAATGTTTCTGACCTTTTAAAAGAGAATGGCATCTTGATTTATAGCACGTGTACAATTACAATAGAAGAAAATGAATTTTTGCTGCAAGACTTTTTAAAAGGACAGCCAGATTTTATAAATAAACCAATTTTAAGTGATGAAGTGAGTAACCCGAGTATTGTCACCCAAGAGGGCCATGTTCGTGTTTGGCCGGATGAATTTATGACGGATGGTTTCTTTATTGCTCGAATGGAAAAGAAAGTTAAATGATGAGGTGACTCAATGAAGGTAACCGTTAACTCAAATATCGGAAAGAGAAGGTCTAGCAATCAAGACTATGCAGATGTGTTTGAGAATCAGTTTGGACAACATTTGTTTGTCCTCTGTGACGGCGTTGGTGGTAACAAAGCAGGGGATGTAGCCAGTGAAATGGCGACACGCTTTTTAGGGGATCGTTTTAAAGAGATAAACGATGCGCTAAATGGTGAAACAACTGAAGCTTGGTTATATCAAAATATTGATGCAGTGAATTCTCATATTTTTGAGGAATCACTCAAACGACCAGAATGGTCAGGCATGAGCACGACTTTAGTGGTGACCGTTATTTTGGAAGAGCAAGTTTGGATTGGCTATGTTGGTGATAGCCGTGCTTATCGTTACAACCAAGATGATTTAATTCAACTAACTGAAGATCATTCTTTAGTGAATATTTTAATTCAATCGGGTGAAATTACCAAACAAGAGGGTGACGTGCACCCACAACGTAATGTAGTAACACAATCAATTGGTGGAACACCAGATGTTTCACCTGATTTTCTGGTGATTAATAAAGACCAGATTGATGTATTAATGTTATGTTCAGATGGACTGACAAATATGGTCTCTCGTGACCAACTATTAGACTATTTTAACAACTATCAAGATCTCGACACATTAGGGCAAGATTTAATTAATGCCGCTAATGAGGCTGGGGGATCTGATAATATTACGCTTATTTTAAGTGAACAATTACAGACGCAGCAAGGGGGCGATGAGTAATGGTAGAACTAGGCGAGAAATTATCTAGCCGTTACAAAATAATTCGTCCAATCGGGCAAGGCGGTATGGCCAATGTTTTCTTAGCAGATGATTTAATTTTAGATCGTCAAGTTGCGGTGAAATTATTGCGCTATGACTTCCAAGATGACCAAGACGCGATTCGTCGTTTCCAACGCGAAGCGATGTCAGCGAGTCAATTGTTACATCATAATATTGTTGAAGTATATGATGTTGACGAAGAGGACGGGCAACAATATATCGTAATGGAATACGTTGACGGAACGGATTTAAAATCATTTATTCGAGAAAAGTCTCCGATTTCATTGGAATTATCAGTCAATATTATGAGCCAAATTTTATCAGCCATTGATTTAGCTCACCGTAGTAATATTATTCACCGGGATATTAAACCGCAAAATATTTTACTCACAAAAGATAATAAAGCGAAGATGACCGACTTTGGTATCGCCATCGCATTGACCGATACATCAATTACACAAACCAATACACTACTTGGTTCCGTCCATTATTTATCACCCGAACAAGCGCGTGGTAACAATGCGACAACAAAATCAGATATTTATGCCTTAGGTGTAGTGCTCTATGAATTAATTACAGGTTCTGTGCCTTATGACGGTGAATCAGCAGTTTCAGTTGCTCTCAAGCATTTCCAAGAGCCATTCCCGAAAATTCGTGAAAAACTCGATTATGTACCACAAAGTTTAGAAAACGTGGTCCTAAGAGCAACCGCGAAAGAACCAGATGACCGCTATGAATCCGTTCAAGATATGTTGAATGATTTGAGTACATCACTGAGTGCGACTCGGATGAATGAAGGTATTTTTGTACCAACAAGTGAACGCGACGAAACAATGGTCTTACGCCCAATTCAACCGACCCAACCGGTGCACAATCAATCAATCATTGAGAGTCACCCGGCTAAACCGCAAGAATTAGACGATGAGATTTACAATACTTATGACACGGTCTATCCGGTCAATAAGACGAAGCGTAACCGCCGCTGGCTGCGTCCGTTAATTGGATTCCTAGTCCTATTTTTAATCGGAGCTGCTGCTGTGTTGGGCTACAATACTTTTATTAGATATACGACCATTCCTGATTTGTCGGGCATGACGCAGGAAGAGGCTGTAACCGCATTGGAAGATGATGCGCTAACGATCGGTAATGTCACGCCAAATTGGGACGAATCAGTCCCTGAAGGTGAAATTATCGATACCAATCCTGAAATCGGATCACGCATCGAGCGCAACTCGAGCGTCGATTTAATCGTCAGCCGAGGCAAACAACAAGTCGTCGTCGGCGACTATGTCGGCCAATCATACGAACGCATTCGCCGCTTATTGACCGACACCGGCTTTATCGTCGAGCGCCGTGACATGTGGACGGACGACCCATCACTTGAAGGCGTCATTTTAGGGCAAAGTATTCCATCAGGCACTGAATTGGTGCCAAGTCAATCTGCGATTACGTTGACAGTCGGGTCAAGCGCATCGTCATCGAGTATGGGAGATTATTACAATTTATCCCTCGATATGGTGTATAGCTTTGCGGAAGCCTTCGGATTAATTGTTGAGGAAAGTTATGCCTACAACGATTACATTCCAGAAGGACAAATTGTTAGCCAAGACCCAGAACCAGGCACGCCACTTTCCCCAGGTGATACGATTTCAGTAGTCGTATCACAAGGGCCAGAAGAGGCTGAAATGCAATCGGCAGTGGAAGAAATTTACATTGAGTATGTGCCAACCTATGCGCCGTCAGATGTAAATGAGGAGAATCCATTACCGAACACGATTCAAGTATTCATCTCAGATGCTAATAACAATATAAACGAGTTGGCTGAGGAGTTTGAAATTTCTGAGTCTCAGACGATCACAATTGAATTATTTATTCCGTCGAATGCCCTTGGCCAGTATCGTGTGATGCGTGATGGTGTTGTGGTGGCGGAGAGTAATGAAGTGTATCCACAATAACGTTTAGCTAGTCAGTTCCCCCTTTTTGAGGTATGATTATACTATATAATCTACGGAGGGGCTGCAAATCAAATATCATTCTCTTTTGTAGTTTATGACTACGAAAGGGATTTTTGTTTTGTGAGAGATTTTATATTTTCAAGAACTAGAGAATTTGCTTTATACAGCTCATAATTTTCTCCGTGGGGGACGCCTTCATAGCCTTTGGCTATTCCGGACTATTTTGGCTAGAGACTACTTAAGCGCTTCGCGCTAACGTACTCTAAGCTACGCCAAAATTCCTTTTTCCCACGGGAAAATTATGGCTGTATTCCGCAAATTCAAATGTTTGTAGTGAATATTTAATTCTGTATTAAAACAAAATTCCAAACTGGGACGTGAACATATTTGGATGAGTATTGGTTTATAAAGCAGATTAATTGTAGTAATCGGTGAGGGATTAAGAATTGGCCGCATGTTTCCGAGTCAAGGGGCATTCATTGCGCGGTTGGACCGTCCTATTTTGAAATTTTATAAACTATAGGAATTTGCTTCATACAGCGCATAATTTTCTCCGTGGGGGACGCCTTCATAACCTCCGGTTATTTCGGACTATTTTGGCTAGAGAACTTCTAATTGCTGCGCAATAAGATGTTCTACGCTCGGCTGGTTAAAATAATTGCAAACTATATGTATTATAAAATGCAATATGTTATTTAACTGCTTTTATTACGCATACGAGTCTGTAAGGCACTAAAGTGCCAACAGCCTCAGTAGCTACGCCAAAATCCCTTTTTCCCACGGGAAAATTATGGCTGTATTCCGCAAATTCAATTGTTTGGTGTTGCAATCGAAAACTGTTCTAAAACAAAATTCCCACAATTTTATGTGAGAGTATAAAGAGACAATTGGCATAGTGTTGGTTGTTTGGTGTGGGAGGTCTGGAACAAGTATCATTTTGTTTGTTGTCTGGGGAAATATTGGAAAACAAGTTACATTTTGGGCTGAACTGTTAGTTGTTTTCGCTTAGAATTATAAACAACTAACAAAGTGAATGAAATATCCTAGAAAGCAACTACATTCTTGGGAGCAGTGGTCAATTTCGTTGAAATTGACTTCATCTTATAAGGAGGCTTTTAGGCCGAAGCCTAAAAGCGTCCTTAACTAAAGGAAGAGTCGCTCGGGCGACTCCAAAATCTTTAATCTAATTTGCTAGCCAATAATTAGCGAAGCGATCAACAATCAATTATAATAAAGTCTAGTTCTAAGAAAAATGGGTTACTAAAATCCCACTACCAACAAAAAGAATCTAAAATAAATAAGCACATAATAAATATCTGCGAACAACAATAAATTTATTTTTATTAATCGAATAAATATAATGTTTTTAATACAATTACAAACTAAGCATATCGGAGTGTCAAGGCAATTCATGTGCCGTGACTTAGGATTCACTACCGTATAGAAGCTGTGTGAGCGAAGCGAGCTACAGATTCATAGGTAGGAAAGTCTGGAGCCCAAAGGGCGGAAGACGGTCCCACGGCTACAATGAATTTCCTTGACACGGAGATATGCGTTAATAGAGTGGAATTATGCGCTGTATGAAGCAAATTCCATCCCAAAATACTTTATAAACTCAGGAGGGACCATGCAAGAAAAAGAAATCAAAGAAGGAATTATTTATAACGCAATCAGCGGATTTTATTACGTCTGGGCCGACGGCGAAAGCTACACGACCAAACCCAAAGGCGTCTTCCGCCACCAATCCGCCAAACCACTCGTCGGCGACCACGTCGACATTGAAATCGACGCCGTCAACCTTGAAAGCAACGACCGACTCGTCAAAATGCACCCACGTAAAAACGAACTCGTCCGACCGCCAATCGCCAACGTCGACTACGTATTCGTCGTCATGTCGCTCATCGAACCCGATTTCTCAATGAATCTATTGGACACTTTTTTAGCGGTTTTCGAAGGGAACAAAATACAACCCTTCATCATCCTGACAAAGTATGACCTGTTAGTTGATTCTTTAGGAGAAGCTGAGGCAGCAGCGAAAGTTCAAGCGATTACGGATCTATATAGAGAGAATATTGGCTACGATGTTGTCGTGCTTAATGGATCGAAAGAGCGTTTTGATCAAGTTAAAGCACTGATTCAAGAAGGTGTTTATGTCGTCGCAGGGCAATCAGGAGTAGGGAAATCAACGATGATTAATCATCTGATCCCGGAATTAAATATCGAAACAGCAGAAATTAGCTCTGCTCTGAATCGTGGACGCCATACAACCAGAGCGGTGACCCTGTATCCTTTAGGTAAGGGATTATTGGCGGATACCCCAGGATTTAGTTCATTAGAATTGATTGACATTCCTAAAGAAGAGTTGCAGTATACTTTTCCTGAAATTGCGGAAGCCGCAAGATCTTGTAAGTTCCGGTCGTGCGTCCATATCAACGAACCGAAATGCCACGTGAAGGCAAGCGTTGAAGCGGGCGAGATTGCGGATTCGAGATATCAGAATTATTTAAATATGTACCAACGTATTGAAAGCCAAAAACCGGTCTACGACCGAAAATCTTAAGAGTTTGAGAGGGGAAATAGAATGAAAGTTGCACCATCAATTTTAAGTGCCGATTTTGCGAAATTAGGAGAAGATGTCACTTCGATTGTGGAAATGGGCGCGGATTATATTCATATTGACATGATGGACGGTCAATTTGTGCCAAATATTTCATTTGGACCAATGGTCATGAAATCGATTCGTCCGCTAACTGACGCGGTATTCGATGTGCATTTGATGATTGATCATCCTGAACGTTATATCGACGACGTAGTTGACGCTGGCGCAGACATTATTACAGTCCACGTTGAATCGACGGAACATATACACCGCGTTATTCAACAAATTAAAGCGGCCGGTAAAAAAGCAGGAGTCGTTGTCAACCCAGGAACGCCCATTGAAGCGGTATTACCTGTACTTGATATGGTCGACCTCGTTCTGGTTATGACCGTTAACCCAGGTTTTGGTGGTCAAGCATTCATCGAATCTCAACTATCTAAGGTGAAACAATTGGCGCAGTGGCGTAAAGACAAGTTCTTAAATTATGAAATTGAAATTGACGGCGGAGTCAATGCAGAAACAGGCAAGCTTTGCCTTGAAGCAGGAGCAGATGTTTTAGTTGCGGGTTCATATATCTTTGGATCCGATGACCGTCAAGCTGCCATCCAATCATTGAGACCACAGTATGAAATCTAAAGCCGATTCTTTAATTGTCATTTGTGGGGGCGCACCGCAACCATTTTTGGAACATATCAATGAATTGATGAAAGGTTACGCAAACCATACTTTTATAGGTGTCGACCGAGGTGCTGTAAGATTGATGGAAGCAGGATTTCCAGTTGATTATGCAGTGGGAGATTTTGATTCAGTCACGATCGAAGAACGCTCAAAAATTCGCGATGGGGCAGATGTGGTTAATACCCACCCTTCGGCTAAAGACGATACTGATTTCGAGTTAGCCTTAGCACTTATAATAGAAGAGAAAATTCCCGGTGATATTTATATTTACGGCGCATTTGGGACATATGATTACGGACGCATGGATCATTTAATGTCAAACATGTGGACGATTTATCAACCAAGATTCGCGCAACTAGTAGAGCGCATGCGTTTTATTGAAAAGAAACACCAAATTGGCTATCTCATGCCAGGAAATCATGAAATAATGCCCGAAGATTGGGTCCATTATTTGTCAGTGATTTCACTGACGGCTGTCGAAAACCTTGAAATAAAGGGCGCCAAGTACGAGTTACCCCCAACCAATTACGATTATCCAAGAGCACTTATTAGTAATGAATTTATCCAAAACGAGAATGTTCACATTTCATTCACCTCAGGATTGATATTAGTGATGTATGTACGAGAAAGGAAGTCAACATATGATGAAACCGATTATCGCGTTATACCGTGATTTAAAAGACGAACACAAAGAGAAATTGCAAGAAATGGCACCCGATCATTCAGTAAAAGTATTCCATGAAGTCTCAGAATATGACCTCGACGCTGTCGAGATAATATTGGGCTGGAATAATGAATGGGATGAATCTATTTTAGAGAAAATGCCAAATTTAAAATGGATCCAAAAAGAAACAGCCGGAATGAATGCGATCAATGAAAAAGTGCGTCAATCTGACAAATTATTACTATCAAATATGTCAGGGATTCATGCCGACAGTATCACTCAAAGTGTCTTTGCATTTATTTTGAGTCACTACCGCGGTTTCTACCAAGCATTAAAAGACCAACAAGAATCTAAATGGAATCAAACTTATTACGATGATTTAGTACAAGCCAACGAACGCGTTCTTTTAATTTACGGAACTGGAGCTCTTGGTAAACAAATGGCAAAAATTGCCAAAGCATTCGATATGGTCACTTATGGCGTAAACACCAGCGGGCGTGAAGTCGAATATTTCGATAAAACGGTTCAATCCGATCAAGCAGAAACGCTGATCGCAGATGCTGACGTCATCATCAATACCATGCCTTTAACCAGAGACACACGCAACTTATTTGACGCAAAATATTTCGAAGCAATGAAAAAAGAAGCAATTTTCATCAATGTCGGGCGCGGTGAATCAGTGGTCGAAGACGATTTAATTGGAGCCTTAGAAGACGGCGAAATCGCAAGCGCCTACCTAGACGTCACGCGAATCGAACCATTACCAGCCGAAAGCGGATTGTGGCAAGCACCAAACCTCGTCATCACACCACACTCATCCGGAGCAGTCGAACACTTCCGAGACGGCGTCTTCGGCGTATTCTCCGAAAACCTAGCACAATACCTCAAAGACGGCACACTGGCAAGAAACCAGTACAGCTACTCGAAGGATTATTAATATTTGAATTGAAATGCCTCTAATAAATGCTTTTCTGCATTTATTGGAGGTGTTTTATTTACATGAATAATAACTCACTATAAAAATCAGAGAAGTTCCACGATCGTATAAAACTGGTTTCGGATAACAACTTTTAAATTCACTTGAGTTGTTACTCACCTCTTACCTCAGAAATCGTAGAAGTTCCACGAAACTACCATCTCAATTAAATGAATTAAGGAAAAAAAGAGGAGTCGCCCCAGCGACTCCTAGCTTTAGTAAAAAAGCTATTAGATAAAGCCTAATAGTTACCATCATAAAAGCAGTCAATTTCTTGGAAATTGACCGCCTCATTAAATCATAAATCTCTCACAGAACAATATAAGTTCTCAACCCCCACTCACTCACACAAACTACAATCCACAAACATTCCAAATCAAACCACCAACACCAATCATCCATCCACCATTCCCAAGGAATAAACTAAACCTGATTACTGCATGTAATTTAATTACATTTGCAAATTAAAAGAGAATCCTCTATTTCGATGAGGCTGGGGTGAAACTAACATAATCATTTGCGAAATACAGCCAGAATTTTCCCGTGGGAAAAAGGGATTTTGGCGTAGCGTAGAATACCTTGGCGCAAAGCGCTTAGGTATTCTCTAGCCAAAATAGTCCGAAATAACCGGAGGTTATGAAGGCGCCCCCCACGGAGAAAATTCTGGCTGTATGCAGCAAATCCCAATAACAACCTTCAATACCCCGGCCTCGAAGAAATGCGAATCTCAATAGAAACTAATTTTTTCCAAACAAAAAACCCGCCAGCACGAAGCCAACAGGTTTAATTTATTATGCGCGTTTAACAAGACCAGATTTAATTGCACGTGCAGAAACCCAAACTTTCTTAGGCTCGCCGTTTTCGTCGATGATACGAACTTTTTGTAAGTTAGCACCGAATGTACGTTTTGACGCATTCAACGCGTGAGAACGATTTTGTCCTGATCTAGCCTTACGGCCTGTGTAATAACATTCTTTTGCCATCAATAGTTCCTCCTTTTTTATGCAGGAGCTTATATCTCTTGCTTAATCATACTCGAATAGTATACCAACTTGAAAACCAACTTTCAAGCAAAACTTTATATAATTTTTCAAAAGTATGGCAATCACCTCAAAAGCTTAATCCTATCGTATTTCACATACAAGGTTGAAGTGTGACAGTGAACCTAAGGGTTGCTATGATGCGAAAGTTCGTTGACGACCGTCAGGTTGCGTGCTACACTTAGAAACGTGCTATTTATTATAAGCGAAAGATGGCATTATATGGTAAAATGTAAGATATAAATGATAAGGAGGCATCATCATGTCTATCAATATATCAACACCCAATGGTGTTATTAAATTAAGTACTGAATCAATCGCGACAGTTATCGGCGCAGCAGTAACTGATAACTATGGTGTAGTAGGAATGGTAAGTAAAAAGCCAATTCGAGACAATGTAATCGAGCTTTTAGGTATGGAAAACTACGCCCGTGGTATTGTATTAACACAAGAAGATAATGAAGTAGCTGTAGATGTTTATATTTTAGTGACTTACGGAACCAAAATTTCTGTCATCTGTCAAAATATTCAAGAAGCAGTTAAATATAATGTTGAGAATTTATTAGGTTTTGAACTGAATTATGTCAATGTACATGTTCAAGGTGTCAAAATCGACGATTAGTTAGATTGAAGGAGGAACACCTTGAAATTACAAACTTTAGAAGCATCGAAGTTCAAAGAAATGATCTTAGCGGGTGCTGAACGATTAGAAAAAAATGCTGAATTAATTAACTCATTAAATGTTTTCCCAGTTCCAGATGGAGATACAGGGACAAACATGAAGATGACTTTCAACTCTGGAGCGGATTATGTCCGTCAGTCTTCAGAAACACATGTTGGTGAATTAGCTCAAATATTAGCAAAAGGGTTATTAATGGGCGCTCGAGGAAATTCAGGCGTTATTTTATCACAAATTTTCCGCGGTTTCTCAAGAACGATTGCGAAGGAGAACACGTTGGATTCGAATACTTTTGCTAAGGCATTTGTTGGCGGGGTAGAATCAGCGTATAAAGCGGTGATGAAGCCAGTTGAGGGTACAATCTTGACAGTTGCGCGCGAATCGGCATTAGCTGGTGAAGAAAAAGCGAAAGAAACAGACGATATTATCGAAGTTTTAGAAGCAATTGTTGAAGAAGGTGCAGCATCATTAGAGCGCACACCAGATTTATTACCTGTACTTAAACAAGTTGGCGTGGTCGACTCGGGTGGTAAAGGTTTATTAACAATTTATGAAGGCTTTCTAGCTGTATTAAAAGGTGAAGCACATATTGAAGCAACTCAAGAAGATGTGGCAGAGCATGTTCACGCAGCTTTTGATAATGACGAAGAACATCCAATTTCGATGGACGACATTACATTTGGTTACTGTACAGAAATCATGGTACGTATCGGTGAAAATCCTTCAACAGATAAAACATTTGACTACGAAGGATTCAGAAATACATTAAACGACATGGGTGACTCATTATTAGTGGTTGCTGATGACGAAATCATCAAAGTTCACGTTCATACGGAAGACCCAGGGCAAGTAATGCGCTTAGGTCAAGAATACGGTGAATTAGTGAAAATTAAAGTGGACAACATGCGCGAGCAAGTCCGCGAACTTGAAAACCGCGACAACAAAGGGCAAGTAGCTGTAGCTCCTCAAGCTCCAGCTGTTGAACATAAATCATATGCGATTGTTTCAGTTGCGGCTGGTGAAGGAATGATCAACTTACTCAAAGAAATGGGCGTTGACCAAGTATTAGAGGGCGGACAAACAATGAACCCGTCAACTCAAGACTTTGTTGAAGCAATGGAAAAAGTAAGTGCAGATAATATCATTATCTTACCAAACAACAAAAACATCGTTATGGCAGCTGAACAAGCAGCTTCAGTAAGCGAAGTACCAACGATTGTTGTTAAATCAACGACATTACCTGAAGGTATCACGTCATTATTAGGATTCAACCCAGATGGTTCGATTGAAGAAAATGAACAGCAAATGGTTGAAATGATGGGTTCTGTTACAACAGGTCAAGTAACGTACGCAATCCGCGATACTGAAATCGATGAAATTTTAATCAAGAAAGATGATTTCATGGGATTAATCAACGGTAAGATCGTTGTTTCGACGCCAAGTATCGAAGATACAGTGAAACAAACGTTATTACAAATGATTAATGAAGATACTGAGATCGTGACGATTTATATTGGTGAAGATGGTGACGCGGATTACGTTGAAAATCTTGCGGATGAGTTGATGGACGAAAACGACATGATTGATGTCGAGGTTGTGCAAGGTGACCAACCAGTCTACAACTACATTTTCTCAGCGGAATAATTAAATATTACGAAAGCATCAGCCATTTGGTTGGTGCTTTTTATTTATGGGAAAGTATTGTATAGGGATTAAAGTTCCATAGGAATTTTCGCAGACAGTCATAATTTTCCTGTGGGGGTGATTCGCTACTCTGCGAGACAATGGCATTCATTGCCGCCGTGGGACCGTCTTTCGCCCATCGGGCTCCAGACTTGCCTAGCTATTGAAACTGTAACTCACTTCGTTCGAACAGTTTCTAATACGCTAGTTCATCCTTTAACACGGCGCATGAATGCCATTGTCTCTTCGATTCGCTTTGATAGAAGGAAATTATAGCTAGAATGCGCAAATTCTTTATTCTGTCTGTATAGCAATAGATTTTACAAAATAAAACCAATAAAATTATTTGATTAATAATCTATGTTAGCAGAGAAATATAGTTATTTCCATCAAAAAGGATGTATCTTCGAATGAGATGTAGTTTGTTTGATGAGTGCATATTTTGTAGTTGGATTTATTCAACTACATTTTCTCAGCGGAATAATTAGTTGGTAGTGCAAACATAGAGGGGGATGCAGTGGTCAATTTCTGAAGAAATTGACTCCGATCTATAAGGAGGCTTTTAGGCATTGGCCTAAAAGCGACTTAATTTAAAGATGAAGGAGTCGCAAAACGACTCCTCCTATTGAATCCCATAGTTTGTAACTATTTGAGTAATAACTATTGAAAAACAGAAAGTTATTATCCATTTGGATCCATATTGAATAACAACTCATCGGAAAAACAAAGTTGTTACCCATTTTGATCTGTTTTGAGTAACAACTCGCAGAAAAGTAAAAGTTATTACCCAATATAGAAGGAAATTTAATGATGGAACTATAATTTTATACAAACTAAGCATATCGAAGAGGCAAAGGGGATTCATTAATTATAGAACTTTGCGTAATACAGCGCCGTCTATTTCCGTGGGATAAAAGGGATTTTGGCGCAGCTACTAAGGCTGTTGGCACTTTAGTGCCTTACAGACTTGTATGCGTAATAAATGCAGTTTAATAACATAATGCATTTATTATACATATCGTTTGTTATTATTTTAACCAGCCGAGCTTAGTAGTTCTAGTGCGTAGCACGTAGAAATACTCTAGCCAAAATAGTCCGTAATAACCGAAGGTTATGAAGGCGTCCCCCACGGAGTAAAGACGGCGCTGTATGAATCCCCTTTGTCTCGAAGATATGCGGATTCCCCACCCCCAAAGAGATTGAGATAAACCCACCAATTAGTTATACTATGATAAGCGAGAGGAGTGATGTGATGACGGAAGAAAATTGGAACGCGCCGGTAACGACGCTGAAAGGTGTAGGGCCCAAACAAGGACAATTGTTTGGTCAGCTGGGCGTTTTTACGGTCAAAGATTTGATGCATCATTTTCCATTTCGTTTTGAAGATATTAGTGAACGTGATATTAACACCATTTTAGACAATGAAAAAGTAACACTAAAGGGAAAGATAGTAACACCTCCGGTCGTTAATTACTTTGGCGGAAAGAAGAATCGATTAAATTTCCGATTTGCGATCGATGAGACAACTATTATTCAAGTGTCCTTCTTTAATCAGCCTTATTTAGCAAAACAATTGGAAATAGGGCAAACTATTGGTGTTTACGGAAAATGGCAAGAGTCTCGCCAATCGTTACTCGGGATGCGAATTATTAAAGCGTCCGATGGGCCAGATTTTAATCCGGTTTATCCTTCTACGAAAGGTTTGAGTCAGGCACAAATTACAAAAGCCATTAAACAAGCTTTTGAGGAATACCCACGCAGTATTGAAGAGATTGTGCCACAAATTTTGAATGACCATTACCGTTTGATGCCTTTGGAAGAAGCTTTGCATCAAATGCATTTTCCAACCAATAAGGAAAGCCACGAACAGGCCGAGCGAAAGATTATTTATCAAGAGTTTTTCCTCTACCAATGGCGTCTCGCTTTGAGTCGTCAACAAAACCAGGAAAAATCGGGGCAACGGATTATGTATGATGTCGATGAATTAAGAGAAGTCATCGAAGCCATTCCATTTGAATTAACAAAAGGGCAAAAGCAAGCGGTCAATGAAATTTGCTTTGACCTGCTAGCAAAATACCCAATGCAGCGCCTTCTCCAAGGGGATGTTGGATCAGGGAAAACACTTGTGGCATTTATTACAATGATTGCGGCAGTTCAAGCTGGATTTCAAACGGCGCTATTGGTTCCAACTGAAATTTTGGCGAAGCAACATGTTTTGTCATTTAATAATTTTTTTGAATCAATCGGCTTGCGTGCTGAAATATTGATTGGCGCGATGGGTGCCAAAGAGAAACGTGACGTGCTGGAAGGGTTGGACAAAGGGCGAATACGCATCGTGATTGGGACGCACGCACTGATTCAAGAGAGCGTGACTTTTGATAAATTGGGCTATATCGTTATTGACGAACAGCACCGTTTTGGCGTGAATCAACGCCAGTCGCTACTTGAGAAGGGGACAGGCGTCAATTATGTCCAAATGACGGCGACGCCAATACCTAGATCATTGGCCTTATCAGTTTACGGCGAGATGGCTGTGTCGACCATTCAGGAACGCCCTAAGGGTCGCTTGCCTATCATTACAAGGTGGCTCGAGGATCCATTGGACCAGCAGTTAGAGCAGCATATCCATCAGACATTAAGCGACGGGCACCAAATTTATTATGTCCTACCGCTAATAGAAGAATCGGAGCATATGACGGAAATCGAAAATGTATTGGCTGTTCAGGAACGCCTGCAGTTCACTTATCCAAATTACCAAATCGGTGTGTTGCACGGACAAATGAATAAAGAAGAACAAGAAAATGCGATGCAAGCTTTTAAAAACAACGAGACACATATTTTAGTGGCAACTACGATGGTAGAAGTAGGAGTCGATGTGCCCAATTCAACACTCATGGTGATCCAGTCTGCAGAACGCTTTGGTTTAGCACAATTACATCAACTACGCGGAAGGGTTGGGCGTAATGATTTACAATCCTATTGTTATTTAATTGCGCAACCAAAAACGGATCAAGGTAAACAACGGATGGAAATTATGACCAGTACCAATGATGGGTTTGTTATTTCTCAAGAGGATATGAAACTGCGAGGCATTGGTGATGTGCTAGGGCTAAACCAATCTGGTTTACCACAATTTAGTTATGCGAATATGATTGAAGACCAAGCGGTCCTTATAGCAGCTCAAGAGGATGTTCGAGGGATTATCCAACAACCAACTCGCATTGAAACGGAAGAGTTTGAACGCTTGAACGCCGCAGCAAAAGAAACAACCATTCAAATATAGGAGCACATAACCGTTGCTTCAAAGAGGGCAAGACCTTGAATTTGCCTTGAGATTTAAAGTATAATTTAACAAGAAACCTGAGGAGGTAAATTATGATTAGAATAGCTTTAGACGCCATGAGTGGTGATTTCGCACCAGATGAACTCGTTAAGGGCGCAATGTTAGCAGTGCGTACATTTGAGGATGTTCATTTAGAATTATTCGGCGATGAAGAACGAATCCAACAATTATTAACACAACCAAGTGACCGTATTTCAGTCGTTCACACAACTGAGGTTATTACGGGAGACGATGAGCCAACAACGGCTGTTCGTCGTAAAAAAGATTCATCAATGGTACGTGCAGCACGTTCGGTTAAGGACGGTACAAACCAAGCAATGGTAACTGCTGGAAATACCGGAGCAGCGTTAACTGCAGCGCTAGCAACAGTGGGACGTATCAAAGGTATTAAACGACCTGGACTTGCACCCGCATTCCCAACATTAACACCAGGTAACAAACCAGTTATTTTATTAGATGCCGGAGCAAACGTCGATTTAGATCCTGCACATTTACACCAATTTGCGATTATCGGTTCTGTTTATGCCCGTGATGTGATGGGAATCGAAAATCCACGCGTTGGCTTATTAAATAATGGTTCTGAAGAAACTAAAGGGAATAAACAAACGAAAGAAACTTACCAATTATTAAAAGCAGAAGAAAACATCAACTTTGTTGGTAATATTGAACCGACTCATTTATTAACGGGAGACTGTGATTTACTCGTTGCAGATGGGTTCACTGGAAATATTGCACTTAAAACAATGGAAGGTACTGTTAAAAACATGATGGGATTCATCAAGAGTACACTTTCTGAAGGTAACTTGAAGACTAAAATTGGTGGCGCATTAATTAAAGATGCCCTCAAAGAAGCCGTGGGTAGTTTAGGCGAGCATGAAATTGGTGGAGCGGTATTCTTAGGAATTGACGCACCAATCATTAAAGGTCACGGGAACTCTAATGATGCGGCTATTTTAAATGCCATTCGTCAAGCACGTACTGCAGTTGAAAATGATTTTGTACAGAAAACACGTGACTATTTCGCTTAATCTATTGAAGGAGGCGACAAAATGACTAAGAAAAGTGATGTTTATAGTGTTGTTAAAACAATGTTAGCGGACCGTTTTGGGATGCAAGAGAGTTATGTCAAATCCGATTTAGCATTTTCCGCATTTGGCGCTGATTCGCTGGATGTAACTGAATTGATTATGGAATTAGAAGACATTTTCAGTATTCAAATTGAAGATGAGAAGATTAGTCACTTAAATACCGTTGGAGACATGGTTTCTTATATTTATGAGAAAACATCGGAGAAAGTAGTGAAATAGAAATTAGCATAATTTCATTAAATTAGAGAAATTTAATTACTTTCAAGCATTTTCATCAAAAAATAATAAATGTTTATGGTATAGTATATAGTATTAAAAATCATTATAAATGGACCGCATTCATTTGATGAGTTGCGGTTTTTTTATGAATAAGGAGGAAAAAATGGGTAAATACATTATTAAACGTATTGGCTACAGTATCTTGTCATTATTTGTGATTGTAACTCTTACATTCTTTTTAATGAGACTAGCACCTGGTAGTCCATTTGCGACGGAACAAAATAATATTTCTCCGCAAATTCAAGAGCAATTAAATGAGCAATACGGATTAAATGATCCATGGTATGAGCAATATGTTAGTTATTTAGGAGATGTCGTAACGTTAGACTTCGGTTCATCGATGAAATATCGTGGACGTTCTACCAACGATATGATTTCGGAGAGTTTCCCGGTTTCAGCGGTACTTGGAGCGTCATCACTCTTATTTGCAGTAGGATTTGGGGTTCTATCTGGGGTAATCTCAGCAATGAATCACAACAAATTGCCGGATTATCTCGCAACCGTTGTTTCGGTATTAGGGATTTCGATTCCGTCGTTCGTATTGGGTAGCTTAATGCAATACCAATTAGGACTTAGAATGGGATGGTTCCCAATCTCAGGATGGACATCATTTGCACATACAATTTTACCATCATTAGCTTTAGGTTTAGGGTATATGGGTAATATTGCGAAGTTGACAAGATCAAGTTTACTTGAACAAAATACATCTGAATATGTTAAACTAGCACGTGCTAAAGGGCGTACT
Source organism: Aerococcaceae bacterium DSM 111176 (assembly GCA_015863215.1). GTDB lineage: Bacteria > Bacillota > Bacilli > Lactobacillales > Aerococcaceae > DSM-111022. The sequence continues at coordinate 25,496 of JACBXN010000012.1, forward strand.
AAATGGGGAATTGCCTGGAATCACTCGCTGAAAAATGCGTTACTTCCAGTAGTTACTTACTTAGGTCCATTAACAGCAGGTATTTTAACAGGGTCATTCGTTATTGAAAATATCTTTGCGATCCCTGGTTTAGGTCGTCACTTCGTACAGAGTATTAACAACCGTGACTACACAGTCATTATGGGGATCACTGTGTTCTTTGCGATTGTGTTATTACTTGCGGTATTAATTGTCGATATCCTTTATGTATTCTTAGACCCAAGAATTGATTTAGAAGGGGAGGATTAAGATGGAAAATAATTTAAATATTCAATCAAAAGATGCCTTCCAAGTGGTTGGTGGTCGAGAACACGAAACAGACGTATTAAGCGACAAAACGATTTCCTTCTGGGGTCAAGTATGGAATGCTTTCGTCCGTAATAAATTAGCGGTAGCGGGAATGATCCTGTTAGCGATTGTTATTTTAATGGCTATTTTTGTACCAATGTTATCGCCATATAACTATGCCGAGCAAACGGGTGCATATAATGTTGGCCCAACTGCGCAAAACTGGTTTGGTACAGACAACTTATCTCGTGACGTTTTCGTACGTTCATGGGTTGGAGCACGTATTTCACTTATTATCGCTGTTTCAGCGGCGATTATTAACTTAGTTATTGGTGTTACTTACGGTGCGATTTCTGGTTTAGTTGGTGGACGTGTGGATAATATTATGATGCGTATTTGTGATATTTTATCTTCAATTCCAGAATTATTAGTAATGATCTTATTATTAGTAGTTTTACCACAAGGTTTATTACCAATGATCGTAGCTTTATCATTAACTGGTTGGATTCGTATGGCACGTATTGTTCGTGCTGAAGTAATGACTTTAAAGAGCCAAGAATATGTCTTAGCATCACGTACTATGGGTGCAGGTTCTGGTCACTTAATTACTAAACACTTATTACCAAACGCAATGGGGTCAATTATCGTTACGATGACTTTACAAATCCCATCTGCAATCTTTAATGAGTCATTCCTATCATATGTTGGTTTAGGTATTGCACCACCATTAGCATCTTGGGGTACAATGGCGTCTGAAGGTAGTGAAGCAATTTTAACTGCTCCTTGGCGTTTAATTTTCCCTGCGATCTTAATTTCAGTAACGATTTTTGCATTCAATGCTGTCGGTGATGGTTTACGTGATGCATTAGATCCAAAATTAAGAGGGTAGGTGAATTAAATGACTGAAAATATTTTAGAAGTAAAAGATTTACACATTGCTTTTAATACTTATGCTGGTAAAAACCATGCGGTTCGTGGGTTAAACTTCGAGGTAAAACAAGGAGAAACATTAGCGATCGTTGGGGAATCAGGATCAGGTAAATCTGTTTCTGTTAATGCTGTGATGCGTTTAATTCCAACACCTCCGGGTGTTTACGAACAAGGTGAAATCCTATTCGACGGTAAGAGTATTCTAGACTTATCAGAAGATGAAATGACTAAATTACGTGGAAACGACATTGCGATGATCTTCCAAGATCCAATGACATCATTAAACCCAACGACAAAAATTGGTCATCAAATTACTGAAGTTTATAAAATTCATCAGCCAGAATTATCTTCAGCTGATGCAAAGAAAAAAGCAATTGAATTATTAGAACTTGTTGGGATTCCTTTCCCAGAACGTCGTTACAACGAATACCCACACGAATTCTCAGGTGGGATGCGTCAACGTGTTGTTATCGCGATTGCCTTAGCAGCGAATCCAAAATTATTAATTGCGGATGAACCGACAACAGCATTAGACGTTACGATTCAAGCTCAAATCTTAGAGTTAATGAAAGAAATTCAAGACGAAATTAATGCAGCGATTATCTTCATTACGCACGACTTAGGTGTTGTAGCGAACGTAGCAGATAAAGTAGCCGTAATGTATGCAGGACAAATTGTTGAATATGGTTCAGCAAATGAAATCTTCTATAATCCAAAACATCCATATACATGGGGATTACTTGGATCTATGCCTGATTTAGACAGTAAAGAAGATCAAGAATTATATACCATTCCTGGTGCACCACCAAACTTAATCAATCCACCTAAAGGTGATGCATTCGCACCTCGTAACCAATTTGCATTAGCCATTGATTATGAACAAGAACCACCTATATTTAAAATTAATGATGATCACTATGTTAAATCATGGTTAGCACATGAAGATGCACCTGAAATTCCAGTTCCTGAAATTGTGCAAAACCGTATTGATCGTTACTTAGAAAGAAACGAAATGGAGGGCGCAAATGAATAAACCTTTAGTTGAAGTAAAAGAATTAAAACAATATTTTGGCGACTCTTCAAATCCTATCAAAGCCGTAGATGGTATCTCATTCAACATTTATGAAGGAGAAACACTTGGTTTAGTAGGGGAGTCAGGTTCAGGTAAATCAACAACTGGACGTGCAATTATTGGATTAAACCGTATTACAGGCGGAGAAATCTTATATAAAGGTGAAGTCATTTCACATAAGCGTTCAGCTCAAGAGAAAAAAGATTTAGCACGTGATATTCAAATGATCTTCCAAGATCCTTATGCTTCATTAAATCCAAGAATGACGGTTAAAGAGATTATCTCTGAACCATTTAATATTCATGGTTTATATAAGAATGATGCTGAACGTGTTGAACAAATTGGTAACTTGTTAGAAGCGGTTGGATTAAACCGTGAACATATGACACGTTACGCTCACGAGTTCTCAGGTGGACAACGTCAACGTATTGGGATTGCTCGTTCATTAGCATTACAACCAAAATTAATTATTGCCGATGAGCCAATTTCAGCACTTGATGTTTCAATCCAAGCACAAGTTGTTAACTTATTAAAAGAACTACAACGTGAACAAGGATTAACTTACTTATTTATCGCGCATGACCTTTCAATGGTTAAATACATTTCAGACCGTATTGCGGTAATGTATCGTGGTAAAATTGTTGAAGTGGGACCTGCGGATCAGATTTATAACAATCCGGTACACCCGTATACGAAATCACTCTTATCAGCGGTACCGAATCCAGATCCAATTTCTGAATCAAAACGCCAACGTGTAGCTTACTCTCATGAAGAAATTGAACAAGATATGGTCGAAACGCATGAAGTAAGTCCAGAGCACATGGTCTTTGCGACAAAAGAACAATTAGCTAAATGGCAAATACCTAACGCGTAGTTAGAGTTAATATATTGACTATAATATATTGATGATGAAACCTAATTAATCGAGTTTTACTTGATTAGTTAGGTTTTTTATTTACGTAAATATTGTTATATGTTAATGGATTGTTTTTGAAGGTAATGGGGTGACAAACTCTAATTTAACGCTAATCTAGCCAATGGAAACTCAGTATCATAAGTGGTGAAATTGTGACATTAATTATTGTGTTAGGATTATTAATGTGACAATTTAGATAAAAAACTTGAAAACGGTTTTCAATTAGGTTATATTTAGGTTAAATAAATTAAAGGAGGAAAAGACATGAAGAAAACACTTAAAGTTTTATCTAGTCTTATCTTATTATTTTCTCTTTTAGCAGGCGCTTTCACAGGAAATGTATCTGCTCAAGATGAAAATACGTCATTGGCACTATCGATCGGAGCTGAACCACCAACTCTAGATCCAGGTTTAGCAACTGACTCAACATCAGGATCTGTTATCCGTAACGTATTTGAGGGATTAACTCATAACGTAAATGGAGAAATCCAACCAGGTGTTGCAGAATCATGGGAAACATCAGAAGATGAATTAACATGGACATTCACATTACGTGAAGGTACTACTTGGTCAAATGGTGACCCAGTTACAGCCAACGACTTTGAATATGCGTGGAAACGTGCATTAGATCCAGCAACTGCTTCTCAATACTCTTCAATTTTATACGTAATTGAAGGTGCTGAAGAGTTTAACTCTGGTGAAGGTGACGCTGATGGTGTAGCAGTTACTGCAGTTGATGACTATACTCTAGAAGTTACATTAACTAACCCAACACCATACTTCTTAGAATTAACATCATTCTACACTTACTTACCAGTTCACCAAGGAACTGTTGAAGAAAATAGTGAAGCATGGGCTGCTGAAGCTGGCGACACTTATGTAACAAATGGTCCTTACACTTTATCTGAGTGGAACCATAACGCTAACTTAGTATTAACTAAAAACGCTGAATACTGGGATGCTGAAAATGTTCAAATCGAGAACGTAAACATCCAAATTATCGAATCAGAAGCTACAGCAAATGCTGAGTTCCAAGCAGGTAACTTAGATTACGTTGGTACTCCTTATGGTACAGTTTCATTAGACGCAATCGACATGTACCGTGAGCAAGGTATTTTACAATCAGTACCTTACGCAGCTATCTACTGGTACAAAGTAAACACAACTGACGAAACATTACAAAATGCTAACTTACGTAAAGCATTAGCATTAGCAATCGATCGTCAAGGTTTAGTAGACAACATCCTTAAAGGTGGACAATTACCAGCATTAGGTTTAGTACCACCAACAATGGAAGGTTTCGATGAAGACCGTGGATACATGCAAGATGCTGCATTCGAAGAAGCAAACGAATACTTAGCATTAGCTATGGAAGAATTAGGAGTAAGCGACCCGTCAGAAATTACAGTTAACATTGGAATTAACGACTCAGAAGCTCACTCAACAATCGCTCAATTTATCCAACAAGGATGGGCATCTAACTTAGGAATCAACTCAGAAATCAACTCTACTGAATGGCAAGTTTACTTAGAAGAATTACAAAACTTAAACTACCAAGTAGGACGTATGGGTTGGATCGCTGACTACAACGATGCATCATCATTCTTATCAATGTACCGTACAGCTGAAACTGGTAACAACGATACAGGTTGGGAAAACGAAGAGTTCAAGAACTTACTTGACTCAGCAACATCAGAAACTGACGAAGCGGCTCGTACTCAAATGTTAGTAGACGCAGAAGCAATCATGATGGAAGAAATGCCAGTTATCCCTATCTACTTCTACACATCAAACTATGTAGTTAAAGATGGCGTAGAAAACTTAGTACCAGACGCATTAGGAAACATCTCGCTTAAAGATGTTACTAAGTCTGCAGCTGAGTAATATGTAGTTTAATTCTAATTAGTTTAGAATTATTTAACTACTAATATCTCCGCATGTGAGGCCGTAAGGCACTGAAGTGCCAACGGACTCAGCAACTAAAACTGCGGAGTAATAATTTTACATCCTAAGCATACAGCACTGACGCGATCGCGTTGGTGCTGTTTTTTGTTTGAATATTCAGCAAAATATGCTGGTTTGATGTTGTATCGGGTAACAACTTTTAAAAACCTCAGAGTTGTTACTCGAAATACTAAGTATTGGGTAACAACTTTTAAAAACCTCAGAGTTGTTACTCGAAATGCTATGTATCGGGTAACAACTATTTAAGCACTGAGAGTTGTTCCCCGATAAAACAATATGAAAAGAGGCAATTGGAAAGTTCGCGGTTCAATCCCATAACAATCCTCAAATATGGATGATATGCAGAAAGTTTGATGATAAATCTGAAAACATTCCAAATATAGCCGATAATTTCCTTCTGAAATTATCTCCATCTTCAGCAGGAAGCCCTTAGGCCCATGCCTAAGGCCAGAATTAATTCGTAAGGAAGAGTCGCCAGGGCGACTCAATAATCAACTCCACAGTTCCTAGCTCAATCATCAATGCATAGATAATTATTCTATCCATCCTGCGACGGATGTGAGTGAGTTAAATTCGGTATATAATTAATTTACAGTCAATAGACTGCGCAATTATCCAAATAAATACATAAAGAGTGAACAGCAAATAAACAACAAACAGTTCACATACAAAAGGAGAGATTAATTGATTACGAATTTAAATTTTTGGCAGGCAGTAGTTAAACGTTGGTGGAGCAATCTGTGGCTTTATACAAATGTGCAATTCAAAACGATAGGGATCGCATTTGTCTTATTATGGCTAGGGTTAAGCGGATTAGGATATCCGTGGGCATGGCTAATCGCGATTGGGATTAGCTTGCTGGATGCCTTACCTGTTTTAGGTTCTGGGGTAGTCTTTATCCCTTGGGTGCTCTTTGAGTGGTTGACCGGTGATACGAGTCAAGGTTGGTGGCTACTTGCACTATATCTAGTCCTAGAACTGACTCAACAATTGTTGGAACCAATCCTTCTTGGTAAAGATCTTGAATTACCATTTTGGCTTCCGTTAGTTATTACAATTGGGAGTACCATTGTTTTTAATATATTCGGGATCGTGATTGCAGCCCTGATCATTCCGTTAATTGCAGCTTACCGTCAAGTGGCAAAAGAGTATAGACAAAGATTTTAAAAGACTAGCATACAATCAATGTTAACGCATTGACTGTATGCTTTTTTAATTATAGAAGCAGTATTCCCACACAATTATTAGAGTTTTAAGTAACAATTGTTCAAATGATTTTTTAATGGTAAAATGTTATAGCATTGCACAGTTATAAAAGGGTTTTCAAATTAAGTTATGTACGGTTTTTTCAAAGATTTGACGTGATTTTTGAAGAGTACGTAAATAGCTGAGGAATACTTTTAAAAAGGGTGTAATGTCTTAGAGAATTTTTTGAGGAGACAGAGATGACACTGATTAATAAGATTGAACAGAAATTGAACGTGAAGGTGAATCGGCCGGAGTTAATTCATACGGCATTTAGGCATTCATCTTATGCCAATGAGCAAAAGCATCACCATACTGAAAATAACGAACGTCTGGAATTTTTGGGGGATGCGGTGTTGGAGATGGTGACGAGTGACTATCTTTACGCGTATTATAAACAGGAGCCGGAAGGGTTCTTATCAAGAATGCGTGCCAGTTTAGTGCGTGAAGAGAGTTTGGCATTTTTAGCGAAACGAAATCATTTTGACGAATATATTAAATTGGGTCACGGTGAGGAAGCAAATGGTGGGCGTGAGCGGAATTCGATTCTGGCTGATTGCTTTGAGGCATTTTTGGGTGCGATTTATTTAGATCAAGGCTATGACACCGCAAAGCAATTTCTTCATGAAGAATTGTTAAATAACCATAAAGCATTATTAACCGATGATAAGCATGATTATAAAACGGCGATTCAGGAAAGATTGCAGCAAAAGGGGAGTGTCTTAATTCAATATAAATTATTGAGTCAAACAGGACCGGCTCATAATCAAACGTTTGAATCGGGGCTTTATGTTAATGATCAATTAATTTCTTCCGGTACAGGAAAAACGAAGAAATTGTCAGAGCGACAAGCAGCTAAGAAAGCATTCGAATTCGTAGACGAGAAAGGTAATATTCATGTATCTAAGTAGAGTAGAAATGACAGGTTTTAAATCATTTGCGGATAAAACGGTCATCGAATTTGATAAGGGAATGACCGCAGTTGTGGGTCCTAACGGGAGTGGAAAGAGTAATCTTTCCGAAGCGATTCGTTGGGTTCTCGGTGAACAATCGGCTAAGAGTTTGCGTGGGAGTCGTATGGAAGATGTTATCTTTAATGGGACTCAAGAACGTAAACCGGTTAATATCGCTAAAGTGACCCTCGTTTTAAATAATGAGGATCGTTATTTGGATTATGATTATAGCGAAATCAGCATTTCTCGTAGTTATAATCGAAATGGTGATAGTGAGTATTTAATTAATAATGAATCGGTTCGATTGAAAGATATCGTCGATTTACTCCTTGACTCGGGATTAGGGAAAAATTCATTCTCTATTATCTCACAGGGACAAGTTGAACAGATTTTCTTAAATAAACCAGAGGAACGTCGTGTTATTTTCGAAGAAGCGGCCGGTGTTCAAAAGTATCAATACCGAAAAAACGAAGCGGCGCGTAAATTAGCGCGGTCGAGTGATAATTTAAGTCGGGTTAAGGATATTATTCATGAAATTGAACAACAATTAAAACCACTATCTAAACAACGTGAGACAGCTTTGATTTATCAAGAGAAAAAAGCAATCTTAAAGGAAGTAGAAATTTCTCTATATACCTATCAAATTAGAGAGTATCAACAAGATTATCAGCAAAATAATGCCGCACTTGAACAGATTGAAGCAGAATTAGAACAATTAGAAGCCGACGTGAATAAATATAATCAAGAACTTCATGGTGCAAAAAATCGTCAAACTGATTTAACAAAAGAATTAGACCAGACGACCGATGCTTATCAATCTTCGATTCAAAATATCGAGCAATTAAAGTCGAATTATAAGATGAAGAATCAAGAGCGCCAATTTAATGAAACACAATTAGCGACACAAGAAAGTCAATTGGCTAAAGAACAAGCTGAAATTGAAAGACAACAAGAAGCTTTAGAGACAGCTGAAGAAGCATTAAACACTAGACAAAAAGCGCAAGATACTTTAAATAGTGAGATTGAAATGTTGTTAGCTTCTAAAGAGCGTTTAGAAGCGTCACAAAGCTTTAGTCAAGAAGAGTGGCAAGCGAATTTAATTGATTGGCATCAGAAAAAGGCGAACTATTCCAACCAGATTAATCAATTAACGCAAACGATTGAGGATAATGAAAAGCGGAGTAATCGCTTAACGACTGCACTTGATACAGACACACAAAACGTTGATCAATTAAAAGCAGATTACAATGATAAAGCTTCAATCCTCGAAGAAATTAATCAACAATATGATGAAAAATCAAGCATCATTCAACAGTTAGAAACCAATTTAAACCAAACAGATCAGCGTCGTAATCAGTTGAAACAACAATTATTTAACGCTGAACGGAGTTTCCAACAATTACAGAGCAAACGCCATTATCTACAACAAGCTCAGTCGAATTATGAAGGCTATTATGGCGGAGTTCGTTCTGTGATGCAACAAGCCGAACGCATTGGCGGCATTACGGGTCCAGTTGCGGATGTGATTCAAGTACCGGCACAATTTCAAACAGCGATTGATACGGCACTGGGTGGTTCAGCCCAACATATTATTGTTGACGATGACCAAGCAGCTAAAAGAGCGATCCAACATTTAAGACAAAACCGAGCGGGTCGGGCAACGATGTTACCGCGGACCAATATTAAACCGCGCCAGCTGCAAGGGAATTTATATCAAACTGTTTCAGGAATGCCAGGATTTATTCGATTAGCAAATGAATTAGTTCAAACAGAACCCGCTAACCAAGCAATTGTTGATAATTTACTGGGGATGACGGTGGTTGCTGAAACGATTGATCAAGCTCAACAAATGGCTCGAACTACCGGACACCGCGTTCGGATTGTGACATTAGACGGTGATATTTTAATGCCAGGTGGAGCAATTACAGGTGGACGTCAGAAGAACCAACAACAATCACTCTTGAAACGTCAGCAAGAATTAGAACAAATGGAACAACAAGTTCAAGAATCTGGACAAGCCTTTAAACAACTCGAAGCGCAGTGGCACCAGTTAGATCAAGGTGATCAACAAAGCCGTCAGCAATTAGAGTCAGTGCGTCAGGAATTAATGACCGTAGATGGTAAGAGGCAAGAACAGCGCCTTATTCAGCAGACCGCATATAATGAATGGCAAACAGCTAAGAAACAAATCATTATTAATCAATCTGATTTGAAAGAAATCACCCAAGACTTAGTTCAAAATAAAGCCGATATTGAAAAAGCGGAACAAAATTATATTCAAGCTGATAAAACCATCGAGCGAATTAATGAGGAAATGAAGACGGCGTCTTCTAGTCAGCAAGAACGCTCGGCAGAAATTCAAAAATTAAGTGAACAATTAGCAGACTTAAGACGAGACCAAGCCGTTGGTGAGGCGGAGTTAAAACAAAGTCGTCAAGAAGTAAAACGACTCAAAGATAGTGTCAGCCAAATTCAACTAACAGTCAGTGAATTAGCTGATACAATTGTCACGATAACTGCAAAAATTGAGAAATCAAATCATGAAATGTCAGTCATTCAAACTGAATTAGACGGCATCGAGTCAGATCAGTCTGTTTCACCTGAATTAGTGGATTCATTACGCCGTGAGCGTGAAGAATTGAATCAATCGATTGGTGACTTAGAAAATAAAGTGGATAGCTTATCGAAACAATTACAGCAGGCTTATCGTAAACAAACAAAATTTGAGTCACAAAATGAAAAGTTTCAAGCCTTTATTGATAATCAGTTAGAATATTTAAACCAAGAATATCAGATGAGCTATGAAGCGGCAGCCGAACATGCTCGTGAGCTGGAGAATACCGAGCAAACGAAGAAAACGGTCAATACTTTACGTAGAGAAATTGAACAATTAGGGCCGGTGAATTTACAGGCGATTCCTGACTTCGAGGAGTTGAATGAGCGCTATGAATTATTAGTTGAGCAGCAGGACGATTTATTAACGGCGATGGCTCAATTAGAGGAAACGATGGCGCAAATGGATCATGAGGTGGAGACGCGTTTTGGTGCGTCGTTCAAGTTGATTAATGAACAATTCCAGAAAACATTTACCCATTTATTTATGGGTGGATCGGCTTATTTAGAATTGACGGACCCAGACGACTTACTGACAACCGGAGTTGACATTATCGCGCAACCGCCTGGTAAGAAGAAGCAAAACTTGGCGTTACTCTCAGGTGGAGAACGTGCCTTAACAGCGATCGCGTTGTTATTTGCGATACTAGAAGTGAAGCCTGTGCCATTTGTTATTTTAGATGAGGTTGAAGCAGCATTAGATGATGCAAACGTCTACCGTTACGGAGAATATGTACAAAACTTTACCTTAGATACCCAATTCATCGTCATTACTCACCGTAAGGGAACGATGGAGAATGCGGATGTACTCTACGGGGTAACGATGGAACGAACGGGTGTATCGAAGTTGGCGAGTGTTAAATTATCTGAAGCAGTCGAAGCAATTGGTGAGGGTTAATGAGAGACTTTGAATGTGTGGTTAAACGTGTTATCATCAATTAAGATTCATCTCATTATTATCTAATTAAAAGATTAAAAAGTACACATAAACTGTCACAATTGTGTTATAATTTGTTTTATGAATTTTCAATACTTTTTGAATAGCTTAAATTCTAAATATTGAAAAAAAGATTATTCGTTTTAACGATATAAAAGCGTTCCATTAAAGATTGGAACAATTATTGGAGGGAATACTATGAGTCATGAGGATGTATTATTAGAAGTTAATCATCTCCACACAGGATTCAAAATTAACGACGCATTTTATGATGCGGTTGATGATGTATCACTAAAATTGCATCGTAATGAGAAATTAGCAATTGTTGGTGAATCTGGTTGTGGTAAGAGTACACTCGCAACATCGATTATCGGACTACATAACCGTAATCAAACAAAGCAAACCGGTGAAGTTCTTTATAAAGGGGACAATTTATTAGATTATTCTGAAGAGGATTATTTAAAAATTCGTGGAAAAGAAATGTCAATGATTTTCCAAGACCCATTAGCTTCATTAAATCCATTGATGACAATCTTCGATCAAATTGAAGAGTCATTATATTACCATACGGATATGGATAAAAAGGCACGAAAAGCACGCGTAATGGAATTGCTGGATCAAGTAGGAATTCAAGATCCTAATTTAACAGCGAAACAATACCCACATGAATTATCTGGGGGAATGCGCCAACGTGTTATTATTGCGATTGCTCTAGCAGCTAAACCGGAAATCATCATTGCGGATGAACCGACAACAGCACTAGACGTAACCATTCAAGCACAAATTTTAGATTTATTAAATGAAATTCAAGAGGAATCTAAAGCGGGTATTATCTTAATTACCCATGACTTGGGTGTTGTTGCCGAAACAGCTGACCGTGTGGCGGTTATGTATGCGGGTCAATTTGTTGAAGTGGCAGATGTTTATAGCTTATTTAATAATCCGAAACATCCTTATACTCGTTCACTCTTAAAGTCAATTCCACAATCAAATGAAATGGTGGATGACGAAACAGGAGAATTACACGTGATTCAAGGAACGGTTCCAAATATTGTGAATTTACCACGTACGGGTTGTCGTTTCGCTCACCGTGTTCCATGGTTACCTGAAGACGCTCATGAAGAAAATCCAACGATGCATGAAGTGGAACCAGGTCACTGGGTACGTTGTACGTGTCACGAAAGCTTCTATTTCCCAGATGAGGAGGGTCAATAATGTCAAATTTAATTGAAGTAAAAGATTTAAAAGTACATTATCCGATTCGTTCTGGTATTTTGAACCGAGTAACTGACCATGTTCGAGCGGTGGATGGTGTTAATTTAGCCTTTGAAGAAGGTAAAACGTATGGACTTGTTGGTGAATCAGGATCTGGTAAATCAACCATTGGTAAAGCAATTATTGGACTAGAAACAATCACAGATGGTCAAATTTTCTATAATGGCGAAGATGTGTCAGGGCAAGCGAGACAACGTCGTTCGGATTACCGTCAAAATGTGCAAATGGTTTTCCAAGATGCGATGTCTAGTTTCAATCCGAAGCGTCGTATTATCGATATTATGAGTGAACCATTACGTAACTTTACGAACTTAACACCAGCTGAAGAGAAGAAACGTGCGATTGAGTTATTAGAAATTGTCGGTTTAACTGAAGAAGCATTGTATAAATACCCACATCAATTCTCTGGTGGTCAACGTCAACGTATTGGTGTTGCTCGTGCAGTGGCATTAAATCCTAAGCTAGTTATTGCCGATGAACCCGTTTCAGCACTAGACTTATCCGTTCAAGCACAAGTATTAAACTTTATGAAACAAATTCAAGATGAATACAATATTAGTTATTTATTCATTTCTCATGACTTGGGTGTGGTTAAACACATGTGTGATGAGATTGCGATTATGTATCGTGGTCGTTTTGCAGAATATGGTAACAAGCAAGATATTTACCAAAATGCCCAGCATATTTATACAAAACGCTTATTATCAGCGATTCCTGAAGTGAATCCAAATAAACGTGAAGAAAATAAACTGCGTCGTCAAGAAATTGCGGCAGCTTATGACGAATCATCACCGACTTATTTTGATAGTAATGGTCGTGTTCATGACTTACAATCATTATCAAATACGCATTCGGTTGCTGTTTCTGATTTAAACACATTTGGTAAGGAGGGTGAATTATAATGTGGAAAGTAATTTTACGACGCATTTTACTCATGATTCCTCAAATTTTAGTGCTGAGTTTAATTGTATTTATCTTAGGTTCACTAATGCCAGGGGATGCCTTAACAGGGCTAATTGATCCAACAATTAGTGCCGATCAAATTGAGAATATGCGTGAGAGTTTAGGTTTAAACCAACCTTGGTATGTTCGATATGTTGATTGGATGTCTAAAGCAATTCAAGGAGACTTTGGGACGAGTTTTGCACATAAAATGCCAGTTATCCAAATTATTGGCCAACGTATTACTAATACATTGTGGTTATCGCTTTTTACAGTTATTATTACTTATGCGATTGCTTTACCAGTTGGTTTACTAGCCGGGCGTTTCCACGGTACACGTTTTGACCGTGTAGTTAACTTCTTTAACTTCTTAACGTTTGCGATTCCAACATTCGTTGCCAGTTTATTAATGTTATGGGTGTTTGGTTATACATTAGGTTGGTTCCCAACACGTGGTTCAGTTGGTACTGGTATTCCGGTAGGGACATTTGAGTATTTCTTATCGAAACTCCACCATATGGCACTTCCTGCGATTACGATTGGTGTACTAAGTACAACGTCGACGATTCAGTATTTACGTGCCGGTGTTGTTGACGCTAAGTCACAAGACTATGTTCGTACAGCCCGTGCCAAAGGTGTTCCGGAAAATAAAATCTATTCGAAACATATCTTTAGAAACTCAATGCTTCCGATTGCTCAAGGTATGGGATATACATTGACTGGATTAATTTCTGGGTCAGTTATTACGGAACAAATCTTTACATATAATGGGATGGGACAATTATTTATCAGTTCGATTGTCGGCCGTGATTATACTGTTATGACAACTTTAGTATTATTATTTGGTCTCATGACATTATTTGGAACATTAATTTCGGATATTATTATGATCTTTGTTGACCCAAGAATTAGAATCGAATAGGAGGTAAATCATGTCAAATTTAAATGATCAAGATGTATTAAAAACGGAAGAAGAAGTTGCTGTAAAAGAAGTGCTACAGGAACAAAATCTACCTCCGATGGGATTTTCAGTCATTAAACGTGAATTTAAAGAAAATAAATTAGCGACTTTTTCGTTAATCATTTTTATCACGGTATTACTGGTTGCATTCATCGCTCCATTTTTTATGGATATGGCTGAAGTTAACCGTGTGGATATCTTCTCGCGCTATACACCGCCTGGAGAAGACGGATTTATCTTGGGTTCTAACGAAGGTGGACAAGATATTTTAAGTTTACTCATTATCGGAACACGTAATTCATTAATTATCTCAATTATGGTTACAATCATTACCTCAGTAGCTGGGATTGGACTGGGAATTATGTCTGGATTCTACGGCGGACGTGTGGATGATGGTATGATGCGTATCATTGACTTCTTAATGATCTTACCGCAATTAATGATCATTATCGTTATTACAACCATTATCCAACGTAATGATATCCCAACATTGATTACTGTAATTTCTGTAATGGGGTGGATGAGTATTACGCGTCTATTTAGAACGGCTACTCTATCTGAAGCGTCAAAAGACTATGTCTCAGCTTCGAAAACGATGGGTACGTCGGATATTAAGATAATGTTTAAAGAAATTATGCCGAACTTAAGTACATTAATCTTTACATACTTAACGCTGGCTTTTGCTGGGAATATTGGATTAGAAACTGGTTTATCATTCTTAGGATTTGGTTTACCGATCGGGACGCCGTCACTGGGAACGTTAATCAGTTCAGCGAATAATCCAGATATTATCCAAAATAAAACATGGATTTGGCTACCAGCGGTTATCTTAGTTTTAGTTTTAATGTTAAGTATTAACTATATTGGACAAGCTTTACAAAAAGCATCTGATACAAGACAACAATAATTATTAAAATGTGTTAATTTTAATGTTAAGAGAGTAATTATGAGTAATCATAATTACTCTCTTTTTGTTATGAAAGGATTGTAAACGCCACCAGCACATGTGTGCCATACCCATTTTGACTACATAATAAGATTACAGTATAAGTTATATCAAAAATCTTATTAAAAATTTATAATTAATTTGTAATCCACTTGCAATAATGAAAGTGTTTGCGTATAATTAAAATTAATCAAAGTTAAAGGGGAAAATAATATGAAGAAAACATTGAAAAAATTATTTGTAACTTCATCAGCAGCAGCTATTTTTGCAGCCGGATTTGTACCATTTGCAGTTAACGCTCAAGAAACTGATGATAGTGGGATCGTTCAATTTGAGTCAGAGGTAGAGCACGAAGGTGAAGCAATTGAAGGCGGAACTTTACGTTTTGCATTAAACTCAGACAGTAACTTTGAAGGACTATTAAACAATATGTTCTATCAATCAGCTTATGATGCTGATGTTATTGGTTGGTTTACTGAATCATTATATGGTTATGATTCTAACTACACGATTGACAATTCAGGATTCGCTGATGTTGAATTCGATCAAGAAGGAAAAACTGTTACGATTACAATTCCAGAAGGTGTAACATGGCATGATGGTGAAGATGTAACCATTGATGACGTTATTTTCCCTTACTATGTAGTTGGTCACCCAGACTATACTGGTATTCGTTACGGTGAAGCATTCACAAACGTTGTAGGTATGGAAGAATTCCACAATGGTGATGCGGAAGAAATTTCAGGTTTAAACCGTATCGATGATTACACATTAGAAATTTCATATATTAATTTCCCGAACTCAATGCTACAAGCAGGTGGTGGGGTAGCTTCTTACATCGAGCCTGAACACGTATTTGAAGGTATCGAAATAGCGGATATGGAAAACTCAGACCCAGTTCGTCAAACTCCAATCGGATTTGGTGCATTTAAAGTTGACCAAATCACACCAGGTGAGGCAGTTACATTTAGTCGTTTCGATGATTACTACCAAGGTACACCAATTTTAGATGGTGTTGAATTAGAGGTTGTAAGTCCAACTACAATTGTTACAGAAATGAACAATGGTAACTACGACATTGCAAGTTTACCAACTGACGCATTTGATACTTATGCAGATGCATCTAACTATACTGTATTAGGTGTTCCAGAGAATGCTTATACATATATCGGATTCAAGATGGGTACTTGGAATGAAGAAGAAGGGGCAGTAAACCACGACCCTGAATTAATTGTTTCAAACAAAGCATTACGTCAAGCAATGGCTTATGCGGTTGATAACGATGCAGTAGCAACTGAATTCTACCAAGGAACACGTGAAGGTGCTAACTCAGCAATCCCACCAATGTTTACTGAATACCACAACCCAGATCAAGAAGGTTACACTTATGATCCTGAGCAAGCTAAACAAATCTTAGCAGATGCTGGTTTCGTAGATAATGATGGTGACGGATTCGTTGAAGATCCAAACGGCGAAGCATTTGAATTAAACTTTGCATCAATGGCTGGTGGAGATACAGCTGAACCATTAGCACTTTACTACTTACAAATGTGGAATGAAATTGGTATCAACATTTCATTAGTAAATGACCAATTATTAGAATTCAACTCATTCTACGAGCGTATCCAAACAGATGACCCAGAAATCCATGTATACCAAGCTGCTTGGGGTACAGGTGGAGATCCAAACCCAACTGGATTATATGGACCAACTGCTAACTTTAACTACACTCGTTGGGAAAACGAAGATCACAATGCTATCTTAGACAAATTAAACTCTGATGACGCATTTGATCCAGACTTCAAAACTGAAGCATTCAATGAGTGGCAAGCATTCATGCATGAAGAAGCACCAATCTTCCCAACATTATTCCGTAATAAAATTTGGGGTGTAAATGACCGCGTTAAATACTACGACGTTCAATACGGATCAGACTTTGGATTACATGAATTACAATTAACTGCTGAAGAACCAGCAGCACAGTAATTTATTAATATATCTAACTCAACCGACAGTCTTTGGGCTGTCGGTTTTTGGTTGTGTTTGGTGAACGGCATTACCGTTTAACTGCACTCGCCAATTCGGGGCTTAGTTTAACGATCGCAGTAAAATATTAAACTTCACTCGGTATTTCGGTGATTAGTTTAATAACAACTTTGTTTTGTTAAACTCCGAGCGCTATTTTGACGTTTAGTTTAATGATTACCTTGTTTTGTTAAACTCCGGGCGCCAATTCGATGTTTAGTTTAACGACCACTCAATTTTGTTAAACTCCGGGTGCTATTTTGATGTTTAGTTTAACGATTACTCTGTTTTGTTAAACTCCGGGCGCCATTTTGCTGTTTAGTTTAACGATCACTCTGTATTGTTAAACTCCGGGCGCTATTTTGACGTTTAGTTTAATGATTACTCAATTTTGTTAAACTCCGGGTGCTATTTTGATGTTTAGTTGAACGATAACGGCATTATCGTTCAACCCCACTCACTATCTCACAAATCAGTTTGCCAACCTAAGGGCTTTAAATGCAGTTGTCAATTTCCACGGAAATTGACTTCATTATTGAAAGGGACTTTTAGGCTTTGCCTAAAAGCTCCATTGAATAGGAGGTGGAGTCGCTCAGGCGACTCTTTCCTTTTGATCCCTTGGTTTGTAGTTGGATGGGAGTGAAGTTAGAGGAAGAGAGTCCTAAAACTTTTGACTACCACTCAACAACACTAGAACTAAAAAATTTTGCTATAGATAATCCCTCTGTTTACTTGATTGTATTTGTTCAGACTGCGGTTTAATGGTAAAATATGATAGCATCACAAATACAAAGATGACTGCTATACTTTTAAAAAATAAATAATTTTACAAAGGGGATTGCTATGATTAAAATGATCGCCATTGATTTAGATGGGACGCTGCTGACGACGGATAAGAAGATTTCACAAGAGAATATTGAAGCTTTGCATTATGCGCATAGTCAAGGGGTTAAGATTGTGATTTGTACTGGTCGTCCTTATTTAGCGATGGCTCAGTTTGTTGAAGAGATTGGTTTGAATACGGACGATGATTATGTGATTGTCTTCAATGGTGCTCAGGTTCGCCGCGCGAGTGACGGGGAGATTTTACTGACGAGTAAGTTGTCGCTAGAAGATATGGAGAAATGGTATCAAGAGCTGACGATTTTGGACTTGCCATTAAATCCAATTGATGACGACTGGGTTTATGAACCGACGAGTTATCCTGAAGGGTATGCGTCATTTTATGCAGCAAATTCACCCGCTCCTTCAAAAGTAGTCGACTTTAGTGACTTTGAAAGTGATCAACAATTTAATAAATTAGTCATTACTGTTGAAGAAGCGCATTTAGCACAGCAGATGCCAAAGATTGACTCTGCATTAATGGCTGCTTATTCAACTTCTTTATCACATCCTTGGCAATTGGAAGTGATGGCAGAGGGGACGAATAAAGGAAATGCTATTCTAGGCTTTGCGGATAAAATGGGCATCTCGCTGGATGAAATTGTCGCCATTGGGGATCAAGAAAATGACCGTTCGATGTTAGAATTACCGCTCCATAGCGTTGCGATGGGGAATGCGATTCCTGCGATGAAGGAATTAGCGGAATATATTACAGATACAAATGATAATAGTGGTGTTGCTAAAGCAATTTATCACTATGTAAAATAAAGGAGTGATTATCTATGGGACTATTTGATCGAATAAAACGTGCTTTTACCGGGGAAGATGCGGTAGTAAAGGAAGAGATAGAAAAAGAAAGCTCCCCCATAGTCTTTGATAAATACGACAAGGGGATGGAGAAGACACGTAAGAACTTCTCCGATAGAATTGCGGATTTATTCTCTGGGTTTAGAGAAATTGATGAAGATTTCTACGAAGATTTAGAAGAAGCGTTTATTAGCGCGGACGTTGGTTTTAACATGACGATTGCTTTAACGGATGCGATCCGTGATAATATTGAAGCGCAAAATGTCACACGTATGGACGATGTTAAACGCGTTGTGATCGAAACGATGGTGCGCATTTATGAACAAAATGAATCTGGGACGCATGAATTAATTACTAACCCTGATGGGCCGACTGTGATTTTATTTGTTGGGGTAAATGGTGTTGGGAAGACTACTTCTGTTGGGAAAATTGGTTATCAATTAAAGGCTGAAGGCCATAAGGTATTAATGGCTGCTGCGGATACTTTCCGTGCAGGTGCGGTTGAACAATTAAGTGTTTGGGGCGGTCGTTTGGATATTCCAGTTGTGACAGGGCCAGAACAAGGTGACCCGGCTTCGGTTGTTTTTGATGCAGTGAAACAAGCAAATGATGAGAGCTATGACTATGTTTTAGTAGACACAGCAGGACGCTTGCAGACAAAAGCGAACTTAATGAAAGAGTTAGAGAAAATCAAACGAATCATTGAGCGTGAAAATCCAAATGGTGTGCAAGAAGTTCTATTAGTTTTAGATGCAACAACAGGACAAAATGCCTTAATTCAAGCGAAGCAATTCAATGAAGCGACTGAAATTACTGGTTTAGTCTTAACAAAACTTGACGGAACTGCTAAAGGTGGCGTTGTGTTAGGTGTGCGTTATGACTTGGATATTCCGGTTAAATATGTTGGATTAGGTGAACAAGCAACAGATTTACAAGTCTTTGATGCTGAGAACTATATGTTCAATCTAATTAAAGATGTCATTGAAGAAGACTAATTAATCGTTTCTTTTCTTTTCAGTAAATAGCGCATAAATTAAAAAGAAGCAAATCAACAATTCATTTTGTTGGTTTGCTTCTTTTTTTGTTTGATATCGGATCGATTAATTTACTTTTGTAAAATCCAGTAAAAACATTTCATCTGAATCATACATTTCTAATATAGTTTCGTTTTGATCGTTATCGTAAATGACGATATTTGAAGAACTCAATTGGTTAATCATTTCTGTAAGTACATTCCCATCAATGATTTCATCTAATCCCATCGCAATCAATTCGGGGTCATTGTAAATGGTGGTTCGTATCTCTTCTAATTGTTTTGCGCTAAGTGATGCGATTAATTGGTTGTTATTAATTTCTATATATTCAGCAGCGAGATGTAGGATTTGGTCCATTTCTGCCAAATCTGAATCACTTAACATGTATGATCCATATTGATTTAGAAGTCTCCTAAAATCGTCGAGTGAAGATATTTGAAAATTGCTTGGAATGTTCAGTTCGTCGTATACAAGGGCCAAGTTCATTGTCAATATAAATTCAGATTCGGATCCATTAAGGTTAAAACTATCACTTTCTGGTACAATTGTTGAATCACTCTTGACAAGCGGAGCGGCAATACTGATAGAACTATTATTACTAGTACCATCGTACACAGTAAAATTGAATTGACCATTCTCAGTAATTTCTACTACTCCGTCATCGTATTCAGACCTATAAATACCAGCATGAGGGTTTGGAGTTAGATAATGCCAGATTCCGAATGCTAATAAAATAATTCCTATGACTGTGATGATCTTAAATTGAATCGACTTTTTCTTAGCTGGTTGCTTATTATCCGATGGTTCGCTAATGGGTGTTTCAGAAACAACTGTATTTTGACTATCATTTGGTTGAATAGGCGTTCCAACTTGATGGCCACAATTCGCACAAAACTTTGCGCTATCTTCTAATTGGCTTCCACAACTTATACAAAAATTCATATGTAATACCTACCTATCTGGTTTTAATTTTTAAATGCTGCTTTCCTTTTATAAGAGTTATTTATTTTCTAGATTAAAAGAAAGGGAGACTTTCAATAATTTGTAATACATTTTCTAAAAATAATATATAAATCCCAATACAAATGACGAATGAGTTAATTAACAATGTATAAAAGTAGGGGATTGTTAATTTTTCTTGATGCTTAGCATATTCATAGAGTAAAGCTTGAATTGCGGATGGAGAACTTATAAAAAATACAAACAATAAAAGTAGATTTAATATATTAACGTTAATATTTGCTATAAAGAAAATGAGGGAAATAATAAGTGCAATGGAACCTATTGCATGATAATTACCGAATTGATTTAATAATTTTAAAGGTTCGACTTTAGCCCCAATGAAAAAACGGATACTAAAAAAGAGTGCACCGAAGATAAGAACATAAAAAATTAGTAATTGTATTACAAATTCTAAATAGAAATTAGTCGTTGCAAATTGACCAAATAAATAATCTTTAACCACAAAATATAGAGTAGCGCTAAATAATAACAAGAATATTCCTAAAATGGCTACTCCAAACCAATTGTTCGTTGTTTCAGCATTTGGCTTTGATAATTTTGTAGCGAAATAACTTAAAAATGATTTTGCTTCACTCACACTCTTTTGAACCGTTTCATTTTCTTTCACCTTCACAATTGTTTCCTGAACTTGTTGATTGATCTTTTCCCCGTCAATAACGGGTGTCGTTTCTTGTGGTTCAGATTCTGAATTTACGGATTCTTCAGTAACCTCAACATCAGCTACCGGTGTCCCACATTCACCACAAAATCGTGCCCCTTCTTCTAGTGATTCACCACAATTTTCACAAAGTATCATAGTAATTCCTCCTTTAATAATGATTGCGTTTGCATATTAGAATATTACCATTTGTTACTATAAAAGTCAATTAGGTATAAAGACGATGATGTAGAGGTTTGTTGGACTTTTTTCAGTGTTATTAAGCGGGGGATTTTTTAATTATCCAAAGAATTCTTTTAACAGGGAGTGGAACGAAATTCCCAACATAATGGTCCAATAATCTCTCAATGTGAATAATAATCTATTTAAATGTGACAAATTAGACAAAAAGATGTATTTTTGAAAAATAACGGGTTATTGCTTGATTAAATTGGTATAATGGTATAAATGATAATATAGATAGGGGAAGGTCCATGTTAAAGGAGTATCAGAAATAT
This sequence comes from Aerococcaceae bacterium DSM 111176, assembly GCA_015863215.1. Lineage (GTDB taxonomy): Bacteria > Bacillota > Bacilli > Lactobacillales > Aerococcaceae > DSM-111022. The sequence goes on from JACBXN010000012.1 coordinate 47,504, forward strand.
AAAGAACAATTCACACTCTTTTACATAGAGAATAGTGAGCAATATCCAGATTATTTGAGTGCGCTCGAATTCTTTAATGCGCAATACGATTGGGCGGATCAACATACTAGACGACCGAATCAATTTAAACAGTTTCTTATTTTTGAGGAAGAGGATGTTAATCCTGTCGTATTAAGTAATATTATGAAATCAATCAAATTATCCGAGGAAGCAGAAGGAAGCCGTGATAAAGACCACCGCCATCGTTTGGCTGAAGAAGCGCTAAAATTGTGGCCAGAAAATCATGATGCTGTCCGCTTTATTTATAAAGAAAATATTTATGAAAAGATTATTTTTGTCAAAGAGGTTATAGCAAGGACTGAAGAGGCAAGAGGGCCTGAAAAATTGAGTGCTACTTGTGGTTTTTTAGACAGTAGTTTCTTGCGTTTGAATATCTACTTAGCTGAGTTATATATGAAAAATTGCCTTTACCAAAAGGCGAAGTGCGTTTTAAATTATGTGCTTGGATTTACTGATGAATTAAATGGCCGTGCTCAAGCGTTAATTATGATTTGTGATTTATTTATCGGAAACTATCAAGAAATCATTCATAACTACCATCAATACGCTGACTATCAGGACTCCCCTTGGTTCATCTTACCAACATATTTAGCAGCTGTTCTGGAACAGGATGAAAATTTAAGTTTCGAAGTATTCGAACATTTAATGAAATTATATGAATCGGAATGGATACATTGTATATTTCGGGTACTTTTTCATTAAAAAGAACGGAAAGTTTGATCAAAACAGAGCGTGAGAATGTATTTTATAAAGTGGTCAAATATCTGTTTCCATTAATTAATAGTTCAGATCTGCTCGTCTTCTACTTTGACTCGACTTACCAATTCTTCAAAGTGGAATCACAAAGATTGCCGGAAGAATCAGCAATTCCACAAACCGGCAATGTAATCCAAATATCTAAATATGATTTCAAGCAAAAGTATTAAGAGCAAAACATTTAGATAAGACAAGCACAGTGTGTTTGTCTTATTTTTCACCTTTAATGAATCTGGTTTGTTCATTAAGCTAAAACGTGGTAAAATAACAGTTAGCATTCACCGTTAGGAGGAAGACTTGTGTCGCAGAGCCAAGAGGATTATATTAAATTTATTTATGAGAATAATGATGGAGATTTCGTTGATAATAAGCGCATTGCACAAGGTCTAGAGCTCTCTCCACCATCAGTTAGTGAGATGATGCACCGCCTTGAACAACAAGAACTGGTGGATTATGTCCCTTATAAAGGAGTAAAATTAACAGCTGCGGGTATTCAAATGGCGGAAGATTTAATTCGCAAGCACGAAATTTGGGAATACTTCTTATCGCAAAAGTTAAATTACTCAGAGGAAGAAGTGCATAATTTAGCGGAAGTTTTAGAGCATGTTACGCCGGTTGATCTAGCGAATCGCTTAGCCAAGTATATTGATTATCCTGAACCGAGGTAAATTATGTCATTAGAGAAAACATTATTAATGAATGAGTTATTCGATTGTTATCAAGGGTTACTAACGAATAAGCAACGCGATATGCTAGCTCTTTACTATAAAGAAGATTTTACACTGGCAGAAATTGCAGAGCATTATGATATTAGTCGTCAAGGTGTGCACGATAATATTCGCCGCGGTGAAGAGTCATTAGAAAATTACGAAGCGATGATTCAATTAAATCACCTTCGAAAAGAAAAATATCAATTATTAAAACAATTAAAAAAGACTGATTTAAACGATCAACAAAGTGAAATTATCAGTCAATTAGAAGAATTATAGGAGTGTATATATGGCATTTGAAGGATTATCCGAACGCCTACAAGGTGCGATAAGTACTGCAAGTAAAGGCGGAAAGATTACTGAAGCTGACCTGCGTCAAATGATGCGTGAGATTCGTCTTGCGTTATTAGAGGCCGACGTTAACTTCCAAGTAGTTAAAAAGTTTGTTAAACAAGTAAATGAACGTGCATTAGGTTCTGATGTACTCGATTCACTATCACCCGCTCAACAAGTTGTAAAAATTGTTGATGAAGAATTAACGGCCTTAATGGGTGGGGAACAAGTTGGGGTAAACATCAGCCAACAGCCACCAACAGTGATTATGATGGTTGGTTTACAAGGTGCCGGTAAAACAACGACAGCCGGGAAACTAGCAAAATACATTAACGAGGATCTAGGTAAGAAACGCCCATTATTAGTAGCCGGCGATATTTACCGTCCAGCTGCCGTAGACCAATTGAAAACAATTGGTAACCAATTAGGTTTCGATGTTTACGAAGAAGGTACGGGAGTAGACCCTGTTGACATCGCAACTCGTGCGATGAATCAAGCGCGTTTAAATGGTAACGAAGTGGTTATCATCGATACGGCCGGACGTTTACACGTTAATGAAGAATTGATGGAAGAATTACGTCGTATTAAAGCGGCCGTAAATCCAAATGAAATTCTCTTAACGGTTGACGCGATGACCGGACAAGATGCCGTTAACGTTGCTGAAGCGTTCAACGAATCTCTTGGTGTAACTGGGGTTGTTATCACTAAATTAGACGGTGACACGCGTGGTGGTGCGGCACTGTCAATCCGTTCCGTTATTGACACACCAATTAAATTTACTGGTCAAGGTGAAAAACTAGATGCCCTAGAGGTATTCTACCCTGACCGTATGTCAAGTCGTATCCTTGGTATGGGGGATATGATGACCCTTATCGAAAAAGCCCAGCGCGAATTCGATGAGAAAGAATCAGAAGAAATGGCAGCCAAAATTAAGGATGCTTCCTTCGATTTCAATGACTTTATCAGTCAAATGGACCAAGTCAATAAAATGGGTTCAATCAAAGACATCTTAAAAATGATTCCTGGTATGAATAAAATCCCTGGAATTGAAGACCTAGAGGTAGACGAAAAAGACATGAACCGTGTTCGTGCCATTGTATCGTCAATGACACCGCATGAGCGTTCGAATCCAGACGTCATTTCACAAAGCCGTCGTCGCCGTATCGCTGGTGGTTCAGGTACCGATTTACAAATGGTGAATCAATTAATCAAACAATTCAACCAAACCCGTGATATGATGAGCCAAATGTCAAACGGCCGCATGGGTAACATGAATAAAATGATGAACAAAATGCAACAAATGCAAGGTGGCGGAGGTAAAGGAATGCCTGGTATGCCAAACATGCCGAAAATGAAGTCACCCGAGCAAATGCAAAAAGAACAACAAGACAAAGAATTACGCCGCCGCTTGAAAAAAATGCGTCGCCGTTAATCATATATTTGGGATCCGGCCGAATTTGGTCGGATTTTTTATTTTTTTGTCGAATTTTTTCAACTTTCCGAATTTTTCGCCTATTTATATAGTGGAGGTGCAAAATGAGACAAAAACCAAATATCCTAAAATTATTCGAAGCATTAGACGGACGCATGACTTTTACGAAAGATGATTTGGAGAACTTTGACAAATTCAAACGCGGGTTTGAGGCTGAGGTTTGGGCAGATAAGCGTTTTGAAAAGTATGGCTGGCTAATAATCAAAAGCCTGACTTTTCACTTGGACGGCGAATATGCGTGCCAAATCGATACTATCATTATTACTGGAGACGCTATCATATTATATGAGATAAAATATTACTCTAGAAAATCAACCGACCGCGGTGATAGGATTCAATACTTTAGTGGAGACGAAGAAAATCCAAATGGACCAGATTTCAAACATCCAAGACTGCAGCTCAAAGAAGCCACGATAAAATTTAAACGACTCTTAACGAAGTTGGGTATCAGTACTGAAAATTTGAAAACATTTGTGATGTTTACGCATAAAGACTTCGTCTTATACAATATGAAAGAATGGTCATTCGATCTAATCTTCCATAGTGAAGTCGATTCACATATTGACGAACTCGCTACTAGTACATACAGACCCAACGCCGAAAGCTACCGCATCTATAATCTATTGAAAGCCCAAGACCACGACACCAGCGAGACAATGCCATCTGCTCCTAAATATAACTACGAGATGCTGAGGAAAGTTGTGAAATGCCCTGAGTGTGGTGGGGTGATTAGGGAGGTTCCGGAAAAGACTCAAAAAGTAATCTGCCCACATTGTAGTCAAAAACTTAATCTAAACGACATTACAAAAAAAGCGCTTGATGATTATCAAGTATTGTTTAAAGAAACACCGACAATAGAAAAATTATATGAATGGTGCGGAGGTATGTTTAGCAAAATGAGATGCTATAGAGCGATTTTAGCTAGCAGGCAATAAACTTTAATTCTGTTTACGATTCATTAACCATTAAGAATGACTGTATCGTAAAAATTGTTTCCTGAAGATAAGCGTCTTGACGAAATAGGTCCAAGAAGACCAATATCTATGTTCTGAGTTCCAATTTAGGAGTATTATATTAGGTGTAGTTTTCAGTTTAAACTGAAATAATTGAAATAATGAAAAATAATCGATGAATTTTTTCAATATTTATAAAAAATGAGCTTGAACTGAAAAAAATCCCAGGATATTTTTCAGTTCAGCCTTAAATCATCATAATATTGAAAAATCGCACATCAAAATTTAGGTTCTGTTCGTCAAAATCTAAAGATCAATACCATATTCCACAAAACAACCATCTGCGGAGTTCAATGCAGTTGTCAATTTCCTCAGAAATTGACTTCCCCAATCAAAAGAAGCTTTTAGGCCATGCCTAAAAGCCCCATTAAAGATAAGGTAGAGTCGCGATCGCGACTCTTTCCTTTTAATCCTTAGTCTCCAGTTGGATGCATGCCTAGATATCAGATGCTTAATGTATCCAATTCTACCAAACCAGAATATCCAACCATCCCAAACCCACTACCAACCCTAGGGCTTCAATGCAGTTGTCAATTTCCTCAGAAATTGACTTCCCTAAACAAAAGAAGCTTTTAGGCCTGGCCTAAAAGCCCCATCAAAGATAAGGTAGAGTCGCCAGCGTGACTCTTTCCTTATAACCCCACAGTTTGTAGTCGAATGCTAACTTTGTCAGAGAAAGTGTAACCACCTTCTCATAAAACCGCTGTCATCATTAAAGTTTCATGAAATAATACTTTGTAAAGGAAAAAGACTTTACAAGGTCTGGGTCACGTGTTAAGATATCAACAGTTAAAAATTTATGGAGGTGACTACTTAATGGCAGTTAAATTACGTATGAAACGTATGGGATCTAAACGTAACCCATTCTACCGTATCGTTGCAGCAGACGCTCGCGCGCCACGTGATGGACGTATTATCGAACAAATCGGTACTTACAACCCAGTTTCAGAACCAAAAACTTTAGAAATTAACGAAGAATTAGCATTAAAATGGTTATCAAACGGTGCACAACCATCTGATACAGTTCGTAACTTGTTATCAAAACAAGGAATTATGCAAAAACACCATGAAGCTAAAAACACTAAATAATTTGTGTCAAGAGATAAAAAAAGAGGTCAGATAAATGCCTAATATTGAAACTTTATTGACAACTATTATTCAACCATTGATCAAATATCCAGACGATTTGAAAATTGAGATTGAAGAAACAGATGATTTCATCGAATATCACCTTTTCTTAAATCCTGAAGATATCGGTCGTGTGATTGGCCGCAAAGGCCGCGTAATTCGATCAATTCGTACGATTGTTTATAGTATTCGTAACGCAAGCGACAAACGCACAAAGATTGTCGTTAACAACGAAGATGAATAATCTATATTGGAACTTTTCAAGGTAGTCTAACTATATTGAAGAGTTCCTTTTTTATTAGTTTTTAAGAGTATTCTAAAAGAGGTGCAACATGTATATTCGTATCGCAAGAATTGTAAATACATTCGGTATCCGTGGTGATATTAAAGTTATCGCAGATACTGATTTCCCAGAGGAACGTTTTGAAACTGGCAACCGCCTATTCATTATCAGAGACGGCGTACAAGAAGCCGTGGTAACCGTGAAATCTGCAAAACTGAATAAAGGCACATGGGTCATTGGTTTTGAAGAGTATGGCAATATCAACGAGGTAGAATGTTTTAAAAATGCTTGGTTAGCAATTGCTGAAGACGATCAGGAAGAATTACCTGAAGATGAGTATTACTATCACCAAATTATTGGCCTAGACGTTTACACTGACGCAGGAAAATTACTCGGTAAAATTAAAGATATCTTATCACTCGGCTCAAATGATGTCTGGGTGGTTGATCGTCCTGAACCAAAATTAAAAGACGCATTAATTCCTTATATCGAAGATGTCGTCAAAGAGATTAATCTAGACGAAAATCGCGTAACGGTTGAACTAATGGAAGGACTTATTGACGATGCAAATTGATGTATTGACTCTATTTCCAGAAATGTTTGCACCACTTGGGTATTCGATTATGAAAAATGCGCAAGATCAAGGGCACCTTACCTTTAATACGCATAATTTCAGGGAGTTTGCCGTCAATAAACACGGCCATGTTGATGATTATCCATATGGCGGTGGGGCAGGGATGTTGTTGCGCGTCGAACCAATTGTCGAACAACTTGAAAAAATCCAACAATCTGAAAATACCCGTGTTGTTTTAGTCGACCCAACAGGTGTGCCATTTACACAAGAATTAGCCAAAGAATGGTCGCAGGAAGAACAAATTGTCTTCATTTGTGGCCACTATGAAGGATTCGATCAACGCGTCCGTGAATTTGTGACGGATGAAGTGTCAGTAGGGGATTATGTCCTAACAAATGGCGAATTACCAGCGATGGTGATGATTGACGCAACAGTCCGATTGATTCCCGAAGTGGTAGGCAATGAAGAATCAATTGTTCAAGAATCTTATTCAGAATCCTTACTGGAATATCCACAATACACACGCCCCCGCGAATTCCGAGGGATGGCAGTGCCGGATATTTTACTGAGCGGTGACCATGCCAAAATTGATGAGTGGCGCCGTCAACAAGCATTACTCAATACTAAAAAGCGCCGACCAGATTTAATCGAACAAGCTGATTTAACAGAATCTGAATTAGAATGGTTAAATAACCAAGAAATATAAAGAAATCCCAAAAATCACTTTACAAATGATTTTGTTTAAGTATAATAGATAAGTGGTCGAGAGACCAAATATTACGATATTCCGCTGGCTATGAATGTAGTGTAAGAATATTAGGTAAAAAAGGAGAATTTTTAATGAGTATTAATCCATTAATCGCAAAAATTACTGAAAGCCAATTACGTAACGATGTTCCAGACTTCCGTCCTGGTGACACTGTTCGTGTTCACGCGTTAATCGTAGAGGGTGAACGTGAACGTGTTCAATTATTCGAAGGTTTAGTAATCAAACGCCGTGGTCACGGAATCAGCGAAACTTATACAGTTCGTAAAATTTCAAGCGGTGTTGGTGTTGAACGTACTTTCCCAGTACACTCACCACGTGTAGCTAAATTAGAAGTATTACGTAAAGGTAAAGTTCGTCGTGCGAAACTTTACTACATCCGTAACCTTTCAGGTAAAGCGGCTCGTATTAAAGAGCGTAGAAACTAATTTAAGTCTTAAACAGTCCGAAAGGGCTGTTTTTTATTTTAAAACAAACTCCGATCCATGAACGCATTTAAACTGTTAAGATTATGTAAAATATGGCTGGTTAACGAAAGCTTATGTTATACTGAATCAGTAGTAAAAAGCGGATAGGAGTGAATTAAATGTCAAAAATTACAGATAAATTTGAAGCATTAGTCCAAGAGAAAAAATTACCATTTTCTAAAGAAACCATCGAGAGTGGGCACCATTTATACCGTGTCCAATTTAGAATCTCAGACGAGAAATTATTAGTGGTGGAATTAATCATCCAAGACTCAGATGATGCGTATGTCGATGCTCAAATTATTTACCGTAAATTACACATGTTAAATGACCGTGCCCAAGAAGATAAAGCATTAGCTTTAATGAATGAATTGAATGAAATTAAAACGGGTTACTATAATGTGTATTTAGCAGGAGATGGGGAAGTATTCCTAAGAACTTTAATGCGTGTGGGTGAAGATATTGATCCTTTATACCAAACATTAATTGTTGGTTCAACGATTGCTAAAAATGTTATTGGAGAAATCCAAGCTCAATTAGGATAAATATTAAATCAGAGGAAAAGGCAAAATGTTCAATTTTTTAGATAATAAATATGTTAAAGCCACATTCCAAGCATTACTGATTGTGTTTGCTGGCCTTTTATATGCGACTGCTTTAAATATTTTCCAAATTCCTGGAAATATATATGCCGGTGGAATTACTGGTTTAGCTCAGTTGATTACTTTTAGTTTGAGAGAATTTACGTCATTAGATAATGTTATCTCAACTGGTAATCTTTACTTTATTTTAAATGTTCCTATTCTAATACTGAGTGTATGGAAATTAGGACGTCGTTTCACGATTTTGACAATTTTAGTGGTTATTTCGACAACTACTTGGACGAATATTATTCCTGTCCAAGGTGTATCGGATGAACCATTACTCAACGCGATAATCGGAGGAACGATTGCTGGTACGGCTGGTGGTTTATGTGTGAAATACGGAATGTCAGCCGGTGGAACGGACATTATTTCAATGGTCATCTACCGAGCGAAGGGGATGAATGTGGGATCGATGAATTTAGTCATGAATTCATTCATCGTAGTTGCTGCTGGAATGTTATATTCTTGGGAAGCAGCATTATTTACTATCATTTCGATGTATACCAACACCCGTATGGTTGATTCATTGCATACAAACGATCACCGCATGACAGCCTTTATTATTACAGACCATGCCGATGCGGTAACGGATTCTATATTCCAGCGCATTCGCCGTGGGATTACCATTTTAGATGGTAAAGGTGGTTATAGTAAATCTGCAAGATCAGTTTTAATGATTGTAATTAATCGTTATGAATTGCATGATTTGCAAATGGCCGTTTTAGAAGCAGACCCTGGAGCCTTTATGGATGTTGTTAGATCAACCAAGGTAACTGGGAACTTCTTATCTAAAGAACAACAAGATGCCTTATTGAAGCAAAAAGGCGATAAAAGAACGCTCAAAGTCTAATTGACTCTGAGCGTTTTCTATTTCTACTATATTATTCTGGGATCGGAGTGATTAATTATATTCCCCATGCCCGACCTTTAAATCAAAATAATTAATTAAATAATCGGCTAAACCATCTTCGTTGTTGGTGAATCTGGTTTCGTCATTGGCGATCGATTTCAATTCAGGGATGGCGTTATTCATCGCGACGCCTAATCCAGCGTATTCAATCATCTCTAAATCGTTATCTTCGTCCCCAAATGCCAGGATGTTTTCTCTTGGTACGTGGTAAAAGTCAGCGATTTGCTTCACGCCGATGGCTTTATTAATGCCGCCTCGAACGACTTCTAAACACGGCAGGATTCCACCCCAAGTACGTACTGAAATGTAGTCGCCAAATTTATTTTCCAAACGTGCAGCGACACGGTCTTGGTTTTCCACGGCACAAAAGATTGAGAGTGCGGTAGGGTTATAGGTTAATTCTTCCCTAGATAAGCGCGCAATTTTGGCTTTTTCAATTGGGTAAAATGGACTATCCGGAATGTTCATCGAAGTCGTGTATAATGTGTCGCGTCCTTCCGCCATTAATAAATCAATCCCTAATTCCTCTTGATGTGAGAAGATTTCGAAGGCGATCTCTTTATCTAATTCCTCGTGGTAAGTCGGAGCCCAATTTTTATTGTTTGGGTGATGGCATAGTGCACCGTTGAAATTGACAATCCCAGCATTAATCCCCAATTGGTGGTAAATTTCTTTGGCTGTGCGGTATGGGCGGCCGGTAACAATTGTTATCATATGCCCCATATTATCCAATTGGCGTAAGGTATGGATTGTTTTATTCGTTAATTGAGATTTATTATTTAAAGTAGTACCATCTAAATCGATGGCAATCATGTGTTGCTTCAAATTCATCAGCCCCTCTTTCATAGGCTTATTATAGCGAATTTCGATATCTCGAACAATATAAAAAGATTTTCATTGGTAATTTTGGTAAGATAGTCTAGAATGTATGTAAGAATTTAAATAGAAAAGAGGGAGTACATGGTTAAACATTTCAATGATCTTAAAGTCGAAGATCAAGTAATGGTGATGTTGGAACACGTCATTGATCCAGAAATTGGTATTGATATTGTTAACTTAGGTTTGATTTATGAAATCAATGTTAAAGATGATATTTGCCATATTTTAATGACATTAACAACACCGCATTGTCCATTACTGGATGTGATCGAAGCTGATATTTATCAAAATGTGACCGCAATTGAAGCAATTGAAAATGTCGACATTGAATATACATTTGAACCGCGTTGGACTCCAGAGAGTATGTCACGCTACGCACGAATTGCATTAGGGATGTAGGTGAAAATATGCAAATTAGTATTAATTATTATGACATCGATGGTATTTCTTTGGCGGAAGTAGCACCGGCTGGTTCAGATGGTCAACCATTACCACTAGCGGTATTTTATCACGGTTGGACGAGTAATAAGGAAGAGTCGATTGGATTAGGTATCGAAATTGCGAAACGTGGTTTCCGTTGTGTGATGCCTGATACTATTTATCACGGTGAACGCCAACCAAAGGATCACCAATTTGAAAACTTACAATTTGTGGAATGCTTGCAATCGAATATCGAAGAATATCCAAAGATTGTGGAATACTATACTGAAAAAGGTTTAATTCAAGATGATTTCATTGGTGTTTGTGGTATTTCGATGGGTGGAATCACGACATCGATGTTACTGACGCAAAATGAGAATATTAGCGTCGCAGGAAGTTTGATGGGATCTCCAGAATTACTCAAATTAGCCCGTCATTTAATTAAGGAATTCCTACTAACGGATCAAGACGTGGAGGCATCTGATTTAGAAGAAGAGGAAATTTTAGAAATGCTCCGCTTATATCAAAAATTCCATCAAGCAGATTTAAGTATGCATCCGGAAGTGTTAGAAGGGGTGCCAATGCTATTTTGGCACGGTGAAGCGGATGATTTTGTCCACTATGATTTAACAAAAGAATTCGTCAACATGATGTCTGAAAAAGAGAAGGGCGAAAAAGTATACTTTATTTCAGACCCAGAGCGTGGTCATGAAGTCTCTTATGAAGCCTCAGTTTATTTAGCCGCATTCTTTAAAGCGACTCTGGATACTGCAGATAGTAAAGAAATTTGGCAATTTACGAAAGAAATGGTTGCTGAACGTAATTATGTCCATGGTAATGTCGTCGACCACCAACTTGATTCCGAGTTAGAGGGTATGGCATCGAAAGATCAAAATAAAATACATGGGTTATCGTAAAGGCGATTTTCAGTTCAAGACGGAAAGTCGTCCATAATGAAAATTAATTGCTGATATTTTTCAGTTTGAATGGTTTTTACTTGAATAGTGAAAATTATTATCAAATATTTTTCACTATTTGTCCGTAAAGCTCTAAAAGTGAAAAATCCCGGTCCAAATAAATCTCACACAAACAAAAAATCTCCTCTGTCATAATAAACAGAGGAGATTTTGTTACTTCTATTAACTTTTATTTTGATACTCAATAATCGCTTCAGTGAAAGGCTCATAATATTTCTCAGCTTTGATTTGACCAATCCCGTCAATTTGCAGGAAAGATACCATATCAGTTGGCGCTTGGTTAGCCATATCGACGAGTGTTTTATTATTACAAATAATATAAGCAGGGACTTGTTCCTTTTGAGCCAGTTTTGAACGAACATCACGCAGCGCTTCAAACAATTCAGAATCATCGGCTGTCGCACTGGCTTTCGTTTTAACATTGGCTTTTCGTTTATAATGTTTAAATTTCATCGTCAACTTTTCGCCGTCGAATAAAATAGCTTTTGCTTGTTTAGTAATGACGAGCCCATTATACTCATTTAGAGTTAAATGATTCTCCGCCAATAAACGAGAAATAATATCTTTAATATAGTTTTCTGACGCATCTTTCATCAAACCGAAAGTTGAAATTTGGTCAAAGCCATTACGCACAATTTTATCATTACTCACCCCGCGCAATACGTGGGAAACCATTGTCATACCAAAGCCATGCTTCATACGGACGATATTTGATAATATCATTTGCGCTTCTTTCGTTACATCAATCACTTCAAATTCATTCAAGCAACTTGAACAATTTTTACAAGGTGGCTGATAACTTTCATCAAAGTAATTCAAAATAAATTTACGTAAACATGATGTCGAATTCGCGTACTGAATCATCGCATCCAGACGCTTATTAACATAAGGATCTTGCGATTGTTCGAGGAGGCGTTTGCTACTAATAATATCTTGAGCTGAGAAGAAGAGTATCGCTTCAGAATCTAAACCGTCACGACCAGCACGGCCGGCTTCTTGATAATAACTCTCTAAATCTGTTGGCATATTATAATGGATAACCCGTCGCACGTCTGTTTTATCAATCCCCATACCAAAGGCATTGGTTGCGACAATGATATTACATTCGTCAAAAATAAATTGATTTTGTGCATGGTCGCGCTGTTCTTGAGGTAACCCAGCATGGTATTTACAGACATTATAGTCTGCTTTTAATAAGCGCTCATAAATTTGGTCGACATTTTTTCGTGTATTGGCATAAATAATAATTGCTTCTTCATCATTGATATAATTCATCAATTCTTTGGATTTAGAATCAGGTTCAACAACAGTAAAACGAATATTCGGTCGGTCAAAGGAATTAATGATTGTCTCTGGTTGTTTCAAACCTAATTGGTCACTGATATCTTGTTGAACTAAAGGCGTTGCTGTTGCAGTAAAAGCTGAAACAATCGGGCGTGTACTAAATGAATCGATAAAATCTGTAATTTGACGGTAAGAAGGTCTAAAATCGTGTCCCCATTGCGAAACACAGTGTGCTTCATCGATGGCGATCATTGAAATTTTGCTGGGCAGATTACTTAAAAAGCCAGGGTGATTTAATCGTTCAGGTGCCACATAAAGTAATTTCAATGTTCCTTGGTCAACTTGCGCCATAATATCGGCAATTTCAGTATAGTCCAAACCGGAATGAATATATGCAGCGGGAATACCGTATTCGTGTAATGAATCAACTTGATCTTTCATTAATGAGATCAAAGGGGTAATCACAATTGTTAAATAAGGGAGTAAGACAGCAGGTAATTGGTAGCAAATCGATTTCCCGCCACCTGTTGGTAAGATTCCCAATACGTCTTTTCCTTCTAAAATCGAATGGATTAATGGTTCCTGACCAGTTCTAAATTTTCCATAGCCAAAATATTTTTCTAATGAATTCGTTAACGACACGGGACTCCTCCTTCATAAAAAATTCTTTATTATGTTATAGTATTGTAGTAATGGTTATTATATAATACTCTTTCCGTGTTCAAACACATAAATAAAATTATAACAAATTTAACTTAAGAACAATAGTAGAGTAGAAAGGAATTTTATGCATTTAGAAGATTATCAAATCATCACTCATGACGTTGAGCTATCAGACGAATCCAATCCAATGATTGGTGAATTCAAAATTCATTTTATGTTACGTGCACCACGTAGCCATATCGCGACAGATATCAGAACGGGATTCCCAAATTTGATCAAACAAGACCGTGAAATATTAGATTCCTTAGTCCATGATCATTTCATTTATTACACAAACTTCGTTGTAAATGGCGAAGCAATGCGTCCTTTGACCTTTATTGATGAATTCTTACTATCCTTAGAGTCTAGAATACTTGATATTTTCGCAGAAGAATTGAAGGATTTATTCTTAGAAAGTACCTCTGTGACAGTATTTACAGACATACTCACTCAGCAATTATCATGGCGAAAAAATAGTCGAAAATAGTCAAAATAACAAGTGAATTGTTTGACTATCTTTGACCTACGGTGTATACTAATATTAGTCAGTTAAGAGAATGTTAAATATTCTCTTTTTTTAAGCAAAAATGTCTGACTAAATTTGACTATTAAAACGGAGGTCAGTATATGATAGAAAAAATGACAACAACAATGCAACAAGCGTTAGCAGAAGCGCAACAAGTTACGATTACTCGTAAACACCAACAAATTGACATACCACACCTCTGGTTAATTTTTCTGCAACCAGATCATTTTGCGTATAAAATCTATCAAGATTTAGGTACGCCTATGGATGCCTTTAAGAGTTTAGTTGAAAAAGAAATTGATAAATTAAGTGTCGTTGAAGGAAATGTCCAATATGGTCAAAATATTTCACAACGATTGAATCAGTTAATCAATGATGCAGGACAAATTGGAAGTGACTTTGGTGATGAATATATCGCGACAGAAGTGATTCTCCTTGCGTTATACAAACAAAAAGCCAATCCATTAACCGAATTTTTAAACAAAAACCAAGTAACCAAAGAAAAATTACAAGCACGAATTGAAGACTTGAGAGGAGGAGAACGTGTGACCCAACAAAATCAAGAAGAGACTTATGAATCATTAGAAAAATATGCGACGAATCTAAATGATGCTGTCAAACAAAATAAATTAGACCCAGTCATTGGCCGTGACGAAGAAATTCGTGATGTGATTCGAATCCTTTCTCGTAAAACGAAGAATAATCCTGTTCTAATTGGTGAACCTGGGGTTGGTAAAACAGCGATCGTAGAAGGTTTGGCGCAACGTATTGTGCGCCGCGATGTGCCGGAAAATTTAAAGGATAAAGAAATTTGGTCATTGGATATGGGTGCTCTAATCGCAGGTGCAAAATACCGCGGTGAGTTCGAAGAACGTTTAAAAGCTGTTCTTAACGAAGTTAAGAAAGCGGATGGGCAAATTTTACTCTTCATAGATGAAATTCATAATATCGTCGGTGCAGGTAAAACGGAAGGTTCGATGGACGCGGGTAACTTGTTAAAACCAATGTTAGCGCGTGGTGAGTTGCACACAATTGGTGCGACGACGCTGGATGAATACCGCGAGCATTTTGAAAAGGATAAAGCCTTAGAACGTCGTTTCCAACGTGTGATGGTAATGGAGCCGACAGTTGAAGATACGATTACGATTTTGCGTGGTTTGAAAGAACGTTATGAAATTCACCATGGGGTAAATATTCATGATAATGCTTTAGTAGCAGCTGCAACCATGTCGGACCGCTATATCACAGACCGTTTCTTACCGGATAAAGCGATCGATTTGATTGATGAGGCCTCAGCAACGATTAATATGGAATTAAATTCGGTTCCAACCGAAATGGACCAAGTGAATCGCCGTTTAATGACTTTAGAAATTGAAGAAGCTGCGTTGAAGAAAGAAACAGATGATGCGTCTAAAAAACGCCTCGACATTCTTCAAGAGGAATTAGCCGATTTACGCGAAGAATCAAATCAGTTAAAAATGCAGTGGGAAGAAGAAAAGGCTGCGTCGAATTTAGTCCGTGATAAACGTTCAGAATTAGATAAAGCCCGTCATGACTTAGAAGAGGCTGAAAGTGCGTATGAATTAGAACGTGCAGCAGAATTACAACATGGTATTATCCCACGCTTGGAACAAGAAGTACGTGAATTAGAAGCAGATCACGAGGCATCAATCGACGAAGATGCAGTTCGCTTAACGCAAGAATCAGTAACTGAAGAAGAAATTGCCAAAGTAGTCGGCCGACTCACTGGTATTCCTGTATCCAAATTAGTTGCAGGGGAACGTGAAAAACTCTTAGCGTTGGATGAAACGTTATCGAAACGTGTTATCGGACAAACAGAAGCTATCGACCGCGTTACAGAAGCTGTTTTACGTTCAAGAGCGGGTATTCAAGATCCGTCAAAACCGATTGGTTCATTCTTATTCTTAGGTCCGACAGGTGTCGGTAAAACGGAATTAGCCAAAGCTTTAGCGGAACAATTATTCGACTCCGAAGACCACATGATTCGAATTGACATGTCTGAATACATGGAGAAACATACAGTCTCTCGTTTAGTCGGAGCGCCTCCTGGGTACATTGGACATGAAGATGGTGGCCAATTAACTGAAGCCGTGCGCCGCAATCCATACACAATTGTTTTGTTAGATGAGATTGAAAAAGCTCACCCTGACGTCTTTAATATCTTACTTCAAGTATTGGATGACGGCCGTCTAACGGACTCTAAAGGGCGTGTCGTTGACTTTAAGAATACAGTTGTTATTATGACTTCAAATGTTGGTTCTCAGTACCTACTTGAAGGTGTTGACGAAAATGGCTTTATCACAGATGAAGCTGAAAAGCTGGTAGATTCAACTCTTAAAGCAACATTCAAGCCAGAATTCTTAAACCGTATCGATGACATTGTCATGTTCTCGCCATTAACAATGAACAATATGACTAAAATCGTCTTCAAGATGATCAATCAATTATCTGAGCGTCTCAGCCATCAAGATATTGAACTGAAAATCAATGACGATGCCGCAAATTGGCTAGCCGAACAAGGTTACGACCCAGTTTATGGTGCACGTCCATTGCAACGTTTCATTACGAAACAATTGGAAACACCACTCGCTCGCGCGATTATTGGTGGAAAAGTTTATCCAAATTCTACCGTAACCGTGGAATTGGATAATGACGCATTAAAATTTAATAGCCAGCCAATTGAAGCAGAATAATTTATTAAGCTCGTCTCAAATGAGACGGGTTTTTTTAAAACCCTTTTTTGGAAAGTATGGCAGTGAGGATTGAGTCGAGCGCTGAAAAACTTCCTTTTTAAAAGGAAAGAAGATGTGCAAACACAAAAATACCGCTCCAAACCAGCCAATACAAGCTAGTTTAGAGCAGTATTTGTAAATTTAAGCAATAAGCTACTATGATCTATCCTCGCACAGACTGAACGTACTTCACAATTCGATCAGCAGCTTCTGTAATTTCATCTAAACTGGCAGCATAGCTAAATCGAATATAATTCTCGCCACCTACACCAAAGGCATTACCAGGAACGCCGGCAACTTTGGCATTTTCAGCAAGTTCAACAGCAAACTGGAAGCTATCTTGATTAAGATCCTCAGGAATCTCAGCGAACATATAAAAGGCACCATTCGGATTTTTAATCGTAAACCCAACCGAAGTTAAGGCATCATAGAAATAATCACGGCGTTCTTTGAAAGCTTCACGCATTTCTACAATATAATCATCTCCAAATTCAAGTGCAGCTGAAGCAGCAATTTGAGAGACAGTTGAAGCCGTAGTAACTAATGATTGGTGACCAATTGCTACATACTTCATAATGTTTTCAGGGCCTGCTAAGAACCCAATGCGCCATCCTGTCATTGAATGTGATTTAGAAACCCCATTAACGAGTAAAGTTAATTCTGGTAACAGAGTCGCCATTGAAACATGTTCACCATCATAAACAAATTCAGAATAAACTTCATCACTCACGACAAATAAATTGTTCTCACGACAAATATCAGCAATTGCTTTTGCTTCATCATAAGTCCAAGTAACGCCAGTAGGATTGGTTGGGTAGTTTAATAATACTGCTTTTACTTGCCCATCATTTTCATCTACTGCCTTTTGAATCATTTCAGGAGATAAAATGAAATCATTTTCCGCAGTGTCGATATGAATCGGCTCACCACCATGAATTTTGATGATTGTATCATATAATGAGAACATCGGATTTGGCACAATTACTTTATCGCCAGGTTGTAAAATAGTAAGGAAAGCACTTGCTAAGGCTTCTGTTGCACCTACGGTGACCGAAATTTGATCCTTAGGGTAATCTAAATCATAACGGCGTTTTAAGTAATCACTAATATTATCTAATAAATCAGGTGTACCTGGTGATGGGGCATATTTTGTTTTATTAGTGTTGATCCCGTTGATAGCAGCCTCTTTAGCAGCCTCAGGGGATGGGAAATCAGGTTCACCTAAAGTAAGTTTGATAATACCTGGAATATTACTAATTAAACCGTCAAATTCACGAATAGGTGAGGGTTCGACTTGAGTGATGAGTGGATTAAGTTTAGATTCAATCGTCATAAAAATGGCTCCTTTGTGTTTTATACTATTGTACTGATTTATCGTATAGAAATGCAACTATAGATTGTCATATTCTTTCCGAGATTCACAGAAATATGCTATTATTAGTTTATCTGAAAGGTCGTGAAGCGATGGAAAAACTCAAAATGATAGACCGAATGGTATTAAAATATTTAGTCATTCTTATAGTACTTGTTTTCGTAGTAGTTTATCATAGTCAAATATTTGATTGGATTTCGAATTTTATCGGGGTGATTTCTCCACTTATAATAGGGGCTGTCTTAGCTTACATTTTAAATATATTAATGGAGAAATTTGAAAGTTGGTACTTTCCTAATAGAGATGATAAATTGATCACAGTTACCAGACGTCCACTTAGTATTCTGGCATCAATCGTTGTTGTCATACTGGTGTTATTATTTATATTAAATTTAGTCGTACCGCAATTAGTATCAGTTGTTGAACAAGTTGTAGCCGTGCTACCTCAAGCAGCTGTTAATACACGTGACTGGGTTTTAGAAAATGAAGAATTATTCCCGCCGTTAGCTGATTTTGTGGATCAGTTAGATGTTAACTGGCAAAATATAGTTCAAAGAGCGCTTAATATTGTTAACGACATAACGGGGTCATTTATAAATACGGCATTTTCAACCGTAACCTCTGTCTTTAGTATTATCGTTAATTTATTTTTATCATTAATGATTTCTATTTATCTCTTAGTATCGAAGGAAAAGTTAATTAGAAATTTTGACACCGTATTTGCAACGTATTTACCGCAAAGATACTATGCAAGATTCAAGTATATTTCAGGCGTCTTTAATAACTCATTTAGAAGTTTTATTACAGTTGAAGTGATTGAAGCGGCTATATTAGGTGCGATGGTAACAGTCGGAATGTTAATCTTCCGCTTCCCTTACGCAACAATGATTGGTGCTTTAACTGGAGTTACTGCGATTATTCCTATTTTAGGAGCATATATATCAGGTACGGTAGGATTCATTTTAATTTTAATGCATTCACCACTTCAAGCTCTACTTTTCGTACTCTTTATTGTTATTACTCAACAAATCGAAGGTAATTTAATCTATCCAAGAGTCGTCGGAAGTTCAATTGGGCTTCCTGGATTATGGGTTTTAGTAGCCGTTACAATCGGTGGAGGCGTGATGGGTATTGCTGGTATGTTACTCGCAGTTCCTACAGCATCAGCTTTATACCGTATGCTGAAAGATCATGTCAAATACCGTAATAGCATTAAAGAGAGCAGAATCCAGACATCTGAAGATTTTCTAATTGAACATCAAAATTAAAATGATTGATTCAAAAAGTTGTTAAAGCGAGCAGTTCACTCACTCAGTGTACTGCTCTTTCTTTTAATAGACAAACTAAAAAGCATAATTTTACAAATAACCCTTGTTAATTGGATATGTTTGGGTTATAATAATCGTCGGTTGTTAATCAGCCAAAAAAACTCACAATAGTGGATGATCTTCAAGGTGCTTCTTTAAGGAGTCTGGTGATCTATGAAACTATTGGTGGAAAAACCAAAGGAGAATGAAAATTATGGCAGTTATTTCTATGAAACAATTGTTGGAAGCCGGAGTACATTTCGGTCACCAAACACGTCGTTGGAACCCAAAAATGAAAAAATATATCTTTACAGAGCGTAACGGTATTTATATCATTGACTTACAAAAAACAGTTAAATTAGTTGATGAAGCATACAACTCTATGCGTGAATTATCAGCAAATGGTGGGGTAGTTTTATTCGTAGGTACGAAAAAACAAGCTCAACAATCAATCCAAGAACAAGCTGAACGTGCTGGTCAATACTACATTAACCACCGTTGGTTAGGTGGATTATTAACTAACTGGGAAACAATCCAAGTATCTATCAAACGTCTAAAAGCAATTGAAACAATGCAAGAAGACGGAACATTTGATTTATTACCTAAGAAAGAAGTCGGCGAGTTATTAAAAGAATTAGACAAGCTAGAAGCTAACTTAGGCGGTATTAAAGATATGCCAGGCTTACCAGATGTAATTTACATCGTTGACCCACGTAAAGAACATATCGCGGTTCAAGAAGCAAACAAATTAAATATTCCAATTATTGCTATGGTTGATACAAACTGTGATCCTGATGAAGTTGACGTAGTAATCCCATCAAACGATGATGCGATTCGTGCAATTAAATTAATCACAGCTGCAATGGCAGACGCTGTTATTGAAGCAAACCAAGGTCAATCAAACGATACTGCTGATGAACAATCAGACAGCGAGTTCTTCGATAACTTATTCGAAAACGAAGCTGAAGCAGAAGCATCTGCTGAGTAATTTATAAATTTTAACCGTTCTTAACAGGCATACTTACAGGTGATTATACCTTAACCTGTAAGGACGGTTTTCTTTTACTCATGTGCAAAGACTAAGATTAGTCGTGCAATGAGAATTATTAAATGATATACTATATTAGAAATTAGTTATTGGGAGGAATTTATTAATGGCAAACATTACTGCAAAACTTGTTAAAGAATTACGCGACCGTACAGGCGTTGGAATGATGGACGCTAAGAAAGCTCTTGTTGAAGTAGACGGAGACATGGATGCGGCTATCGACTTCTTACGTACTAAAGGTTTAGCAACAGCAGCTAAAAAAGCTGACCGTATTGCAGCTGAAGGTTTAGCAGCAGCTCACGTTGCTGGAAACACAGCAGCGATCGTAGAGGTTAACTCTGAAACGGACTTTGTTGCTAAAAACGAGCAATTCCAAACATTAGTACAATCAGTAGTTAAAGCAGTTGCTGAAAACAAACCAGCTAACATGGAAGAAGCATTAGAAATCGAAATTGATGGCGTTAAATTAGCTGACGCTATGACAGAAGCTACAACTAAAATTGGTGAAAAAATCGACTTCCGTCGTTTTGAAATCTTAGAAAAAACAGATGCAGACGTATTTGGAACTTATGTTCATGCTGGTGGATCAATTGTAGCTGTAGTTAAAGTTACAGACTCAACTGATGAAGAAGCAGCACGCGACGTTGCAATGCACGTAGCAGCTATTAATCCTCAATTCGCTAACCGCGAATCAGTTTCACAAGAGGTATACGACCGTGAAAAAGAAGTTCAAACTGAAAAAACTTTAGCTGAAGGTAAACCAGAACATATCGTTGAAAAAATCGTTGAAGGACGTATGGGTAAATTCTACTCAGAAATCGTTCTTGTTGAACAACCATTTGTTAAAGATGGCGACGTAACTGTTGGACAATTTATCGAGTCTAAAGGCGGTAAAGTTGATTCATTCGTACGCTTTGAAGTAGGAGAAGGTATCGAGAAACGTCAAGATAACTTTGCTGAAGAAGTTGCCGCTCAAATGAATCAATAATTTTTAAACTTAGCCCCTTTATGGGGCTATTTTTATGGTTTAGTTAGATAACAAATGTACGAGGAGGAAGTCAAAATGGCTCAAGATAATGTAAAGTATAAACGTGTCGTGCTTAAATTAAGTGGAGAAGCAATGGCTGGGGAAAAAGGTTTTGGAATTAATCCCGAAACAATCAAAGGTATGGTTCAAGAAATCAAGGAAGTTCATGCATTAGGTGTAGAAGTTGCGATCGTTGTTGGTGGCGGTAACATCTGGCGTGGTACGATTGGTGAGGAAATGGGTATGGAACGCGCTCAAGCTGATTACATGGGTATGCTTGCAACAGTCATGAACGCGTTAGCTCTTCAAGATGTTTTAGAATCAAATGAAGTTGCTTCTCGCGTACAAACGGCCGTTGATATGCGCCAAATTGCAGAACCGTATATTCGTCGTCGTGCGATTCGTCACTTAGAAAAAGGCCGTGTCGTTATCTTCGCAGGTGGTACAGGTAATCCTTACTTCACAACAGATACGACAGCTGCATTACGTGCGGCAGAAATCGAAGCAGACGTTATTTTAATGGCTAAAAATAATGTTGATGGTGTTTACGATGCAGATCCTCGTGAAAATAAAGATGCTGCTAAATTTGACCGTTTAACTCACTTAGACGTGATTGCTAAAGGTCTTAAAGTAATGGACTCAACAGCAAGTTCATTAAGTATGGATAATGATATTCCATTAGTAGTATTCAATTTAAATGAACCAGGAAATATTAAACGCGTTGTTTTAGGTGAAGATATCGGAACAACCGTTGAAGCAAGCGAATAATCAATGATTATGAAGATCAAGCAGATGCTTGGTCTTTTTTAATTCTCAATACAACTTAAATTGATATGAGGAATACTTTTGCGTCATTCCTGTATATTTGTGATGTTGATAACTGTTTAACGGATTCACTTTGTGTTATAATAGCGTTAACAGACAAATTGTAGGAGGATATTTATTATGGCTGATACGATTATTAAAACAACTCAAGACCGTATGCAAAAATCAATTGAATCATTTCAACGTGAATTAGGTTCAATTCGTGCAGGGGTTGCTAACGCGAGTATTTTAGACCGTGTACAAGTATTATATTACGGAGTTCCAACTCCATTAAACCAATTAGCAGGGATTTCAGTTCCCGAAGCTAGAATGTTATTAATTACACCTTATGATAAAGGGTCAATTGCTGACATTGAAAAGGCAATTTTACAAAGTGACGTTGGTATTACACCAAACAATGATGGTGATGTAATTCGTCTAACAATCCCACCATTAACGAAAGAACGTCGCCAAGAATTAACTAAAATTGTTGGTAAAGAAGCTGAAAATGCGAAAATTGCCGTCCGTAATATTCGCCGTGATCAAATTGATGAAGCGAAAAAACTTGAAAAAGCAAATGAGATCACTGAAGACGATGTGAAAGATTACGAAAAACAAATTCAAACTGTTACGGACAAAGCCGTTAAACAGATTGATGAATTAGCAAAAGAAAAAGAAGACGAAATCTTAAACAACTAATTAAATAGCAAAGTCCTGGAAACATAAATCCGGGGCTTTTTTTGATGGATTGAATAATATAACCTAGAATTACCTTGAATTTATATAAGTTATGTAAGTTTTAATGTATAATAGAAGGTAAAAGTATTAACTAGATGAGGTGTTTATATGAAATTAAATCCAGAAACACTACCTAAACATATTGCAATTATTATGGATGGCAACGGACGTTGGGCGAAGAAGCGCTTTTTACCACGCATTGCCGGACATAATAAAGGGGTAGAAACCATTAAAGAAATTGTACGTCATAGTAATAAATTAGGAATTAAAGTAGTCACTATTTATGCTTTCTCAACTGAAAATTGGGGAAGACCTGAAGATGAAGTGAAACATTTAATGAATTTACCTAAGAAGTTTTTTGATGATTATTTACCAGAATTAATGGAAAATAATATTAAAGTTCAAACAATCGGAGACATTAAACGCCTCCCTAAAGAGACACATAACATGATGAAAGAAGCATTTAAGAAAACCGAAAACAATGATGGCATGATTTTAAATATTGCCTTAAATTATGGTAGTCAACACGAGATTACTCAAGCAACTAGACTGATTGCTCAAGCAGCTAAAGATGGAGACATTGCGGTTGAAGATATTGATATTGATTTAGTTTCAAGTTATTTAGAAACAGCTAATCTAGGAGAATATCAAAATCCGGACTTAATGATTCGTACAAGCGGTGAACAACGTTTAAGTAATTTCTTATTATGGCAATTGGCATACAGCGAATTTTACTTCGTTGATAAATTTTGGCCAGATTTTACACCTGAAGACCTTGAAATTGCCTTACAAAGTTATGCTGACAGAAATCGTCGCTATGGAAAACTCTAAGAGGAAGGTGACTGACAGTTGAAGGAACGTTGGATTTATGGTTTCATAGCCTTATTCGTTTTCCTGCCTTTCGCTATCATTGGAGGGGTTTGGTTTTCGTATTTCCTATTAATTTTAGGATTAGTTGGGTTATATGAACTACTTAGCATGGCAAATATTACCGAAAAATTTCCTTATTTAATGGGAGGGATTGCGCTTTTTGCTCAATTAGTACCTAACCAGTATTTACCTGAATTTTTAGCTGGGTTTGAGACGTCGAATATTTACTTCTTCAGTGCAGTGGCACTCTTAATTTTTACGGTATTCAAACCGCATAAATTCGATTTTACTCAAGCATCGATTGTAATATTGGCCACGATGTATATCGGTCGAGGATTCAATTTAATCGCAGAAATCCGTGGGATTGGATTCCCAACATTGGTTTATTTCTTAATGGCTGTTTGGGTAACAGATATCTTTGCACTACTGGTTGGAAGTCGAATTGGTAAGACGAAACTAGCACCTCAAGTATCACCGAATAAAACAGTTGAAGGTATGCTTGGTGGTGTGGTTGGAGCGGTATTAACAACAAGTATTTATATGCTTTTCTTTGATGTAGAATTAGGTGGATGGATTCAAATGACGATCTTAACGATTATTATTTCGTTAACTGGTCAATTTGGCGACCTGGTTGAATCAGCATATAAACGCCATTTTGACGTGAAAGATTCAGGAACTTTAATCCCTGGGCATGGCGGTATTTTAGATCGCTTGGATAGCACACTCTTTGCCAGTTTAGTGTTTGGGATTTGGCTTAACTTACTTACGATTTAGGAGGGTTTAATGAGAACCATTATTGTATTTTTAATTATTTTTTCTATTATCGTGGTTATACACGAATTTGGTCATTTTTACTTTGCCAAAAGAGCCGGCATTAAAGTCCGCGAATTTGCACTTGGTATGGGACCAAAATTATTTGCTAAACAAGGTGAAGACGGTACAACGTATACAGTTCGTATGCTACCAATGGGTGGTTATGTTCGTCTTGCTGGTTTAAGTGAAGAAGATGAGATTGAACCGGGTATGGAAAT
This sequence comes from Aerococcaceae bacterium DSM 111176, assembly GCA_015863215.1. Classification (GTDB taxonomy): domain Bacteria; phylum Bacillota; class Bacilli; order Lactobacillales; family Aerococcaceae; genus DSM-111022. The sequence goes on from JACBXN010000012.1 coordinate 72,378, forward strand.
CGGATTAACTTTGGACGACAATGACGTTGTTCAACAAATTAATTTATCTGATTCACTCGATCAAGAGGAATTACCCGCTCGTGTCAATGATTCAGATTTAATCAATAAAATGACTTTAGAGGTCTTGCCAACAGGAAAATCTGATTATGTCACTTACCAAGTAGATAAAGAAGCGACAATCATTGAAAGTGATGGTACTTTAATTGAAGTTGCACCTTATGAGTCACGCTATGAAGCAGCAAGTCCTTGGTCAAAATTCAAAACAAATTTTGCTGGGCCACTTAATAACTTTATTTTGTCCATTATTGTGTATACGATTATTGGATTTATGTTACCTGGAGTACCAATGAATTCGCCTGAGGCAATCGTTGGTAGTGTGGTTGAAGATTCACCCGCAATGGCAGCTGGACTTCAAGAAGACGATGTGATCGTTGGATTGAATGATGAATCAATTGAAACATGGAATGACATGGTTACATTTGTTGACGCTAATGCCGGTGAGGAAGTAAGTGTCACGGTTGAACGTGGTGATACAACTGAAACGGTTGACTTAACCATTGGTACCGTCGTTGATGAACAAACCAATGAAGAACGTGGTCAAATTGGTATCATTAAAGGGGATCGTTATGATTCAAGTTTTATGGGACGTTTGACTTATGGCTTTAGATCAACATGGGGCGTTATTACAGGCGTTTTAGGAGTCATTGGCGGTATGATTGTCAATGGATTTAATGTTAATAACTTCGGTGGACCTGTTGCGATGGCGCAAATGACAAGCCAAGTGGTTGATTTTGGTTTTATCCCAATATTAAGTTTTATGGCTTATCTAAGTGCCAATTTAGGTATTATTAACTTAATGCCAATTCCTGCTCTAGATGGTGGTAAAATCGTCCTCAATGCGATTGAAGCCGTTCGAGGAAAACCAGTCAGTCAATCAACTGAAGGAATTATTACTCTGGTTGGCGTTGGGTTACTATTAATTTTAATGGTACTTGTTACATGGAATGATATCCAACGAGCATTCTTTTAATTGAAATTACTAACAAAAAATAACTGCCATACTTTCCAAAGGGTGGCAAAAGATTAATAATCCGATTATTATCTGTCCTAGTATAGATAATTGTCGGATTTTTAATGTGTCTGAATCACTTTCGATTTATAATCATATTATAACCCGAAATATTCCTAGGCATGTTAAAATAGGAGAACATGATTTATGAAAGGAGATTAAAATGACAGACAAAAGACATTTATTTGAAGTGTTACTTCAACAATTGGCTTTCAATAATGATTCGGTCGTTGAAGCTTTAGCGGATGTCACTATCAAGGAAGTAAATGTTGTGGTTGGTCAACAACAATGGGAATTCTATTTTACTAACCCGACTCGTTTACATCCTGAGGTGTATCAAGTGTTTCAACTGCGCATGTTTGATGCATTTAGTGATATTGCAGATATCCAAATTTGGTGGGAATTCGAAGATGACCAAATGGATGATGAACAAATACAAGCTTATTGGTTTGCTGTTTATTCTGCCTTAGCAAATGAAAAACCATTTATCCGGTCAGTCATGCAACATGCCAATTACCAGTATGAGTCTGGAATATTAACAATCTCATTATCAAGCGAGCAAGTGAAAGAGACGATTGAGACGAAGTATCATGAATTATTTATGATGCGTTTAAAACAAGCTGGCATCGAAAACTTGCAGATTCAGTATCAAATTGATGAAGATTTACGCAATCAAGAAATGGATGCCCACATCAACCGTCAAAAAGAAGAAGACGAAAAAAGTTTAATGGAAGCGATGGAAGCACTTGAAGCCCAAGAACGTCGCCAACAAGCACCGGTAATTGAAGAAGATTCGGATGTTAAACCTATTGGTAAAGATATTCCAAATGGCACACTCATATTACCAATGTCGGAATTAACTGAGAGTCAATTTAGAATTGTTACGGAAGGTTACGTATTCGCTAAAGAGGTCAAAGATTTACGTAATGGTGGCCAATTATCCATTATGCATGTGACTGACTATAGTGGGTCTGTTCAAGTTAAAATCATGACCGGACGAGGCATTAAAGCCAACCAATTAGCGCTATATAATAAAGGAGATTGGATTCGTCTAGAAGGAGATTTAATTCCAGATAATTATTCCTCAGAATTATATATTCGACCTAGATCTGTTCGTAAAATCAAAGCGAAATTTATTCGTGAAGATAACGCACCAGAAGGGCAAAAACGAATTGAGCTTCATGCCCATTCACAAATGAGCCCAATGGATGCGACAAATTCAGCCGAACAAATTGTTGAACAAGCAGCGAAATGGGGCCATCCAGCGGTGGCAATTACTGACCACGGTGGTGTTCAGGCTTTCCCGAAAGCTTATCATGCAGGTAAAAAACATGATATTAAAGTGTTATTTGGGATGGAAGCTTATGTTGTTAATGATGGTGAGCCGGTCGCTTACAATCCTCAACATATCCCGTTAAAAGACGCTACTTATGTAGTTTTTGACGTGGAAACCACAGGTCTTTCGTCCGTTTATGACAAAATGATTGAACTGGCGGCTGTTAAAATGCGCGGCGGTGAAGTGATTGATACATTTGAAACATTTATTAATCCAAATCAAAAAATCTCTGCCTTTACGACGGAACTGACTTCGATTACCAATGCTCAAGTTGAAGCAGCACCACAAGAAGCACCTGTCATGGAAGACTTCTACAAATTTAGTGAAGGGTCAATTTTAGTTGCCCACAATGCTAGTTTCGATATTGGCTTTATTAATAAAGCTTACGAGCGTATTGGTAAAGAGCCGACGTCATTACCCGTGATTGATACATTAGAATTATCAAGAACAGTGAACCCTGATTTAAAATCACATCGTTTAAATACATTAGCGAAGCGTTATGGCGTTTCCCTAGATCAACATCACCGTGCTGTCTATGATTCAGAAGCGACGGGATATTTAATGTTGAAATTACTAGACCAAGCGAGAGAACAATTTGACATGACTTATCATGATCAATTAAATGATCAACTAGGTCAAGGGAATGCTTACCAACAAGCTAGACCTTATCACACAACATTGCTTGTAAAAAATCAAAAAGGATTAAAGGATTTATTTAAATTAGTATCCGAATCAAATACAAAATACTACTACCGTGGTGTACCGCGTGTTCCTTTAAGTTTATTGAATCAATATAAAGACGATTTACTACTTGGAACAGCTTGTTCTCAAGGGGAAGTCTTTACTGCGATGATGCAAAAGGGGTACGACGAAGCACTTAAATTAGTAGCAGATTACGATTATATTGAATTGATGCCGAAAAGCTATTATTTCCCATTAGTTCAAAATGATACAATTTCTTCAGAATCTGACTTAGAAGACATCATGCGAAAAATGGTCCAACTAGGAAAAGACTCAGGGAAATTAGTCGTTGCTTCTGGAAATGTCCATTACATCGATCAAAAGGATGGTATTTATACGGAAGTATTACAACGATCAATGAAACAAAATCAAAATCGTACGTTATACTTTTCAGATGCGCACTTTAGAACAACGGAAGAAATGTTACGCGAGTATGCATTTTTAGGAGAAGATGTTGCACGCGAATTAGTGCTTGATAATCCGCAAAAGATTGCAGATATGATTGAAGAGGTTGAAGTCATTAAATCAGACCTTTATTCACCAACGATTGAAGGTGCTGAAGATGATATTCGTCAAATGTCATATGATAAAGCACACGAAATGTATGGACCTGATTTACCAGAAATCGTAACAGCACGTCTAGAGAAAGAATTGAAGAGTATCATTGGTAATGGTTTCGCGGTAATCTACCTCATCTCGCAAAAACTAGTACACAAGAGTAATGAAGATGGTTATTTAGTTGGTTCCCGTGGTTCGGTTGGGTCAAGTTTAGTCGCAACCATGACCGGTATTACGGAAGTAAACCCACTCGCACCTCATTATTATTGTACAAATTGCTATTTCAATGAATTTTTCACACAAGGTGAAATCGGTTCTGGTTTTGACTTGGAAGATAAAGCGTGTCCTCATTGCGGCGAACCTCTGAAAAAAGATGGTCAAGATATTCCTTTCGAGACATTCCTTGGATTCTACGGGGATAAAGTACCCGATATCGATTTAAACTTTTCGGGTGAATATCAATCCCGCGCACATGCTTATACAAAAGTATTGTTCGGAGACGATTATGTCTTCCGTGCGGGTACAATTACGACGGTCGCAACTAAAACAGCATTAGGATATGTCCGTGGTTATGGTGATGCTACTGGAGAAATGATACCTCAAGCGGAGCGACTTCGTTTAGCAGAAGGTATTGAAGGGGTAAAACGGTCAACTGGACAACATCCGGGCGGGATTATAGTTATTCCTGAGTATATGGATGTATTCGATTTTACACCTATTCAGTATCCTGCAGATGATATGAACGCAGAATGGCGCACGACACATTTTGACTTCCATTCAATTGATGAGAATGTTTTGAAACTTGATATCCTAGGACATGATGATCCAACAATGGTAAAAATGCTTCAAGACTTGAGTGGTATTGACCAAGATTCCATTCCATTTGATGACGAAGATGTAATGAAAATTTTTAGTGGTACGGAAGTTTTAGGTGTGACTCCTGAACAAATTTTCTCTGAAACAGGAACGTTGGGTGTTCCAGAATTTGGTACAGGCTTTGTTCGTGGCATGCTGGCTGAGACGAAACCGACTACTTTTGCTGAGTTACTGCAAATATCAGGATTATCGCATGGTACAGACGTTTGGCTAGGAAATGCACAAGAATTAATCCGTAATAAAGTCGTGCCATTATCTGAAGTAATCGGTTGTCGTGACGATATTATGGTAGCTTTAATTCAATATGGTTTGGAAGATGGACTTGCCTTTAAGATTATGGAACACGTTCGTAAAGGACGCGGAATTCCAGACGAGTGGCAAGAGGAAATGCGTGCTCATAATGTTCCGGAATGGTATATCGATTCTTGTCTGAAGATTAAATATATGTTCCCGAAAGCCCATGCGGCTGCTTATATTATGATGGCACTACGTGTTGCATATTTTAAAGTGCATCATCCAATCATTTACTACGCAACGTACTTCTCTGTACGTGCGAAAGATTTCGACTTAGTTGCAATGGCCCAAGGTAAAGAAGTAGTGAAGAGCCGTATTCAAGAAATAAATGGTAAAGGCTTTGACGCGACCAATACTGAAAAAACATTAGTCGTTGAATTAGAAGTAGCTAACGAAATGTTAGAACGTGGCTTCAAATTCCAAATGATTGACTTAAATAAATCAGATGCCCACCATTTCATAATTGAAGGCGACACTCTAATCCCACCATTCAGAGCAATTCCAGGTTTAGGTGGAAGCGTCGCGGATCAAATTATCAAAGCCCGCGCTGAAGCACCATTCTTATCGAAAGAAGATTTACAGAAACGTGGAAAAGTATCCAAAACAATAATTGCTTACATGACTGAACATGGTGTCCTTGAAGGAATGCCAGACGAAGATCAATTAAGTCTATTTTAAAATTTAAATCCCGAACGCAGATCACTGTGTTCGGGATTTTTTTGTTTGGATAGAGTATAAATATAATTGGGGATCTTTAGGGAAGTTCGTGCATTAATTTAGTATGATTTTCCCTCGGACTAATTATGAAGTTTGTAGTAGATTTATCGGGTAACAACTTCCCAAATTACAGGAGTTGTTATTCAAAAACGTATGTTTCGGGTAACAACTTTCAAAATAACAAGAGTTGTTACTCAAAACCGTATGTATTGGGTAACAACTTCCCAATACCCCAGAGTTATTACTCACCCACAGACAATATAATCTTTCTACTCTCAAGGGTTTTTACTTTAGAAAAATATAGAGAGGGACTATAATAGCTCTAGAAGTCTAAAGATAAAATTTATTTAGATTTTGAAATAAAACGGTTGACAATGTTTCGCATTCGAGGTATTATACATATATAGAAACGAGATAGCTTTAATTTGTTGTTTCGTATTCGAAATATAAATTTTATCTCGATAAGAGATCGTATGTCGTTAAACAATTTTTGAAAGGATGTATTATAAATGACTAAAGTAGGTATTATCGTAGGTTCAATCCGTGAAGGTTCATTCTCAGGTTTATGGGCAAAACAAATCGCTGAATTATATCCAGCAGACGTAGAGGTTACTTTCGTAGAAATCGCTAACTTACCATTATATAACCAAGATTATGATGCAAACAGCCCAGCAGAATATACTGAGTTCCGTAACACAGTAGCTGCTCAAGATGCATTTGTATTTGTAACTCCAGAACATAACCGTTCAGTTCCAGCTGCATTAAAAAATGCTTTAGATGTTGCTTCACGTCCATGGGGTGAATCAGTATGGGGTGGAAAACCAGCGTTAATCGCTTCACAATCTATCTCAGGTTTATCAGGATTTGGTGCTAACCACCACTTACGTCAATCATTAGCATTCTTAGATATGCCAACAGTACAACAACCAGAGTTATACTTAGCAAACTCTCAAGATGTATTTGACGAATCTGGTGAATTCAAATCAGAAGATACTAAAGCATTCTTAAAAACTGCTGTTGATGCACACGTAAACTTAATCAACAAATTAGCTTAATTTTAGAAATATTATTAAGGTATCTATCCAAGGGAACAAGTCAGTCGATTTGTTCTCTTTTTTTGTACTTTTAAAAGTATCTACTATATATGTGCAGATACATATGTAATATACCTATTTCTTAGAATGTGATATTGTCAAAGTTTATAGTGCTTCTCATTTTACATGACCTCAATATTGTGTTATATTTATTATGTTAATTGAATTTATAAGACTCATTCAAGGAGGAATTTTAATTATGAAAATCGGTGTCCCAAAGGAAATTAAATCGTTTGAGGGTCGTGTAGGTCTTACACCATCAAACATTGGCGCGTTTATTGATGCGGGTCACACTGTTGTTGTTGAAACAGAAGCTGGTCTAGGTTCAAGTTTTACTGACGAGATGTATGTCGAAGCTGGGGCAACAATTGTGAATTCAGCAGCGGAAGCATGGGACAGTGAAATGGTCATTAAAGTTAAAGAACCTCTAGCTGAAGAATTCGACTATTTCAAAGAAAATCAAATTCTGTTTGCTTATTTACATTTAGCACCAGAAGATGCTTTAACCAAAGCTTTATTAGATAAAAAAGTAACAGCAGTTGCTTATGAAACAATGGCAGTAGATGGACAATTACCATTATTACAACCAATGAGCCAAATTGCAGGTCGTATGTCGATCCAAGCAGCAGCGCATCATTTAGAAAAACAAAATGGTGGACGTGGTATTTTACTAGGTGGTATCCCTGGTGTTGCTAACGGTGAAGTTGTTATTATCGGTGGTGGAGCTGTAGGTTACCATGCTGCGCAAATGGCAATGGGACTTGGAGCTCACGTTACGATCTTAGATTTAAATCCAACTCGTTTACAAGAGTTAAGTGGCTTATTAGGTGAACAAGCAGTAACATTAATGTCTAACGCAGACAATATTGAATTTGCTGTATCAAGAGCAGATGTTGTTATCGGTTCAGTATTAATTCCAGGAGCGAAAGCACCAGTATTAGTTACTGAAGAAATGATTAAGAGAATGCCAGAAGGTTCAGTTATTGTGGATATTGCGATTGACCAAGGTGGTAACTTTGAGACGTCACATCCAACAACACATGACAAACCAACATTCATTAAACACGGTGTTGTTCACTACTGTGTGGCGAACATGCCAGGTGCTGTTCCACAAACAGCAACATACGGTTTAACAAATGTAACTTCAATGTACGCACTACAAATTGCCAAAGATGGTATTGTTGAAGCAGCTAAGAATAGCGAAACAATCTTCCTAGGTATTAATGCCTACCAAGGTAAATTAACTGAAGAGCATGTAGCTGAAGCGCAAGGTCTAGAGTATACAGACTTACATGACATTTTATAATAAACAAATTTGCACTAGTAACTTCGGTTGCTAGTGTTTTTATTTCCACCAAAATTACTAATGCATAGTCATTTTCAAAAATACTTCATCCTATTTAAACACTCTTCTAAACTGAGTTTCTAAAATTTAAGTAATTTAGGAAGTCAATGCGACAATATGGTTTATATTTGTTATAATTATAACTACTGTCAAGGAAAATAGAACGAAATGAGGCAAAGAAGATGTCTAAGATTGCATTATCTATTTTAAATTTAATTTCACGCTTCGAAGATGAAACTGAATTAGAAGCGATTAACCGTGCTACAGAATTAGTAAAAATTGTTGAAGAGTTGGGATATCAACGCTACTGGGTTGCAGAACATCATAATTACAGAGGCACCGTTGGTGCTGCGAATGATTTAATTATTCAACGTTTACTGGAAAACTCAGAATCTATTCGAGTAGGAGCGGGTGGTGTGATGGTACCTAATCACATACCTTATCAAGTTGCGGAGCGTTTTGGAACATTAGATGTGATGTACCCAGGTCGTGTAGATTTAGGTTTAGGTCGCGCACCAGGTACTGATGAAAAGACGGCACAAATTTTACAAAAGAGTAAACCAACAACTGAAAATTATGAAGCTGTGATTGCGGAACTTCAAGGATACTTCCAAGAAGAAGACGATCAAGGTGAAATTATTGCTTATCCTGGAGTAGGTCGCAATGTACCTTTATTTGTGCTAGGAAGTTCGTTATCTTCTGCAAAAACGGCTGCAAAATTGGGATTACCTTATGCTTTTGCAGGTCATATGGCACCTTACTATATTGATGAGGCAATCGAGTTATACCGGGAAGAGTTTCAGCCTAGCAGATATTTAAGCGAACCGCACTTCATTTTAACGATTTTAGGAATCGCAGCAGAAAATAAGGACGAAGCGCAGGTGATTTATCAAGCGACGTTACAACAATCAACGTCTAGCCCTAATAATGAACAAAATGCGAATACAAATTACTTTAATCAATTGACATCTGTTCAAAAATCAATGATTGAATCAAAAATGGGCTTAAAAGCAATCGGAGATCCATCAGAGATTGAACGCCAAGTTGAAGAAATTAATACGAAATATCGTCCTGATGAATTAATGATTGTGACTCCTTTAGCCTCAATTGAACAATTAAGAGTAAGTTTCAAAATTTTTGCTGATATTTTAGACCAAAAATAGAAAGAGTAATGTAATGAGAATCATAGTCATTGGTGATATTGTCGGAAATGCTGGTAAACGGGCGATTGAAACCCTTTTAGGATCAGTTAAACAAGAGTATAGACCCCAATTAACGATTGTTAATGGGGAAAATATTGCAAATGGGCGAGGAATTACCCTGTCAGATTATAAATGGTTATTAGGTCAAGGAGTGGATGTCGTCACTTTAGGTAACCATGCTTTTGATAATCGAGAAATATATTCATTCATAAATGAAGCAAAAGTTTTAGTTAGACCTTGGAATATGGCCACAGATACACCAGGAAAAGGTGTCCACTATATTAAAATTAACCAACATGAAATTGCGGTCATCAATTTATTAGGTATTTCTTTTATGAAAAATGAGATTGATCCTTTTGAATTTATGAATGAAAAAATCCAAGAAGTCAAACAAAGGACGAACAATATTATTATTGATTTTCATGCAGAATCAACGAGTGAAAAACAAGCGATGGGTTACTGGTTAGACGGGCAAGTCTCATTTGTTTATGGAACGCATACACATGTTCAGACAAATGATGCGCGAATTTTACCTCAAGGAACGGGTTATATGACAGACGTAGGTATGACTGGGGCAGTTGAAAGTGTCATCGGCTTTCAAGTGTCAGATGTCGTAGAACGATTTGTTAATAATCCGATGCAAAGACTAAGTGTGGAAGATGAAGGGAAAACGGCTCTTAGAGGTGTTCTCTTTGAAATTGATGCCAATTCAAGTAAAGTGAAGAATATCAAACCCATTAATTTAGAAATTTAATTAGATTAGGTGAATACATGACAAAAAAACAAACACCGATGATGGAACAATATAACGCGATCAAAGAAAAGTATCCTGATGCTTTTCTTTTCTTTCGTTTAGGAGATTTTTACGAATTATTTAACGAAGATGCCGTCGAAGCATCTAGAATTTTAGAAATTACTTTAACATCACGCAATAAAAATGCGGATAACCCGACACCAATGGCTGGTGTCCCATATCATTCGGCAACCGAGTATATTAAACGCTTAATTGCTGAAGGGCATAAAGTAGCGATTTGTGAGCAAGTTGAAGACCCGAAATTAACCAAAGGGATGGTTAAGCGTGAAGTAGTTCGCGTTGTAACACCTGGGACAATTTTGGAAGAGGATGCTATTGCCAGTAAAGAAAATAATTACTTAGCATCCCTACATCAAGGTAAGAGTGGCTACGTTTTAATTTATGGTGATTTATCAACGGGTGAAATTCATTTAACAAACCATACTAATTGGGAACAAATTCGCAATGAAATTCAAACCATTAATCCGAGTGAAGTGATTGTCGATGGTAGTTTATCTGAAAGTGACGAACAAGAATTAAGAGAACGTGTCCCAGCATATTATTCATCGGTTAAACCGGTTGAACAAAATCAACAAACTCAGTGGCAAATGGATAACCCAACAAAGGATGAGCGATCAGCTTTAAATCAGTATGTCGCTTATATCGAGAGTGTTCAATTCCAAGCAATTGATCACCTGCAACCCGTTAACCGATATGCTTTAAATGATTTCCTCCAAATGAATCATTATGCTAAAGCACAATTGGAACTGACAAAGTCCCTTCGAACTCAGCGTAAAAAAGGGAGTTTATTGTGGCTGTTAGATAAAACTAAAACAGCAATGGGTGGGCGTTTACTTCATCAATGGCTTGAGAAACCATTAATGAACCGCGAAGAAATTATAAACCGTCACGAAAGAGTGAGTTTACTCAAAAATCATTTCTTTGAGCGTGTTGATTTAGTCTCATTACTCGATAACGTTTATGACTTAGAACGATTAGTGACTAAAGTCAGTCTTAAAACAGCGAGTGCGCGTGATGTCAATCAACTACTCTTTTCGTTGGAACAAATTCCAAGTATCAATCACATTTTAGAGGTGATTGAACCTGAGAGTAACTATTTCAAACAATTAGATGAATTGACACAATTACGCGATCTAATTGCAGGGGCAATCGCAGATGAACCACCTATTTCAGTAACAGAAGGCGATATTATTCGTGATGGCTACAATGAGGATTTAGACCGTTACCGCGATGCTTTAAATAATGGGCAACAATGGTTAGCAGAATTACAGCAACGTGAACGTGAACGAACAGGTCTTAAAACGCTAAAGGTTGGGTTTAATAAAGTCTTTGGTTATTATATTGAAATCAGTCGACTGCAAGCAGCCGAGTTTGATGATCCAAGATATAACCGTAAACAAACTTTAGCCAATTCAGAACGTTATATAACCGATGAATTGAAAGAAATCGAAACAACTATTTTAGAAGCTCAAGAAAAAGCAGCGAATTTAGAATATGAATTATTCGTTGATTTACGTGATCAAATTACTGTTTTTGACGACAAACTACAAATCTTAGCAAAAAGTATTGCTGCCTTAGATATTTATTGTAATTTTGCAGCTATAAGTGAAGAGGAAAATTATGTTCGAGCGGCAATTGCGGAAGATAAGCATCAATTAAATTTAATAAATAGCCGCCATCCGGTTGTTGAACGGTTAATTGGACAAAGTGAGTTTGTTGCGAATGATTTGACGATAACTCCGGATAACTATATATTACTGTTAACCGGCCCGAATATGTCTGGTAAGAGTACATTTATGAGACAAATTGCCTATGCGGTAATATTAAATCAAATTGGATGTTTTGTTCCTGCAGATGAAGCAACACTACCAATCATAGATAAAATATTTACTCGTATCGGTAGTTCGGATGATATTTCAACTGGACAATCAACGTTTATGGTTGAGATGATGGAATCAAATGTTGCGCTGCAGGAAGCAACCAGTCACAGTTTATTATTATTTGATGAAATTGGACGAGGGACTGCAACCTATGATGGGATGGCCTTGGCACAAGGAATTATTGAATATACAGCTAAGCATGTTCAAGCATTGACCGTGTTTTCAACCCATTACCATGAATTAACTGATCTAGCCAATAAAATAGAGACTGTTTCCAATATTCATGTTGGCGCCACCGAACAAGATGGGGAATTAATTTTCCTTTACCGTATTTTAGACGGTCCAGCGGATAAGAGTTACGGAATCCATGTAGCGAAATTAGCAGGACTTCCAACAGAATTAATTATTAACAGTCAACATATTTTAACTGATTTGGAAGATAAGGCCCGTCAACCATTGGTCAATGAACAATTATCACTATTCGAAGAAAAAACAGCTCAACCAGAGATGACTGCCAATTATCAAGATGTCATTGAACAATTACAAAATGTCAATATCAATACAATGACACCAATGGAAGCAATGAATATTTTATATGATTTAGTTGTAAAGGTAAGTGAATAGTTAGCGTATTTCTAGAATACAAATCAAGAGAAAGGAGGTAGAGAAATGGCTAAAATTAAACAAATGGAAGATGCATTAGCCAATCAAATTGCAGCAGGGGAAGTCGTTGAACGACCTTCTTCAGTTGTGAAAGAATTAGTTGAAAATGCCATTGATGCAGGATCAACAATGGTGACAATTGAATTGTTAGATGCTGGAATCCAGCAGATTAAGGTCATTGATAATGGCGAAGGAATGGCTCCGGAAGATTTAAGAATGGCCACTTTACCTCACGCAACGTCCAAAATATACAACATCCATGATTTATTTAATATTCATTCATTAGGATTTCGAGGCGAGGCATTAGCAAGTATTGGGTCTGTTTCAAAATTGACATTAGAGTCAACTCAAAACGATGCTGAATCTGGATATGCCGTTTTAGTTGAAGGGTCAAAAATCGTTGAAGAAACGAAGACAAAGGCACGTAAAGGGACGACTATTACAGTCGATAGTTTGTTTTACAATACACCTGCTCGCCTGAAACATTTGAAGACCATTCAAACAGAATTGAAACATACAGTGACATTCATTCAAAATATATCACTCGCTTATCCTGAGATTCGCTTTACTTTATTCAATGATGGAAATCGTTTATTCTATACTACAGGGACGAATCAATTGCAGCAGACCATTGCCAATGTCTATTCACCAGCAATTGCGCGTCAATTAATACCAATTGAAGGAGAGTCATTAGATTTCAAAGTGACTGGATTTATTTCTCCTCCTCAAATCACAAGAACGAGTAAACAATACATTCATTGGATGATTAATAATCGTCCGATTAAGAGTATTGTCCTAGATAAAATCTTACTGAAAGCTTATGGTCGTCAATTAATGATTGGCCGCTACCCATTAACCGTGATTAATATTGACCTGGATCCACGTTTAGTTGACGTCAATGTTCATCCAACAAAACAGACAGTACGGTTAAGTAAAGAGGAAGAATTAGGCGTTTTATTAGATGAAATTGTGACAGCTTATTTAAGAGAAATCAATCCTATCCCAGAAGTGGATGTCGCAGATATTCAAACGACTAAAAAGCCAAAAGAAATCGCTGAGTCTGTTCCATTTAAATTTGATTATAAACCGCAAATGACGGATGATGAGGAAAGAATTCCAGGCCAATTTAATCGCGACTCACTTCAAGAGGCGTTAGGTCAACAACAGGTAACTTCAGATGAAGAAGTAGTGCCAAGAGCTGAGACTGCGGGATCTGATGATTTCCAACCACAAAATGAAGTGGTCGAGGAAATCCCTGAGTCATTCGAGCGGACAAATGCTGTGAAGCCAACAAATTCAAAAAGCCATGTTGATTTTCATGCCTTGCGTTATGTGGGGCAAATTCATGGAACCTATTTAGTGGCTGAATCAGAATCTGGTTTCTTCTTAATTGACCAACATGCTGCTCAAGAACGAATAAGGTATGAGCAATTGATGGATGATCAACCTGAAACACATCATCAACAACAGTTATTAATTCCGATTATTTTAGAATTTAGCCCTTCAGAAATGATTTCAATTGAGGAAATACTCACTAATTTGGCAAATGTGGGAATACAAATTACTCAATTTTCACCCACAAGCTATCAATTAGACCAATATCCAAATTGGATTGAAAATAGAGATGTCGAAAAGGTAGTCCGTGAACTCATTGAACTGATGATAGAACAACCTGATTTTACAGTGCCCCAGTATTTGGAAGCCGGAATTATTATGAATAGTTGCCGTGGAGCGATTAAAGCGAATCATTACTTAGACGAACGACAAGCACAAGCATTGATTCGAGATATGGCTGATTTACAAGACCCCTATCATTGTCCACATGGTCGTCCAGTTTTTGTAGAATTTAATGAAACAACCATTGAAAAGTTATTTAAACGAATCCAAGACTCTCATTCGACAACGTTATATGATTAAGGAGAATTATAATGACAAACAATAAATATGAAGACAAAATTAAAGCATTAACGCCAGAACAATTCCACGTAACACAAGAAAGTGGTACAGAACGTGCTTACACTGGTGAATATGATGATTTCTATGAAAAAGGGATTTACGTTGATATTGTTTCGGGTAAACCGCTTTTTTCAAGTGCGACAAAATATGATGCCGGTTGTGGTTGGCCATCATTTTCAAAACCAATCCAAGAGGAATCAGTCGTTGAATTAGCAGACTTAACATACGGCATGGTTCGTACGGAAGTACGTAGTGAAGATGCAGATACTCATTTAGGACACGTATTCAATGATGGACCACAAGATCAAGGTGGATTACGTTATTGTATTAATTCAGCATCATTAAAATTTATTCCTTTTGATCAAATGGATGAATTAGGCTACGCTGATTTTAAAGGACATGTAGAATAAAATGTATGAATTTATAGAAGGCACATTAGTTGGTATCGAGCCAACTTATATAGTAATAAATAATCAAGGATTAGGGTATAAAATTTTAACCCCTAATCCTTTTAAATGGTCAAGTCAATCAGATCAACACACACGTGTATACGTTGAATTAGTCGTTCGTGAAGATGCACAGACATTATTTGGTTTTCTAACCCAAGATGAAAAAGACCTTTTCAATAAATTAACAACGGTTAAAGGGATTGGACCAAGAACCGCTTTATCTATCCTAGCACCGGGGGACCAAGCTGGATTAATTCAAGCCATTCAACAAGAGAATGTCTCTTATTTAACGAATTTCCCAGGTGTTGGGAAAAAGACAGCTCAACAAATTATTTTAGACTTACAAGGTAAATTAGATGAAGTGGAAAGTATAGCATCGGTAACGACGGCACAAACAACAGCTGATTCTCGAATGCCAGAAATTTTACAACAAACCAAAGAAGCCCTAACGGGATTAGGTTATTCACAACGCGAAGTGACAAGCATTCAAAAACAACTAAAAGAGCATACTTTTGCCGACACGCAAGAAGCATTAAGTCATGCCTTAAAATTATTAGTGAAATAGTGAGGAGGGGGATTATTGGAAGAGGAACGTTTAATAACCAATCAAGAATTACCTGAAGATGCTTTATTGGAAACGAATTTCAGTTTAAGACCCCAGTATTTAAGAGAATATATTGGTCAAGAAAAGATTAAACATAATCTGAGTATTTATATTCAAGCAGCCTTGGAGCGTGAGGAAGCTTTAGACCATGTCTTATTATTTGGCCCTCCAGGACTGGGTAAAACCACCTTAGCTATGGTCATTGCTAACGAATTAGGCGTAGGTATTCAAACAACGAGTGGACCTGCTATTGAACGTCCAGGAGACTTATTGGCATTACTGAATGAGTTAAAGGCGGGGGATATTTTATTTATTGATGAAATTCACCGGATGCCTCGAGTTGTTGAAGAGGTCCTTTATTCAGCGATGGAAGATTTTTATGTGGATATTATCATTGGCCAAGGACAAACGAGTCAGCCGATCCATTTTGAATTACCACCATTTACACTGATTGGTGCGACAACAAGGGCCGGAATGTTATCACAACCATTAAGAGACCGATTCGGTATTATTTCAAATTTAGAATATTATACGCATGACGAATTGCAGTTAATCGTTAGTCGGACGTCAGATATTTTCGATACTGAAATTAATGAGCAAGCTTCACTAGAAATTGCGCGCCGTTCAAGAGGAACACCGCGTATTGCTAACCGTATTTTAAGACGAGTCCGTGATGTGGCTCAAGTGTCTGGGGAAGGAATAATCACCCGGTCGCTCGCAGATGAAGCGCTCAAAATGATGGATATTGATCATGAAGGATTGGATCAAACTGACCGTCAAATTCTGAGAACAATGATTGAAATGTATCAAGGTGGACCTGTTGGGTTAAATACAATCGCCGTTAACATTAGCGAAGATGTAACCACCGTAGAAGATATGTATGAGCCATTTTTACTACAAAAAGGCTTTTTAAAGAGAACTTTACGTGGCCGGATGGTGACGCCAGCGGCTTACGAACATTTAGGATATCCACTCCCAAATGTAGATGGAAAGGACGCATGATATGTATACAACGAAAGATTTTGATTTTTATTTACCCGAGGAATTAATTGCACAAACTCCATTAGAGGATCGTAGTGCATCTAAATTACTCGTATTAAATCGTGAAGATGATAAAGTAGCAGATACTGATTTTAAACATGTATTAGACTATTTAGAACCAGGTGATGCCCTGGTTGTTAACGAAACACGAGTAATTCCAGCACGTATTTTTGGTGTTAAGCCAGATACTGGCGCTCATATTGAAGTATTACTCTTAAATAATACAGAGGGAGACAAATGGGAAACACTGGTTAAACCTGGAAAACGCGCTAAAGTTGGGACAGAACTTTCTTTTGGTGACGGTAAACTAAAAGCTACTGTTACAGAAAGATTGGAACATGGTGGCCGAATTATTGAATTTGATTATGAAGGGATTTTCTTGGAGGTATTAGAATCTTTAGGTGAAATGCCATTACCTCCATATATTAAAGAAAAATTGGATGACCCCGATCGTTATCAAACGATTTATGCCAAAGAAAATGGATCAGCCGCTGCTCCAACTGCAGGCTTACATTTTACACCTGAATTATTTAAACAAGCGGAAGAGAAGGGCATTGATATCATTCCTTTAGTTCTACATGTTGGTTTAGGTACATTTAGACCAGTATCCGTCGATAATTTAGAGGATCATGCGATGCATTCTGAATTTTACTCATTATCACCAGATAGTGCTGAGAGAATTAATGCAGTTAAAGAGCGTGGTGGTAAAATTACAGCAGTGGGTACAACAAGTGTTCGTACACTGGAAACCATTGCGAATAATCATTATGGGGAAATTGTAGCTGATTCTGGTTGGACAGATATTTTTATTACACCAGGCTACGAATTTAAAGCAGTGGATCATTTAATCACTAATTTCCATTTACCACAATCGACACTAGTTATGTTAGTTTCCGCATTTTATAACCGCGATGCAATCCTTAAAGGATACAATCATGCAGTAGAAGAGAAATACCGCTTCTTTAGTTTTGGAGATGCGATGATTATCCTATAATTCATTGGTATAATAAAGGGGCGATGTGCACACATCGTCCTTATTTTATTGCAATAACTAATATATAATAAATATATCAAATATCTTTATGAAAGGAGTGAGAGCATGTTATTAAATGTCAGGAGTGTCTATTCTTTACTGCAAAGTACTGTAAATATTGACGGCTATATCCAACAAGCAAAAGAGTTGGAGTATGATGCGCTAGGAATAGCGGATGTGAACGTCCTTCACGGCGTGTATGAATTTTATTTCAAAGCACAAAAAGCGGAAATTAAACCATTAATTGGAATGACTGTCGAATTGCCAGGTATTATCAAAAATCAAAGTAACAGTCCATTCATATTATATGCAAAAGATTATCAAGGGTATCAAGCACTGATTGAAATTTCTTATTTACTCTCACAAGTTCCTCAAGATTTTAAACAAATATGGCAAACAATCCATGTCCATTCTAAACATCTAGTACTTATTATTAGTGATCGGAAGAATGAACTCATTCAAGCCATTATTCGTGATCAATTAGATGAAACTCGGCATCTAATGAACCATTATCGTTCAATTATCGGTGATCAATTATACATTGGTGTGAGCATTTATCCACTGAAGAAACAAGAAATAGAGACAATCCAACAATTTGCAGAACAAAACAACATAAAATTGATTATTGGTCAACTGGTCGAAACACTTGAAGAAGCCGATGCCTTCAGTTTACAAGTATTACGGGCAATCGATGAAAATGATCATCAATTAGACAGGTCCTTAATGCATAGTAAAGGCGTCCATTATTTATATCCTCGTTTGAATTTAGAAAATATGTATCAAAGTTCAGGATTATCAGATGTGATTCAAAATACTCGGCAATTGGTTCAACAATTAAACGTTAATATGCCGGATTTAGGGATGCTGTTTCCGAAATTTAATACACCCAATCAACAGTCTGCTGACACTTATTTAGAAGAATTAACGACACACTACTTACAACAATTAGACATTGAAAATTTAGAACCCTATCAAGCGCGTTTGGATCATGAATTAAGTATCATCCAACAAATGGGATTCAGTGATTATTTCTTAATAGTTTGGGATATTATTAAATATTGTCGTGAGGAAAATATACGTCTAGGGGCAGGTCGTGGTTCTGCTCCAGGTGCATTGGTAGCTTATTTGCTTAAAATAACTTCCGTTGATCCAATTCATTATGAACTATTATTTGAACGATTTTTAAACCCAGAGCGTTTTACAATGCCCGATATTGATATCGATATTCCGGATAACAAAAGAGCTCAAGTGCTAGAATATGTAAAAAATAAATATGGTTACGATCAAGTTGCTCAAATTATTACGTTCGGGACATTTGGAGCGAAACAATCGATTCGAGATACATTAAGAGTATTAGGAGCAGAATCCGACGAGTTACGACGCTGGTCAAATAGTATTCCGACTGACCAAAACCAATTGATGACACTTGAACGAGCGTATAATTTATCAGATGAACTGCGCGAGATTGTGAATGAATCACCCGAAAATCGCGAGATTTTTAAAGCATCACTTAAACTAGAGGGATTACCAAGGCATACGTCTACTCATGCGGCGGCTGTTGTCATTCATGACGAGGCATTGAAAGAAATTGTCCCTATTTTAGACAAACAAGATTCTTTATTACTGACTCAATTTACAATGTATGATGTTGAAGATATCGGATTATTGAAGATGGACTTCTTGGGTCTGCGAAATTTAACCATTTTAGATAATATCCTCAATGCTTTGGAAAGGGAAGGCAGTCATTTTGACATTGAGCAAATTGATAAGGATGATGCTAAGACACTTCAATTGTTCCAACAAGCTGAAACTAATGGTGTATTTCAGTTTGAGTCTCCAGGTATTAAACGCGTCTTAAAACGATTAAAACCAGAATCTTTTGAAGATATTGTGGCGGTTAACGCATTATATCGACCAGGTCCAATGCAACAAATAGACCATTTTATAGCACGAAAGCATGGACAAGAAAAAATTGAATATATCGTACCAGAACTCGAACCTATTTTAAAAAACACTTATGGAATTATTGTCTATCAAGAACAAGTGATGCAAATTCTTGTTCGTATGGGTGAATTTAGTTTTGGTCAAGCGGATGTTTTGCGTCGTGCGATGAGTAAAAAACAAGCCGATGTCATGGAATCTCAGCGTACAGTATTTATTGAGGGTGCTGTGAGACAAGGTTTCCAGAAAGAGGATGCCAATCAAGTATATGATCATATTTATGCATTTAGTAATTATGGTTTTAACCGAGCCCATGCTGTTGCTTATTCGACACTAGCTTTCCAATTAGCTTATCTCAAAACACATTATCCATTATCGTTTTATCAGAGTGTCATCAATAACGGAAGTTCTCAAAACACAACAACAGCTAATATGTTTAATGAAGCTAAACGACGTTTAGGAACGATACAAGGGATTGATATTAACGAAAGCCAGATAAACTTTTCAAGCGATCATAATAAATTACGTGTTGGCTTTTCAGCGATTAAAGGGACACGCAAGGAGCTAATTGCACATATTATTGAAGACCGACAATTAGTTGGGAATTATCATGATTATTTAGAATTTTTACAACGATTGCCAGATAAATTTTTAAACCAAGATTCTATTTTACCTTTAATATATGTTGGTGCTCTTGACCGCCTCGGCTATAATCGAGCGACATTAGTACATAACTTAGATGCTTTGGTACAAAGTGTTGAGTATAGTGGTTCAAACATTAGTTTATTTAAAGAACTAGAGCCACGAATTGAAACTGTTGAGGATTTTTCATTGATTGAAAGAATTGAAATGGAGCGTGAATATTTAGGTTTCAGCTTATCAGGACATCCTATCGATGATTATTTACCTATAATAGAAAATCATCCGAATATGTTAGTTTTAGAGCAAATTTTAAACCTTTCTGAGAATCGTAATGTAGAAACCATTGGATTTATTCAAGCTGTTAAATTAATTCAAACCAAAAAAGGCGAGGATATGGCATTCATTACATTGAGTGATGAATTCAATCATATTGAACTGGTTGTATTTCCCAATGTATTTGCTCAAGTTCAAAACCTATTAAATCAACATCAATTAATTTATGTTAAAGGGAAAACATCCCTCAATCGACGGGGACAAAAACAATTAATTGCCAACCTCATCGATCGCCCGGATCAATTTAAAGAGACAAAACAACAACAACCGCCGAAAAATTGCTTTATTAAGGTGAACTCATTTCAAGAGGCACAGCAGCAAATTGAAAAACTAAAGGAATTAGCAACCGAAAAACCAGGACCAGCAAATATCATTATTGTTGATTCGAATTACCGCACAATTCAACTCGATGCTCAGTATAATATTAGTTACTCTGGACAAACACAGCAATTAGTCCGTGAGATATTTTATAATGGGCAAGTTGTTTATAAGTAATGAGTTAGAGAATTGTTAAGATTGCGTAAATGATATCGCTTTCATGGTCATTTCAGTAAAAAAGGTATGACTTACAGACTTATAAATGCTAAAATATGAGTGTGGTATGCGGATACTTATGTATCAAATTACAATTAGAGGTGAGTTATATAGATGAAACGTATCGCAGTACTAACTAGTGGTGGCGATGCCCCAGGTATGAATGCCGCAATTCGTGCGGTAGTTGAGCAAGCACTCCATCATGGCGTCGAAGTTTATGGTGTCTATTATGGATTTAAAGGACTTGTTGAAGGTAATATGCGTATGTTGGGTGTCAATGATGTTTCCAAGAATATCAAACTAGGAGGCACATTCCTTTATTCAGCACGATATCCAGAATTTAAAGAAGAAGCGATCCAAAAAATTGCGATTAAGCAAATGGAACGCCAACAAATTGATGGATTGATCGTTATTGGTGGGGATGGGTCATTCCAAGGTGCATTATCGTTAACTAAACTTGGTTTTCCGGCAATTGGAATTCCTGGTACCATTGATAATGATATCCCAGCAACAGAATATACGATTGGATTCGACTCAGCTGTTAGTGTAGCTTTAGATGCAATTGATAAGATTTCTGATACTGCGTCATCTCATAACCGTACTTTTGTAGTCGAAGTTATGGGACGTCATGCAGGGGATATAGCTATTTGGGCAGGTGTAGCTTCTGGATCGGATGCTATTTTAATTCCGGAATCAGATTATAATCTAGAAGACATTGTCGAAAGTGTGGAAAAAGGACGTCGTAGTGGTAAGGATCATTCAATAATCATCCTTGCTGAAGGTGTTCAAAGCGTTGAAGATTTTGTTGAAGATTATAGTAAATTAGCACCGCATCAAGATATCCGAGGAATTGCACTTTCTCATATCCAACGTGGTGGATCACCAACAGCCCGTGACCGTGTTTTCGCAACACTAATGGGAGCGCGTGCTGTCGATATGCTATTAGATGGCAAAGAAGGGATTTACTTAGGCATACGTAATGAACAATTAGCAACATTTGATATTGTTCAAGCGTTACAATCGAAAGAGCATACCGTTCGTGCCGATTTAATCCAATTGAATAAAACATTAACACAAAGATAAAGGAGCAAACTTTACATGAAAAAGACTAAAATCGTTTGTACATTAGGACCAGCAACAGATACTCAGGAAATGATGGAAGCAATTATCACTGCAGGGATGAACGTTGCACGTTTCAACTTCTCACATGGAGATCACGAAGAGCAATTAGAGCGTTTCAACACTTTAAAAGCAGCACGTGAAAACACAAACCCTAATGTAGCTATGCTTTTAGATACTAAAGGTCCTGAAATTCGTACTCACTTAATCAAAGATAACAAAGCTGTATTATCTAAAGGGAATATTGTACGTATTGCAATGAGCGAAGTTGAAGGTGACGCTGACAAATTCTCAGTTTCATACGCAGATTTAATCAATGATGTTGAAGTTGGCGGACACATTTTAATCGATGATGGTTTAGTAGACTTATTAGTTACTGAAATTGATCGTGAAAACGAAGAAATCGTTGCTGAAATTTTAAATACAGGAATTATTAAATCTCGTAAAGGTGTTAACGTTCCTAACGTTTCATTAAACTTACCAGCAATTACTGAAAAAGACGAAGCAGATATCCGTTTTGGTGCACGTGAAGGTATTGACTTTATTGCAGCATCATTCGTACGTCGTGCAAGCGATGTTTTAGCTATCCGTGAAGTTTTAGAAGAAGAAGGTCGCACAGACATCAAAATCATCTCTAAAATTGAAAACCAAGAAGGTGTAGATAACATCGACGATATTCTTGAAGTATCAGATGGTATCATGGTTGCTCGTGGTGACTTAGGTGTTGAAATTCCAACAGCTGATGTGCCAATTTACCAAAAAGACATTATCCGTAAATGTAATGAAGCTGGTAAACCAGTAATCACAGCGACTCAAATGTTAGATTCAATGCAATCGAACCCACGTCCAACTCGTGCGGAAGCAGGGGACGTTGCTAACGCAATCTTCGACGGAACAGATGCGGTTATGTTATCAGGTGAAACTGCAGCTGGTGACTATCCATTAGAAGCAGTTCAAACTATGGCATCAATTGCTGTACGTACTGAAGAAGCTTTAATCGGGCAAGATAAAGTAGCATTAAAATCATACGACAAAGGTGATTTAACAGAAGCTATTGGTCAAGCAGTAGGACATACTGCACGTAACTTAGGAATCCAAACAATTGTTGCTGCGACTTCTTCAGGTCACACAGCTCAAATGATTTCTAAATACCGTCCAAAAGCAAACATCTTAGCAGCTACATTCTCTGAAAGTGTTAATCGTCAATTAGCATTAGTTTGGGGTGTTGACGCATTTGTTATCGAAACACCAGATACTACAGATGAAATGTTAGACTTAGCAACTGAATTAGCAATCAATGAAGGTTACGCTCACGAAGGTGACTTAATCATCATCACTGCAGGTGTTCCAGTACACGAAACAGGAACAACTAACTTAATGAAAGTTCAACAAATTGGAACTCAATTAGTTAAAGGTGAAGGTGTTGGTAGCGGAAACTTCATCGGTAAAGCTGTTTTAGCTGATACTGCTGATGATGCTAACAACCGTACATTACCTGGTTCAGTTTTAGTATTACGTAACTCTGACAAAGAATATATGCCTTCAATCGAAAAAGCAGGCGCATTAATTGTTGAACAAGGTGGAATTACTTCACACGCAGCGATCGTTGGTGTTGAGTTAGGAATTCCTGTAATTGTTGCAGCTGAAGGTGCTTTTGAAGCAATTGAAGACAACCAATTAATTACAGTTGATGCACGTCGTGGTGTCGTTTATAACGGCGCAACAGTTGCTATCTAATTGAATTAAATAATCATTTTATACAATACCGCCTTCAAGGAGGCGGTATTTTTGTGCAGACAAATAAGGATTGATCTGTTAAATAACAAGAATAAATTGGGGGATTATTCCTGATTGTTACGTCAAGAAGGATGCAAAAAAATGCATCTAAAAACACCAAAATCCAAATCACACAATCCAATATTCCTCATCCTCAGTAATTATGTTATAAAATCTAACCAGTCTCTAAGTTAATAATGTAAAAACACATAATTATTATCTTGTAGATTAAATTTGATGGCATGATATATGAGATATCAATGAAAAAAGGTGAAGTTAGTGTATTTCTACTAGTAAATATGAGAAAATAGAAGAGAAAGTTTATGAAGAAAGTAGGGGATAAAGTGTTACAAGGTGAAATTATTGAAGCAAAAATCATCAACGAAAATGATGATAATTATTTTGCACAAGTGGATGGGCAAACGCTCGCTTTAGCCAAGGAAACATTGGATGATGAGTTTGATGTTGGACAAATGGTTGAAGGAATTTATTACCAAGATAAAGACAATGTTGACCGTCTACAAATTGATTTACCAGATGCCAGAATCGATTATTATGGCTGGGGAACTGTTCAATTAAAAAGAACAGACCTAGGAGTCTTTGTTGATATTGGTTTATACAATAAAGACATTGCGATATCTTATGATGATTTACCAGAAAATAGTGACTTATGGCCGCATAAAGGTGATAGAGTCATGATTAAATTGGAGACAGATAATAAAGGCCGTTTATGGGGTAAATTAGTTCGTACTGAACAACGCCAACAAATGATGCGTAAAGCGTCTCCACGTTTATTGAATCAAGATATCGAGTGTATTATCTACCGTCATTTAGAGGAAGGATTGCAAGCAACAACTCCTGAAGGATTTGATGTTTTCATTCATGAAAGTGAATATGATGGACAAGTCCGATTAGGGCAAGTCATTCAGGGACGTGTGATCCAAGTTCATACCGACGGTCGCTTGAATGCGTCATTGAAACCAAGAGCTCATGAAGCAATCGAAGATGATGCTAAAATGATTTTAACACTCTTAGAGAAATTCCCAACGCATAAATTACCACTCCATGACAAGTCAAATCCTCAAGAAATCAAGGATCAGTTAGGAATTAGTAAAAGTCAATTTAAACGTGCTGTTGGTAATCTAATGAAATTAGGCTACATTAATCAAATAAAAGGTGAAGGTATCGAGTTAATTAAAGGCGAAGATGGTGAATGATTGAATTAATCGATCAATTTATCAGATATATGCAAATTGATCAAGGTAGAAGTCAAAACACTCTGCAAAATTACCGCCTCGATTTAATCAAATTTAGTGAGTTTCTAGAAACTGAAAATGTGGAACAAATAAATAATATTACTCAACAACATATTCAGTTATTTCTAGCTCAATTAAGAGAAAAGGGATATGCCTCAAGTACGACAAATCGAATGTTGTCTTCACTCCGTCAGTTTTTTAATCACCTTTTACGTGAGGAAATAATCGATCAAAGTCCGATGACACTGATAGATAGTCCTAAAAAGCAAAAGCATTTACCTGACACACTATCAGTTGAACAAGTTGACGCAATCATTGATGCTGTAGATATCAATACTAATCACGGGTTGCGGGATAGAGCAATATTTGAGTTAATGTATGCTACCGGCTTAAGGGTGAGCGAATTAACCTCACTAAAACTAGACGAATTGCATTTATCACTCGGCTTTATTCAAACGATTGGTAAAGGGAATAAAGAACGTATTATCCCATTAGGCGAGGAAGCAAACCATTGGATAGAGAGATATTTAGAGGAAGTTCGTTTTCAGTTTAATGCCAAGAGCAAAAAGCCCACAAATGCCGTTTTTCTTACTCAAAGAGGAGACGCGTTTACAAGACAAGGTATCTGGAAAAACTTGAAGAAATATGTACAATTAGCAAATATTTCGACCAATGTAACACCACATACCTTAAGACATTCATTTGCCACGCATTTACTTGAAAATGGCGCTGACCTTCGAATGGTTCAAGAATTATTGGGGCATTCGGATATATCTACCACACAAATATACACGCATATATCAAAATATCGTTTACAAGAAGTTTATCGTAAAGCTCATCCAAGAGCATAGAAAGGAATTTTTATGGTATTTAATAGAATTCATTTAGTTATTTTAGACTCAGTTGGAATTGGTGAAGCACCAGACGCTAAAGATTTCAACGATGTTGGTGCACACACATTGGGTCATATTGCTGAAGTTGCTGGTTTAAATGTTCCTGAAATGGAGCAGATGGGATTGGCTAATATTGAGCCATTAAAAGGCTTAGAAGCGCAAGAAAATCCAACTGCATACTGGACCAAGTTAAAAGAACAATCTGCTGGTAAAGATACGATGACAGGGCATTGGGAATTAATGGGATTACAAATTAAGACACCATTTAGAGTTTTCCCTGATGGCTTCCCAGCTGAATTAATCGAAAAAATCGAAACATTTAGCGGCCGTACAGTTGTTGCTAATAAACCAGCTTCTGGAACTGAAATTATTGATGAGTTTGGTGAACATCAAATGAAAACGGGCGACTTAATTATTTATACGTCTGCCGATTCAGTATTACAAATTGCAGCACATGAAGAGATTGTTCCGTTAGATGAATTGTATAAAATCTGTGAGTACGCGCGTGAAATCACTCTTGAAGATCCATATATGATTGGTCGAATTATCGCTCGACCATATTTAGGTGAGCCAGGTAATTTCCAACGTACAAGTAACCGTCATGATTATGCATTAAGCCCATTTGATGAAACAGCACTAGACCATTTGAAGAATGCTGGTAAAGAAGTGATTTCTGTTGGTAAAATTGCTGATATCTTTAATGAACAAGGAATTACACAAGGTGTCCGTACTAAGAGTAATATGGATGGGGTAGACAAACTATTAGAAGTAATGGATCAAGATTTTACGGGTCTATCATTTACTAACCTGGTTGATTTTGATGCTGTCTATGGTCACCGCCGTAATCCAGAAGGATATGGTCAAGCATTAACAGACTTTGACGAGCGAATTCCAGAAATCAAAGCCAAATTAAAAGAAAATGATTTATTAATCATCACAGCTGATCATGGTAATGACCCAACGTATCCTGGTACAGATCATACCAGAGAATTCGTTCCATTACTTATTTATGGAAAAGGTTTAACCGAACCAAAAGAATTAAATGCAACTTACTTTGCAGATATAGCAGCCACAATTTGTGAAAACTTTGACACGACTATGCCAGAATACGGCACAAGCTTTTTAGCACAATTAAAATAGAGGTGACCTCATGTATAAAGAAACAATTGAATATTTAAAACAACATGGCATTGAACAAGTAGATGTAGCCGTTATTTTAGGTTCTGGATTGGGTGACTTTGCGGATGAATTAGAAAATAAAATTGTAATTCCTTACAAAGATATTCCAAATTTCCCTGAATCTACCGTTAAGGGACATGCCGGACAATTAGTTTACGGTAACCTTGAAAATAAAACGGTATTGGCATTACAAGGCCGTTTCCACTACTATGAAGGTTATGATTTAGCAACAGTGACTTATCCTGTTCGCGTATTTATCGAATTAGGTATCAAGGAATTGATTGTCACGAATGCAGCTGGTGGCGTTAATGAAACATTTACACCGGGTGACTTAATGGTTATTACGGATCACATTAACTTAGCAGGTAATAACCCATTAATTGGACATAATGTTGAAGATCATGGCGCACGTTTTACGGATGCATCGAATTTATATACTAATAAAAATCAAGACATCGTTCGTAAAGTAGCAAAAGACCACGATATTCAATTAAAAGAAGGTGTTTACACATGGTTCACAGGACCTTCATATGAAACGCCTGCAGAAATCCGTATGGTTCGTTTAATCGGCGGTGACGCTGTCGGGATGTCTACAGTACCTGAAGTATTAGTGGCTAATCATGGTGGAATGAATGTAACTGGAATTTCATGTATTACAAATTATGCCGCAGGAATGCAAGCAGAATTAAACCATGAAGAAGTTGTAGAAGTATCCGCACAAGCAAAACCAAAATTCAAACAATTATTACGTGGAATTATTCAAGAATTAAATATATAATTATTGATACATTGTAACTTTTTAGTTTCCATGATATTATTTACTAGGATTAACTTCAGAGAGGAGCGTCCGATGTTAACGCATAGCAAAACAAAGAACGAAAAAGTTGTCTTAGGATTACTATCTTATACTTATACGGAGAGTAGTCCAAATAATGAAGAACAAAAAGCTTATTTGGATAACATTAGAGACAATAAAAATATGGATATTTTACTCTACAAAGAAGAAGTTGATAACAATAATATTGGGATCGTAGTAATTGAGAAAATATTCAAGGATGAAGAGACATTAGTACCAGATTCTATCCTCATTCATCGAGTTGGTATCATGCCTTCTTTTAGAGATGAAGGACGAGGGTATGAAATGTTTCGTGAGATAAAAGCAATGTTTCCTAATAGTACGATCATTGCAGGTGTCTCAACCATGGATTTAATTGCCAACTGGTCAGCAAAGTATTTAGAAAATAATTAAATAGGAGGGCTTGAATGGCTGAAGCGACTTTAACACTTGACTTAGAGGCCTTTCAAGGCCCTTTTGATTTGTTATTGCATTTAATTAAAGAACAAGATGTTGATATCAATGATATTCCAATGACACAAATCACTGAACAATATTTAAACTATATTAGGCAAATGGATCAATTTCAATTGGATATTATCGGTGACTATCTAGTCATGGCAGCAACTTTACTAGAGATTAAATCAAAATTATTACTGCCTATCGAACCATTACAGGAACTAGACGATGACTATGACGATGAAGATCCACGAGCTCAATTAGTTCAGCAGTTATTGCTGTATCAACAATTCCAATCTGTTTCAACTGAATTGGAATTATTATCAGAAAAACGTCAAAAGGTTTATACGAAACCAACGGAAGACTTATCTCATTTAACACAATTTGTTCCTCTTGATGAGGGAGAAATTACATTAGATCAATTAGTCAATGCGATGAATGAAGCACTGGACAAATTCCAAAAACGGCATCCTGCTCCCCAAGAAATTCATACTGATACCGTCACAGTGGGTGAACAGATTGATTATTTAATGGATTGTTTAACAAAAAGTGACCATATCACATTTTCTGAAGCACTTGTATCAGGGAGTCGACCGGAAATCATCTCAACATTTTTAGCGATGTTAGAATTAGTACGTAAAGATATTATTGTATTCAAACAAGAAAGCCGAGTAGGCGAGATTTATATGACGAAGACAGGGAGATAGTGATATGAAATTAACGACACGCATTCAAGGGATTCTTTTTGTATCAGGAGACCAAGGCGTTTCGATAAAAGAATTATCTGAATCATTATCTGTGAGTGAAAAAGATATTCGCACCGCTTTGAATGATCTGACTATATCTTTGCGCGACGATGAAGATTCTCCAGTTGAATTAATTATGACAAATAATCGATATCGTCTTGCTACTAAGCCAACGATTCATGATGATGTTGAAGTTTTTGCGCAAAATTCAGTTCATCAACCATTATCAAGGGCTGCAGTTGAAACATTAGCGATTATCGCTTATCGTCAGCCAATTACACGAGTGGGGATAGATGAAATTCGAGGAGTTAGCTCGTCGAATATGATTCAGCGTTTAATCAGCCGCCACTTGGTACGTGAATTAGGACGGGTTGAAGCGCCAGGACGACCATTTTTATATGGTGTCACGAATTACTTTTTAGATTATTTTGGATTAAATAGTTTAAATGAATTACCACCCATTGAATCAATTGCTTTAAATGTTGAATTATCATCCGAAAAAATATTTAAAGATAAACAATGGATTATTAATGTTGATGAAGAAGAAAATGAAGAAATTTATGATTAATAAATATTAACGAAAGGAGCTTATTATGGAAAGACTACAAAAAGTGATGGCTCATGCAGGAATTGCGAGCCGACGTAAATGTGAAGAAATTATTGAAGCGGGCCGTGTTAAGGTAAATGGCGAAACTGTTAGAGAATTAGGGACTAAAGTTTCTAATAATGATTTAATTGAAGTTGATGGTGTGCCGATCTACCGTGAAGAGCCGCGTTACTTCTTACTTTATAAGCCTAAAAATATGATCAGCGCTGTTTCCGATGATAAAGACCGACCAGTGGTTGTCGATTTAATCGAAGGCATCGAAGAACGTATTTATCCAATTGGGCGTTTAGACTTTGATACGACAGGATTATTACTGCTTACAAATGATGGGGACTTTGCTAATCTTTTAATGCACCCATCTTACCAAGTACCTAAAACGTATATCGCTAAGGTGTCAGATATTCCAACTGATAAAGGGATTAATTTATTAAGACGTGGTATTGTCATTGATGGTAAGAAAACTGCTCCAGCAACAGTAAACGTTAAATCAGTTAATAAAGACAACCGTACTTCAATTGTTGAATTAACAATAAGTGAAGGTTGGAACCATCAAGTTAAGAAAATGTTTGAAGCGATTAATTGTCCTGTTTCAAAATTAAAACGCGAGCGTTTTGGTTTCTTAGACTTAGGAAAATTACAACCTGGTGAATACCGCGAATTGACTGCTTTTGAAGTGGATAAATTAAGAAAATTTGCGACAAATAACTAAAAAATAGCAAAATGATAAAAATCAGCAATGATATTAATGAAAACTAAAAAGTGATCAATTAAACCGAAAATTTTATAATTTTAACATTGATTAGCACCATTTATAGTAAACATTAATTAGAATTATAGACAATATGCTTGCTTTATTTTTAGAACTTGCTATACTTAAGTCAAATAAAATATATAACGTCTTCAGGGCAGGGTGTAATTCCCGACCGGTGGTATAGTCCACGACCCTAACATTGAGTTAGGTTGAACTGGTTTGATTCCAGTACCGACAGTAAAGTCTGGTATAAAGAAGAAGAGTATGGTATTTTTTGTGTACCGTTTAGCTACCCCTGAATTCATTTTTAGGGGTAGCTTTTTTTACTTTTCATCCTTTGACGTTGAAGGAGAGAGAAAGATGAGAAAATTAGAGACGAGAGAGATAGTATTTTTAGGGATATTGGCGGCATTTGGGATCATTCTTAGAATGTTTGATTTCCCAATTTTACCAGCAGCACCATTCTTGAAAGTGGATTTAAGTGACTTAACTGGTTTAATTGGCCTATTATCAAGTGGTCCAATTGGTTTAGCATTAGTTTCATTAATTCGTGACATTTTAAATTATATTTTAAGTGGTGGCCAAGGTGGAATTCCAATTGGTCCGATCATGAGTTTCTTTGGAACATTAGCTTTATTCTTACCAACACACTTTATTTTAAAGAAATTCCCTACAATGAATAAATGGGTACGCTATGTAATTATGGGAATTGCCTCAACCTTATCATTAACGGTAGTACTGTCATTTATCAACTATTACGTTGCATTACCAATTTACGTAAACGTGATGAATTTCCCAATTGACAATTACTTCGCTTATGTTTTAAGTATTGTTGTACCGTTTAATATCATTAAAGGTGTGATCGTTTCGATTGGTCAATTTGTAGTATTAGAATATATTGCCCCATTAATGGCAAAACGTAGTACATTATTTGAATCATATCGACCATTAAGACGTCAAACACGTTAAAAGTATGATAAAACAGCATTATTATCCACTTATATTTAAATAATCCTCGAAAATACTCGGTAAATATGTTAAAATATTTATCGAGTATTACAAATTAGTATCAATATGTGATTTCTGATTGATTTAACTTTATAAATCACCAAGAATAGAGTATAGTTGATATATATAAGCCTTATTACTCAGTATAAGGACTGACTAACGTAGGAGGGTATAATATGCCAAATGAACGTGAAGACGATTTTCAAACAGATGAGTTTGAAGATTTAAATGAAAATAATCAAATCAATGATGAAACAGTAGATGAAAACCCAGTTGAAGAAAACACAATCGAAGATGAGACGGCTTCAGAACCAACACCTGAAAAGAAACCATGGCACAAACGTTTTGGATCAGATGAAAATTTAAGAAATCGTCAATACTCTAGAACTTCAAGAAATCAACCAAAACAAGAGGCAAGTACCCTTTCAAAGGTACTCTTAGGAGCATTCGTGGTATTACTTATTATACCATTTGTTGTGTTACTAATCGTTGAATCACAACGTAGCAACGAAGAAATTCCAGGGCGCACAAAAGAGCAAGTAATGATTTCAAGAAGTTCAATCAGCTCTGAAAGCGAAAGCGAATCAGAAAGCTCAGAATCTGTGGAATCATCCGTTTCTTCTCAATCTGAGGGGAATATCAATGTAGCGAGTGGTGATGAATCAATTGGTTCACAAGAAATTGAAACTACAACACCAGTAGAACCTGAACCAACACCGACTCCAACGCCTGAACCAGAACCAGTAGTAGAGCCGACACCGGAACCTACTCCTGAACCAGCACCGTCAACAAGCACTACGCATACAGTAAGTGCTGGTGAGACTTGGTATGGTATCGCTAGAATTCATGGTATCAATGTCTATGATTTACTAGCAGCTAACGGAGCAAGCGAAGGAACACCGATTCATCCTGGCGATGTTGTAGTGGTACCTTAAGAATTTTAATGAACGTCTTATGCTTAGGTATAAGGCGTTTTCTTATGTAAAGAGAGGGAATAGAATGACTTACCAAATTGCAATTGATGGACCTTCATCATCAGGAAAGAGTACAGTAGCACAAATTATTGCTAAGCGATTAGGCATTACTTATATCGACACCGGAGCAATGTACCGTGCAGTTACTGTCGCTGTTTTAGAAGAAGATATAAATATCAATAATGATGAAGAAATAAAAAAATTACTTAATGATATTGAAATCCAATTTAAATGGGTAAACGACCAACAACATATTTACTTAGGTAGTAAAGATGTGACCGAAGAAATTCGTTCAACTGAAGTAACGAGCAATGTGTCGGAAGTGTCTGCTATTAAAGAGGTACGAGAATTATTAGT
Source organism: Aerococcaceae bacterium DSM 111176 (assembly GCA_015863215.1). Taxonomy (GTDB): domain Bacteria; phylum Bacillota; class Bacilli; order Lactobacillales; family Aerococcaceae; genus DSM-111022. Next base: position 105,460 of record JACBXN010000012.1, read on the forward strand.
TGATTTGCAACGAGAAATTGCGTCTAATAATTCTGTTGCTATGGATGGGCGAGATATTGGGACTGTCGTTCTGCCAAATGCGGATTACAAATTCTTCTTTACAGCGGACGCACGTGTTCGTGCTCAAAGACGCTATGAAGAAAATAAAGCACAAGGGCGATTGGATCAAACATTAGAAGAGTTAACGGAACTGATTATTAAAAGAGATGAGTACGATTCTAATCGTGAAATTAGCCCATTAAAAAAGGCTGAGGATGCTACAGTGATCGATAGTACAAATATGACTATTGAGGAAATGGTTGAAAGTGTCTTAAGCTTAATAAAGCATTAGAATTACAATAATAACGCTAGACTTGCGTTTAAAGTTTTGTTACAATGAGATATATGAAGTTTACCACACAAATTAAAGGTAAATGATATATATAGAGGTAACGCTTAGGAGGAACTGGTACATGTCAGAGTTTGTAGAAGAAAATCAAAATGAAGTAACAATGGAAACAATGGAAGATGCTTTAGGTAGCGTCAAAGAAATCAAAATTGGTGATACAGTCATTGGAGACGTATTAGCATTTGATGATAATCAAGTTCGTGTTTCTATTCAAGAAAGTGGCGGCTTAGAAGGCGTTGTTCCACGTAATGAATTATCAGCAACACCAGTTGAAGATATGACAGAAATCGTTAATATCGGAGACGAAGTTGAATTAGTGGTTGTTAAACCAATTAAAGATAAAGAAAATGGTAACTACTTATTATCTAAAAAACGCGTAGATGCGAAAAAAGTATGGGTAGAATTGCAAGAGAAATTCGATAACAACGAAACAATCGAAGCACCTGTTAAAAACAAAGTAAAAGGTGGATTAGTTGTTGACGCTGGTGTACGTGGATTCGTACCTGCATCAATGATCGAAGACTTCTTCGTTGAAGACTTTACACCATATGTTGGTGAAACATTAGAATTCAAGATTATTGAAATTGATCCAATCGAAAACCGTTTAATCTTATCTCATAAAGAGATTGCACGTGAAGAACGTGAAGCTAAACGTGCTGAAGCAATGGAAAACCTTGAAGAAGGCGCTATTGTTGAAGGTACTGTAGCTCGCTTAGTTAACTTTGGGGCATTCATCGATTTAGGTGGCGTTGATGGATTAGTTCACATCAGCCGTATTGCACACGAGCACGTTGAGAAACCAAGTGATTTCTTAACACCAGGTGAAACTGTAACTGTTAAAGTTTTATCAGTTGACCCAGAAGCTGGCCGTGTATCATTATCAATTAAAGATACTTTAGAAGGTCCATGGGAAAATATTGAAACAAAAGCACCTCAAGGAGCTGAATTAACAGGTACTGTTAAACGTTTAGTAAACTTCGGTGCATTCGTTGAAGTATTCCCAGGAGTTGAAGGTTTAGTTCATATCTCACAAATTGCTCACGAGCATATTGCTACACCACAAGACAAACTTGAAGAAGGTCAAGAAGTTCAAGTTAAAGTTTTAAGTGTAGATTCTGAGGGAAACCGCTTATCATTATCAATCAAAGCTTTAGAAGAAGCGCCAGCACGCGCTGAATCTCAAGAAGGTGAAGAAGAACGTTCTAACAACCGTCCACGTCGTCAACGTTCAAACCGTCGTGATAACAACAATGCGCCAAGAAACAATAACCAAGCGCGTTCAAATGATGATGATGTAGATACTTCATTCACATTTGCTGATATGTTAGGTAGTCAATTAGCTGACTTAGACTTACCTGAAGATAACTAATCATTTTGATTTTTCTTGGAGGCTGACCTTGGTCAGTCTCTATTTTTATTTAAGAATTTAAATATATAATTTATAAAAGGAGGGATACTATGAGTAAGAATATGCCAGTTGTGGCTTTAGTAGGAAGACCTAATGTTGGTAAATCAACTGTCTTTAATCGTTTAGTAGGTGAGAGAATTTCAATCGTTGAAGATTTTCCAGGTGTAACAAGAGACCGAATTTATGCTAAAGGTAAATGGCTTGGGAAAGATTATCGTTTAATTGATACCGGTGGTATTGAAATGACGAATGAACCAATGATGAAACAAATTCGATATCAAGCTGAAATTGCGATCGATGAAGCAGATATTATCGTAATGATTGTTAACGTCCGTGAGGGATTGACCAATGAAGATGAAGCAATCGCCCATTTACTCCATCGTTCAAATAAACCAATTATTTTAGCTGTTAACAAAACAGATAACCCTGAACAACGTCAACAAATTTATGACTACTATTCACTAGGATTAGGTGAACCTATTGGTATTAGTGGTTCCCATGGAACAGGAATTGGGGATTTACTCGATGAAATCATTTCTCATTTCCCAACTGAACTGGAAGAAAATGAAGACGATGAAGTAATCAATTTCAGTTTTATCGGAAGACCGAATGTGGGTAAATCAAGTTTAGTAAATGCTTTATTAAATGAAAAACGAGTAATCGTATCTAATGTAGAAGGTACAACACGTGAAGCGGTTGATACAGTGTTTATCAATGATGCAGGTCGTGAATTCACTATGATCGATACTGCCGGAATTCGTAAACGTGGTAAAGTGTATGAAAATACAGAAAAATATAGTGTCTTAAGATCTTTATCAGCCATTGACCGAAGCGATGTTGTTTGTGTTGTTCTTGATGCTGAAACAGGTATTCGTGAACAAGATAAGCATGTTGCTGGGTATGCTCATGAAGCAGGTAAAGGTATCATCATTTTAATTAACAAATGGGATGCTATTGAAAAAGATAATCACACTTATGATAAATTTATTGAAGATGTTCGTACTGAGTTTAAATATTTAGCTTATGCACCAGTAATTGCAGTGAGCGCGATGACTGGGCAACGTTTAGAGAAGTTACCAGCTTTAATCGAAGAAATTTATGATAATCGTCACCGCCGTATTCAATCATCTGTTTTAAATGATGTGTTAATGGATGCCATCGCGATGAATCCTACGCCTTCAGATAAAGGGCGTCGCTTAAAGATTTATTATATGACACAAGTGGCTGTCGGGCCGCCAACTTTCGTTGTGTTTGTCAATGATACTGAATTGATGCACTTTAGTTATGAAAGATTTATTGAAAATCAACTTCGTGACTCATTTTACTTTGATGGGACTCCGATTCATTTAATTATTCGTGAAAGAAGCTAAAATATCGAAGAAGTAAGTGTTAAACGTTGTTTTAATACCTTTCTTGTGCTATTCTTATAAGTGAATTACTTAGTAAAAAGAAAGTATATTCAAAATTTTTTATGAGTTCATAAGGAGGAATTTACTAATGGCAAATAAAGCAGATTTAGTAGAAAAAGTAGCTGAAAAAACAAATTTAACTAAGAAAGATGTTACAGCTACAGTTGAAGCATTATTCGAAACTATTCAAGAAACACTTGCGGAAGGTGAGCGCGTTCAAGTAATCGGTTTTGGTACTTTTGAAGTACGTGACCGTGCTGCACGTAAAGGTCGTAACCCTCAAACAGGTGAAGAAATTCAAATCGCTGCTACTAAAGTTCCAGGATTCAAAGCTGGTAAACAATTAAAAGAAGCAGTTAAATAGTTAACATAGAGGCCTCATTCGAGGTCTTTTTTATTTGGACCAAATTTTAATGAAAATGCTCCATCTGTCAGAAATCGCTTAAGAACAGGCATAGAAATAGTAAAAAAGCAAAAATTAGCACTCTTATACAATGAGTGCTAATTTTTTTCGTGTTTTTAGGTGTAAAGTGTTGACATCAATTGTTCTAGCATGTATACTAATATCATAGTTAGCACTCAGGTATAGAAAGTGCTAATTAGTGAGGTGAACAAAAATGTTAACGTCCAGACAAGAACAGGTATTGGCGCTTATCATTCAACAATTTAATAAAACAGACGAACCTGTTGGTTCAAAGAGTTTACTTCAAAATAGCGATTTAAATGTTAGTTCAGCTACCATTCGAAATGATATGGCTGCTTTAGAAAAAGCGGGCTTTTTAAGGAAGTTACATACTTCCAGCGGGCGGGCACCTTCTTTGAAGGGCTATCGTCATTATATCAGTCAATTAATTCAAAGGAAACGCAGTAACCATAAACTGGATATTGAGTTTGATAGCTTTGAAACGATTGTCAATGAAAAGACGAATAAACCGATTCAAAAAGCGCATCTTGTTTCTGAATTAATGTCTTCGATTACTGGTTATACCACATTTGTGCTTGGCCAAAATGAAGAGGAGCAATATTTTGAACGATTTAGATTAGTTAAAGTAGATTCGAATCGATATATGGGGATTTTAATTACCCAAAATGGTGATGTGGGAAATCAATTATTTGAAATCAGCTCACCTATTGATAGAGATACTTTAACAGTAGTTAACGAGCTAATAAATCGTGAATTATCCGGTTTAACTTTAAATGAAGCTTATCAGAGATTAAAGTTGACGATGCCACTTATTTTACAAAGACATGTTGGCTATCAATATGATTTTTCGCCTTTAGTTGATAAAGCGCGAATGCAATTGATGGGGCATGATTATTTTGTCAGTGGTAAGGAACATCTTTATCAGTTAATTGATCATTCAATGACACCTGAAGCGATTAGCTCATTAATGACTCTAATTGATGGGACCAGTCAGACCTATCAAGTGATAGAACAAACACAAGAGGGTGTAGATGTTCTCTTTGGGTATGATCTATCACCCAATGTACTTGACAGTATAAATTTACTGACAGGGACATATCACTATGATAATCAGCGAATTACATTAGGTGTAATTGGTCCGATTACGATGGGATACTCTGATATTATCTTGTTATTAGATAAGGCAATTGAAAAGTTAGCCGATTAAATAAATGAAGGAGGGTGTCTAATGGCAGAAAACGAACAGAACAATGTCGAAGAAGCAGACATCACTAATGAAGAAATAATTGAAGAAAACGTAGAATTAGAGGAAGAGATTTCATCTGAAGCTACGGAATTAGAAACTTTAACAAAGGAAAAAGATGAGTTGGAAGACCGAGTATTACGCTTAACAGCTGAAATTCAAAATATCCAACGTCGTAACACAAAAGAGCGTCAGGATGCGAGTAAATATCGTTCACAATCGCTAGCAACATCACTTCTAGATCCTTTAGATAACTTACAAAGAGCTTTAGATACTGAAGTAGCAAGTGAAGACGCAAAGAGCTTACATGCCGGTGTAGAAATGGTATTAAACCAAATTAACCGTGCTTTTGAAGAAGAGAAAATCACAGCGATTTATCCTTTAAATGAACCATTTGATCCAGAATTTCACCAAGCGGTGAGTATGATTCCTGGAGAGGAAGGTCAAGAAAGCCAATCAGTGGTTCAAGTACTTCAAAAAGGCTATGTATTAAATGATCGTGTAATTCGTCCAGCAATGGTTATTGTTGCTGAGTAAAATAAATTTAATTTAAAAGGAGATTTCAAATATGAGTAAAATTATTGGTATTGACTTAGGTACAACAAACTCTGCAGTAGCTATTCTTGAAGGTGGAGAAGCTAAAATTATTCCAAACCCAGAAGGGAACCGTACAACACCTTCAGTCGTTGCATCAAAAAATGGTGAAATTCAAGTTGGTGAAGTTGCTAAGCGTCAAGCGGTAACGAACCCTGAAACTGTGTCATCGATTAAACGTCACATGGGTACAAACCATAAAGAATCAATGGGTGACAAAGATTATACACCACAAGAAATTTCAGCGATGATCTTACAATACTTAAAATCATACGCAGAAGATTACTTAGGAGAAACTGTTTCAAAAGCAGTTATTACAGTTCCTGCATACTTCAACGACTCTCAACGTCAAGCAACAACGGATGCTGGTAAAATTGCTGGTTTAGAAGTTGAACGTATCGTTAACGAACCAACTGCAGCAGCTTTAGCATATGGTTTAGACAAAATTGATACAGACGAAAAAATCCTAGTATTTGACCTTGGTGGTGGTACATTTGACGTTTCTATCCTTGAATTAGGAGATGGTGTCTTTGATGTATTAGCAACAGCAGGGGACAATGAATTAGGTGGGGATGACTTTGATAACAAGATCATCGACTTCTTAGTTGCAGAATTCAAAAAAGAAAATGGTATTGATTTATCAAAAGATAAAATGGCAATGCAACGTCTGAAAGATGCAGCTGAAAAAGCGAAGAAAGATTTATCAGGGGTTAGTCAAACACAAATTAGCTTACCATTCATTACTGCTGGTGAAGCTGGACCATTACATATGGAAACATCATTATCGCGTGCTAAATTTGATGAATTAACGGACGATTTAGTAGAACGTACTAAAGTACCAGTACGTCAAGCAATTAAAGATGCTGGTCTTTCAACATCAGACTTAGACCAAGTAATCTTAGTAGGTGGATCTACGCGTATTCCTGCAGTAGTTGAAGCAGTTCGCCGTGAAACTGGTAAAGAACCAAACAAATCAGTTAACCCAGACGAAGTTGTAGCAATGGGTGCAGCTATCCAAGGTGGAGTTATCTCTGGTGACGTTAAAGATATCGTATTATTAGACGTTACACCATTATCATTAGGTATCGAAACAATGGGTGGCGTATTTACGAAATTAATTGACCGTAATACAACAATTCCTACATCTAAATCACAAGTGTTCTCTACAGCAGCGGATAACCAACCAGCAGTAGATGTTCACGTATTACAAGGTGAACGTGAAATGGCAGCGGACAACAAGACTTTAGGTCGTTTCCAATTAACTGACATTCCAGCGGCACCACGTGGTGTGCCACAAATCGAAGTAACTTTCGACATCGATAAAAACGGTATCGTAAACGTTTCTGCTAAAGATTTAGGTACAGATAAAGAACAATCAATTACAATCAAATCATCTTCAGGTTTATCAGATGAAGAAATCGAACGTATGGTTAAAGACGCTGAAGCGAACGCAGAGGAAGACAAAAAACGTCGTGAGGAAGCTGACTTACGTAACGAAGTAGATCAATTAATCTTCACTACAGATAAAACTCTGAAAGATTTAGAAGGTAAGGTATCAGAAGAAGAAGTTAAACAAGCTCAAGATGCTCGTGATGAATTACAAGCAGCTGTTGAAGCAAATGATACTGAGCAAATGAAAGAAAAACGTGATGCTTTAAATGAAATCGTTCAAAACTTAACGGTTAAATTATATGAACAAGCAGCACAAGAAGCCGAAGCTCAAGGTGGAGCTGAGTCTGAAGATAATGATGGTGTCGTTGACGCTGACTTTGAAGAAGTAGACGAAGAAGAATAATCAAACGCCTTTGAGTAAAACATAGCCGAGGGGTATTCCCTTGGCTTTGTTTGATAAGAGAGAAATAAATTTAAGCTATATATTACTATTGTTTGAAAATCAGTGATATTATAGAATACATCGACATTAATAAATGTTTAACTTAAAAGAAGGAGGAGTTTGATGGCTGGTAAACGCGATTATTATGACGTCCTCGGCGTATCAAAAGATGCCTCAGAAGCTGAATTAAAGAAAGCATATCGTAAACTGTCTAAACAATATCATCCTGATATTAATCAGGAAGAAGGGGCAGAAGAGAAATTTAAAGAAGTTACTGAAGCATATGAAGTACTGAGTGACCAACAAAAACGTGCGGCATATGACCAATATGGTCATGCTTCGACAGATCCAAACTTCGGTGGTGGCGGCTTTGGCGGCGGCTTCGGAGGATTCGGTGGCGGAGGTTATTCTACAGGTGGCTTTGGCGACTTTGAAGATATTTTCAGTACATTCTTCGGTGGTGGCGGAGGGGCTTCAAGAAACCCTAACGCACCAAGACGTGGAGCGGATTTACAATACCGCATTAAAGTAACTTTTGATGAAGCAATCGCAGGTAAAGAAACTACCATTCGTTACAATCGTAAAACTGAATGTGCGACTTGTCATGGTTCAGGTGCTAAAGAAGGTACAGAACCAGTAACTTGTTCAAAATGTTCAGGACGCGGAGCAGTTAATGTAGAACAAAACACACCATTTGGTCGTGTAATGACTCAAACAGTCTGTGATGTATGTCAAGGTACTGGTAAAGAAATCAAAGAGAAATGTGAAACGTGTCATGGATCAGGAATTACTGAAGAAGCACACTCTGTTAAAGTAAAAGTTCCAGCAGGTGTTGAAGATAATCAACAAATGCGTCTGTCAGGACAAGGTGAAGCCGGAACAAATGGTGGACCTTATGGTGACTTATATATTGTCTTTGAAGTCGAAGAGAGTGATCTCTTTGACCGTGAGGGTACAGAGATTTTCTATGAATTACCAATTTCCTTTGCTCAAGCAGCATTAGGTGATGAAGTTTTAGTGCCAACTGTATCAGGTAAAGTAAAATTAAAAATCCCTGCAGGAGCGCAAACTGGAACGACATTCCGTATGCGTGGTAAAGGTGCGCCTTCAGTGAATGGAAATCGTATCGGTGACCAACATGTTACTGTGAAGGTAATTACACCAAACAAACTGTCATCAAGAGAACGTGAATTGTTTGAAGAGTTAGCTAAAGAATCAGGAGCTGACATTAAAGAACAACAGGATAAGGGTTTTTTCGGGAAAATGAAAGACATGTTTGATTAATTCACAGTGCTAATAGTATGTAATAAAACGACGACCTACAGCGATGTAGGTCGTTTTTAAGATATTTGGATAATATATTGAAAAAAGATTCAGTAATATTTTCAATTTGAATGATTATTTGGTATTATGAACTGTGAGTATTTTTAGATAGAGTTGAGGAAGTGAACGAATTTGAATAAAGAACAAATGCGTGCGCGTCAAGAGAAAATTCGCAATTTTTCAATTATTGCACATATTGACCATGGTAAATCGACATTAGCTGACCGTATTTTACAGAGTACCCATACTGTAGAAGATCGAGTGATGAAAAATCAGCTATTAGATTCGATGGATCTTGAACGTGAGCGTGGAATTACAATTAAATTGAATGCCGTTGAGGTAGCGTATAAAGCAAAAGATGGAGAAGATTATATTCTTCACTTGATAGATACACCAGGACACGTCGACTTCACTTACGAGGTTTCTCGTTCGTTAGCAGCGTGTGAAGGAGCTATTTTAGTTGTGGATGCGGCTCAAGGTATTGAAGCACAGACATTAGCGAATGTTTATTTAGCACTTGATAATGATTTAGAAATCTTACCAGTGATTAATAAAATTGACTTACCTGCAGCAGATCCGGAACGTGTTCAACAAGATATTGAGGATATAATTGGATTAGATGCTTCTGAAGCAGTTCATGCCTCTGCAAAAGCAGGTATTGGGATTGATGAAATTTTAGAGCAAATTGTCGAGAAAGTACCAGCTCCGACCGGTGATATTGACAATCCATTACAAGCATTAATATTTGACTCAGCCTATGATAATTATCGTGGTGTCGTTCTAAATGTCCGTATTATGGACGGGATGGTTAAACCAGGCGACGAAATTATGATGATGAGTAATGGCTCAAAATATGAAGTACTGGAAGTGGGAGTGTTCTCACCAGAAGCAATGCCCCGTGAACACTTGATGGTTGGTGACGTTGGTTATATTACAGCAGGAATTAAAAATATCCAAAATACGCGTGTTGGTGATACAATCACTCATGCTAATAACCCAACAGCAGAACCATTAGAGGGTTACCGTCAATTAAATCCTATGGTCTTTGCTGGATTATACCCAGTAGATTCTTCGGATTATAACGATCTTCGTGAGGCACTAGAGCGTCTTCAATTAAATGATGCTTCCCTACAATTTGAAGCAGAGACATCTCAAGCATTAGGTTTTGGATTCCGTACTGGATTTTTAGGACTATTACATATGGATGTTATTCAAGAGCGTCTAGAACGTGAGTTTAATTTAGATTTAATTATGACTGCACCTTCAGTTATTTATGAAGTTGAAAAAACTGACGGTGAAAAACTCCGTATTGATAATCCATCAGAGATGCCTGATGCAACTGAAGTTGATAAAGTATTAGAACCTTACGTAAAAGCTGAAATTATGGTACCAAGTGACTATGTTGGTGCGGTTATGGAACTGTGTGAACGTAAACGTGGTAATTTTGTGACAATGGACTATTTAGATGAATACCGTGTTAATGTCATTTACGAATTACCAATGGCAGAAATTGTTTTTGATTTCTTTGATAAACTAAAATCAAATACAAAGGGATACGCATCACTTGATTACGAAGTAATTGGATACCAACAATCAAACTTAGTGAAATTAGATATTTTACTTAATAATGATGCAATCGATGCATTCTCAACGATTGTTCACCGTGATTTTGCTTATGAACGCGGTCGTGCACTAGCAAGTAAGTTAAAAGAAATTATTCCACGTCAAATGTTTGAAGTGCCTGTTCAAGCTGCAATTGGGAACAAAATTATTGCTCGTACTACGATTAAAGCTTACCGTAAAGACGTAACGGCTAAACTATACGGTGGTGACGTTTCACGTCGTAAGAAATTATTAGAGAAACAAAAACAAGGTAAAAAACGTATGAAATCTGTTGGTAGTGTGGAAATTCCACAAGAAGCCTTTATGGCAGTTCTGTCAATGGACGAAGATGATTAAAAATCACTAAAGAGTTAATGTCTGACATTAGCTCTTTTTTTATAACCTAAATGTAACTATATCGCGAATTAGACTCCAAAATACTATAAGTAAGCGAATAGTTAAAGGTTTTGAATGCGTGAACAAGGTTGTAAATTCAAGCTTTCAGAGTGCTTTCTTTTGCCATCATTTATACTTTGTGCAATAATGGAATTAATAAACTGAAAGGAAGATGTATAATGAAAAAGTTTAGCAAATGGCTATCAGCAATCGTTTTAGCATTTTTATTTTTATCTAGCACTTTATCAGTAGGCGCTCAAGCTGATTGGGGGACTGTTTTACAGAATATCAATGAAGCAAGTCAAACAGTACAATCAATGTCAGGAACTGGAGATTTATCATTTAATGTAACAGCTGAAGGGGAAGAACAAGCATCTGGTCAATTCGCATTAGATTTCAGATATAATGTTGATCCTCGTTTTAGTGGTGATGTATCATTAGATGGTACAACTTCGTTTGCTGTTCCAGAATATGATGATGAGTGGAACGTTGTAGCAACTAATATGGAAGAGGAAGCAGTACAAGTTTCTGCAACAATTCTTGAAGGAATTGTTTATGCCTTTGATGGTTCTACTTGGACAGTTGAAGAATTAGGTGAAACAGAATACGAAGTTTCTGAAGAAATTCACACAGCTGTTAATGAAGCTGCCGCAAACCAAACGGAAGTAACAGAAGATATGGTTGCTTTCTATGAGAAATACTTCGATTTATCTGAAACAGATACAGATTATGTCTTTGCATTAAAACCAGATATTAATACAGATGAATTATGGGCTGACTTACAAGAAGTTTCTGGTGAAGACTTAGAATCAATCAAACAAACAGCAATTGATGAATCGATTGCAAGCATGGAAGAATCAACAGGTCAACCTGTACCTGAAGAAGAACGTGCAATGTTTGAACAAATGTACGATCAATCATTTGATTTAGGATTAAGCTTATTACAAAACTTAACGATTTCTTATAATAAAGACAATTATATGATTTCAGCAATTTCATTTGATTTAGATATTTCAGCAGAAGATATCGCTGGATTATACGGTGAAGATGTGAATGCAGAAGATTTAGGACAATTCCAAATTACTGCTGCATTAAACTTAGCATTTGCTGACCATGGTCAAACATTTGATATTCAAGTTCCAGCGGATGCACCAACATTTACTGAATCAACAGAAGAATCATCAGCTGTGTCTGAAGAAATTACAGATCCAGAGCCAGAAGAAAGTTCTGAAACAACAACTGAGGAAACAACTGAAACAGAATCAGCACCAGAATCAAGTTCTGATGAGTCAGGAGCAAATGGTCCTGCAGGAGCAGATTTATTTAACCCATCAGATGATTCAGAAGAGTAATTGAATTAAATAATTAGAATAAAGAGCCGGCTAGTCTGGCTCTTTTTTGATTGGACAGCTCTTTTTATAGATTGTAGAATACTTTTTGAAATTTCAATGTAGATACTTTGGCGCATAGCTGATTCATGTTATAATATCATCAATGAGGAGGGCTGATTTTGGATAATATATTAGTAGAAAACTATCAAGAAGAATCAAATGAAGAGATTAAACAATCGATGGTTGAAGAATGGATGAATGAAGCCCATTATAACGAGCAAAGATACGAACAATTAATCGGCTTTGCTGATTTTTATTTTTCTTTAGGATATCAAGAATTTGCCTTAATGATCTACTTAAGATTACAAACAATCGAACCAGGGCATCATATTGTATACCGAATTGCGAAAACTTATGCTCATGTTTACGAGTATGAAGAAGCATTAAAATGGTTCAACTTACTACCTGAGGAAAATCAATCTAAGGAAATAGTAATGGAACAGATTGATTGGTTACTTGAATTGGATCAACAAGAAATAGCGCGCGACCGCTTAACAAAATTGATTCAAGATGAACCGACTTTTGGTCCGCCGTATTTTAAATTATCAACCTTACATGAAATGGCGGGGGATTTAACAAGGGCAATTTACTTTGTTCAAGCTGTTTATGACTATTTTACAGATGATGCTGAGAGACATTTAGCCAGGCAACAATTAATTCAATTGAAATTGCAACAAGAACAAATTGAATTAAAAGATATTCGACAACTATTACTAGATGAAACATTACCTCTTAGAGATAGTATGGATTACTTCTTGTTAGCAAAGATGTATCAATTAGCTAATGAAACGGATAAAGCCATCGAGGCAAGTCAAAAGTCAATCGAATTAGACCCTGATAACAGTTCAGCTGGTTTATTACTAGTGGAATTAACTGGCGAGGGGACAAATGATCAATTTGAAGAATCACTGCAATGGTTTGAAGAAAAGATTCCAGAGAGTGAAATGTCACCCATTGAAATTGCTGAAATGGCGCAGTCGAATCAACAATTAGATTTAGAAATGGTCCAACGCTTAGAAGGGTACTTTGCCTACACATCGGATGTTGAAGAGCAGTACCGTATTGTTTCACTCGTATTAAATTATTATATCGATACAGGTGACATCGAGGCATTTGAATCATTTTTAAATAATCAAGCATTGGCATATTTTATGGAAGAGGAACTAGGGTATTTTATCGGGAAAAATAAGTATGCTACTCACAACTATGATGAAGCGATTGATTATTTTGAAGCTGCATTAGATTATTTGGTACCTGAAATAGATTTAGTTGAATTACTTGTTAAGTCATTAGAAAAAGCAGGAGAACGTAAAGCTGCCTATGACTTAGCAGAGAAATATCAAGACAGTGATTATCAAACAAATTATATTCAGGAAATACTTGAAGGAGATAATAATGAGTTCATTGAATGATTTAAAACGTGAGTTCATCCGTCGTATCCTTGATAAGTATCGACACGATGACCGAGGAATTAATTATTTATTAAAATTCATATTAGAGCATGATGAACTGTTAAATAATATAGAATTCACGCATCAGAGTAATTACGCTCCGCGAGGTCTCTATATTTCATTTTTGCTTGATGGAGAACAGCCATTTGTCTATTTTAAGAATGAATTGGCCTACTTTTATCAAGAGCAAGCATTCCATGACTTACGTCTGCACCAGCAGGAAAAGTATTACATCGAAATTGTATTACCTGAACGTGATTTAGATGACTTACATAGTCAATTAATCGTTGAAAATCCATACTCACCTGATTATATTGATTATCAAAATCAAATGGATTCTTATTTAGATCATTTGACCGAAAGTGTCTATATACATAAATTAGAACAACAAATTAATGAAGCGCTAGATACCCAAGATTTTGCCCGTATGGATGAATTAGTTCTGGACCTAGAGCGTTACAGAGGAGAAGTAAATGATTATCGAACTAAATAATCCTTTTTTTAAACAGGCTTTACCCATTTTAGAACAAATTGAGTCTCATGGATATGAGGCTTATTTTGTTGGTGGCTCAGTACGTGATTACCTATTATCTTTAGAAATTCATGATATTGATATTGCAACAAGCGCCACCCCTGAAGAAATAAAATCGATTTTTCCCGTGACCATTGATGTTGGTATTGAACATGGTACTGTTATCGTGAGATATCAGGGGGAATCTTATGAGATTACTACATTCCGTGTTGAGGGAAAATATTCTGATTTTAGAAGACCGGATAAAGTCGATTTTGTTAGAAATTTAGAAGAAGATACATTACGCCGAGATTTTACGATTAATGCACTCGCTATTGACAAAGAGGGTCAAGTTTATGATTATCATGGCGGAATGATTGATTTAAGGAATGAATTAATTCGTGCAGTAGGAGTGCCGACAGAACGTTTTAATGAAGATGCTTTACGCATGCTTCGAGCGATTCGTTTTGCTTCACAGTTAGGCTTTGAAATTGATGAAACGACCATGAGTGCAATTCAGGAATTAGCCCCTTTAATAGAAAAGATAGCGATGGAACGTATTTTAATTGAATTCACAAAATTTCTTAAAGGGAATTTCTTCAGACAACAAAGTCATACATTAATTACGAGTCGTTTATATCACTATTTACCCATTCCCGAATACATTGAGATTGACAATCTAGTCGCTCAGCTGAATCATGATTTTACACCCTATGAAGAAAAGCAAGTAGAAAAATCAGATGTCTTAGTTTGGGGAAGTTTACTCTACCATTTAGGGAGTAGGACTGAGCAAGAGGAACGCCAATTAATGAGACAATGGAAACAGAGTAACGAAATAATCCAGCAAGCGATGACATTTAAGGAGTTACGCCAGATGTCATTAGATGAGGTACTAACGCCTGTTCATTTATATCGTTATGACTCACATTTATTAAAATTATTGGAAGAATTTTATATGAACCATGGTCAATTGATTGAACCTTTAATTTCAAAACAATTAAATCAATTGCCCATTCAAACAAGACAAGAAATTAATATGAATGGGCAACAATTGATGGAGATATTGGGTATGGAGCGTGGCGGACCTATTCTAGGTCAATTAATCGCTGAAATTGAATTGGAAATAGTGAACTCAAAACTGGCGAACAATTACGAGGAAATAAAAAATTATGTGCAATTAAAGGCACTATAGGAGGATTGCTTTGATTGAAATGACTCAACGTTATACCGTCGTCGATATTGAAGCGACAGGGCCTAATATTGCTGACGGCGATAAAATCATTCAAATTGCGGCCATTATTTTTGAAAATAATGAAAAAGTTCAACAATATGAGATGCTTATTAATCCTGAGATACCAATCCCTGCGCAAATTAGTAAATTAACCGGTATTTACCAAAAAGATGTCGAGAAAGCACCTAAGTTAGAGAGTGTGATTAATCTTTGGTATGAGCGACTGAAAGATTGTATGTTTGTTGGTCATAACTTAGCTTTCGATTTGCGCATTATGAAGCAAGTCTTCTCAGATTATGATTTGGATTTTGATCCTATCGCAGTGGATACCTTTATATTAAGTAAAATTTTATATCCAACATCAAAGGGTTACGGCTTATCTGATTTAGCAGATGTATTTGGTATTGAATTAATTGATGCGCATAATGCACTCGTAGATGCTTCGTTTACAGCTGCCTTAGTTAATCAACTGGCTCAATCCGTTAAAAATTTAGAAGTGAATTGTTCAGACGCGCTAATAACTTATGCGAAGTATTTGCCTTATAATGAATCTCTATTTTTCGAGCAACCGGATCTATTTATTAATCAAGAAGTCTTCGCTGATCTTACAGAATCGAGCCATAACATTGTTACCGAAGAAAAGGACCAATTACTCGGGCAATATTTAATTGAAGAATGGGCGAACCACAAACATCTTGTCGTTGAAGATGCTGTCTACCCGATTCAACCTAGTATTAAAATGCAAGTTGTCCAAGAAAGCATGAATACAAACCCAACATTATTTGTAAGTCAACCAGGAGTGGAAACAGATCGATATTACCACCATTTACAATTAATAAGTGATCAAAAAGTTGTGTATTTGAAGTATGGGGATGCTTATCTTAATGTAGATTTAGTTGAAGCGATTCGGGAGAAAATGAATCCGAGTTTGTTAAATCAAACAGAATTGATTACTTGGATGGCGGTTATTCGATTTAAATCATCCACTCAAACTTTTGATACGACTGAAATTAATCATGAACACAAGATTAAGCCATTATTATTGAAATTACGCAAACAGTTAAATATTAAAGGTTTAAAAAATAAAACATACCGTAAACAATTTAAACGAGCTCAAAAAGCAGATTTAATTATTTTATCTTATAATTCTTTACTTTATTATTGGAGACAAAATTTACTGACGGAATTATTTTCCGATTTCCGTCAAATTATATTTGAAGATGGAGAAGATTTATTATCGGCTGGCTTTAATATTCAACAAAAAACAATTGCTCTGTCTGCGGTATTCACACAAATACAGTCAATATATGATCAATTGAAATTTGAATGGGTACAAACAAATTCTGAACAATCTCAGTTACTTGAAATACTCCAACAGATAACATCATTGATAAATGATCTTAATTTGTTACTTGAGAAAGAGTCATTAAAAGATACTTCAGCAACGAATCGCATTCATCAATTTGTTTCTAATCAAAATGAACAAATGGTTCAAACGCTCAATCAATTACTCACACTCAGTGATAAAACCATCAATTTAGTGAATCACCTTTCAGTAAAAGAGAGTGTTTGTTCTGTATTAACCGATTTTAATCAGGCGTTACACTTGTTTAATAGTAACGACAAGGAATATTTCTGGTCAGTAAGGGGTCAGATTTTAAATAATCGTTTATACCATATTGAGTTAATTGCGAATGCCCATGAATTTGATGGCCAATTTTGGATAGATATCTCAAAGAATTATCACTATTTATTGTTTAGTCCTGGTAATTTTAATTATAAAGAGCATTATGGCTTGTATTCGAATCTAGGGAAACCAGACGTTAAGTATATTCCATTAACTAAAGCGAAATACGAACAAACGACAATGAAAATTCCAGCCGAATACATTCCGGTAGAGACAGATAATGTGAATGTTGAGTTAACAAATTTAACGAATCAATTGATTGAAGACGAAAAAGCCGATCAATATTTGATTATCGTCAATCATAAAGAGGCAATCTCTGATTTATACCATCAATTAATGAATACACCGGGAATTTTTGATCATTATTTAATTCAAGCTAAAGGTCATCATGGTAGTGTTAGACGCATGATTAACCGAGTTAAGGATGAAGAGAAATTCTTATTAATCTTATCACTGAATGATTTGGAAAAAAATAATGTCTACCAATTGCCAGAAGATATGCACGTCGTTCTACAAAAGTTGCCATTTTACTCACCAGAGTATCCTAGATTAAAGGCACTAAATGAGAATGAAGAGGACAGTCAAATTGTATTTGAGGAAGTGAATCTACCTCTGATGATACAAAGACTGAAAGGGTTGCTCTCTATATTAGGCATGAAACAGCATTATTATTTAATGGATGAGCGTATTTTTACAAGATTTTATTCAAGACAAGTTCAAAATAATTTAAAACCGATTATATTGTTTAAGATGGCACTATTAGATACAAATTCTGATGATTTGATTGAATAATTATTTTATGAAATTCGTTTGAATTGTGTTAAAATGTACTTTGCTATTAAGAAAAGAAAGAATAAAGGGGAATAATTATGCATCTAAGTCGTAGAACAGTGAGCGTCTTAACAATACTAATCGCTGTCATACTATTATTCTTATTTTCGGTGTTTATATTTTCACAAAGACCGATTGAACAAGCGCGTGAAGAGACAACGAATTTAATAAATATTGATCATCCTGTTGAAGAAACGACGGAGTTTTATTGGTTAACTACACCTGAAGAGACTTATTTCTCATTAGAATTTACAACAACAGATAATGAACCAATGTATGGAATCGTAGCTAGAGATAGTGGTGAGACAGTTTACTATAACTATAATGAATTAATTACGAATGAGGACGCTCTAGCAATTACCGTCAATGACCTAAATCCAACGGAAGTTCAACAAGCACGATTAGGACTTGTGGAAGACGAACCCGTTTGGGAAGTGACATACATCGATGAAGATTCTACGATGGGGTACTACTATATAAGCGCTAAAGACGGTTCATGGATCCAAACAATCAGTAACTTATAATTTTATTATATTTGAAATATTAAGGAGGGCATCGATTGAGTACCATTTATGATTGGATGAAGGATGGCTCTACTAGTATACCTAATATTTTATTTAATCGTTTTGGCCAATTAGGCCTTTCAAGTGATGAGATGGTCTTAGTACTCTATATTTTGTCACAAATGAATCAACGAAAGGCTGTTAATAATTTTCAAAAGATTTCAAATCAATTGGGTTGGTCTGTTCATAAAACAATGGAATTAATGAATGAATTGATCGAAAAAGAGTGTTTATCAATTGAATTGGAACGAGATGAGAATGGGAAACAAAGTGATCATTATACACTGAGACCCTTTTTCAATTCTCTGGACTCCAAATTCTATCAAAAGAAATATCATCAAAAATCAACTGAACCCACTCCGGAAGAAATCGGTAAAAATGCGGGTAATTTGGTCACTATTTTTGAAAGAGAATTTGGTCGAGTATTAACGCCATTGGAATTGCAAACAATTAGTCAATGGTTGAATGAAGACAAATACTCTTCTGAACTCGTTCAGTTAGCACTAAAACAAGCAATGATGCATCAAGCATTGAGTTTAAGTTATATTGATAAAATTTTACTCAATTGGCAAAAACAAAATATTAAGACACCATATGAGGCGCAACGAAATATTGATGAATTTAATCAGCGTCGTGATAATAAAGGGGCACCTAAGCAACAAACGAGTGCTTATGATCACCTAGAAATTCCATTATTTGAATGGAATGAATAAAATTAATAGGTAATATTATAGAGTATTCCTCAAGTAGCAATCGATTTGATTGTGTACTTGAGGAATTTTTGGGTATATTATGAAAACCTTTACATATCATTATTCGCTTTACTGAAATCGTGATATAATTAGTTTACAAGTAACACAAGGAGGGATTAAATATGAAATGGGAAGATTTAAGACGTAGTAAAAATGTCCAAGACCGACGGGGGCAATCTTCAGGACGGCCATCAGGCATGAACCGTTCTGGTGGTGGCGGATTAGCGCCTTTACTAATGATGTTATTATCTGGTCGAGGTGGTAAGTTTGGTATTGTCATTATCATTTTATTATTTCTTTTTGGAGGTGGTCTGAGCGGATTATTCGATTCACAGTCTACCGTTCCAACTGATAATTCAATTAGTTATCAGGAATCAAGGCAAGTAGACCAAGAAACTTATTCACCTAATTCAGGAATAAGTAATGATGCAACAGAAGCCGAAGTTGGATTTTTATCGGCTGTTTTAGGTTCAACAGAAGATTTCTGGGGTGAGATGTTACCTCAATATGATATGGAATACCAGCCAGCGCAATTAATTATCTATTCTGACTACCAGCAAACAGGTGGATGTGGATTAGGAAGTGCCGCAGCTGGACCGTTTTATTGTCCGCCAGATAGTAGTATTTACATCGATTTAAGTTTCTACCGTGATTTATCAAGCAAATACCAAGCGCCTGGTGACTTTGCGATGGCTTACGTGTTAGCACATGAGGTAGGCCACCATATTCAAAATGAAATAGGCGTTATGGACAGTTACCAACAAGCAGTAAGTCAAACAAGATCTGAAGCAGCACGTAATCAATTAAATGTTAGACTTGAGTTACAAGCAGACTATTTAGCTGGCGTATGGGCTCATTACGCAGAAGAACAAGGCTTATTGGAATTGGGCGATTTAGAAGAAGCGATGCAAGCGGCTCATGCAGTAGGGGATGATACCCTTCAAGAACAAGCGTATGGTCGTGTTGTGCCCGATAGTTTTACTCATGGTACCAGCCAGCAACGACAAGCTTGGTTTATGCGGGGCTACGAGTACGGGGACTTAGAACATGGGGACACATTTAATACATTATTACCTGGAGAAAGTTATTAACAAAGATTAACAGTGTTTCCCTTAAACGAAATAAATAATAGAATAATCACCAGCAAAACATTATGAAAATCGCATTAGAGTAATCTTTTCTTGCATTTTCATGCAAAAGGCTGTATAATTGACCTGTAAATGACTGGACGGAGGCAGTAAGTGGCGACACTTGCTGTCTTTCTATTTACAGCAAAGTAAACATTTATATTATATAAGTAGAGGTGAAATATGAGTACAATTATTGAACAGGTGCAACCTATCATTGAAACGATTGTTGAGGGGCATGAGTGTGAATTAGTTGACCTAGAGTATGTTAAGGAAGGTCCAAATTGGTATTTACGAATTTATGCAGATAACGAAACTGGTATCAGCCTAGAAGAGTGTGCCAAGATTTCAGAAGATGTGAGTGAAGCATTAGACAATATGGAAAAAGATGTTTTCCCCAAAGCTTATTTTCTAGAAGTCAGCTCTCCCGGTGCAGAACGACCATTGAAGACAGAAGAAGCAATCATTGGTGCAGTGGGAAGCTATGTGCATTTTGATTATTACGTTCCCCAATATGGTGAGAAATTCCATGAAGGAACATTAGTTGAAGTGACAGATGATTCATATATTTTAGATGTGATGATCAAAACGCGTCAAAAACAATTAGAAATTGAAAAGAAATCTGTTTCAAATGCACGTTTAGCAATTAAATTTTAATAGGTAGGTGTTAAAATGAGTGAACCAAATGTTGATTTAATCAAAGCGATGGACGTTCTTGAGGAAGAAAAAGGAATTTCTCGTGAAATCGTTAAAGAAGCGCTCGAGTCAGCACTAGTTTTAGCTTACAAGAAGAACTATGATCAAGCTCAAAATGTAGAAGTGACATTTAATATAAATACAGGTGCGATTAATGTATTCTCAGTCAAGGAAGTAGTAGAAACTAACTTTGATAGTACGTTAGAAATTAGTATCGAAGAAGCACAAGAAATTAATCCTCATTATGAAATTGGCGACAAAATTAAATTCGAAATTACGCCAGAAGACTTCGGCCGTATTGCAACACAAACAGCAAAACACGTTATTTTACAACGTTTACGTGAAGCAGAACGTGAAAGTGTTTATAAAGAATTTGTTCAATATGAAGATGAGATTATGACAGGTGTTGTCGACCGTGAAGACCCACGTTTTATCTATATTGACTTAGGTAGAATTGATGCAGTTATGCCAATTCGCGAACAAATCCCAGGCGAAAAGTTCGAAATGGACGAACGTGTCAAAGTTTACGTTTCTAAGGTAGAACAAACAAATCGTGGACCACAAATTACAGTATCTCGTTCACAACCAGAATTCTTGCGTCGTTTATTCGAACAAGAAGTACCTGAAATTTATGATGGTATTGTAGAAATCATGAGTATTGCACGTGAAGCGGGAGACCGTTCGAAAATTGCTGTACGCTCACGTGATAATCAAATTGATCCAGTCGGAACATGTGTTGGACAAGGTGGATCGCGTGTTAACGCCATAGTAAATGAATTACATGGTGAAAATATGGATATTGTTGAATACAGCGATGATCCAGCAGTATTTATCGAAAATGCGATGAGTCCTTCACAAGTTGTAGAGGTAATTTTCAACGAAAATGAAGAAAATAGTACAATCGTGGTCGTTCCAGATTATCAATTATCATTAGCTATCGGTAAAAAAGGTCAGAATGCTCGTTTAGCAGCACGCTTAACGGGACACCGTATTGATATTAAATCTGAAACTGCTTATGCCGAATACTTAGCTGAACAAAAAGCAGCTGAAGAAGAGGCAGCCTTAACTGTAGATGATTCAGAAATTGACGTTATCCCAATAGATAATGTAGAAGATATAGAATCATTCACACATGGCGATATGGATTATGATTCAGTTGAAGACGCAGATGACTTAATGCGTGTTAACGATGAAGAGAATATGAGTCCTGAACAAGTGGAAGAAGCGATCGCTGATGTAGAAATCGATGGCGAACAAGACTATGATGAATTAGTTGAAGAAACGACTTATGATGAAGCAGAGGAATTCTCACAAGATGAGGATGAACGTTCAACAGAAAGTTTGTTAGATGAAAACGATGAAATTGTTGAAGAGCAATTAGACATTGAAGAATAAAATTGAGGAGACAATGAATGGCTAAGCAAGCAAAACAACGTAAAATCCCCATGCGTAAGTGCATTGTTTCAGGGGAAATGTTTCCAAAAAAAGAATTAGTTAGAATTGTTAAAACAAAAGAAGACGAAATCTTCATTGACCCAACTGGCCGCCATAACGGACGAGGAGCATACATTGCTTTAGTTCCAGAGTTAGCTGAAAGAGCAAAGTCTGAGAAAACATTTAACAAAGTTTTTTCTATGGCGATTGATGACAGTTTTTATGATGAGTTAGTTAAATATGTAACTCACCAAAAAGCGCGTCAAGAATTGTTTGAGAATAACTAACATGAATAACACACAAAAAGCGTTAAATATGATCGGACTTGCACAAAGAGCAGGTAAATTAATCAGTGGCGATGAACGTGTAGAAAAAGCTGTGAAAAATGGACAAGCACAAGTTATCATCTGTGCTGATGATGTTAGCGAAAATACATTATCAAGATATCAACATTACAGTGAAAACTACAATACAACAATAGTGTTCCCTTTTGATTCTATGGCGATGAGCCAAGCATTAGGGAAAAAGCGTTCAATCTGCTGCATTACCGATCACGGAATAACTAAGAAATTTTTATCATATTTTGCTGAAAGCGAGGGTAACTTATGATAAATCGCGAATAGGAAAGGTGATTGAATGACAAAACGTATCTACGAATTTGCTAAGGAACAGAATGTTTCGAGTAAAGATATTCTAGACATTGCGTCAAAACAGGGCCTTGATTTTGGAAGTCATATGTCTTCCATTGATCAAGAAGATGAGAAAAAATTACTTCAAGCAATGAAAAATAGCAAATCAAATTCAAAACAAAATAATAACGAGGACAATTCTAAAAAAGAAAGTCCTAAACAACAAAAATCAAATCAAAATAAAACAACTCAATCGAGTAATACGAAAAAATCTGAGGGATCGACTACGAAACAAAATAATACGACTAATAATAAGTCCCAAAACAACAACCAACGTTCAGCTAATACTGATAGTAAATCAGAAGGTTCAAACCGCCGTGGAAACCGTCGCCGTAACAATCGTCGCCGTGGAAACCGCCGTAATACAAATGAAGGTAAAGGAATTACACAACGTAAGCATAGAGATTTACCAGAATCATTTGAATTTACAGAAGGTATGAATATTCAAGATATTGCTAAGGTATTCCACCGTGATGCAACGGATATCATCATGAAATTGATGGGCTTAGGCATTATGGCCAATCAAAACCAAGCATTATCTAAAGACGTTATTGAATTAATAGCGATTGAATATGGTGTTGAAGCGATTGAAAAGGAAGTTGTTGACGTAGCTGACTTAGACCGTTTCTTTGAAAGCGATGCTGAAGTTGAAGGCGAAGTGACAAAACGTCCACCTGTAGTAACAATCATGGGACATGTTGACCATGGTAAAACAACTTTACTTGACCAATTACGTTCATCTGCAGTAACTGAAGGTGAAGCAGGTGGTATCACTCAACATATTGGTGCTTACCAAGTTGACTTAGATGGTGAAGTGATTACTTTCCTAGATACACCTGGACACGAGGCATTTACTACAATGCGTGCTCGTGGTGCGGATGTAACAGATATTGCTATTATTGTTGTAGCAGCAGATGATGGGGTAATGCCACAAACAGTTGAAGCAATTAACCATGCTAAAGCTGCTGATGTACCAATTATAATAGCCGTAAACAAGATTGATAAACCAACAGCTAATCCAGACCGTGTTAAACAAGAATTATCTGAACATGGAATTATTTCCGAAGACTGGGGCGGGGACAATATCTTCGTCGAAATTTCAGCTAAATTCAATCAAAATATTGATGAATTACTAGAAATGATTTTATTAGTAGCTGAAGTACAAGAATTAACAGCTAACGCTGACCGCTTAGCAATTGGTTCTGTAATTGAGGCACGTTTAGATAAAGCACAAGGATCAACAGCAACATTATTAGTTCAAGAAGGAACACTTCATGTGGGAGATCCGATTGTTGTTGGTGAAACTTATGGTCGAGTACGTACTATGACAAATGACCAAGGACGTCGTATCAAGCAAGCTGGTCCTGCAACTCCAGTAGAAATCACTGGTTTAAATGGTGCACCTCAAGCAGGAGACTTATTCGTAGTATTCGAAGACGAAAAGACTGCACGCCAAGCAGGTGAAGAACGTGCTGCACGTGCTCAAGAACAACACCGTGCACAAACAAGCAAGGTAACATTAGATAATTTATTTGCGACAATTCAAGAAGGCGAATTAAAATCAATCAATGTTATTATCAAAGCTGACGTTCAAGGTTCTGTTGAAGCTTTAGGTGCTTCATTAGAGAAAATCGATGTTGAAGGTGTTCGTGTAAATATCGTTCATAAGGCAGTAGGAGCGATTAATGAGTCAGATGTTACGTTAGCAAATGCTTCAAATGCGATCGTTATCGGATTTAATGTTCGTCCAACTCCCCAAGCACGTCAACAATCGGAGCAAGAAGACGTAGATATTCGTGGATACCGTGTCATTTATGATGCAATCGAAGAAATTGAAACAGCAATGAAAGGTCTACTAGATCCAGAGTATGAAGAACAAGTACAAGGACAAGCACTAGTACGTGAAACATATTCTGTATCAAAATTAGGTACAATTGCAGGTTCATTCGTAACGGATGGATACATTGCTCGAGATAGTTTAGTACGTCTATTACGTGATAATATTGTTATTTACGAAGGTGAAATTTCAAGTTTAAAACGTTTCAAAGATGATGCTAAACAAGTTAACAATGGTTATGAATGTGGTATTATGTTAGATGGTTATAACGATGTTAAAGTCGATGACATTATCGAAGCATACCACATGGTAGAAATTACACGTAAATAAGCATAATTAGGAGGACTATATGGCTAAATACCGCGTACCTCGAGTTCGTCAAGAGATTTTGCGTGAAGTGAATAATATTCTAATGCTCGAAATCAAAGATCCTCGAGTTGAAGGTGTTACAATCACAGATGTAGATTTAACAGGAGATTTACAACAAGCGACAATCTACTACAGTACATTGTCAGACCTGGCTGGCCAACGTCAAAAGACGCAAGCTGGTTTAGATGCATCAACTGGTAAAATCCGTAGTTTATTAGGTAAGAAATTATCTATTTACACAACACCTGAGATTAAATTTGAACGAGACCCATCAGTCGATTATGGAAATCGTATCGAAAATATTTTAAAACAAATTAACACTGAAGAAGATTCTGAAACTGACGAAGTAGAGGAATAATAATAAGCAAGAGAGCGCCTGATGGTGCTCTCTTTTATTTTATGGGTATGCTTCGCTTTCGAAAGAAATAGGTCTCACGACGGATAAGGTACAGGCACTGACTTGGTATAATAATAATGTCGCTAAGTTAAGAAAATGGAGGTTTTCAAATGAAAAACAATCATAATATAAATAATATCAAGAAAAAATTATCACTCTTTGATAAATTACCTATCTTCTTTAAGTCTCTTTTCAATAAAGAAACACCAGCAATGGCTAAATTGTTGATTTTATTAACTTTTCTATATATAGTAGTCCCCGTTGATTTTATACCTGCTGTAGCCGGACCGATTGGATTATTAGATGATGCTGTAGTCCTTTCACTTATGACCAATTTAGTTGTTGGTATGTTACCGGGAGCAGTTATTGTTGACGAGGCAAATCCAGATGATTTACCCGACGATTTAATTGAAGGATAACATTATATTTTTCGGATAATATGAGGCTAATAAAAACTTAAAATGAGCGCCTAACAAAAATAAAATTTATTAATATTCATCAATGAATCATTTTTGAATATTATTAGCTGAAAATCATGATAAATGTAGGAATAACAGCTATTTTGGTTTACAAACGGCGTGGAATGGGTTAGAATAGTTTAGTATGAAAATCGTAATGTTGGAGGTTACAATTAATGACAGTAAATTTTGAAGAAAAAGACAACAAAGGAATTATTACATTTGAAATTCCTCGTGAAGAAGTTAAAAAAGGTTTAGATTACGCGTTTAACCGTGTAAAAGGAACTTTAAATGTACCAGGTTTCCGTAAAGGGAAAGTTCCTCGTCAAATTTTCAATAACCTATATGGTGAAGAATCTTTATATAATGATGCTTTAGATCATGTATTACCAGCAGCTTATGAAGCAGCGGTAAATGAATCAGGTCGTTCATCTGATATCTATGGTCAACCAGAAATGGACATCAAATCAATCGAAAAAGGTCAACCTTGGGTATTAGAAGCAACTGTTAATTTAAAACCTGAAGTAAAATTAGGTGAATATAAATCATTAGAAGTTGAAAAACAAGATACTGAAGTGACTGAAGAGGAAGTTAACGAAGCAATCGAAACAGAACGTCAAAACTTAGCTGAATTAGTATTAAAAGACTCAGCAGCTGAAGAAGGCGATACTGTTGTTATTGACTATTCTGGATCAGTTGACGGCGAAAAATTCGATGGCGGAACTGCTGAAAACCATTCATTAGAATTAGGTTCAGGTTCATTCATTCCAGGATTTGAAGAGCAATTAGTTGGTGTAGAACCAGGAGCAGAAGTAGCAGTAAATGTAACTTTCCCTGAAGACTATCACGCTGAAGATTTAGCTGGTAAAGAAGCAGTTTTCGAGACTAAAGTTCACGAAATTAAAACAAAACAATTACCAGAATTAGATGACGACTTCGCACAAGATGTTGATGACGAAGTTGAAACATTAGAAGAATTAATCAACAAAAAACGTGTTCAATTAGAAGAAGCTAAGGCAGCTCAAGCTAAAGAAATCGAAGACGATGAAGCATTACGTCAAGCGGTTGAAAATGCTGAAGTTGTTGGTGGCGTTCCTTATGACATGACGCATGAAGAAATTCACCGTCAAATGGATTACTTCTTAAACAACTTAAGCCGTCAAGGTATTAATCCAGAAATGTATTATCAAATCACTGGAACTACTGAAATGGACTTACACGAACAATTTGAAGAAGATGCAGAATTACGCACTAAGACTAACTTAGTTTTAGAAGCAATTGCAAAAACTGAAAATATTGAAGTTTCAGACGCTGAAATTCAAGAAGAAATTGAATCATTAGCAGTTCAATACGGATTACCAGCTGACCAAGTTCGTAATTTTGTAACAGAAGACATGTTATCTTCAGATGTGAAAATGAAAAAAGCAATGAGCACAATCATTGACACAAAAGTACAAAAATAAGATAATAGAGTAAATAAATAATGTGAGGGATTGCAATTAGTCGTTGATATTTGGCTCAATTGCGTCCCTCTTTCTTATTAAATAGCGAAGGGAGAGTCATATGGTAAATACTGACTTTGAAGAATTCCACTGTTCATTTTGTGGTAAATCACAAAATGAAGTAAATAAAATTATCGCTGGTCCGGATGTATATATTTGTGATGAGTGTGTAGACTTATGTAGCACAATTATTGAGGACGAATTGCGATCTGAAACATCTTTTGAAGATTTCCAAATGTTAACACCACAAGAAATTGTAAACCATTTAGATCAATATGTTATTGGTCAAGATGAAGCTAAGAAAAATTTAGCTGTAGCAGTTTATAATCACTATAAACGAATTACGTATAATACTGACTCAACAGATGTTGAATTACAAAAGAGTAATATTGCTCTAATTGGACCAACAGGTTCAGGTAAGACATTCTTAGCTCAAAGTTTAGCACGTATTTTAAATGTGCCATTTGCTATTGCAGATGCAACGACTTTAACAGAGGCAGGATATGTTGGGGAAGATGTTGAAAATATCTTACTTAAATTAGTACAAGCGGCTGATTATGATGTTGACCGCGCAGAACATGGAATCATCTACATTGATGAGATTGATAAAATTGCTCGTAAGAGTGAAAATGTCTCTATCACACGTGACGTTTCAGGTGAAGGTGTACAACAAGCTTTACTTAAAATTTTAGAGGGTACAACTGCTAATATCCCACCTAAAGGTGGCCGTAAGCATCCAGGACAAGATTTTATTCAAATGGATACATCACAAATTTTATTTATTGTTGGTGGAGCATTTGATGGTATCGAAACAATTATTAAAGAACGTTTAGGTTCAAAAGTAATCGGTTTTGGTGCAGATAATACAAAATTACAAGACAGCGATGCTGTAATGCAACAAGCAAGTCCAGAGGACTTATTAAAATTTGGTTTAATTCCAGAATTTATTGGCCGTTTACCAATTTTAGCTGTTTTAAATAAATTAACTGAAAAAGACTTAATTGCAATTTTAACTGAGCCAAGAAATGCCCTTGTTAAACAATATCAAGAGTTATTATCAATGGAAGAGATTGAGTTAGATTTCGAAGAGGAAGCGTTAACTGCCATTGCTAAATTAGCAATTGAACGTAACACAGGTGCTCGTGGTTTAAGATCAATTATCGAATCAGTAATGTTAGACATTATGTTTGAAGTACCTACCAGAGAAGATGTTGTTAAAGTTCAAATTACGAAGGACACAGTTGAAAACAAAACAGCACCGAAATATTTCGATGAAGATGGTAATATCATAGAAGAAAGCAAGTGATAAAATGCATGTCCATACCGCAGAAATAACAACAAGTGCAGTCGATCCGAATTCTTATCCAGAGGCAACATTACCTGAGATTGCACTGGCAGGCCGTTCAAATGTTGGGAAATCAAGTTTTATTAATAAAATGATCCAACGAAGTGGCTTGGCAAGAACGTCAGGCCAACCAGGTAAAACACAAACATTAAATTTCTATACAATCAATGAAGCATTTAGATTTGTGGATGTACCTGGGTATGGATATGCTCGTGTATCTAAAACAAGCCGTGAGAAATGGTTTGGCATGATTCAACAGTATCTTGAAACAAGAGAAAATTTGGAATTATTATTACTCTTAATGGATGCACGTCATGAGCCAACACAATTAGATCAAGAAATGTATGCATATGCTGAAACGCTAGATATTCCATATGCGATCATACTAACAAAAGTCGACAAAATTAAGAAAAGTCAGTTAAATAAACATTTATCTATGTATAAAAAGGCACTTAATTTACCTACGACCGACGCTTTATTTATGTTCTCATCACAAACAGGTGAGGGAGCAGAGGATGTCTGGGATGTTATTGAATCAATTGCCTTAACTGACGAAGAGTAAAAGGAGTGAGGACATGAGTCGTATTCCTGAAGAGACGATTCAACAGATTAAACAAAGCGTTGATATTGTTGACGTGGTTAATCAATATGTCCACTTAACTAAACGAGGCAGTAATTACACTTGTTCTTGTCCATTTCATGAGGATAATAATCCTTCATTTTCTGTTTCGCAAACCAAGCAAATATTTAAGTGTTTTAGTTGTGGACGTGGAGGAACGGTCTTTCGTTTTCTCCAAGAAATTGAAGGGATTTCCTTTGTCGAAGCGGTTCAAAAAACTGCTGAATTCGGTGATTTACCATTCCAGATTGATACTTATCAAAAACCGGTAGAACCGTCACATCAAGCTGCATTAGATATTCACCGTAAGACACAAGAGTTTTATCATTATTACTTAACAAAGACGGTAAATGGTGAACAAGCTTTAAATTATTTATTAAATCGTGATATGAATATTCAAACCATTGATCAATTTCAATTAGGTTTAGCCCCATTAAATTCGGATGTCTTGCATCAGTTTTTACAAAAAGAAGGTTTTAATGATATTCAATTATTAGAATCGGGCATATTTTATCAAACAGATGATAAGAAGATGGTCGATCGTTTTAGAGGCCGAATTATAATCCCATTACGCAATGGCAAAGGGGAGCCTATCGCCTTTTCTGGTCGAATCTTTGATGATAAAGCCCCCCAACAAAATGCCAAATATTTAAATTCGCCGCAAACAGCTATCTTTGATAAATCGAAATTACTATTTAACTTAGATTTGGCTAAACCGAAAATGCAGCAGACGAAGGAAGTATTGGTCTGTGAAGGGTATATGGATGTCATTGCTCTATCCCAAGCAGGATTTAATAATGCAGTGGCAACAATGGGGACAAGCTTAACAGAACAACACTTAAATCAATTAAGTCGTTTAAATAATAGCATTTATTTCATTTTTGATGGGGATGCTGCTGGTCAAAAAGCGACGATGCGTGCATTTGAACTCTCCAGTGCGTTTCCACAAGCAGAGTATAAAGCCATTATTATCCCACAAAATATGGACCCAGATGATTGGATAAAGGAACGAGGAACAGATTCATTCCAACGTTTAATAAACCAAGCCTTATCTAGCTATGATTATCAAAAAGAATATTACAAAACAACTTATAATTTAGATGATGAACGCCAACTGGCTAAATATATTGAGCAACTGGTACAGTTAGTCTTAACAATTGATTCACCTATTGAACAACAATTAAGAATCATTGACATCAGTGATGAATTTAATATTGATGAATCAATATTAAAGGAACAAGTTGCCCGGTTGAAGCAACAAGATTATAGTGCTCCTGTGACATATTATGAAGAACCCAATTATGACCAAGAAGTCGTTTCGCCAGAACCAGTAACTACTCAAACCGTTTGGCAAATAACTTCACAACCAGCCTTTCAAAGTGAAAAGTATTTCTTGTTTATGCTTATCTATCAGGAAGCAGCTTGGAATTACTTAGCCACACTTGATTCGCCTGTTCTTTTGATAAATGATATTTCATGTGAAGCTTATGCCTCATTGCAGAATCATTATTACGATGAAGGACATCAAATTCCATTAACCGGTATTAGTCATTCTATTGAGAATGAACAATTACAATACTTCTTCAATCAATTATTATGGGAATATGAGCTCTTTGAATTCGATGAGCAAGCAATGATTGATACCTTGCTCGCGATTGAGAGAGAATTCATCCAGATTGAGATTAAAAAATTGACCGAAGAATTATCCAAAGCCCAAATGTCCCAAGAATATGGACGCTTAAATGAAATAATTATAGAAATCAGTCGATTAAATCACCAAATTAAACATTAGGGGGAGATTTTATGGCAGACAATAAAGAAGTGAAAACTGACTTAACACTGACCGTTGATCAAGCTACCAAAAAATTGATTAGCGAGAAAAAAGTTTTCGGTCAAATTCATTATGATGAATTAACAGATACAATTGCCACACCTTACAAACTAGATGCCAATGCGATGGATAAATTAATCCAACAAGTAGAAGACCAAGGAATCGCAGTTGTCGGCGATGATGGAGGTCCTACTAAACAGCAAATGGTAAGTGCTGAAGAGACGTCATTACAAAATGATACAACAGCATCAAAAGCTACCCAATCAAAAATCAAAGTAAGTGACCCCGTTCGTATGTATTTAAAAGAAATTGGACGCGTTGACTTATTAACTGCCGATGAAGAGGTAGCGATCGCTAAACGTATCGAAGAAGGCGATGAATTAGCTAAACAAGAATTAGCTGAAGCAAACTTACGTTTAGTCGTGTCTATTGCTAAACGCTATGTTGGCCGTGGTATGTCTTTCTTAGATTTAATCCAAGAAGGTAACATGGGATTAATGAAAGCCGTTGAGAAATTCGACTATACTAAAGGATTCAAATTCTCAACTTACGCAACTTGGTGGATTCGTCAAGCAATTACTCGTGCAATTGCTGACCAAGCGCGTACGATTCGTATTCCGGTACATATGGTCGAAACAATTAATAAATTAATCCGTACGCAACGTAATTTATTACAAGACTTAGGCCGTGAACCGACACCTGAGGAAATTGGTGCAGAAATGGATTTACCAACTGAAAAAGTACGTGAAATCCTAAAAATTGCCCAAGAACCAGTTTCACTTGAAACACCAATCGGTGAAGAGGATGATTCACATTTAGGTGACTTTATCGAGGATGAAGGTGCAATGAGTCCTGAAGCATTTACTTCAAGTTCGCTATTACGTGAACAATTAGAGGACGTGCTGGAAACATTAACTGACCGTGAAGAAAATGTCTTACGTTTACGTTTCGGTTTAGATGATGGAAACATCCGCACCCTTGAACAAGTAGGTAAAGTATTCGGAGTAACTCGTGAGCGTATTCGTCAAATCGAAGCAAAAGCTTTACGTAAATTACGCCACCCATCTCGTTCAAAACAATTAAAAGACTTCCTAGAGTAGGAGTAAACTGGCTGGTCCTTTGGGGCCGGCTTTTTGTTTTCAGAATAAATATGTGTAATAATCAAAATCCCCATCCTCAATCAATTGGAGGATAGGGATTTTATGTTACTTATATAGTCTAATCTTCACCAGATAGTTTTACTAAAATTTTGGCTTGGGATTTATTATTAGATAATTCTTCAAAACCTTTATCTACAATGTCTTCAAGTTCAATCAGACCGGTAATAATTTCACCTGGATCAATTTGACCGGTTGAAATTAAATGTTGGGTAATCTCAAAGATATCATCCTCATATGCTAAAGATGATGCGATGTTTACACCACTCGCAGTAAGAATCATTGGGTTAAATTCGAAAGGTTGTTCGAAAATGGAAACGATGGTTACTTTTCCTCTAGGACGGGTTGATTGAATAGATTGTTCTAAAGTAATTGGCACACCTGCTACTTCAAATGTACGGTCTACACCAAATGGATAAAATTGTTTAATAAATTCCACTGGATTGGTTTCACCCGAATTAATAGCATGGGTTGCTCCGATTTTTTTGGCGATTTCTAGGCGTTCTCCTGATAAGTCGAATACAAAGATGTCTTTAGCGCCGGCAGCTTTTACAGCTAAAATTTGAGCGAGTCCAATTGGACCAGCACCATAAATAGCAACGGATTCTCCGAACTTCATCTCTGATTCACGGACTGCCTGAACAGCGACTGCAACAGGTTCGATTGTCGCTGCTAATTTAAGAGGAGTATCTCCAACTTTAACAACATTTTTCGCTTCAACAATGCTGTAATCTGCAAAACCACCATCTGCACCTAATCCATAAAATGTAAAGCCTTGATACATATCCACTAGCCCCTCATCAGCGACACCACCTGTAATTAGTGGATTCACTGCAACACGGTCACCAACATTGATATCTTTAACATTTTCGCCAACTTCCTCAACTACACCTGAATACTCATGTCCCATAGTAATAGGGCGTTCTTGACCCGTTAATGGATCCGGACCATCTCCTGGGATTGTCATCGGTCCGGCTAAATATTCATGTAAATCTGACCCACAAATACCTGTCCATGCTACTCTAATTTTAACTTGATTTTCTTTTAATTCAGGAATATCGATCTCTTCAACACGCACGTCTTTTTTACTATAGAATCTTGCTGCTCTCATTCAAACACTCCTTTTTATTTCAATAATTAAATTTTAACAACAAAAATGAAACTAAGCAACTGATATGGTGGTGGTTGTGAATGGATTAAGTTTTCAAAATTCACAATTAATGAATTAGAAGAGACAATTTTACTAGTATTTTTCAAAACTAAAGTTAGATAAAGCGGATAGTTTTGACGTTTACCTTGGGGTTATTAAAACTAAAGTCAGATTAAGTTATTAGTTTTGACGCTATCATCAAATCTGACAAAACTAAAGACCATTTTAGTCTGAAGTTTTGAAACCATATCATCAAGACCAAAAGTATATTTAGATAAAGAAAATATCAGTATGACTTACAGTTAAATTAAAGCTCATTCGGCTAACTCAAAACGAAGTACAGAGTTCACCGAAAAATCAGCACGATATTCAGCGAACTCCAATGCTAAAGCGGAGTTCACCGAAAAAACGCCATCCTATTCGGTGAACGCAACACTAATAACGGCGTTCCCCGAAAAAGCATAATTTTCCACAGATTTTCCAGAGTTTATTGTCGTTAACTAGAGGTGAAATTTATAGAATATAGTTTGTCTGGAATTAGTCAAATAAAGGGGAATATGCTAAAATTGAGAATGAAATGAATCATGTGAGGAGCAATTTATGAACTCAGAACAATTATCAAGTCGCTTGCAATCTGTCAGCGATTTTATTATTCAATACGGTCAAAATCCGATTCGTCTAGCGGATATCGGGACCGACCATGCCTATTTACCAAGCTATTTAGTTCAACAAGACAAAATAGAATTTGCAATCGCGGGAGATGTGGTTAAAGGACCATTTGAATCTGCGGTGAATGAAGTGAAATCACAAGGATTAACTGACCAAATTTCAGTTCGGTTAGGTGATGGTCTAGAAGTCATTCAAGCAGAGGATAATATTAATACGATTTCCATTTGTGGAATGGGTGGGACACTTATTCGAAATATCATCGAATCCGGTAAGAATCATTTGCCTGACACACACTTATTGGTATTACAACCTAATATCGGTGAACCTGGCCTGCGTGAATGGTTGAGTGACAATCAGTATAAAATATTTGACGAGACGGTAATTATTGATGGGCGTCATGACTATGAAATTATCGTAGCAGAAACAACGTCTGATACGATTCCAATCACTTACGAAGAGAAATTATTTGGTCCAGTGAATTTAGTCAAACGAACGAATGAGTTTTATTTAAAATGGGAACGTGATTTAGCCCATCGTGAGAGAATTTATAACCAAATTAAACAAGCTGATCAACCAAATTCTGATAAGTTACAGGAATTAGAACAAGCAATGACAGCAATCAAGGAGGTATTAGAGCGTGGCACACATTAATTTTCAGACTTTAATCAACTTTTTGGAAGCCGAATTCCCACCAGAAATCGCTGAAGATTGGGATAAAATTGGCATTCATTTTGGCGGACGAAATCAACCAGTTAAAAAGGTAATGACAGCATTAGATGCTAGACCTGCTACAGTTAAAGAAGCAATTGATAAAGGTGTTGATACTTTAGTTGTTCATCATCCGCCATTATTTAATCCTATCAAACGTTTTAACATAGACAATCACCCAGTGGAAATGTATGCAGATATTATTAAGAATGATCTTAATATCTATGCAATGCATACCAATGTTGACCGTGCTAAGGGTGGAATGAATGATTGGCTAGCAAATGCTCTCCAGTTAAACAACATTCAACCATTTAGAGATTCTGAAGAAGCTAAGGAAGTATCATTAGCTCGAATTGGTCAATTAGACCAACCTTTAAATCAATCAGAGTTAATTCAGCATGTCAAACAATCATTAGGTCTAGAACACCTTTTATTCGTTGAAGCTGAAGAAAAAGATTCTTATCAATCAGTTATGATTGTAGGTGGAGCAGGTTCAAGTTTCTTAAATCAAGTACTTGAAGCCAAACCAGACGTCTATATAACAGGTGACGTCACTTTTCATGATGCTCAAGAATACCATGAGCAGGGCGTGACATTAATCGATGCTGGTCACTATATTGAACAAATTTTTAATGAGAAGATGGCCGAACTCCTATCAAATTGGGTCATTGAAAATGATTATCCAATTGAGGTAATCGCATCAGAAGCTTCAACAAATCCATATCGTATCGTTTAGAAAGAGGCAATTTATGTTTAATCAAGAATTAGAAAATCGTTTTATCCGTTATGCAAAAATTAACACACGTTCAGATGAAAATAGTCCAACAACACCGTCAACTGAGCGACAATTTGACTTATTAAATTTATTAGTGGAAGAGCTAACTGAAATTGGATTAGCAGAGGTTCAATTAGATTCTGAGAATGCCTTTGTAACAGCTACTTTACCTGCTAATACCGATAAAGATGTCCCAAGTATTGGGCTAATTGCTCATGTTGATACCGCTGATTTTAATTCAGAAAATGTTCAACCACAAATCGTTGAGGAATACGATGGTGGAATAGTTATCTTAAACGAAGCGTTAGATATTAAAATGACTCCGGAAGAATTTCCGAATTTAGCAAAATATCAAGGTCAACGCTTAATTACAACGGATGGTACTACTTTACTAGGTGCTGATGATAAATCAGGTATTGCTGAGATTGTGGTTGCGATGAAATATTTAGTAGACCATCCTGAAATTGAACATGGTAAAGTTCGTGTTGCCTTTGGCCCAGATGAAGAGATTGGCCGTGGGGCAGACTTCTTTAAAGCGGATGAATTTGGTGTAGATTTTGCTTATACACTGGATGGTGGTCCGGTTGGTGAATTGGAATATGAATCATTCAATGCAGCAGCAGCAAAACTAACGGTTAAAGGGATGAATGTTCATCCGGGAACTGCCAAAGATAAAATGATCAATTCAACTGGCGTACTACGCCGCTTTATGAATTTATTACCAGAATCAGAAGTGCCAGAAAAAACAGAGGGACGCGAAGGGTTCTATCACGTTACTTCGATGGAAGCTACTGAAGAGCAAGGTAAATTAGACATGATTATCCGAGATCATGACCGTGATAAATTTGAAGCACGCAAACAATTTGTCTTAGATGCGATTGAATCAGTAAATAACCAATACTCATATCCTGTAATTGAAGTTGATTTATTCGACCAATATTACAATATGGGGGAAATTATTGAAAAAGATATGCGTTCAGTAGATTTAGCGCATAAAGCAATGCAAGAATTAGAAATTACGCCATTAGTTTATCCAATTCGTGGAGGAACAGATGGTTCGAAAATTAGTTTCATGGGTATTCCAACGCCAAACATTTTTGCTGGTGGAGAAAATATGCATGGTCGCTATGAATTTGTGGCTGTTGAATCAATGGTTAAAGCGACGGAAACTATTATTAAAATTATTACATTAAATGTTGTGGACAATGCACAATAATTTCTTTAACGAAGAGAACTGTCTCTTCGTTATTTTTTAAGATAATTTTTCACTAAGAAAGGAGTATTTATGGGCTTTCAATTTATTTTAGGAGACCTCGCAGTCGACAAAAAGACCGCAATTATTAAACATGTACTTAAAATATATCAACAAAATCCTAATGCAACGATCTATTACATTGTCCCAGAACATTTGAAGTTTGATATGGAATCATTTGTATTAAAAACGATTCAGGCTGAATTTGGAATGGAACAATCTGCCATGATTAATATCCAAGTCGTATCCTTTTCACGTTTATTATGGTTTTTAATGCCTAAAAATGATAACCGACATATCCAAATTTCAGAAACAGGATTAATTATGTTAGTACAACAATTATTATCCGACTGTGCAGATGAATTAGTTGTTTACCGTGGTCAAATCCGCTATCAAGGCTTTGCTAAGAAATTAACGCAATTATTTAATGAGCTATACGAGGGGCACATTCAGGCTAAAGATTTAGAAAAATTACTGAGTGAAGAACAATTACCGGAAGCAGACACAATAACAGCTTCCATTCAAGACCGCCGAATTAAAGAGTTAATGTATCTTTATGACCAATTCATTGAGCGTGTTCATGATTTAGAAATTGCAGATTATCAGATTTATGAGGATTTACATCGTTATTTAGAGGGTGTAGGGAACTTACCAGATCATTATATTGTCATTGACCATTATTATTATTTTAATGCGCATCAAATGAATACCGTGATTGATTTAGCACGTGTGAGTGAGCATGTTTGGATGACACTTCCAATAACAGAAGAGCACTTGAAAGATTCTGGATACGAACCCCTTTATGAAACTTTTAAACAAACCTATCACCAAGTATCTTTGTTGTGCCAACAGTTTAAAATTGACATATTACCCAATATTACAGTAAATCCACAAGCCATTTTCAACTATCATGAAAATATGGTGTCTATAGCTGAACAGTTTAAAGCAACTCAATCAATCGGATTAAATTCACCCTTAAAGCCAACTCAACAATTAAATCAAACGCATCATCTCACACAATATGATCACATCCAATCTGAAGTGAAACACGTGAGTAATCAAATTCATCAATTGGTCATGGTGGATGGTTATCGTTATCAAGATATTTTAGTTGTAACCCGTGATATGTCATTATATCAACAAGTAATTCCTGCCTATTTCAATATGAATAATATTCCTTATTTTTATGACCATGAAATGGCAATGGCAGAACATCCTTTTGTCCAATTAATTGAAACAATATTTAATTTGAAAGCCTACCATGGCCAAATTACTGATATTATGTCACTTGTTAAATCAGTACTCATTCAAATACCACTTCAAGAATCTGGAGTGAGTTATGATGAATCACAAATTGCAACGGAAGAGACACACCGTCTAGCACTCTTTGAAAATATCTTACTCAAAAATGGCTATCAATCTTACCGCTTTACAGATCCGTCTTTTCAGTGGTATGAAGGAGATGAAATTCTATATACAGACGCATTTGGTCGTCCAACCACTCTAACGCACCATCAGTTAGCCAGTTATTACCGTGAATTCGTTAATAATACGGTCTCTAAGGCGTTAAAAACACTGGGGCAAGCATTTAGTGGTAGAGAAGCAGCAGGCTGGTTATACCAGTTAATTAGTCGCTTACAATTACGTGAATCAATGATTCAACTTCGAGACCAAGCAATTGAAGATGGTGAAATTGAACTATCAAGACGTCATGAACAAGTTTGGGAAGTATTTATCGGTCTTTTAGATGAATTTCATACTTTGTTTGGTGATATGGAAATGGACTTCGATGACTTTATGAAACTGATGACTACCGGTTTAGATGAAGCGACCTATCATATTATTCCACCGACACTTGATCAAGTTGTCGTAACAAATATGGAATCACCACAAACTCATCCAGCAAAGGTATGTTTTGTTTTGGGACTGGATGATAAAACATTACCAGGTCGAAGTGAAAATCAATCGTTACTCTCCGCGGGGGAACGACATTTACTGCGTGAACATTTATTACCGCATCAAGTATTAGCAGATACAGCGCAATTTAATAACAGTCAGGATACATTCTTAATGTATCAATTACTCCTTAATGCAACTGAACAAATCTATATATCTTATAGTGTTGGTAACTTAGATGAGATGCGCGAATCGTCGCCATTTATTAATCAATTAGTTCAAACGACACCTCTCAAGGTAAGTATTTTAACTGATCAATCACAAGGAACAAGACCGTTGGTACAAACTGATTTTGGTCGCTATCCAATGATTCAACAATTGGTCATGCAATTATATCAGTATGACCGTCAAATGGGTGTGGCCCCTAGACCTGTTTTAGTGCATTTAATGAAATTGTTAAACCAATATCAGGGAACAGGTACACGGTCGATTTATAATATATTAACGGCAACAGAAAAAGCGACAGAATTACCAACAAATATTAAACCTGAAACAGCGCGGGCATTATTTGGTGAGCGTCTTTCATTATCCGTTTCAAATATTGAACAGTATTATCAAGATCCTTATAGCCATTTCTTACAATATGGGCTCAGATTACGTGAGCGGGAGCTCTTCGAGATTGATACTCAAACGACCGGAGATTATTTCCATGATTTTATGGATTATTTTACCCAAGGGTTAATAACAAGAAATCTATCGCTGGCCCATTTAAGTGAAGAGGCGATTCGTAGTGAGATGGAGCGTCTGACCCATGAATTAGCAATGAATTACAAATACCGTATTTTAACGAGTCATCCACGCTATGAGGCGATTCATCAGCAAATGAATCAAGAATTATCAAGGTTGATTCGAATTCTGAGAGTCTACGATACACATGTAGATAGTAAAACAATCGCTACCGAAGCGTTATTTGGGAATAATCCGCAATATCCATTGAAAGGTTATACGTATAATTTGTCGAGTGGTGGCCTCTTAACAATGCGCGGTAAGATTGACCGAATCGACAAGGTGACTAAAAATAGTGGTTCATATCTTGAAATTATTGATTATAAATCGAGTAAGCGTCCATTTAATTTAATTGATGTTTATTATGGTTTAGACTTACAAATTTTAACTTATTTAGATGTTGCTTTAAATAATTATCAGGACGCTAAACCTTTAGGTGGTTTTTATCAAGCAATCCGTCAAAAGGAAATTAACGGGACTCAAGAAACATTAACGGATACGGAATCATTAATGGAAGAGTATCTCGATGAAAATCGTTTAACGGGACTCGTAACTGTCGACGAAGAAACATTGCAGTCAATTGATGGAACATTGGCTGAATCAAACAAGAGTCAAATTTTCCCTATATCCCTGAAAAAAGACGGTAAATATATGGCAGCGTCCAGTGTCTATACAGATGAGACGCTAGACACATTACTGGCTTATATTCGTTATTTAATTAAACAAGCAGGTGAAGATATGCATGCGGGTAAAATTGCCCTTCGTCCCTTTAAATTGGAACGATTTACACCCTCAGTATCGTATCCATGGAAAATTATTGCAGGATTTGACCCGAC
Source organism: Aerococcaceae bacterium DSM 111176 (assembly GCA_015863215.1). Classification (GTDB taxonomy): domain Bacteria; phylum Bacillota; class Bacilli; order Lactobacillales; family Aerococcaceae; genus DSM-111022. The sequence continues at coordinate 146,031 of JACBXN010000012.1, forward strand.
AATCCATTACAGTGCTTACCGTGAGAAGAATGTCGATAAAAAACAAGCGATAAATAAAATGCGTGAAGTACTAGAAACAGGAGAGGAGGATGGATCATGATTCCTGTAAAACCAAATAACTCACCGTTTAATGAAGAGCAGTGGCAAGCCATCCACCAAAAGGGTGGCAATATCCTGATCTCAGCCTCTGCTGGTTCAGGTAAAACAACCGTTTTAATTGAACGTATTTTAAACCACATTAATTCAGGCTACGCCGAAGTAGATGAAATGTTGGTTGTTACATTTACCGAAGCTGCTGCAGGCGAGATGAAGGAACGTTTAGAAACACGTTTAAAATCAGCAGTCAGCGAATCTACCGGGGAAGATCAAGCCAAAATTCTCGATCAATTACGGAAAGTCAAGACTTCAGATATCCGTACATTACATAGTTTCTGTTTACGAGTGATCCAACAATTTTTTTATTTGAAAAATTTAAATCCTAACTTTGATTTAGTCACAGATAATACACAATTACTGATGATTCAAGAACACGTCTGGGAAGATTTAGTAGCAAAAGTAATGGAAGACAATACGACTAGACTCAAATACCAACAATTATTAAATATATTTGGTAGTGGTCGTTCGGACAAACCATTATTTGAAATTGTCTTAAGTATTTACCGTTTTGCGATGTCGCATCCTGACCCTGATCTGTGGTTAGCTAAAGCAAGTCAGCAATATACTAATTTTGACGACTTTATAGAGTCAAATTTATACGCTACAACATTGAAACCGCAATTACTGGCGACCTGTTTCAGTACCAGTCAATTATTAACTGAAGCTCAAGAGATTTTAGCAGGGTGTCAAAATGACATCATTGAGAAGTATGCATCGGTATTAGATAGAGAGCAAGAAATGGCGAGTGCATTATATGAGTCTTTCTATCAAAATGAGTTGGACCGTGCAATTGAAATTGTTCAAGCAATTACCTTTGATCGATGGCCAAGTAATAGTAAAAAGTATGACGATTATGATTCAATCAATGAGATGAAAAGCTTGAGGGAACAAGCAAAGAAAATGATTGAAAAGGATATTCGTTCCGTATTTCCATATTCATTTGAATCCCAAGCCGAAATTGAAACGCGTATTTTCCCTATATTAGAAAGTTTAATCGCATTAGCTAAGCGTTACATAACAGATTTAGCTGCTTATAAGTCGCAAATGGAAATTATGGACTATCCAGATTTAGAACATATGACACTCGATTTACTGACGATTCAAGACCCAGACACCGGTGAGAGAAAGGCGAGTCCGGCTGCTGAATTTTTCCAACGTCAATTCGAGGAAGTGCTGGTCGATGAGTATCAAGATATTAATGATATTCAAGGGGCAATTTTATCATGGTTATCACGGGAGCGCGTGGCTAATCAACCAGGGAACTTATTTATGGTAGGGGATGTGAAGCAGTCGATTTATGGATTTAGAATGGCTGAGCCTCGTTTATTCTTGGAACGCTATCAAGCGTATGAAGCTGATCCAAACAATCACTTGATTTTACTGAATCGTAATTACCGTTCACGTCCAGAAGTGCTTCAGTTTACTAATTATATTTTTGAACGGATCATGGATGAAAAAGTAGCGGAAATGGATTATGGATTGAATGAATTTTTAATCCCCGGTAACCGTGACTTAATTGAACTAGCTAATGCTAATCAATTAAAGACGCAGTTATTAATTAATGTTTCAGAAGACATGTTGGATGAAGAGGATGAATTAAGTGAATTAACCGGACTAGAAGGTGAAATTCATATAATAGCCCAAGATATGATGCGCCGGGTGAAGATGAAAGAACCTATTTTTGATAAAAAATTAGGGCACTTTAGACCCATTGAATTTAAAGATATGACTATTTTATCTTCGGCGAAAAATAGTTTTATCCAAATTCAACAAATTTTTACTCAATATAATATACCAATATTATCGCAAAAAATTGAAAGTTATTTCCAACGTCAAGAAGTACAAATTATGTTAGCTCTACTACGTATTATTGATAATCCAATGCAAGATATTCCATTGGTTGCGGTCTTACGCTCATATTTTGTTGGTTTAACGGATGAAGAATTAAGTCAAATTCGTATTCATCATAAAAATGGTGATTTCTATGAAGCGGTTCTCGCTTTTGTTGAAAATGAGTGGGAAGACGAATCAGCCACACAACTAAAAGAAAAGTTAGTTGATTTCTTAACCCAAATTAATAACTGGCGTGACCAAGTACAAACTGAACCAATCGTAGATGTTATTTGGCAAATTTATCTAGAAACGAACTTCCTTGATTATGTAGCTGGTCTAAGTAATGGTAATCAACGTCAAGCAAACTTACATGCCTTATACCAAAGGGCAGCAGATTTTTCGGGTGGCCAATTTAAGAGTTTGTCTGGATTTGTTCATTATATTGAACAAGTCATGCAATCGGAACAGGACTTAGCTGAACCTGTTTTAATTGATGCCGATCAAAATGTGGTTCGTTTAATGACGGTTCATGCTTCTAAAGGATTGGAATTCCCAATTGTTTACTTAATCAATACCAATAAGAAATTTAACTTAATGGATACAAGAGCGAAAGTAATAATGTCTAAGAATTTTGGTGCTTCGAGTGATTTTTATGACAGTGAACATCATGTGCGCTATTATTCTTTAATCAAAAAAGCCATGAAAATTGAACAAGAAAAGCGTCTAAAAGCAGAAGAAATGCGTAAATTATATGTTGCCTTTACAAGGAGTGAACAACAATTAATTATCGTTGGTACCATTAAAACCGAAGAGAAATGGCAAGAGGAATCGGAGCAAATTCAGGAAATGACCTCGAATCAGTCATTATTAGCTAATGACTATCTTCGTCAATCAGCAGATACTTGGTTGAAATGGATGATGCAAGCTATTGCGGTTGATCATCCTGAAAATGGTCAGTCTGGAGTGAGTGCGGATGATATTGAACTTCGTTTCATTGATCAATCGATGATTCAACAGCAAATGCCACTTCCGACTTATCAAAATCATTCAGACAATTATCTAAATGAATTAATCACTGCAGTAAGAGACCCAAGAACACCTGATATTAAAGGACTTCAGACAGTGGAATCATTGATGTCTGTTTCTTACCGTTATGATTTGGCAAGTCATACATCGAGTTATCAGTCTGTATCCGAATTAAAACGGTTGTATGAGGAACCACGAATTGAAAAGCTATCTTATTATTCAGACCGTCGACCAAATCAAGAAACGCCTCAAACCAGTCTCTCACAAGGGATTCAAGGAATACGGTATACAGAAGATACTTTTAATGAGCCACAATTTATTAACCAACAACAAATTCAAACGACAGACCGCGGTACGATGACGCATTATGTCTTACAATTATTAGATTTTGAAGCGTTTAAAGAAGCTGATTTTGAAAAAGAGTATCAATTACAAATTGATACGTTATTGAATACCCGTCAAATAAGTGATTCAGATATAAAAATTATTGATCAAAATCATATTCTGAATTTCTTGTCATCTGATTTAGGGCAGCTAATTATTAATCACCAGGATAAATTGAAAAAAGAAATGGCATTTTCTTATTCAATTCCTGCACAAAAATTGTTCCAAAATCAATTGCAGGATGAACAGTTAACAGAACTTGCGGATAATCAGTTGTTAGTCCATGGTGTTATTGATGGTTACCTTGAATTTGAGGACCACATTGTTATGTTGGATTATAAGACGAATCAGTACCGTGCTTATGGGGCGTATTCAAAACAAGACCAAATGGATAGCTTGGAAGAAACTTACCGCTTCCAAATGAGTTTATACCGCGAAGCATTAAGTTTAGCGAAGAATAAACCAGTAAGTTCCGTTTATTTGGTATTACTTGATTTTGAAGAAGTAGTAGCAATGGAAAAGTTCGTTAGTTTTATTGATTAAAGGAAAGTAAAATATTAAACAAAAAACTTCTAGCTCACGTTGAAATTAACAGAGCTAGAAGTTTTTATTATTGTAATTTATCTAACAACCATTCCCTTAATACCACAGCATTGTTATGTTCAGTATCTTTAGCAGAGAAGAGAAGTGTGACATGAAGGTCTGCTAAAATATGTTTGATTTTTTCATAAAAGACTTCAGCATCTGGATTATTATCTAATTCCTTAATGTATGCAGATTTAAAAGACTCAAAATCATTGGATTTATGAAAAGACTGACGTAGATCAGCAGAAGGGGCAATATTTTTAATCCATTCGTCATGTGCAAGTGTCTCTTTTTTCAGGCCACGTGGCCATAAACGATCGACTAAAATTCTGACACCATCACCGTACTCTTTATCATCGTAGCTACGTTTCAATTTTATCTGATGCATTCCTTTCACCTCGTATAAATTTTATCACAAAGAATAGAAAATAAAAAAACACCCGCTTTATTAAGCGAGTGCTTGAAATGATTAATACTGTGAGCTTTCATAAACTGGCATCGATTCTTCCGCAGCAACTTGTTGGTCAAGTTGTGGGGTGTAGTCAACACCTGGTGTATAGTAGCCACCGGCATTCCATAATAGAAATTCATTGACACCATGAGCAGCCAAAGCATTAACTTGTGCCTGGACTTGTTCTGGTCCATAAGTTTGATATGTACCTGGTGGTAATGATGTATCAGTAAAGTCTTGTAACCACGGTCTTGTATTGACTTGGTTTGAAACGTTTTCGAGTGCATTGTTTTCAGCATACATATAATTATCAACCACTTCATAAGGGTAGAGGTCAGGATAAGTAATGCCAAAGAATTCCATACCCCAGTGAGAAGGGTAAATCATCGCTGATACTGTATCGACTTGTTCTGCCATTTGCGAGAAGTTTTGACCGATACCACGCACGTCATAAGTATCTCCGGCAACTGTAGTATAACCAAATATATCGGCAGATACTTCAACACCGTAAGGGCCTAATTGTTGTTGAGAATAAGCTAAGAAATCATTAATCGCAGCAACACGTTCATAACCTTTTGCTTCAGGATCATCTAATAAGAATTTTTCATAGTAGCCAATCTCATATTCTAAATCATCGGACCATTCAAAGAATCCTTCAGGGAAACGAACATAGTCAAATTGAATATCTTTGAATCCCATTTTTGCTGCTTCTTCAGCAACATCAATGACATAATCCCAAGTTTCTTGCATAAATGGATTAATGAATTGGGCACCATTTGCATCAGACCAAATTTCGTTAGTTTCTGGATCAATAAATGATAAGTCAGGTCGTTGGTCAGATAATAAGTTATCTTTAAAGGTAGTAATACGGGCAATTGGATAAATTTGGTGTTCTTCTAACACTTCCATGATTGCTCGGTAATCCACTTCTTCGATGGTATTTTGCTGTACTGTTGGATTGTCTGAATCGTTCGGTGGAATAATGTGTCCCCAGTCGTCTTTAAAGTCAATAACTACTGCATTTAAATCTGTCTGATCGATGTATGACACGATTTCCTCGAAATACACAGGATCAGCAACGTTAGCCGCTGTTAAATATACACCACGAACGCCATCTTCAGGGTAGGGTATATTAATTCCTGAATCATAGTATAAAGATTGTGGTAAATTTTCAGGTTCTGTTAAGTAACTATTTTGATTTAAAGTGATGTTTTCATAGCGTGCAGTATCTTGGATTGCTTGACGTCCATGGAAATCATCGACTTCTGTTTGTTCATACTTATAACCAACTTCAGGTACTTGAACTTCAGTTTCTGCTTCATCTGTCCCTTGATCTACATTTTGACAGGCAGCTAAAATAAAAAATGATAATAATAATAGTAGACCGAAGCCCATTCTTTTGATAAAATATTTGTTTGGTAACATATAATACTCCTCTCTAGCTCGCCTCTTGCAAGTTAGCTAAATACACTTTGAGATTGATTAAAACCGTATTAATTGGTTCAACAAATTCAATCACTTTTTCAAGGTTCATTTGATTGTTTGTTGTAATAATACTGATTTGATCAAATAGACCAAAGAATTGCGTATAGTCTAAGTCAGTATTTGCTAAAGATTGATATAATTGTTGCTCAACTTCTAAATTAGTACGGTAATCGTTAATATATGTTTCGAGATGACCGAGTAATTGTTCGAGGTTTTGGTCTACTTGAGTTACTTGATCACTTGGTAATCCGTCGCTTTCAGATTGAGCTTGAATTTCTTCACGTAAACCAACTAAACTCGTACGATTTTCTTCAAGTTGATCCAAGTATTCACTTCTTTGATTGATGTTTACAAAAATACCAGCTTCCTCATTTTGGAAAGCTTGTAATTCTTGTTCTGAATTGATCATTTCTTCAAATTGACCTTGTAATCCTTGTTCGTTGAATTGAATCTCACTGATAAGGTTAATAATACTTGTCATATTATCTTGAATTAATGTAATAGTGCGATCTGCTCGTTCAACAGATTGACTACAACCAGCCAAGATCAACAATACAATTGGAAGGATTATTAATTTTCTTATATTTTTCATAATGACTCCTTAGTATGTCTCTTGTATTTTCTTTATAACTCAAACTAGTATATAATATAAATATTGTCAATTCAATTCTTTTCAAGAATTTTCCATAAAATAAAGGGGTTTCATGTTATGTTAGTCACAATTCTCACAATAATAATTTTAGTATTTTGTGATCAATTTCTTAAAATTTACATTCATAATCAATTTCAACCAAATGAAACAATGACTATTATTGAGGATGTTATAAATTTTACATATATTCGTAATGATGGGGCAGGATGGGGCATTCTATCCGGTCAACGCACCTTTTTTATTATTATTACATTAATTATTGTCATTATACTCATTCGGATAATCATAAAAAATAAAGATAAATCTTGGATCCAACTTATTTGGATAGGGATGATTATTGCTGGAGCTATCGGAAATTTAATCGACCGTATATTACTCGGTTATGTTGTTGATATGTTTCATTTAATTTTTATTGATTTCCCTGTTTTCAATATTGCTGATATGGCATTAACTGTTGGCATTATTGGTTTAATTATCGTTACTTTTATCACCCCAGAAGAGGAGCATGTCATTTGAATCATTTAGATAACATTGAATTACATTTAACTGGCCAAAATGGTCGTTTAGATAAAGTTTTAAGTCAAGAAGTTAAGGAATTAGATTTAAGTCGTACGCAAATACAAGATTTAATAAAACAAGATAACATTTTAGTAGACGGAAAAGCTCAAAAAGCAAATTTCAAATTACAAGGAACAGAGAAAATTGAAATTTTCATTCCAGAGGAAGAGCCTGTTGAAATTGAACCAGAAGATATCCCATTAGATATCGTTTATGAAGATGACGATTTGTTAGTCGTAAACAAACCAGCTGGTATGGTTGTGCATCCTGCAAAAGGCCATCCAACCGGAACAGTCGTCAACGCATTGTTATACTATTTAGGAGCGAATTTATCACAGGGAAGTTCTAATATTCGCCCAGGTATCGTTCACCGCATTGATAAAGATACCTCTGGTTTAATGGTAGTTGCTAAAAATGATAAGTCACATCAGGCATTGAGTAGTCAATTAGAAGATCGTTCATTAGGACGTACTTATTTAGCTTTGGTAAACAAACCTGTGGATATTCCTCAAGGAATTATCGAAGTTCCGATCGCTCGTGACCCAAGTCAACGGACACGTTTTACAGTAAATGCGAATGGAAAGTCAGCTTATACAGTGTATGAAGTTATTCAAAATTACGAGAACGCTGCTTTAGTTAAGGCAGAATTGAAAACAGGGCGTACACATCAAATACGTGTTCATTTTGAATACATTGGTCATCCAATTGTCGGAGATCCTACTTACCGTCATGGACTTTCTGAAGTACGTGGGACGCTTGCTAAACTATCAGATGGCCAATATTTACACGCGCATGAATTACACTTCATTCACCCAACTACTGGAGAAGAAGTAAGTGTTACCGCACCATTACCAGAACGCTTTGAAACAGCGTTAGATAATTTAATAAAATTATAATAATTTATGCGTTTTCATTGAAAAAATAATTGAAAACATGCTATTATGAGTATATTACCCATCTGGAGGGAGCAAATATGTCAGAAAATTCAAAGATATTAACAAAAATTAAAAATTTACTCACATTAGCTGAAGATGGCAATAATGATGAAGAGAGCCAGACAGCCCTTTTAATGGCGCAAAAACTGATGCTCAAATATAAAATATCCCAAGATGAGTTATCAGATACCGGTGTACAGAAAATTATTATTAAATCTTTATCTGTTTATAAACGCCTGTATTGGTGGGAGAAAGTACTCGTTCAAATTATTGCTGATAACTTCCGTGTCTTATTTTATATTCAGAGTAATCGCCTACCACATCAAAATAGTGTAAGAAGAAAGTTAGTTTTGATGGGGTACCCTGAAGATGTTGAATTAGCCTATGAGGTTTTTCACCTTGCAGCTGAGGCAATGAAATTTTACAGTACTAAATATATTGAAGATACAACAGATTCTAATGAATCACCAGCTACCCTAAGAAAGTCGTATTATAGAGGTTTCTTAGATGGACTCGATGAAAAATATAAAAAACAAAGAGAAGAAATGATTGCTGAAAATGAAAAATATGCTATGATCATTCAGACACCGAGTGATGTAAAAGAGAAATTCGAACAGGATGTTAATGGACATTTAGCATTTAAATTAGATGAAGCGAATGTTCAGTCAGATTCATATTTGCAAGGGTTTGACCGCGGTCAATCAATTTCTCTAGACACAAAACATATTGAATAAAGTGAAGTCGAAGGTAAACTCTTCGACTTTTATTTTGTCGATGATTAAATTTTAGTGCTGAATAATTTAATAAGCGAGGTGCAACATGATTGTCGGTATTTATCAATTGAATGGACGCATTGAAGCATTTTCTCTCAAAGAGAAAAGGCAGATAGTAAAGAGTTTAATACAGAAAATTCAAAATAAATATCACATTAGTATTGCCGAAACAGGCGTACAAGATAATTTACAACAAGTTGAAATTGGAATAGCGATTGTATCAAATAATAAACCAATGATTGAAAAGTCTGCGCAACAAGTTTTAAGCTTTATTGAAGCCCACTATGAGGTGGAAATATTCGATTGGGACTTTGAATTTATCTATTTTGATAATTAGCTATGACTTTAAACAACTTGTGATACAATAGGAAAATAGTTGAAAAAAAGGAGAGGAGAGGATGACCATAATTGTAATTGGTGGAATGATCGGTGCAGGTAAGACAAGTGTGGCAAAAGTTATAGCGGAGGCTTTAGGTAGTGAGGTGTTCTACGAAAATGTCGACGATAATGATATTTTACCCTTATTTTATACAGCATCACCGGAAGAACAAAACAAAAAGCGTTATCCATTTTTACTCCAATTGGAATTTTTAAATAGTCGTTTTTCAGATATAAAACAAGCGTTCCATGACCGTAATAATGTTTTGGATCGTTCTATTTATGAAGATTGGTATTTTAGTAAAGTAAATAATGATTTAGGTAATATTTCAGATATTGAATTTAAAATATATGAAAAATTACTGACAAATATGATGCAAGAATTAGAATCTCTTCCACAAAAAGCGCCAGACTTAATGGTATATCTATCAGGTTCTTTTGAGAAGATTTTAGAACGTATAGGGCAAAGAGGTCGGGATTTTGAACAAGATCCAAGTCTTTATGATTACTACTATAAATTGTGGAGTGGTTATGATGAATGGGTAGAGAAGCATTACAATGCTTCCCAAGTAGTGCGTATTGATATTGATAAATACGATGTTGTTAACCGTCCAGAGGACAGTAAAGCGGTCGTAGAAATTGTACTTAATAAATTGGATGAAATGAATCACTAAATAGATAACTAGGAGGACAGGGCTATGGCACCAGGATATACTAATGTACCATTGAACAGACAATTGCATTTAGATGTTTCTGACGGTCATTCACTTTATATTGAAGAGCGCGGTAATCCAGAGGGACAACCAGTTTTATTCTTACATGGTGGTCCCGGTGGGAGTATTTCAGATAAATCGTTTCAATTTTTTAATCCTGAAGCATATCGAATTATAGCATTTGATCAAAGAGGAACGGGACAGAGCCGTCCATTCTTATCGTTAAAGAATAATACTGTAGACGCCAGTGTGGAGGATATTGAAGCAATCCGCCAACACCTTAATATTCACGAATGGATATTATTTGGTGGAAGTTACGGTTCAACACTTGCATTAGCCTATGCAATTAAATACCCAAAATCAGTTCAACATATGGTACTGCGTGGTATATTCCTTGGACGTCAAGAAGATATAGATTGGTTATTTGAAGGTGGTGCTGGCAATTTCTATCCAGAGGAATTTAGAAAATTTAAGCACTTTTTACCTGAAAAGAAACAAAAGCGTATTGTAAAAGGTTATTATGAGGTTATGATGAATGGCGATATTTCGATGCGAAATGAAGCATCGAAAGCTTGGGCAGATTGGGAGAGTGGTTTAACAACTATCATTCCTAAATTTAATCAAGATTCAAAAATAACGCATGGTGATTTATCATTAGGTCTACTTGAGGCGCATTACTTTGCGCATCAAATGTTCTGGGAAGATGATAATTATCTACTGAATAATCTCGCTGAAATTGCGGATATTCCAATAGATATTGTTCATGGTCGTTTAGATGTAGATTGTCGTGTTAAGGGAGCCTATGATTTAAGAGAAGTCCATTTACTTAGTCAACTCCATATTGTAGAAGGTGGGGCACACAGTCCTTTTGAACCGGTAATGATGGAAAAATTAGTATCAATAATGGATCGTTTAGCTAGAAATTAATTTGGAGGCAATTAATAATGATGTATAAGAGTACTCGTGATGAAAACAATGTCGTAACTGCGTCGCAAGCTATTTTACAAGGATTAGCAGATGACGGCGGCCTGTATGTTCCTGTTGATTTACCAAAATTAGAAATTAACTTTCAAGAGCTGAAAGATTACACTTATCAAGAAATGGCATTCAAAGTTTTACGCGAATTCTTGGATGATTTTTCAGATGAACAGTTACAAGCTTGTATTGATGGTGCTTATGATGAAAAATTCGATTCAGAATTAATAGCACCCCTTAAAGGCGCAGATGGAAATTATTATTTAGAATTATTCCATGGATCGACCATCGCTTTTAAAGATATGGCTTTATCTATTTTGCCTTACTTAATGACGACAGCAGGTACAATTAATAATAATGAAAATGATATCGTTATATTAACGGCTACTTCTGGAGACACTGGAAAAGCAGCAATGGCTGGTTTTGCTGATGTTCCAGGTACTGAAATTATTGTCTTTTATCCAAATGGTGGCGTTTCTTCGATTCAAGAACGTCAAATGTTAACACAAACTGGGGATAATACACATGTTTTAGCGGTTGAAGGAAACTTTGATGATGCTCAAACAAAAGTTAAAGAATTATTCAATGACCGTGAATTTAGAGCTGAATTGTTAGAAAGCGGTAAACAATTTAGTTCTGCCAATTCAATGAATATTGGCCGTTTAGTGCCACAAATTGTGTATTATTTCTATGCTTACGCACAATTAGTAAAACAGAATGAAATTCAAGCAGGTGATTTAGTCGATTTTGTTGTCCCAACAGGAAACTTTGGAAACATTTTAGCGGCATATTATGCAAAAGAAATTGGTTTACCAGTTGGTAAATTAATCTGTGCTTCAAATGACAATACTGTTTTATATGATTTCTTTGAGACAGGTGAATATAATGCCAAACGTGACTTTATTCTAACAATTAGCCCGTCAATGGATATTTTAATTTCATCAAACTTTGAACGCTTGTTATACCATATGTTAGGTGATGATACAGCAAAATTAACCGAATTAATGACTTCATTAAAAGAAACAGGTGCCTATTCAGTAGACGCTTCTACACATGCAAAATTTGCTGATTTCTTAGCACAATTTGCGACTGAAGAAGAAACGATGGAAGAAATTAAAGCTGTTTATGATTCAGCAAATTATGTCATTGATCCACATACAGCAGTGGCTGCAAAAGTTGGGCGTAAATTGGTGGAAAATCGTCAAAATCCATTAGTTATTGTTTCAACAGCAAGTCCATATAAATTCCCTGAAGCTGTTTTAAATGCTTTAGATATTGAAACAACTGCGATGTCTGATGAAGATATGTTAGCTGATTTGAAAGCTAAGAGTAATGTAGAATATCCTGAAGCAATTATCGAATTACAAGAAGCCGCATCACGCGACCGTCAAGTAATCGAAGTTGCTGATATGAAGGACCAAGTTCGTTATATTGTAAAATAATTTTTATATTAAAACTCCCACCAAATTTAAATCTGGTGGGAGTATTTTTATGGAATTATTCATATAACGCAGTACCAACACGGATATGAGTTGCACCTTCTTCTAGTGCAATTTCATAATCTTGACTCATCCCCATACTTAATTCAGTACATGGGGCATGGGAGAAGTTTTTATTCGCGACTGATACTTGAGTTTCTTTTAGTAGCTTGAAATAATTATGCAATTCATCTTCTGTTGCATCAATCGGAGCCATTGTCATTAGACCAACAATCTTGATTTTATCGTAAGCTGCTAATTCGCTAACGGCATCGATTACTTCATCGGGTGAGAAACCTGATTTTGAATCTTCTCCAGAGACGTTCACTTGTAAGAAACATTTTACTTGTTTCTCTGCGCGTTTTTGAATTTCTTTGGCTAATTTAATGCGGTCTAATGAGTGTAAGTAGTCAATTTGATTAATCATATCTTTAACTGGGCGTGTTTGTAAATTACCAATAAAATGCCATTCAATCTCTTCACGGATATCAGCAAGAGCTTTTTGCTTTTCAAGAAGGGAGGGGACACGATTTTCGCCAATTACCTTAATGCCTGAAGCAAATACTTCGCGCATTTCTTCTTCACCCACTGATTTTGTTACAGCAACCAATTTAGCATTTGGTTGCTTAGACTTTATTGTTTGTTCGATGTGTTGAATATTTTCTTTAATTGTCATAATAACCTCCGGGTAGTTCTATTATCTATTATATAATATCATAAAACGACCAAGACGGTTAGTTGGTCATTAACCGTTTTCTTAGTTATAATAGTGGTATGACAATTTAGGAGGAAGAGTATGACATTTACTTTAATCGAAACACAACCATTAACAGATATCCACTCGACGGGATACTTATATAAACATAATAAAACGGGAGCGCAAGTATTACATCTAGACAACAGAGATGAAAATAAAGCGTTCGCCATTGCTTTTAAAACGCCACCTTATAGTGATAACGGCATCACTCACATTTTAGAACATTCGGTGTTAAATGGGTCAGAGGCATATCCGTCAAAAGAACCTTTTGTGGAATTAATTAAAAGTTCATTGAATACATTCTTGAATGCAATGACTTATCCTGATAAGACGGTTTACCCTGTTGCATCAACGAATGATAAAGACTATATGAATTTAATGAGTGTTTATTTAGATGCAGTATTTAAACCAAAATTAATTAGCGACCCACAAATTTTAGCTCAAGAAGGTTGGCATTATCATTTAGAAAACACGGAAGATGAGTTAATTTATAAAGGTGTTGTTTACAATGAGATGAAAGGAGCATTAGGTTCTCCTGACCGTGCTTTATATCAAGCGATGTCAGAACAACTTTATGGTAGTTCAATCTACGCTCATGAATCAGGCGGGGATCCTATTTCAATTCCAGAATTAACTCAAGAAGAGTTTGTTTCTTACCACGCACAATATTACCACCCAAGTAATTCATTAACGGTTGTTTACGGGGATATTGACCGTGATGTAGTATTTAATCAAATAGCCCGTTACTTTAACGATTATGAACTAAATGACGAGCAGACGGATTTTACCTTTGAATTAAAAGCACCTGAAATGCTTGATTATCATGGAACTTATTCTATTACAGAAGGGGATAATCCAGAAAATAAATCATATTTAGGATTAGGATGGCATATTGGTTTAGCAGACGATAATTTAGATATTATCGGGATGCAAGTATTGAATGCTGTTTTATTTGGAAATAATGATGCGCCACTTAAAAAAGCTTTAATCGAAGCTGAAATTGGTGGAGATATTTCTGCTGGTGTGGATGAATTTGGTTGGCCGATTGCATATATTATTGAAATTCAAGATGCCAATGAAGCGAAATTGGATACATTTAAGAATGTAGTAAAAGATACCTTATCAAAGTTAGTTGAAGAAGGCATTGACCGTGAATTAATTACGGCTGCTTTAAATCGTCAAAAATTTGCTTTGCGTGAAGCTGCGATTTCAGAGAGTAACCCACGAGGGGTAGCTTATGCACTGACGGCATTTAGCACTTGGTTATATGACTATTCACCATTTAGTAATTTATCATTTAATAATTATTTAGATGAACTAACGAAATTAGCTAAGACTGGTTATTTTGAAACATTAATCGAAGAGAAATTATTGAATAATGACCATAAAACATCGGTTACTTTAATCGCTGAACCTGGGAAAAATGATCGCATCGAGAAAGAGCGTCATGCTAAATTACAAGAATTTAAAGCAAATCTTACAGAAGCTGAGTTAAATCAGATTATTGAAGATACTAAAGCTTTAATTGAGCGTCAAGAAACACCAGATAAAGCGGAAGATTTAGACAAGATCCCGACCCTTGAGCGTGAAGATTTATCTCCAGATATTGAATCTGTACCATTTGAAATGACTGAAATGTTTGAAGGAACAAATTTATATTACAGTGACCAATTTACATCAGAAATTGATTATATTACGTATTACTTTGACTTATCGGATTTCGAAGCTGAGGAATTTAGTAAAATTTCGTTACTATCTCATTTAATCGGCAATTTAGATACTAAGAAACATAGTTTATCTGAATTTCGTAAATCCGTGAATACTTACACGGGTGGTATTTACGCAAGCAATGTGGTATTTACAGATAAAGACGGTGTCGCAAAACCATATCTTTACATCCGTGGTAAAGCATTATACGAAAATCTAGATCATTTAATTGCTTTGATGACTGAAGCAGTTGAAGATATTTTAATTAAAGACAAATCGAAAGTATTATCAATTGTTCAAAGCCTGAAAGCTGATTTAGAAGATCAAATTAACTATGGCGCGCATGTTTTATCGAGTAATTACGCACTCTCACAATTTAGCCCAACTCATGCATTAAAAGATCGTACGGATGGTATTGGTTATTTCTACTATATTAAAGAGGTAATCAATCAACTTCAAACGGGTGAAGAAACGGCTATTTTTGATACGCTGAACGAAACCTTACATCGCTTATTTAATAAAGCGCGTATTCATTTACTCTATGTCGGAGATGGTGAACGTGTGGAGATGATCAAAGAGAAAGTAAGTGAGTCATTCAAGGCATTTGAAACAAAGAATGATTTACCAACTGCGAGGTACGTTGCGAATACTAAGGAGAGTACCGCTTTTATCACTTCACAAGACGTGAATTATGTAGCTGCAGCGACGCATTCTGATTTGATGGAGGATAAAAAAGGTAGCGACTCCGTCCTTGCTACTATTTTACGCTTTGACTATTTATGGAATACAATCCGTGTTAAAGGTGGAGCTTATGGCTCAATGTACCAACATTCTCGTCATGGACAAGTATCAATGGCTTCATACCGTGATCCAAATATCGTTGAATCACTAGAAACTTATTATCAAGCAGGAGAATATTTAAATCGCTTATCTCTTACTGAAGAAGAGATTCTTAAATATATTATTGGAACATTAAGTCCAATCGTTCGTCCAGCTTCAGCCATTGATAAGGGAATTCAACAATTTGGACGCTATCAAGCAGGCGTCACTGACGATGACCGACGCCGTATTAAACAAGAAATTTTAAATACGACGGCAGATGAATTAAAAGCACGTGCTAAATTCTTTGAGAACTTTAAAGAAGACGCAACCCAAGTAGTTATCGGTAATAAAACGCAAATAGATAAATTATCTGACCATTTCGACCAAATTAAAGAGCTGTATTAATCAAGAAAGGGAGATAAAATGAAATTCAGTAAAGATAAACTAAATAGTGTAACTGTTCATACAGTATTTGAAGGTGACCAGACCGGAGACCTACAAGAATTAAATGAACGTAAATTATTTAAAGGAAAAGCTAATGATCGTTATGCCATGTTAAACGCTTCTGGTGAAGGTAAAATTTACTATGGTTTAGGTAAAGAAGATAGGATTGATTCTTATTTAACAACAACTTACTTCCATCATCTAGGTAAATATTTAGAGAAAATGAATGTGTCTGAAGTTCATCTAATAATTCCAACAAAAATTCAAGAAGATTCTGAAATGAAAGCAAAGGTATTCGAAGGATTATACCAAGCAGAATATAAATTCACAGAGTTTAAGAAAAAGTCAGAAGATACTTATGAATTAACCGTTTCTGTTGAAAATCCAGCAGAAATGGAAGCTAGCTTTATTACTGTCGAGCATGTAGTAAAAGGTGCATTTGTTGCAAGAGATTTTGTTAACCAACCATCAAACAAACTATATCCTGAAACATATGCGGCTCAAATTACTGAATTATTTGAAGGAACAAATGTCTCTGTCGAAGTTTATGATGAAGCTCAAATTGAAGAGTTAGGGATGGAAGCATTCTTGACGGTTGCTAAGGGGTCATACCGAGCACCGCGTCTAATAGTTATGAAATACATGCCATTAGAACAAGAAGAACATATTACTATAGTAGGTAAAGGAATGACCTATGATTCAGGTGGTTATGCAATTAAATCTACCGCTGGTATGGTAAATATGAAATCAGACATGGCTGGTTCAGCAGCGGTTGTTGGAGCACTCTATGCCTTAGAAAAGGTAGGAATTCAACAAAATGTCGTTGGTGTGATTGCAGCTGCAGAAAATATGATTGACGGTAAAGCGATGAAGAATGGCGATATCATTGGGTCAATGAAAGGTACAACGATTGAAATCAATAATACCGATGCTGAAGGGCGCGTAACATTAGCAGACGCTATTTACTATGCGGCTACTAAACTCAAATCAACAGAAATAATTGATTTAGCAACGCTAACAGGAGCAGCTATTGCAGCACTTGGACCTAATACAACAGCCATGATTTCAAATAACGATGAAATGGCGAATGCTGTTCTTGAAGCGTCAGATAAGGGATGTGAACCAACACATCGTTTACCAGCATTCCCAAGTCACTACAAAATGATCAAAGGGCAATTTGGCGAGTTGAACAATGCACCTAAAGGTGGTGGCGGAGCAATTACCGCTGGAATTTTCTTAGAACATTTTGCTGAAGACTTACCTTGGGTTCATTTAGATATCGCAGGTCCATCATTTGGAAGCAAACCATTTGATTATTTACCAGCTGGTGCATCTGGTACGGGTGTGAAAACTTTATACCGTTGGATTGCTGCTAAATAAAAGAATTGAACTATTTATAAAAATTACCGCTATAAAACTCATGATGAACATGATAGTTTATAGCGGTATTTTTGAATTGATATCTGTTATTTTTTATGAAATTTAGAAGATGCGCAATCTACGTATCTTCTCAGATTTCAAAGGAAGAAGATGCGCAATCTATGTATCTTCTCGGATTTAAACTTATAAGATACGCAGTTCACGCATCTTATAAGTTTACTAAGAAAACCCAATATTAATAAAAACAAGCCAGCCAATTCAGAAAAAATGAATTGACTGGCTTTTCATAGTAAATATTTACTTAAATTTTGATAAATCAATCACGGTGTCACAATATTTAGCTGCTAACTCCTCATCATGTGTGATAATAATCTGAATGATTCCAGATTGAGCTAACTTTTTAATTTCTTTGCCGAAGGCCTCCATGTGATAATAATCTAGACCTGAAGTTGGTTCGTCGTAGATAATCAATTCTTTTCCAGATTGGATAGCAGATGCAATGGCGACTCGTTGCTTTTCACCGCCAGAGAGAGCCATTGGGTGTTTATCGCGTAATTTGATTAAATTTAATTGTTCAAGTATCGAATCAATATTGATATCATCCTCTAAACCGAGTGTAATTTCTTCCTCGACTGATTCAGTGAACAATTGATAATTAGTATCTTGCATGACGACAAATGTTTTCTGTGTCATTTTACGAGCAGTTTGTTTCTTAGTATCCCATAAAATGTCGCCGGATATTTTGGGCAGTAATCCTGCTAAAGTATTTGCTAAAGTTGATTTTCCAGTACCATTTGGACCTAAGATACCAACAATTTGGCCGCGATCAACCGATAAATTTAAAGGCTGTAATAATGGAGAATTATGACCAATCACTAAATCCTTAATCATAAATTTTCCTTCAGAAGTAGTTGGTTGAGCTACTAATTCTTCTAATTTCAAACGGTAAGGTGCTAAATTATTCGTTCTTAAACCAAATTCGTGTAATGTTGAGTCATTTAACTCACTCATTTCTTCATTAGTCCAAATTTTACTGATTTCACCATCTTGAAGGAAAACATAACGATCAACAAAATCGAGCGACCAAGCGAGACGATGTTCTGTTAGAACAATAGTCATTCCTTTTTCCTTCAGTGTTTGAATCATTGTTGATAAACGGTGAATGGCATCTTGATCAAGATTAGAGGTTACTTCATCTAAAACAATAATCTTAGGATGATGAAGAATCGCACTTAAAAAGGCAACTTGTTGTTTTTCGCCTCCAGACAATTCAAAAAGAGAGCGATCAAGGAGATGTTCGATATCATAAATGTCAGATAAACTTAAAATACGTTGTTGAATAATTTGTGGGTCAATGCCTAAATTTTCACAGACTAACGCTATTTCATTTTCTGTGGTAGTTGCGAAATGTTGTGTTTTCGGATTTTGAAAGACACTACCGACAACTGGAACATAGTCATTCAGAGTTGATTGACCGGCAATTAAATCTTCCGTTTTCGCAGTTCCAGATAATTCACCTTCAATATATTCTGGTACGAGTCCATTTATAATTCGTGATAAAGTTGTTTTACCAGACCCGCTCATGCCACAAATTAAAATACACTCACCCGTCATAATATCTAAATTAATATTACTGATCACTGGATTCTCATCAGGATAAGAGAATGATGTATTCTTTAAATGTATCATAATAAGTGTGCTCCTATCTGAATGATGAATGGCAGAGTAATAGTAAACATAAAGATATAATCAAGTTTTTTAAAATTTAATTGTGTCAGCGACGTTTTATTACCTTTAATTGAAAAACCTTTAGTGAGAGCGGAAATAGTTAAATCTTCGCCTACTTGAGTAGCATTCATTAATAAGGGAATTAAAATATACTCGAACATACTCACTGGATTCAAGAACCATTGTTTCCAACTAACTGTAATCCCACGTAGCTTCATAGCTTGAGTAATCTTTTTATAGTCCTGGAAAATAGTAGGGAAGAAGCGCCCAATCACCGTTAAAGGTATCATTATAAAGTTTGGGAAACGCCAAAGTTTGAATAATGCTACCCATTCTGCCATTTGGGTTGTTCGAAAGATAAAATTTAAACTGGCAATAGCAGGCATTAATTCACGCATCCCATTTACGAAAAAAGATAAACCAAATAAAATATATGGCTGATTAATTCGAGGTAGTATAAAGAGATAACCGAACCATTGGATAAGATAAATTAAAAACAATCGAATCGCAGAACTTTTTTCGTTCGACACCATTAAAAAAACTATAAAGATAATTGTAGTCGTTATTTCGATAAAATAATTGCTGAAAGAAGATGTTGCAAGAATGGCGATTAAAATACCCCAGAGTTTGCTACGGGGATCGAAGCGGTAATTCATCAAACAATCCCAGCTTTCTTAAAGTGTTTTTTAACCATTTTTTGCCCAAATAAACCACCGATAATGGCTGCAACGATGGTACCGATAATAACAATTAACCATGTATTATCAAGTAAACTGGAAAAGGCTGCACTTATATAACTCGCATCTTTACCACGGTCAGCGAGTTGGATGGCATAACTCTCTGGATTAATAATCATTGGTATGATAGGACCAATATTAGAAAAAGCAAAGACGATATAACTGATGAGTAAGCCTTGTTTACTCTTGTATTTGAAGGCATAAGCAATTCCATCTGCGAGTAGTCCGAATAATATAGCAGGTAATAGTGCGTTAGGGAATAATCCTGAAATAAAAAAGAATAAACCCATAACGGTCGCCATAATTGTAATAGCACCAAATTTTTGAATTCGCGCAACCGCTAGCATAAAGACAGTTCCTGATATCAAGGCTGTAGGTACTGGTATATAGACATATGAATAACCAGGGATTAGGAAGACACAAATTAAGGCAGCGATTCCAACCATGACAAAATAAATAGCAGCGTAGATACCGATATTAATCAAATCTTTCAATTTCAAATTCATATAAAACCTCCTCTAAATAAAATTATTATATCAATAAATTGTCCTTTGACAAAATTTTAATGCAAAATAAAAAAGCATACCTCATAGATATGCTCCAGACCGTAGACAAACCCGAGTTGAAGCTCATTCAACTCGGGTATTTTGTTGATTAAAATTAATATTGGCATACAAATAAAAAAACGAAGCCTATTAGCCTCGATTATCTAGTAGTATTGCGAGTT
>JACBXN010000024.1 GCA_015863215.1 Aerococcaceae bacterium DSM 111176
AATAACTCCTGTCTTTCCCTACACACGTCCCAGAAAAAAACCTGAGAATCGCGATGTTGTTTACGATGAATATTACGATTGTTATCTTGACGAAAATAATGTTGTTCATCATTATCTGACTACCGCACGAGATGGTTATCGACAATATCGAGCTTCCAAAGAAGACCAAGAAAAATTTAATAATTATCGCGTCATTACACGCCATGTTTGGCAAGATGCGTTGGAAACATGCGAAGAAATTCGACACTCAGATGGTATGAGAGACTTGTATCGTCAAAGGAAGGAAACAATCGAACGCCAGTTTGGCACTGCTAAGGAACACCATGGCTTTAGATACACTCATTTAGTGGGTAAAGAGCTGATGGAGTTTAAAGCAGGGCTTACTTATGCCTGCATAAACATGAAAAAACTCGCAATACTACTAGATAATCGAGGCTAATAGGCTTCGTTTTTTTATTTGTATGCCAATATTAATTTTAATCAACAAAATACCCGAGTTGAATGAGCTTCAACTCGGGTTTGTCTACGGTCTGAGAGTCGCCCAAGCGACTCTACCTCTTAAATGCTCTAATACAAACAAATTCCCCAATACCAACCCAAATCTCTCACCAACCACGGGACTCTCCCTTCCCAAAGAAGTTGAGGTTTAGTATTTATTACAAAAAAATAATTAGAATTCTAACTACTTAATTTGCGCAATACAGCTCAGCATTTTCCTGTGGGAAAAAAGGGATTTTGGCGTAGCGTAGTATTTCTTGTGCGAAGCACTTAGAAATACTCTAGCCAAAATAGTCCGAAATAGCCAAAGGCTATGAAGGCGCCCCCCACAGAGAAAATGCTGAGCTGTATGAAGCAAATTCCATACAAAACTAATAAACTCTCTTAATCTCCTAATGCCACTCCTCCAACTTCTCCAACACTACCTCATTCATCAACGCACTCGCCTCAGCGTTCGCCTCTTCACTACCACCCATATTCAACAACATACCACCAGCACCAAGCACACCCTTACCTCTAAACAAATGCCCAGCATCCTCATAAACATGCAACTCCGCATCCGGCTTAGCCTCCACAATCAACTCACCCATCTGCTTCGACGGCCACATCTGATCATCACCACCCGCAAAAATTAACACTTCCGCAGCGCTATCCTCAATCGGAATCCGCGCCTCATCACGATTACTCGCATTATTTAACAAAGGCTCATACGTCGAATTATACGTAATCGGCGCATAACTAATCATCGGCCAAACCGTCTCAGAAATATAAGGCCAAGGATCCGCATCCCTAAAGGACAAGTAAGGCAACTCTGCGCCTTCATAAGTCCAAGTAGACCCCTCCGTTTGACCCAGCCCCTGATAATTATGAGAAGCCGGAGCCATTAATATAACATTATCAACCTCATCGAAGCGACTCGCAACATTCGCCGCATACTCTGCCCCCTTCGATGCACCGTAAAGCGTGATTATATCTGCATTCTCCGCATTACTTTCCACCCAAGAAAGCGTCTCTTCAAATTGATCAATCGGCACTTCAATTAACATATTCTCCTGATTATCCTGCCCGAAAAAGAACAGCGCCAACGTCTCGTAACCCTGCTGCGCCAAGTTTAGCGCCACATCATACCCAGGCGACCCCTCAGAACCACCATAAGTAATCACAATCCCATCATGCTGCGGGTCATCCGGCACCATATGAAATCCCTGCGTCGACCCATCCTGAACCTTCGTAATCGAAACGCCCTCCGCCTCAGTCGGATAAACATCCATATTCCGCACATCCACATAATGCTCCGGCGTCCCCTCAGCCTGTTCATACTCCGAAAAACGCTGCCCATTAAACATCCGCAGCCCAAAAATCGCCAACCCAACAACCAACAGCACCATCACAACGCTCAGCAAAAATTTCCCTAACTTTTTCATCCCAATGACCCCCTGTCATGATGAAAATCATATATAATCGTCACATTTATCTCTTTTAGTATACCTCTAAACACATTTCATTACAAACGCTTACAGCTGTTCTTGGGGAAGTATAGCTCAAGAATAAAAAAGACCAACTCCGATCAAAAGGACATAATAAATGCATCTTTAAAAAACAGCCCAGTTCCCTACGATGCAACATCTTGGTACATCGACAACTACTCAACCCTCATCGATATAACAACTTGGTACATCAACAACTACTAAACTATAATCGATACAACAACTTGGTGCATCGACAACTACTCAACCCTAATCGATGCAACAACTTGGTACATCGACAACTACTCACCCTAAATCGATGCAACAACTTGGTACATCGACAACTACTCACCCTAAATCGATGCAACAACTTGGTACATCAATACTAATTTCCTACACTCATGCACCAACTTGGTGCATCAATACTAATTTCCTACACTCATGCACCAACTTGGTGCATCAATTAATCACAACAAGCCCAATCTCAAGAAACCACTCTATCCCAGCCCCATACCAAACATTGGAATAAAAAAGAAGCTTTTAGGCCACGCCTAAAAGCCACCTCACTAAAAGAAAGGAGGCGCAAAACGCCTCCTAACTACCTCTAAAAGTACAAACAAATTCCAAATACCAACCCAAATCTCTCACCAACCCCGGGACTCTCCCACCCAAAAGAAGATGAGATTTTATAAACTTTACCAGACATTAATTCCAATTCTAACTAATTAATTTGCGAAAGAAAGACGATATTTTTCCTGTGGGAGAAAGGGATTTTGGCGTAGCTTAAATTACCTTGGCGCGAAGCGCTTAGGTAATTTCTAGCCAAAATAGTCCGAAATAACCGAAGGTTATGAAGGCGCCCCCCACAGAGAAAAATATCGTCTTTCTGCAGCAAATTCCATACTAACTTAAATCCCTAAACCATCCTAAGGTTTATAAATCTCATCATCCACCAACATTACAATCTGCCCATCCTCGCCTTCTCCACCAGCCTGATCCGTCGGCACAACCCTCTTAGAATCCTTCGCCAACTTCTCCTCCAACTGCTGAATAAAATCTAACTCAGCCTGAGCGTCCCGCTCACCAAACGTAAACTCCTTAGAATCTTCACTCATAAAATATCTACCCTACTTTCCCTAAAAATAATTAATCCATCGAAGCCGTCAAATACGCCTCGACCAAATTGTAAGTCGCGTTGACCGAATCGATGTGTGTGCGCTCGTAAGCGTGGCTCGCGTCAATCCCAGCGCCGCAAAGCCCGTGGCGCACGTCCGCACCCGCACGCATCGCAGCCGACGCGTCCGAACCGTAATGCGGATAAATATCCAGCTGATACGGGATTTCCGCCGCCTCACATAACTCCACAAACTGGTTGCGAAGCCCCAAATGATACGGCCCCGACGCATCCTTTACGCAAATCGACACCGAATGCTCGTCCGTCTGCTGATCCGTCCCCATCGCACCCATATCGACCGCCAAATACTCCTCAACCGCCGGGTCGATATTCGAATTCCCGCCGTAGCCGATTTCCTCATTATTCGAAATATAAAAATGCGTCGAATGCGCCAGTTCAACTTCCCCAGCAGCCACCTTTTCAATTATTTCTAAAAGTATGGCAACACTGACCTTGTCGTCCAGATGACGTGATTTGATGTAACCTGTATCGTAGATTTCAGTGCGGGGGTCGAAGCTAATAAAGTCGCCCACACGAATGCCTAAGGCCTCAACGTCTTCTTTCGTTTTGGCAATATGGTCCAGACGTATTTCCATGTTGTCTTGATTACGCTCAGCAGTAGCGGAATCGCTGTAGACGTGGACACTGGTTTGTTTGAGTAACACCGTTCCTTGATATTTCTCGTTGGTTAACGAACTATGGATTGTCACATAATTGCCGTCAATCGAATGATAAGTAAAGCCACCGATGCGGTCCATCTTCAAGCGCCCATCTGGTTTAATGGCACGCACAATCCCACCGAGTGTGTCGACGTGTGCTGTGACAAATCGGTGACGCGCTGTGTCACGGCCCGGCATCGTGATGAGGAGTCCACCTTTTGGTGTTAAGTCATGGGCAATGTTTTGTGCGGTGAGTTGCGCTTGGATGTGGTCCATGATGTCGTAGGTGTAGCCGGTGGGTGATGGGATGGTGGTGAGGTCTTTGATGCGTTCGAGGCGTGTGCGGTTTTCTGGTGATAGTTGTGTGTTCATGTGAATGCTCCTTTTCTTGTCATGTTTAATTATAGGCAAATTAAGCGGTTTCGACAAGGTGAAGCCATTGAAAAAGAATGTATTTTGAAGCTCAGATGATTCGCTGATCTACGAGGAAAGGGGCATTCATTTTTTTGCCGTGGGACCGTCTTCTGCTTTCTGCGAAAGCTCCAGACTCTCCTAGCTATTGAATCTGTTAGCTCACTTCGTTCGCACAGATTCTAATACGCTAGTCGTCCAAAATTTCACGGCAAATGAATGCCCCTTTTCTCTTCGATCTGCTTAATTTGTAATTAGATTTTTGTTGGTATCAAATACCATTTAATTGCGGGGGAAGGGAGAAATCGGGGAACTGCTGGGGATTGGTTTTTGATTTGGGGTTGTATGAATTTGCTTTGGTGCTTTGGCTCGCAAATTATTTTGTGGGTGGTTTCTATTTGGTGGTGGTATGAGTTTTGGGTTACTTCGGGAATATTAAGTGTGTGGGGGTGCTGGGATTGGGGTTTGTTGTAGGATTTTAGATCTATGGTTAGTGTGGTGGTCAATTTCTGGGGAAATTGACTTCTTTTGTTGGGGAGGTTGCTTTAGGCTAGGGCCTAAAGCTTTATTCTTAGAGTTGGTAGATGCTATTGGAGGTGGTTTAAAATTGTCCTCTGAAATTTAAAGAGTATTTATACTAGTGCGTATAAAATGTACCCTGATTTTTTAGAGTTTTTATACGATCGTATAAAAAGTGCCCTGATTTTTTAGTGTATTTATACGATCGTATAAAAAGTGCCTTGATTTTTAAGAGTATTTATACGATCGCTACAATTTGAGGTGCTAAGATTTTGATTTGGTGAGGGGTTTTAGATCTATGGTTAGTGAGATGGTCAATTTCTGGGGAAATTGACTTTTTTTGTTGGGGAGGTAGCTTTAGGCTGGGGCCTAAAGCTGTATTCCGAGAGTTGGCGGATGCTTTCGGTGTTGGTTGTGGGGATGAAAAAAAGGATGAGCGTCGTGTCCTAAATGCAGACTCCTTGCTCATCTCTTTTAGTGTTCTTTTAATTTGGTACTACTGCGAAGGCTTCGACTGTGAATCCTGATGCGTCGCGGATGTGTGGAACGGCGATGACGATGATGCCGCCTCGGGTTGGGACTTGATCTAAGTTGGTTAATAATTCAACTTGGTACTTGTCTTGTTCTAGCCAGAATAGTTCGCAGTCTAGGAAACCGGCTTTGGCATATTCTTTTCCTGAGTCGGTATTGATTGTTTCGTGTCCGATGGCTGTGACATTTTTGCTGGCTAAATATTTTAGGCCGGACATTGACCAACCTGGGGTACATGAGACACCTGCGTCATCGACATTATTGAAGGCAACGGGATCTGCGAAGCGTTTAGACCAGCCGGTAGATATTGCGACAAAGTCACCCGCTTCAATTTGTCCGTGTTCTGCTTCGTATGCTGTTATTACTTCTTCTGTTACTGAAAAGTTGGGATCTTTTGCAACTTCATCTTCAAAGTGCAGTACATAAATGGGTAAAATACGTTCTTCGATATCGATCTCGTTTAATTTGCGTTTACCTTTAGCAAAGTGATATGGCGCATCAATGTGCGTTCCGTACTGCGACCCAATTGTAATTTCTTGTGCTAAGAAACCACCGTCATCAATCGTTGCGAGTGTTTTATACGCAATTGGCTGAAAAATTGGGAAATGCGGAATGCTTGGCTCTACATCATGGGTTAGATTAATAATTTTGTTCTCTTTTAACACTTTCAATGCCTCTAATACTTGACTCATTATATTGCCCTCCTAATTGGCTGTTGGTAATCTACATATTATTTGTTTGAATTTCAAAAGTCAAACGATATGTTAGAAAATGATTAGATAACATGGTTTTTGTTAGAAAATGCTAAGTGTTTCTAGCTTATTTTTGACAACCAAACCACTTCCATCAAAACTACAACTCCATTCCCATCCGAGTTTTGACAACCAGCCCTCTTCCATCAAAACTAGAATCCAATCCCCTTCCGAGTTTTGACAACCAACCCACTTCCATCAAAACTACAACTCCATTCCCATCTTAGTTTTGACAACAAACCAGATTCCATCAAAACTACAACTCCATTCCCATCTTATTTTTGACAACTAACCAATTTCCATCAAAACTAACCACCAATCCCCATCAGAGTTTTGACAACCAACCCTCTTCCATCAAAACTACAACTCCATTCCCATCGGAGTTTTGACAACAAACCAGATTCCATCAAAACTAACCACCAACTCCCATCGGAGTTTTGACAATAATGCATAATGCCATACTTTCCCTTAGGCCTTCGGAACTATTAATAAATTGTGTTTAATTTTGATACTTCCGCTTGAGTGTAAGCGCTTTATTATGTAGAATTGGTACTAGATCATGTTAGTGATTTGGGGAGGAAGTGAAGAGATGAAGCGATTGTTGGCGTGTGCTGCGAGTGATTTTGAGTCGATGTCGGGGAAGGATTTGGTTCGGTCGATTAAGGCGAGCGAGGGCCGGACGATTTTGGCGGAGACGGTTGTGACGGCTGCACCGCTGTTAGAGGGTATTTCAAATGGTGAAGTGATGGCGGCTTTTGGGGCTGATTTGCTTTGTATGAATGAATTTGATGTATTCACGCAAGAGATTGTTGGGATGGAAGGTATCGATAACCCAATTCAGCAGTTGAAGGAGTGGACTGGGCGTCCGATTGGGATCAATTTGGAGCCAGTTAATCCGGATGATGAGGTGATGGATCAGAAAGTGACCATCTCGAATGGTCGGCAAGCGACTCCGGAGGCGTTTGAGCAGGCTCGGAAATTGGGCATTGATTTTATTATGATTACTGCCAATCCGTCTACGGGTGTGACGAATCAGGGAATTCTGAATTCGATTAGTACGGCTATAGAGCACTATGGTGGCCCTATTTTTGCCGGGAAAATGCATGGTGCGGGGTCGGATGAGCCGGTTGTGCAAGAGGATTTATTGATTGAAATTATTGAAAAAGGTACCGATGGTGTCTTGATTCCAACTGTTGGTACGGTGCCGGGGATTACGATTGAACAAACGCGCCAAATTACTGAGAAGATCCACAAATTGGGTGGCTTGGTGATGAATACGATTGGGACGAGCCAGGAGTCAGCGGATGAAGGAACGATTCGCCAGTTTGCATTGAATAATAAGCAAGTCGGTGCAGATATTCATCATATCGGTGACGGAGGCTACGGGCGGATGGCTCCGCCGGAAAACATTACGGCGTTTTCGATTGCTATCCGTGGTAAACGCCATACTTTTGCTAGAATGGCACGGTCTATTAAACGTTAGTTAGGAGAAATTATTATGTTAAATTATTTACAAAAAATTGGGCGGTCGTTGATGTTGCCCGTTTCAGTGTTAGTTGTTGCGTCGCTATTTATGGGGACGGGGTACGCCTTAGACCCTGACGCGTTGTCAGGTTCGGGGAATACGATTGCGATTTTCATGGTCCAAGCG
Source organism: Aerococcaceae bacterium DSM 111176 (assembly GCA_015863215.1). Taxonomy (GTDB): domain Bacteria; phylum Bacillota; class Bacilli; order Lactobacillales; family Aerococcaceae; genus DSM-111022. The sequence goes on from JACBXN010000024.1 coordinate 7,662, forward strand.
GGACTCGTCGTTATCAATAATTTACCGATTTTATTTGCGTTAGGAATTGGTACAGGACTCGCTAAAGACAATAACGGGGCTGCGGCTCTATCGGCGGTCGTTGCATTCTTAATGATGACCACCCTACTTGGCCCGGATGTACTCTCTCAAATTACGGGAGTAACTCCGGAAGAGATTGACCCAGCGTTTGCCTCGATTCAAAATGTCTTTATCGGTATTATTGCCGGGGTTATTGGTGGAGAGATTTACAACAAATTTTATCAAACAAAATTACCACAATGGCTGGCCTTCTTCTCTGGTCGTCGTTTAGTTCCGATTCTGTCTTCGATTCTAGCGTTACTTGTGGCGTTAGTATTATACTTCGTTTGGCCAGCAGTTTACGGAGCGCTTCAAGGATTTGGTGAAGCGATTGCTGGTATGGGTGCACTTGGTGCCGGTATTTATGGTTTCTTAAATAAATTACTGATTCCATTTGGGCTACACCATGCGGTCAACAACGTCTTCTGGTTTGATACAATCGGAATTAATGACATCGGGAATTTCTGGGGTTCAATCGGTGAAGCCGGAATTACTGGGCGTTACCAAGCGGGTTACTTCCCAATTATGATGTTTGGTTTACCAGCTGCGGCTTTCGCGATTTACAAAAATGCCAAGCCTGAAAACAAAGCACGTGTCGGTGCCTTAATGGCGTCAGGTGCGATTGCCTCATTTGTGACAGGGATTACGGAACCAATTGAATTCTCATTCATGTTCCTTTCACCGGTTTTATACGTGGTTAATGCTTTACTAACGGGTGTTTCGATGTTTGTAGCAGCGACTCTTAACGCGACTGCTGGATTCTCATTCTCAGCCGGTCTGATCGACTTCCTTCTGTCGCTCCGCATGCCTCTAGCGAATAACACGTGGATGTTAATTGTCTTAGGGTTAATCATGGCAGTCGTTTATTATTTCATCTTCGATTTCTTAATCAAGAAATTAGATTTAAAAACGCCGGGCCGTGAGGATGATGCCGATTTAGGTGAAGACTTTACCGATACTACTCCTATTGCGACTAGCGGTGACCGCTATGAAGCGATGGCGAATGAAATTTATGAAGCCGTTGGTGGTGCGGAAAATATCAATTCGATGATTAACTGTGCAACACGTCTGCGTTTAAATCTGAAAGATACGTCGATTGTTGATCAGCAACGTATTTCTAGAACAGGTGTCCCTGGTCAAAATCAAATGGATGATCATAATTATCATGTCATTGTTGGGACGGATGTTCAGTTTGTGGCGGATCCGTTTAATGATCGGTTGAATAAAGAGAGATAGTTTTTGTTTTAAAATCTTAAAAAATCTTTGATTCGCAAATCTGCGAGGAAAAGGCCATTCATTGCTGTCGTGGGACCGTCCTATGCTCTCTCTTCGAGAGGAGCGTCGGACTCTCCTAGCTATTGAATCTGTTGCGCGCTTCGCTTGCACAGCTTCTAATACGCTAGTCGTCCAAAAACACGACGCATGAATGGCCTTTTCCTCTTCGATTTGCTTAATTTGTAATTTGATTTTTGTTTGTCTAAGCAATCATTTAACTGCGGGTGGAAGAGAGAAATCGTGGAACTGCTGAGGATTGGTTTTTGGTTGGGGGTTGTTTGAATTTGCTTTGGTGCTTTGGCTCGCAAATTATTTTGTGGGTGGTTTCTATTTGGTTTTGTTATGGTTTTTGGGTTATTTCGGGAATGGTGAGTGTGGGGGGCTCGGATTTTGGTTAGTTGTGGGTTTTAGATCTATGGGGTGTGGGGTGGTCAATTTCTGGAGAAATTGACTTCTTTTGTTGGGGAGGTTGCTTTAGGCTGGGGCCTAAAGCTATTTTCAAAGAGTTTGTAAATGCTATCGGAGTTGGTGGTTGGATTAGGGAATTGCATAAGAGTGGATTCTAATCAAAAAATTCAATACCTACTCATTATAAAGCTTCCCAATCGATTGTATCAACATCTGAGTATCCACTATTGTCCCCTTCTCGTTTTCTGACTATTGCTAATACTCCGGTCTGTTCTAAAAACAGCGTTTCTTGAATAGAATCCCAGTCTTTTTGCTGATTAAGACGGCATCATTTTCATTACGTTCGCTAATAATATGAATTTCAGAATGGTTTTGATTCACGTCTTCTAGCAATTGATAAAAATTTTCTCTTGCATCTCTTTGGGTCATAATTGTCTTAGGCATGGTAAACCTCCTCTTTTTATATTAACGTTATTATATAGTAATAAGATATACAAGCCAATTCATTTGAATTTCTAAAGCATATCTGAAATCGCAGTTCCTCACTCAAAGAGATTGCCATACTTTCCAATATCCCTTAAAATGAATATAACAACACAGGAGGGGATTTCATGTCAGCCGCATTGCTCAGCCAACTCGCCTCGTCGCTCATCCAAGTCGTCCTATTCGCGCTCGTCGGCCTCGTCCCGTTTCTCTTCTACTACCGCAAAAAATACGCGCTCGCCGAATTTTTCGGACTCGTCCCCTTACCTTCTGGCTGGGGGAAAAGTATGGTAAAAATGGTGCTGGCGATGTTACCTCATTTCGCATTGAATATTTATCTGCTTTCTACACTAGACCCACTAGTTACGGGCGGATTGCGGGCGCAATCCTTTTTAGAGAGCGGTTGGTCGTTGTCAACTATCCTAATTATTTTGCTTCAAGCACTGGTGCAGACATCTTTCACAGAAGAGTTCACTTTCCGAGGATACCTGATCAATTTCTTTAAACGAAATGGGCATTTCAAATTGGGGAACGTCTTTCAAGCAGTGCTATTCGCGTTAATTCATTTACCCACAGTTGGTGGGTTCCCGATTTTTATTCAAGTTTGGCTCGTTGCTGCTTTAACCTTGATGAGTTTGGTGTGGGGGCATGTGATTCACAATGAGTTAGAGGGTTCGGTGTTGCTAGCCTGGGGACTGCATGGGGTGACGAATGTGGTGTCTGGGGTTATGATATTGTTGAGTTTGTAGATTGTTATAAAACACGGCCCCAGTAACATATCAACGATTTCTAGGTCTGGATTGTTATAAAACCGGGCTTCCAGTAACAATACCAACGGTTTCTTGGCCTGTATTGTTATAAAAACACGATCCCATCAACAATCCACGTTTAGAACACCGAACTTGTTACAGCATTCTGCTAAAAACACCTTGGCTTGCATCCGACAACAAACTATGGAATCAAAATGAAAAGAGTCGCACCAGCGACTCTACCTTCTCTTTAATGTGGCTTTAGGCCAGGCCTAAAGCTTCTATTATTTAAGGAAGTCAATTTCTGAGGAAATTGACAACTGCACTGAAAGCCCTCATGCTGGTTGAGGGGTTGAGATGGTTGGAAGTTTATGTTTTGTTTAATATCCGCTAACCAAAGAATCAAAACCGGCCCCCAAATCTTGGCAACATTTTGACCAAAACGTAACTCGCAAAAAAAGTCTTGGTTACATTTCGACCAAAAAACCACTACAAATCCTTTCACAATCAGGATTTATAGTGGTTCTTTCTTTTAATCTTCACTCAATGGGTATAAACACTCAAATATTTCCCCTACAACCAACTCATCTTCTGAAAACTCCAAGCCAACACTCGCATACTCTTCTGTAAAGAAATCCCAATGCACTCGGCGCCAATAGTCAAGCGATCGGTCGCCTTCTCCTTCTAAATCAGCAAATTCAGCAGTCACTTCGTTAAATGGCTTCACGATCAAGTCAGTATTTCGTGTCACGCAAACCGGTTCGTCGTCACTATTTAAGATGATGTTCAACAATCCTGGTTGTGGCAACGCTTCGCTTTCCATTTCGTACAAACGGTGTCCCGATGCTGTTGCGGTTTTAACGCCACTCACAACTAGTTCTGCCAATTCGTCTGCTGAAACGCCGAATTGCCATGCTTCGGGAATTGGCGCCTCTTTATACTCAGGGAATTCTGCAACAAACTTTTCCCAAATTTCCTTTATTTCCATTCACTTGTCCTCGATTCATTTACTTCCATCATAACGCACAACCCGCCTCTGGTCACTAATTTTTCCCAATCCTTGAAAAGTATTGTATCATAAAGATAAGAAAATTTAGAAAGTAGGTGGCAATATGTATACAGGATACATCACAGACGTGCCAGGCATTCGCGTTGGGCACGCTCAAAATTTGGAAGCAATGACCGGGTGTACCGTTATCCTCACCCCAACTGGCACAACGGGTGGCGTCGACGTCCGCGGTTCCGCTCCCGGGACGCGCGAGACCGACCTCTTCCAGGAACGTAAAGCCGTTAACGAAGTGCATGCGGTCGTTCTCTCTGGCGGTTCCGCCTTCGGCCTCGATGCCGCGTCCGGCGCCATGGCCTATCTGGCGGAGCAGAATATCGGCTTTGAAACCCCCGGCGCAAAGGTGCCGATTGTCGCTTCCGCGGTGCTCTACGATCTGGAAGTCGGATCGCCCCACATTCGCCCCGATAAAGAGATGGGTTATCAGGCTTCAGGAAAAGCCAGCAGTGATGAAAATAGTCAAGGCAACTTCGGTGCAGGTACTGGAGCGAGTGTAGGGAAAATTTTAGGACCAGACAACGCGATGAAAGGTGGCTTAGGATCAGCGAGTGTTCAAGTCGGTGACCTAGTAGTCGGTGCCATCGTCGCAGTCAATGCCGTCGGGGACATCTTCGACCCACTCACCAATACAAAAATCGCAGGTGTTTATGACCATGAAAATGCCATACTTCTCGATACGATTGAAATCATGAAAGCCGGTCACTTAGCAAAATTAGAGGGACAAAATACGACCATCGGGGTGGTGGCGACCAATGCGAAATTGGACAAAGCGATGGCAAATAAAGTCGCCGAAATGACGCACAACGCCTACGCGAAGGCAATCAACCCCGTGCACACAATGTTCGACGGCGACACCGTTTTTGCACTGGCAACAAACGAAGTCGACGCAGACGTCAACCTCGTCGGCATCCTCGCAGTCGAAGCGATGACCAAAGCCATCGCCAACGCCATTTACAACGCCGAATCATACGGATCGCTGCTCGCGCACCGCGATGTTGTGAAATAATTTTGTTGTTCCATCAACGTTTCTCGAACCAAATGCAAACTGCGGGGTTCGATTGGTAGAGTCGCGTTCGCGACTCTTTCCTTATGGTTGATGTTGCACTTAGGCGCAGGCCAAAGTGCTTCTTTGTGTTAGGCATAAGACAATTTCTGGAGAAATTGACAAGAGCATTTGAAGCCAGAGATGGTTGTCGGGGTTGGGACGGGTTGTGGTTAATGATATTACAGAAAGGTAACTGAATTATGGGTTCTCTGACTGTTTCGAAAGAACCCATAATATATGGGCGTTTTTTATGGATTCTCTGACTTTTCCAAGAGTACCCATAATCACAGCTACATCATCGTCCCTCTACCCTATTTCCCCCGAAAATTATACAAAGTAACTGTGGCAAAAAATAGGATTAGCGAAATGAGCGCAGTGAGTTGGCTGATGGGTTGCCAGATGAGGAGTATGAGCCAGGTGTAGCCGAGGGCGGGGGCGAGGTAGGCGGTGCCGGCGAGTAGGAGCAGGGTTAGTGTGCCCCAAAATTTGTAGTGGCCGTTACCTCGCTTGCCGCGTGCTATCAAAGCAATCAGAATCACTGTCAGCAAAACAAATACGATGGTCACTGCGGACAAGATTAGATTTACTTTTTGCACTGCACTTCGTGCATATTCTGCCGACAAATCGGAGCCGTCTAAAATCGATTTGACCCCTTCGACTAAACTGAGATGGTTAATGTCAGCGTGGTTCCCAAGAACCGCGACGCCAATGTGTTCTTCGGGCAACATCTTCACTTGCGTTGAGTAATTTGGGTTGACGCCGCTGTGTTCTATAATCGGCTCGTCTGCGCCGATGAACCAGCCACCTCCGTAGTAAAATTCATCTACAGGGGAGACTGTTTGGTCAGCTTGATGTAATTTCTCAACCACTCTTTTAAAAGTATCAGAAATATCTTCGGCTTGGCCCAGCTGAATTTGCATCCAGCGAACCATATTTTCAGCATTTGAAATAATATATCCAGCTGGCTTGTTACCCGCAAACGCAGGCGCATCATAAGAGTGCGTCACAAACAAAGTCGTTCGGTAGCCCGGTACCAAATCTCCGTTAGACGCGGCTTGATCAGGGTAAAGGAAAGTTTGTTCCAATCCAATTGGCGCTAACACTTCCTCCAACATAAACTGTTCATAACTTTTCCCGGTGACCGTTTCAATCACCAAACCTAAAATCGCATAATTAATCGTTCCATATTGAAAAGTCGTGCCAGGAACAAATTCCAATTCTGCATCCTGGAAAACACGCACCGTTTGTTCTAACATATCACTCGAATCACCTTGAGGAATATCTTGGAAATGCTTGTTATTCGTAATCCCACTGGTGTGATACAACAAATCAGACAGAGTCACATCACGCATATCCACTGGTTCCCCTTGATAATTCCATTCTAACCACGGTATATATTCCACAACCGAATCATTCAACGCCAACTCGCCCTCTTCTTCCAACAACAAAATTCCCAGCGCAGTCAATGACTTACTGACCGATGCGAGTTCATAATAAGTCGCCTCGTCCACATCTCCAGACGAGAAATAATAAACATCTTCCCCGTCCACAATTCCCACCGAAATCCCCGGGGCACCTGACTTTCTACTCGCTTCATCGAGCAATGCTTGGATTGCTTCAAACTGCTCTTCAGTCATTGCTCTCACATTTTGCATCCCTAAAACAACCAGCGAAAACAGTAAAATCACTACTCCAATGTACTTTTTCATAACACTCCCTCCTATTATAGTAGCGCTTTCTCAAATATAGGATACCATAAACATACTAGTTAGTGCACTTATTCACAATAAACTATAGTTTTAGTTTCCTAACCAAAAAAAGCTTTTAGGCTCGTCCTAAAAGCTTCCTTAAAGATTATGTAGAGTCGCACCCGCGACTCTTTCCTTTTGATCCCTTGGTTTGTAGTCGAATACTAGCCTCGGTATATGAATAGTAATGCGGAGGAAGTGGAGTTATGATGGTTATTGGGTAACAACTAATTGAAATATTAAAGTTATTACCCAACAACAATCCTTTCGAATAACAACTAATCAAAATTCAAAAGTTCTTACCCAATAACAATCCTTTCGAGTAACAACTAATCAAAATTCAAAAGTTCTTACCCAATAACAATCCTTTCGAGTAACAACTAATCAAAATTCAAAAGTTCTTACCCAATAACATACCTTTCGAGTAACAACTATTCAGAATGCAAAAGTTGTTACCCATTACCAACCCTCACACTCCTAATCCAAAACAAGGATGAAGATATTTGAGTTGTTTTATTTTTACAAACAAGAATAAATAAACCAACACTATAATTTGCGGAATACAGGGAACTTTTTATCCGTAGGAAAAGGAGTTTTGGCGCAGCTTAGCAGTCCTTGGTGCGAAGCACCTTAGGAATGCTCTAGCCAAAACAGGCCGAAATAGCGGAGCTATGAAGGCCGGTCCCCTACAGATAAAAAGTTCCCTGTACGAAGCAAATACAATAGTTCTATTCATCATTCCCTATCCTCATAAAACGTACTAAACACCGGCATATACTCATCATCCCCATACGACTCAATCAATGGCAACTCATTCAGCACCGCCATATCCTCATCCGAAATCACAAAATCCAACTCCAAATTCGACTGCATATGCGCCTTCTTCGTCGACTTCGGCAACGCCACTAATCCCAATTGCAACACATATTTCAAACTCAATTGCGCCGGCGATACATCATATTTCTCTGCCATCTTAACCGCAGCATCATGCTTCAAGATTGCTCCATGTGCAATCGGCGAATATGCCTCAACCACAATTCCCTTAGACTGGCAATACTCGATCACATCTGTCGGAACATTGGTAATATGCGCCAACACTTGGTTCACCATTGGCGGCACCGTCGCATTATTGATAATATTTTCTAAATCGTCTTGTGCAAAGTTTGACACGCCGATTGCACCGATGCGCCCTGCTTTATAGGCTTCTTCCAACGCTTTCCAAGCAGCTAAATTCTCTTCGAAGAAACGCTCCTCCGTGTCACGGAATTTGTCCCACGGTTGCGGGCTATGAATTAACATCAAATCAATAAAATCCACACCCAAACGCTCGAACGACGCGTCAATTTCAGCCACTGCCAAGTCGTAATCTTTCACATTGTGGCGCAATTTCGTCGTTAAATAAATCTCTTCCCGGGGCACTCCCGACTCACGGATGCCTCGCCCGACACCCTCCTCGTTTCCATATGACGCAGCTGTGTCGATGTGGCGGTAACCCACCTCCAACGCGTCTTTCACCACTTGCACCGCGTCCTCATTTTCAACCATCCACGTCCCTGCGCCCAACACCGGAATTTCTCTGCCATTCGCCAATCTCAACACGATTTTTCCCTCTTTCTGGCAAAATCTGCCACGTTAGTCTGTAAATTCAATATAGCACAAGTCTTTACATTTAGAATAGAAAACGCTTACTTTTCGAAAAGTATGGCACAAAAGTGCTATAGTGTAGCTAAAGGAGTGATGAGGCATGCGAGAAATTTTGTTTGAGGCGAGCGTGGTCAACCAAGACGGCGTTGACGGAGTGGCGTTTGTGGACCGACCGGACGGCTTGCGGGTGGTAACGTCGAACCCGGTCAGCGAACGTCCAGGGACCAATCCCGAAGAGCTGTTGGGGCTGGCATTCGCTACGTGTATGAACGCTACGATCAAAGCAGTGTTAAAGCGAGAGCAGTTGCAGCGAGACAGCAAAGTCACAGTAGACGTGCAGTTGAAATTAGATGAATCAGATAATAGTTACTATTTCGACGTTGTGTTGCGCGCGATGATCGAGGGGCTGACGTTGGAAGAAGCAGAACGCATCGTGGCGGTGGCAGAAAAACGTTGCCCGGTGTCGAAATTGTTGAAAGGCGCGGACACATTGACGATTGAAACAGTACCCTATAAATAAGGAGTGAGATGAAAATGGCGAAACAACAAACTTACATTATGCTGAAACCCGATACAATTAGACGGCGATTAATCGGGCAAATTATTACCCGAATTGAACAAAAAGGTTATCAAATCGTTCAGGCGAGACAGATGACGCTGAATAAAGAAATTATTGCCGAGCATTATAGTCATCTAACCGACAAGCCCTTCTTCCCGAAACTGGAGGAATATATGCTGTCTGGACCAGTCTTTGGCATGATTGTCGAGGGCGACGAAGTGATTCAAGGCATGCGCACGATGATGGGGCCGACAGATTTTACCAAGGCACTGCCCGGTACGATCCGCGGCGACTTTGCGAATTCGACGACTTATAATTTGATCCATGGATCGGATTCTGAGGAGACGGCAAGGGAAGAGATTGGGAGGTTTTTTGGGTGAGGCTGGATTGATAAAAAAGGTTGGCACTGGCAAAGGACTCTTAGTGCAGTGGTCAATTTCTTCAGAAATTGACTTCCTTAATAATAGAAGCTTTTAGGCACGGCCTAAAAGCCACACCTTAAATGAGGAAGAGTCGCGTCCGCGACTCTTTTCCTTTTGATTCCTTTGTTTGTAGTCGAAATGCTAGTCATTATAGATGAATTTTATGGGTTCTTTTGAGTTCGCGCTGAGAACAGAAAATTATCGGCCATATTTTTGGCGTTCTTTTGGTTCGCGCTGAGAACCCAAAATCACTCGCAATTTCTTCACACTCTCACCTAACAATTTCAATAGGGAAGCGCTTCACATTGTGGTAGAATTAATTTAATAAGAGGAGGGATTTTGATGAAACAATGGATGAACGCTATTATTATTTCTATGTTAAGTTTACTCAGCCTGACCTCAATTCCAGCACATGCTCAAGTTGATTTTAATTCGGATGTTTGGAAGAATGAGGGAATCTATACGCCACTGACACCCTTTACGAGTTTTGATTGGTCTTCGGATATTCATTACAATTTTGATTCAAAGTTTTCGAGTTGGGCGAATGGTATGGGGCAGTCGTATTATCAAATTTTAGACGAAACTGAGATCGCAGATTCAGGTCTAAATCCAGTCGACCATACTTTCCAAGGATTTGATTTTAAAGAAATTGTCAAGAATGCTTATGTTGATGGGTATAAAGTGGGGTTCACTTATCAAGACCGCGACTACCGGAGCGATTTCGATAGCAAGCGTTATGATGTGTTCCGCGTTTATGGGTCGAGTAATCCCGATCAAAAGCACCTCTATATTTTCGCGGTAGAGGTGGAAACAGGGGAGCCGATTGTTTTCTATATAGACGGCGATACGATGGTTGAAGGTGAGAGGTTCGAAATTAAAGAAACAGCGAATGAAGAGTTGAAATCGTTGTTTCAAGAAGTGATGGTGGGGGATCAACAAGCTAGTACTTCCCAGACAACTGTGGACAGTGATGGCTATATCATTACGAATGAGGCGTTTATGCAACTTTCTCTAGAGGAACAAGGTCAAATGTGTACAGTTACCCCGTGGCATCAAATGCCTAATGCGACTTGTTCGGATAAAGGAATGCTTCCAGATGGTCACTGGGAACTAGCTAGACAATATGGCCGTGAAACAGGGGCTGGTGTAGATGAAGCGATCATGGCGACACAAGCAGAATATCAGAGTAATTTTCATTATTATGAATATTTAGTCACACCCGAAATATATACTGAATTGATGGGTGAAAAATTCCCCATCACAGCTGCAAACTCAGACTATAATGGGAATGGAATTTTAGAAGAATGGGAAATTGAAATAGCGCGAAATAATCATACGTATTAAACAAAAAACAGAGCCAACGATTCCCATCGTTAGCTCTGTTTCCCTTTTTAACTCACTCCTAAACCCTAATCTTCACCTCAAACCGATGCTTACACTTCGGGCAATTCGTCGTATGCGTCCCACGCTTAACCGGCAGACGCAGTGTCACACCACACTCCGGACACTTGCGGTAACGGTATTTCCGCACGTCACGAATTCTCTGCCACACCGGATTAACACGCTTCATTACTTTTCCAGTAAACGCCAAAAACTTTTCATTCTCAGCATATCTCGCTTTCAGATTCTTCGATAGAACACGGTAAAAAATCCAAACAAAAAATGCTGTCAACAACAGATCCACCAACGGCAGCTGCGCATAAAGTTGAATCAACGCCAACACAAAATAGAGCGCAATGCTCGCCATATAGAGCTGGTCAATTCCGTAGCGCCCCTCCATAAACTGGGTAATTTTCACTTTCAATTTTTCTAACATAAATACCTCTTTTATATTTTTTATAAGACAAATTAAATATAACATCTTTACCCGACAATTACACCTCATTAAAATTGACTCACTGCGCTTGAATCCGTATACTTAAATTGAAACCGTTACCTTCCCTACCAGTAAAGGATGTGACATCATGGGACTCGTACTCAGAATTTTAGCCGCAATTGTAATTATCTGGTTGATCCTCATCGCAGTCGCAATTCACCTGCGCCGCAAAAACGAACGCCGCTACAAAAACGCCGACGACAACACAAACCTTAGCTACTACGCCGCCCCCACCGACCTGTCCCGCTACCCAACCGACTCACCGGACTATTCCGTCACCCACATCACCGGCCCCTACTCAAACGGCTTTCATTTAAAGCCCAAAGACAAGCTTTTTAAAGGTATGGTAGTCACCTTTGGTGGTTCCGATGGGACGCCTTCTTACGAAGTCGCCCAAGTTTTAGCCGGTGCAGGGTTTGAAGTCTTGGCCCTATTCTATTACGGTATGCCCAACCAACGGCCAAAGTTAACCAGTATTCCACTCGAATTTTATAAAGAAGTCGAAACATATATCGAAGAACATATTCCTAAAGGCGAACCCGTCACTATTTACGGCCTCTCAAAAGGTGCAGAAATCGGACTGAATCTAATCACTCTATATGATTCCATTGACAACGCCATTTTAGTTGCACCTGGTGCCTATAACTTTTCAGGTTTAGACTATGAAAATTACCAAGAAACTTTCTCCACCGCGACGTGGAAGGGAGTAGATTTACCTTATATCACAACTTCCCAAAGTGGTTTTGGAAACTTTGTCAAATTCATGTATCAACTCGCCACGAAAGCACCAGTTTCTTTCAGACCAAGCTTTGAAGCTGGCGTCGAAGAAGAAACAGATTTAGAATCCAAAAGGATCAAAGTCGAAAACAGCCACGCCAAACTCCTCCTCTATGCCGGTAGCGACGACCAAATGTGGCAAAGCGCCGATATGGCAGAAACCATCCGCGCTGCCCGCCCCGAGGACACCGAAGTCGTCATCTACGAAGACGCCGGCCACCTCCTCTACGGCAACCGCGTCATCGAAGCCGGCCCCATCAACATCGCCATGGGCGGAACATTGGAAGCAAACATGCAAGCCAACCAAGACCAAATGGCTCATATGTTAGAGCGCCTAGCTGAATGGCATGGAGAAATATAAACACAAACCCGCGTAACGCTGATGTTACGCGGGTTTTATTTGGTAACGTCAAAACTTGACCCCATTTGCACTCTTAGTTTTAACCACCCCAAACCAACACCAATCCAATTTCCACCAACCATCCTCAACCCGCTACCAACCAGGGGGCTTTAAATGCAGTGGTCAATTTCTTCAGAAATTGACTTCCTCAATAAAAGAAGCACTTAGGCCCATGCCTAAGTGCAACATCCTAAATGAGGTGGAGTCGCGTTCGCGACTCTTCCTTTTGAATTACTCCATAGTTTGTAGTCCTTGATAAATCAGTGTAAAATCAAATTTCTAATGGAACCAATTTTCGATTTTAGTTAGTACACCTCATGCGTGTAATATGAGTCAAGTTGTTCAACTACAGCACTCTTTTCACCGTTTAGTTTAACGAAAATAGAGTTCCATTAAACTACACCACACTTTTTACCGTTTAGTTTAACGAAAACACAAATCCATTAAACTGCACCACACTCTTCATCGTTTAGTTTAACGAAAACACAGTTCCATTAAACTACACCGCTCATTTCACCGTCTAGTTTAACAAAAACACAGTTCCATTAAACTCCAACACTCTTTTCACCATTTAGTTTAACGAAAACACAGTTCCATTAAACTCCAACACTCTTTTCACCATTTAGTTTAACGAAAACACAAATCCATTAAACTGCACCACACTCTTCATCGTCTAGTTTAACGAAAACATAGTTCCATTCAACTACACCTCACATTTCATCAAGTAGTTGAACGATAAACACAGATCCATTCAACTACACCACACTTTTCACCAAGCAGTTGAACGCTCTCACCTAAACCTCCGGATAATCCCGCTCATCCACCTCACGCATCACCCGCGCCGGCACACCAGCAACAATCACATTATCCGGCATATCTTTGGTGACAACCGCACCCGCCGAAATCACACAATTATCCCCGATCGTCACCCCAGGCATGACCGACACATTTGCGCCAAACCAACAATTGTCCCCGACCGTAATCGGACGCGCCTGCTCAAGCCCTTCGTTACGCGGTTCCGGCGCATTCGCATGTGCCGCCGTGTAAAAACCGGTAAACGGCCCGATGAAATTGTTGTCGCCAATCGTAATCGGCGCCCCGTCCATAAAATAGCACGACAAATTCACAAAGACATCTTTCCCAAACTTGATATTCGTCCCATAATCACAATAAAACGGCTGGCTCACATCCAAATTCTCCGGCGTATAGCCCAAAAGATCCGCCAAAACCGCCTGCTTCCCCGCATCATCACTCGGCTTCAGCTGATTAAACTCAAAATACTTATCCTGCGCTACCCGCCGAGCCTCCACCAACTCCCGGTCAAAATTCGCATCATACCACAACCCCGCCCGCATCTTCTCAATCTCACGCATTTTTTTCAAACACTCCTTTAGGTAAAGTATATCTCATACCACTGAACCAACTCCGATCACTCACACCAACGATGTTTCCTCATATCAACATAATTACGCTTTTTGAAAGTCACACCCTCCGATTCCAGCAATGACTCCTGCTCCGCCCAGTGCGACGCCGTTCTCCCCGCATAATTCACGACCCGGTGACAAGGATATGTCCCATAATACTCCGCCTGGCTCAATATTCGCCCAACCAACCGCGCATTCTTATCGCGCCCTATGAGTTTAGCAATTTGCCCGTAGCTCGCAACTTTCCCCTCAGGTATTTCATCAACCACCGACAGCACTTCATATACTAGATTTTCGTTTAGAGTCGCCAATCGCGTCAGCACTCCTTTCAAAATTGTTGTTGCGTTTATTTTAGCACAGCCGACTAATCAGCCGAACTAAAATGACTATACTGGGGGGCTAGTAACATTTCTGACTGAGTTGGGCTGGATATTGTTACTAAACTGGGATGCCAGTAACATTTCTGACTGAATTATGCTGGATATTGTTACTCACTAGATCAGTCTCAAGAAAACTTTAGCTGATATTATAACTTCCATTTTGCATAACTTTTGGATAGCGATGAATTATGCGAAAATTCCGCCTAAAATTTACATAACTTTCGAATATCGACAAGTTATGCGACACAAACAGCATTTTATTCTCATAACTCCAAAACTGCATAAAGTTATGCGAAACCGAACTAGATTCACGCAATCAGTTTCTACCTGCTAATCGCAAAACTCATCGCACAATCCCTAGTCTTGCCACAGAACAGGGTTCCCGTGGCTAAAATAGCTTGCCAACTCGAAGTCTTGCCACAGAACAGGGGCCCCGTGGCAAAACTTACATGCCAACTCCAAGTCTTGCCACAGAATGGGGGCCCCGTGGCAAAAATAGCTTGCCAACTCGAAGTCTTGCCACAGAATGGGGGCTCCGTGGCAAAACTTACATGCCAACTCGAAGTCTTGCCACAGAACAGGGGCTCCGTGGCAAAAATAGCCTGCCAACTCGAAGTCTTGCCACAGAACGGGGGCTCCCTGGCAAAACTTACATGCCAACTCGAAGTCTTGCCACAGTACGGGGTCTCCCTGGCAAGACTTGCTTGCCGACTCGAAATCTTGCCACAGAACAGGGGCTCCGTGGCAAAAATAGCCTGCCAACTCGAAGTCTTGCCACAGAACAGTGTCCCCGTGGCAAAAATTGCTTACCGACTCGAAGTCTTGCCACAGAACGGGGTCTCCGTGGCAAAACTCAACGATCAACTCAAAGTCTTGCCACAAATTCCTAATAAAGCCACCCCAATCCCTAACCAACTCCAGCACTAAAAATAAAATAGAAGTCGCATCTGCTAAAACTGCAGGTTATTTGCAAATTAATTTTATCATCGAAGCAGTTATTCGTTTAACTCTATTTATTCTCGCATGTGAACTCGTAGTGTTTCTGAAGAAATTGACCTCTACATTAACATCCCAGAGTGAGCTGTGGGATGCTTGATAATTAATTTGAGTTTGAATAGCTAAAAGAATTACAGATAAACGAGTATTTAATCCTTCACAACACCATTCAAGAAGAAATCAACAATCGCTTCGATTGTTAAGCGGCTATAAGACAAATTATCGGGGTTCATATATGGAGCAATCACTAAGAAGAAATGATTGGCAAGTAATTGTGAGTCATAATCACTTCTTATCTGATCTGAGTGCGCATCAAATAAGTCCGCAAAGGGCTGCAGATAAGCTTTTTGAAAGATACGGTACAATGCCAGACTTGATTCCTGAGAAATTTCAGTCTTCATATCATTCATCATCACTGAAAAATTATAAGGATGCGTCTTTCTTAAATAATGCGTCATTTTAATTAAAGACTCTTCTAAATTCAGCTGAACTTCAGCCGGGATACTCTTTAAGTCTTCGAGCGCTTTACTTGCCACCATCTCTAACACCGCAATATAAAGGGACTCTTTGTTTTTAAAATGATGGTAAAGATTTGGTTGAGTAATACCAATTTCTTTAGCAATTTGTCTAGTTGAAGTTCCTTTATAACCATCCCGCATAAAATGTACTTCAGCTGTTTGAAGAATCAATTGCCGCGTAGTTACTCTTGCCATATTTTCACTCATTTAAACGCACTCCTTTCATGATTAATTTACACTCATTATCATAACACAAAATAGTTGCACACATCGACTTTGAATGATATAGTTAATGAAACTTATCGTCTGATAAGCT
Source organism: Aerococcaceae bacterium DSM 111176 (assembly GCA_015863215.1). GTDB lineage: Bacteria > Bacillota > Bacilli > Lactobacillales > Aerococcaceae > DSM-111022. The sequence continues at coordinate 23,826 of JACBXN010000024.1, forward strand.
TTCAAGAAAGGGTGAAAAATTACTATGTTTTTAGCATGGAATGAAATTAAATATTCAAAAACGCGTTTCGCTTTAATCATCGGAGTTATTATCTTAGTCAGCTACCTCGTCTACTTCCTAACAGGCTTAGCTTATGGTCTGGCGCAAGATAACCGAACGGCCGTTGATAAATGGGACGCGACAGGTATTGTCTTAACCGACGAGTCGAACGGCAATATCAATATGTCGATGGTCGGGAATAATTTGAGCGAATCAATCGAAGCCGACGATATCGCTATGTTAGGGACCGCACCAAATGTCGTGCGCCTTAAGGAATCAAACAGCGAAGATGACAAAATTTCCGTCAACTTTTTCGGCGTCCATCCCGACGAATTCCTGGTACCTGAAGTAACCGAAGGTAACGAGGTCACAGAAGATTACCAAGTAGTCGCAGATTTCAGCATGAATGAAGAGTTTGGGATTGAAATCGGGGATGAATTGAATCTAGCCGGAACCGACCTGACTGTCGAAGTTGTTGGCTTTACAGAAAATGCTAAATTCAGCGTCGCACCCGTTCTTTACACAACGATTCCAACTTACCAAGAAATTCGTTTTGAAGAACAAGACCAGTCACCCGAAGGCCGCATCAGTGCCTTTGTCGTCCGCGACGATGAAGACAAACTCGGTAACATCACACTAGACGACGACGCGCTTCGCTTATATTCAATCGACGAATATATTCAAGAATTACCCGGCTACATGGCCCAAGTCCTAACTTTCGGCCTCATGATTGGCTTTCTAATCGTTATCGCAGCCGTTGTCATCGGTATTTTCATGTATGTTTTAACCGTTCAAAAAACCAGCCTATTCGGCGTCATGAAAGCCCAAGGAATTTCCACCGGCTATATCGCCAAATCTGTCCTCGCCCAAACGCTTATTTTAGCAGCAGTCGGCGTCGGCATCGGCTTAGCACTCACGGTTCTAACCGCCGCATTCTTACCAAGCACCGTACCATATGAAGGCAATATTTACTTTATGATAATCATCTCCGTTCTGATGATTCTCTTCGCCCTACTCGGCGCCTTCTTCTCGGTCAGAACCGTCGCCAAAATCGACCCACTCGAAGCAATCGGATAGGAGGACAATATGAAAGCAATCGAAGTAAAAAACGTCAGCAAAACCTTTAACGACGGCAGCAAAGAAATTCAAGCCCTACAAGAAACGAATTTTTCAGTAGAAAAGGGGGAGTTCGTCGCCGTAATCGGTCCAAGTGGCTCCGGTAAAAGTACCTTCTTGACCATCATTGGCGGCCTTCAAACACCTACCGAAGGTAAAGTATTAATTAACGACGAGCCATTTAGTGAAGTACCAGACAAAAAACGGACTAAACTCCGATTCGATGAAATAGGATTTATATTACAAGCGTCAAACTTGATCCCTTACCTAACCGTAGAAGATCAATTACGCCTAGTCAATAAAATCAGAAAAGAACCCTTCGAACGAGACACCGTTGACAAATGGCTCAAACAATTAGACATCGAAGACCTAAGAGACAAATACCCAAGTGACTTATCCGGCGGTGAACGCCAACGCGCAGCCATCGCCCGCGCACTCTATCATAACCCGTCTGTTATTTTAGCCGACGAACCAACCGCAAGCTTAGACACAGAGCGCGCCTTTGAAGTGGTTGAAATCTTAGCCCGCGAAACCAAAGAACAAAACAAGGCAACGATCATGGTTACCCACGATGAACGCCTCATCGGCTACTGCGACAAAGTCTACTACATGGAAGACGGCGCCCTCACACTAGACGAAGAAAAAAGCAAACTAAAACCAGAAAACCAAAACAACTAAACAAACCAAAACAGGCTGGCATCAAAGTTATGATGCCAGCCTGTTTTTAATTTCATAACTCAATGTATCGTGCTGAGTAAGTAGATTCATTGCAAATAAAATGCAATGGAGGTCTAAGCAAATGGGCTCATGGTTATGGTCTTCAAATAATACTCCCCCATCACCCGAAACTAAAATCGAACCAAAGGGCTGATCCCCTTTACCCAATGCCTCCTCGGCTAATTCAACACAACGCTTCAAATGCTTCAAGTCTAATTCTGTAATCATTCGTCGGCCTCCCTTTAACTAGCAGCGCTAAAATTAATCACACACTCGGACAATTGTTTCACCGCACGTGCTACAATTCCCCTTGATAACCACTTCGCCCATCTCACTCAAATGCAAGTTATACCCTGGCGCAAACGACGCATCCAAACAATTAGAACAAAACGCATTATTCAAGAACATATCTCTCACTTTTTCCGGAAATTCATTCCACACCTTAATCGCTGCAAAATCCGTAACCCCATCTTTTTCAATATATCCGTCCATTTTCACTCCTCTTTCCTTTTAAAATTCTGACTTTTCCACACTTTAATTGTATAACACGCCACCCATTTCATCAAACAGAGTGACATCTAAATTAGCAATAACATGATTATACTAATCGTGTTATTGCTAATTTGGATTATCTAGGGAAAGTATGGCAGAAATGATTCTGTTAGTATCTCCGATATTAATTTATTCATAAATAAAGAGACCAGTACATGATGTACTCGCCTCTTTTTTGACTCAATCACTTAGCTAACACCTCGTAAGCCACCTTATTTTGTTCCATTAACATTTTGGAAATACTAGACACATCTTCATTTGTGGCTATTTCAAAGCTTTCAGTTTTAGGTACACTTACCTCTGTCTTTAGAAGTGAAACCTTATTTCTCTTATACTTAATAGCATGATTCGAAAAATAATGACGTTTAATTCCAGCAAGTCTAAGATTGGTTTTAGACACTACATCTTTCCCTATAAACCTGATGTACATAGTTTCCCTCCTTTTATTATATCGTACGTTTAATGATGGATGAAATCAACATATCCCTTTCTAACACATTGGTCCCCTGCGGCTAAAATATCAGGCAGTATGAAACAAATTGGTGAACTCTCCTTTTTGAATCCACCCACCATCTCTGCTATGATAACCTCACAGTTACAAATGACACGATGAATCCTGCCCTAAAACCAAAGGGACGAATATCCATGCTAAACTAGCCACTCAACCACCTACTATAAAAGGAGATCAACAATGACTGTAATTATCCATCAACAACGCCAGTATTTCAACACAGGCGAAACCCTCGACCCGTCCTACCGAATTGCGCAGCTAAAAAAGTTAAAACAAGCCATCAAAGATCATGACTATTTCATTTATGACGCGCTCCGCAAAGACTTAAACAAGCCACTGTTCGAATCTTATGCGACCGAGCTAGCTTCGGTTTATTCAGAACTCGATTACATGATCAAACATGTCCGTAACTTTGCCAGACCTAAGCGCGTCGGGACTTCCCTTGCCCATTTTTACTCGAAAAGTCATATCCACCAAGAACCATACGGAACAGTACTCATCATTGCGCCGTGGAATTACCCGATTCAACTGAGCTTTGTACCCCTGATTGGTGCACTTGCTGCAGGGAACACCGTCATTTTGAAGCCATCTGAAATGGCACCCGCAACATCACATATCATCAAAGCTATTATTGAATCCGTCTTCCCGCGCGAATATGTCGCCGTTGAAGAAGGTGATGGGAGTGTTTCTCAAGCTCTCCTACAAGAGGGCGTCGATTATTGCCTCTTCACAGGAAGCAGTCAAGTTGGAAAGTCGATTATGGAAACGGCTAGCCAATCGCTAACCCCTGTCACACTCGAACTTGGTGGGAAATCGCCCGTTATCGTGGCACCTGATACAAATATTAAGCACGCAGCACAACGGATTGTCTGGGGGAAATTTGTCAATGCCGGGCAAACGTGTATCGCACCGGATTACTTAATCGTTCATGAAGATATTAAAGACGAGCTCATTCAAAAAATGTCCGAGGTCATCCACGAATTTTACGGAATGTCCCCGGTCACTCAACCCGATTATCCGCGCATCATCAATCAGAAACATTTCGACCGCCTAACCGCTCTCCTTGAAGGCACGACGATTTATCACGGCGGAAAGTCTGACCCAGAAACACTAACGATCGAACCAACGATTGTCCTGGACCCTGATTTAGACAGCGAACTGATGCAGGAAGAAATTTTCGGCCCGATCCTACCCGTCATTACTTACCAAGAAACAGGTGAAGCGGTCAATTTCATCCGCTCTAAGGAAAAACCATTGGCACTCTACCTCTTTACCCAGAACAATACTTTAAAAAAATACATTAAAACGCACGTCTCATTCGGTGGCGGTGCGATAAACGACACCCTCATTCACCAATCAAATCACAACATGCCATTTGGGGGCGTTGGTAACAGTGGCATCGGCGCCTATCACGGCAAATACAGCCTCGAAACTTTCTCCCACCCCAAAGCCATCCTGGAGAAAACCGACGCCTTCGACATCAAACTCCGCTACCCACCTTATACCGACACTATTTTAAAAGTATTGCAGAAATTCCTATAACCAATCAAAAAGAGCGGGCATCACGCCCGCTCTCTTTGTCTTTATTCGGTTAAATGATCTAATCACACGTCCGCGACGCGCGGCCCCCGCAAGTCGCACACTGCCCTTCGATTAAAATACGGTTATGACTCATACTCAAATTAAACCCCGGTAAAATCGTCGTCGCCTTACATTTCATACAATAAGCCGTCGTCAACCACATTTCCTTCACAAAATCAGAATGCTGATTCCATAATTTTAACGCCTCAAACTCGGTTACCCCATCGTTTCCTCTATATTCGTCCATCTATCATGCCTCTTTTCTAGTTAATTATTAAATGACTTCAAATTTTTTAATCTCATAACTTATTTTACCATTTATTAGAAAGTAAATTTCCTTTTACCTAAATATTTGTGAAAATTCCCAAACAAAAACCGTAGACAAACCCATTCAATTCTGGCTGTCTACGGTTTATTAAATTATATAAACTTAACAACTTCTTCTAAATCAATCGACGGATCCAATGACTGAATCACCGGGCAATAACGTGACACAAAGCGCGTCAAACCTTTACTACGGCGCTCTGCTGTTTCATCAGCCGCATCCACATTAAAAATTAATTGTAATGTCTTGATTGGACGTGCCTGATTTTCTTCCTCATCCGCTCGGGTAAACTCAATATCCACACGCTTCAACTCAGCTTCGATTTTAGAATTTGCTAACATATCACGGAACACCGCTGCCCCACAAGCTGCCGAAGCCGTTAGTAACATTTCTAACGCTGAATAGGTCGTTTTCCCATCAATAACCCACTCACCGTCCTGGACTGGCAGGGATAACCTGCCTTCGTCAACATTGAGATACAATTCTTTCGCCATTCAAATCACTCCTCTATCTTTCTTTCACCCTAGCAAATCTCTCGAAATTTGTCTATTTTTTTGATTGTATCAACAGACTAAGGCTCTTTTTTTAAAAGGAAAGAATCAGGAATTTGAAAGCATTATTCTTCTTCTTGTTCAATCTCAGGATTTTTAACTACCTTCAACTGTGTGGCAGTTGCTTCATGAATTTGTGTTAATTCTAAGGTGTAATTACCAATATCAAGTTGTGTACCAATGGTATCTTCACTAGGAATAATTTCCGTCACATACGTAAAATATCCACCAATGGTATCAACTTCAGTACTATTAATAATCGTTTCAAAATATTCATTGAAATCGTTGATATTGATTGTCCCATTAACAAACCAAGTTTGTTCATCTGTAGCATCAATTAGAGCATTTTCTTCATTAATATCATACTCATCATTAATATCACCCATGATTTCTTCAACAATATCTTCCAGAGTGATAATTCCCACCGTTTGCGCATATTCATCTTTAACGACAGCCATATGATTACGTGTGGTTTGAATCAGGGTAAATAAATCATCCAACATTAATGTTTCCGGAACATTCAATGGATCATGGGCTAAATCGCGTAAGTCTACTTGGCTAATATCTTCAGCAATCACACTTGCTCGCAAGTAATCTTTTACTAGCACAACGCCAATCATGTTGTCTTTATCTTTTTCATAAACTGGAATTCTTGAATAAGTAGCATTGACAATTAAGTCATGATTTAGTTGATAATCATCTTCAATATCAATCATCATCGTACGATTACGAGGCACCATAACTTCCCGCACCGTTTTGCGGTTCAGCTTCATAACACCTTGCATCATGCCCACTTCATCTTCTTCCAAAGCACCTTCTTGACCACCACGAATCACGATTTCACGGATGTTCGTAAAAGTTAATTTCTCATCTTGACCCGAGAAATCAATTGGTAATAACGCTTGGAAGAAGCCAAGTGCTTTTGTCAGAAACCAAACAACCGGTTTGAAGATGCGGTAAATGAGGTCCAGTACGCGACTAGAAAATTTTGAATATTTTTCAGGAATGGCTTGTCCGATAGATTTAGGTAATAATTCACCAAAAATCAAAGTTAAAATAGTTACGATTAACGAGATAACAATCGCAGCACCTTGCTCACCAATATAAGGCGAGAGATATTGTGATAAACCACTCGTTGCAAAAGATGAATTCAGTGTACCGATTAAAGTAATCGCTACTTGAACTACGGCAAGTACTCTGTCTTGGTTACGATACAATTTTAAGGCTAAAGCTGAGGATTTAGTACCTGCTGCGGCTTCTTTCTCTAATTTATTTTCATCGGCTGTAATAAAAGCCATTTCTGAACCAGAGAAAAAACCATTTAGTAAGGTAAATATAATCAATAAAATGATTGGTGTTAACATAAATGACTCCTTTTTAATAATTAAATTGGTTAATGGTATTATAGCGAACATGGGATGTAAATTATAGCTTTAAACATCACTATGGAAGATATAAATTAACCACAGTTAATTTCTCCGATTGAAACGTTCTATTTTTAAATCATAAGCATTAATATATTAGAAAAATAATAAATGAATTATTCTTGTATAAGAAAGAATAATTGATCATTGTTTAACCATTTTCTGCTAGTAAATTTAATTTTAACTATTTGCATTAACTAAATTAGTGTTTACTTAGATTCTTTAGGTATTCAATTTTTATAAAATCTTTATGATTGTTATTATCATTTCGATAGCTGTCTTTTGCTGATGCCTCATATACCAACAAATATTGTTTTGGATTTAACATATAATACTTAGCATCATTTGTTTCATGAATTTCTAAATCTTTTATTTTATTCCTGCAAAACTAGGGAGCGTATCAATAACACCAAACTCAACAGATAAATTATTTTTTGAAAATTCATGTTCATGTAAATCAATTAATTTATAACCCATTGAGTACATGGTAGTAGCGATGGCGTTCCAGTTATATATATTTAATTCTGGAGCGATTTCCCAACCTTTTTTATCACCGGGAACGTGAATGTCCAAATCTTGTGAATCCCAGCTTATATTTGTGACAATTTCTAGTCCAACAGATTCCATCAATAAAGGTATAATATTAAGTTTATTCAGTTTAATGGCAATTTTTAAAAAAGCATCAAATTTATCGTTTTTCATTTTTTAACTCCTGTAAAAAAAGTTTCGTGTTAGACCGCAAAGATGAAAGATAAATTAGATTCAAACCGGAAAATCCCTAATTGAACGATTGCTTATTCTTCTACAACTATCAGTTCTCCATCTTCCACATCTTTTAGCTCTCCTTCACCTGTCAATTCAAATTCTATGAAAGGCTTGCTTTTAAATTCGACACGTAAAATATCATTACTCGTCTGATATTCTGGATTAAAAATTTGGATTTTGAAAGATGGGAAAATATCGCCTTCGGCAAAACGAATAGCAGAGCGTGGATCATTCATAGAAACAGGATCATTTTCCTCACTTGTTGGGTCTACTGTACCAAAGAGAATATCACTATTATTAATAATATCCCTCAGCCCCATTAAAGCCTCTAGGTAAGCATCACTCTCACCATTATTAGACCTTCCAATAACAAGTTCAAAGTAATCATCTTCCAATGTTATTTCACTTACAGCAGTTGTAATATCTTCATTTACTTCGTATGTTCCAAAATAGTTATCAGCGTATGCGGTAGATTGTGCTCCAAATAAAATAATCATTAAACTTAAAAACACCAATACAATTCTATTTTTCATATTTTCTATCCTTTCGGTGGCTAAGGAGCAGATACTTATTATGATTATATACAAAAAGAGATTTTTATCCCTATTTATGATACGCATGTCCGTATCATCGATAGGTAATAAATTCTATTAGCTGTTTGATACGGTACAAAAAAGAACCTCATTATTACTCTTCTTAGAGCTTTAACAAGAAATCCTTTCACACTATCCTATTTTTTTATATTTCCCACGCACTCAAAACATTTTTCATTCATAAAAAAAGACTCTTTAAATCCGTTTGTTATGACAGATTTAGAGAGTCTTTAGTTGTTTTAGTTATATATTCTGTAGTAACTTATTCTGCATCCAGGTCAGCGTTAATTTCTTCTAACAGTTTTTCTGCTAGGTCTAAGTAAGTATCCCAGGATGGGTTGCGAGTAGTGAATCCACTGCTTGCATAGTCTCCTGTCTCACCTGTCGCTGGTAGTCCTTCGATATCCAGTAAATCTTGTGTTTCTACAACTTTTTCATTTAATGCATCCATTTGAATGTTGAAGCCGATGCGTGATGACTCATCATATTCTATACTATGATATTTTAATTGTCTGAATAATGATTTTAAAGCTTCACTTTCAATCTCATCAGGTGAGCTGGCGAAGATTTCATCATAATGATTATTGCATTTAATTTGTACCAACCCTGCGGTTCTTTTTACCAGTGATTGCGGACAGTTTTACCACTCTTTGCGGAAGAATTTACCAAAACTTATATATCCTCCTATATACTTATTGAGCACGT
>JACBXN010000025.1 GCA_015863215.1 Aerococcaceae bacterium DSM 111176
ATGATAAAGAAAAAGCATTAGGACTGCGCCAACAGTACTAATGCAAGATTTTTTTAAAATTTTCACTTTAATTATAACATGGAAGGTGCTTTTTTGCGCCTTTTTTCTATTTCTTTTCAAATAAAAATACCATTGAAGCAATCAAAGATGTCAGCCTAGAAGTAAAAAAGGGTAAAATTTCCGGAGTGATTGGTTACTCAGGTGCAGGTAAGTCAACTTTAATTCGTCTTGTTAATGGATTAGAAACCCATGAAACAGGAGACGTTATTATTGATGGTCAAAATATTAAAGACCTCAATGAAAATGAGTTGAACCGATTACGTAAGCGTATTGGGATGGTGTTTCAACAATTTAATTTGTTAGAAACGCAGTCAGTTTACCGAAATATAGAGATTCCTTTACTCTTAGAAGGTAAGAAAAATAAAAAAGAAATTGACGCAAGAATCAAAGAGCTTCTATCATTCGTTGGACTGGAAGATAAATATAATGCACACGCGTCAAGCTTATCCGGTGGTCAAAAACAACGTGTCGGTATTGCTCGCGCATTAGCTACGGAACCGGATATTTTACTCAGTGATGAAGCAACGAGTGCTCTTGATCCTGATACGACAGATTCCATTTTAAAGTTATTACAACGAATCAACAAAGAATTAAATATCACGATACTCTTAATCACACATGAGATGGAAGTGATTAAACAAATTTGTGATAGTGTTGCTGTTATGAAAGAGGGCGCAATTATTGAAGCAGGACCAGTTGCTCAAGTATTTAGCCAACCTCAAGAAGCTGATACGAAACGCTTTGTAGCAACAGTAATTGATAATCAAATCCCTGAAGCAACGCTTAAACAATTAGTTTCTACGAATATTGTTTATAAGTTAACATACTTCAGTAATGAGTCGAATCAGTCTCTCTTGTACGATATGAACCAGCAATTCCCTGTGAAAACAGAAATTTTATCAGCTTCAGTCAATGAATTACAAGGTCATATTTTAAATATTTATAATCTTAAATTTGAAGGCGAAGAGGCTGATATTGACGCATTAATAACAGACCTTCAAAGTAAAGAAATTAAAGTGGAAAGGGTTGAGATAGATGATTGATGACTTAATTGGAGTTAGTTCCGAGCGACTACTTGAAGCCAGTTCACAGACTATTTATATGCTTGGTGTATCGTTATTTATCGGTGCATTGTTAGGTATTCCCTTAGCTTTAATTTTAGTGATTACGCGTCCAAATGGGTTGCGCCCGAACAATGTTATTTACACGATTTTTAACACAGTCGTGAACATTGTCAGATCAATACCTTTCGTTATCTTGTTGGTTTCGATTCAACCTCTAACCCGCGCCATTGTGGGAACAGGGATTGGAACGAATGCCGCAATTGTTCCTTTAGTATTCTATATTGCTCCATACATAGGCCGTATGATTGAAAGTTCCTTACTTGAAGTAGACGCAGGAATCCTCGAAGCGGCCAAAGCAATGGGGGCGAATACTTGGGAAATAATTAGATATTTCTTATTACCCGAAGCGAAAGCTTCGATTTACTTAGCGATGACAACCTCAACGGTTGGTTTGCTTGGGGCCACAGCGATGGCAGGTACAATTGGTGGGGGAGGTGTCGGAGACTTAGCGCTAACATATGGATATCAACGTTTCAATGATATTTTAATGTTGGTCACAGTCATTGTATTAGTCATTTTTGTACAATTGATTCAAAGCTTAGGAAATTACTTAGCAGACCGTGCGCGCTATCAGTCATAATCATTGTTTCTGTTTCTGAGATGAATGTGAAAAGATAAAAGGAGAATTACAATGAAAAAATCGATGAAAAAAGTTTTAACATTATTAGCAGTAGTATCTTTAGTATTTAGTGGAGTGTTTAGTGTAACGAATGTTAGCGCTCAAGATGGTGAACCGATTCGTTACGGTAAAGCAGCGGGCCCTTATACAGAGTTATTTGAAGATGCAATCATTCCTATCCTTGAAGAGCAAGGGTATACTTTTGAAGTGGTAGAATTTTCAGACCTATTACAAAATAACACATCATTAGCAGAAGGCGATACAGATGTTAACGTGGAGCAACATACAGCTTACATGGAAAACTTCAACGAAGCTCAAGGTGCAAACCTTGTTGCCTTAACGCCAATCCCAACTGTACCAGCTGGTATCTTCTCAGATAACCATGAAGATTTAGAAGGCATTGCGGACGGCGCAACAATCGCGGTACCAAATGACCCATCAAACACAGCAAGAGCTTACGGTTTACTACAAAAAGCTGGCTGGATTACTATTGACCCTGAAGCAGATGCTTCAACAGTAACTCAAGATGATATTACTGAAAATCCATACAATATCGAATTCACAGAAATGGATACAAACAATATTCCACGTACTTTAGGTGACTTTGATTATGCTGTTATTACAGGATCAATCGTTCACGGTGCTGGAATCGACCCATCAACTGCTTTATTACAAGAAGATATTGCTCCTCATTTAATCTTACAAGTAGTTGTAAAAGAAGAGGACGCTGAAAGTGACTGGGCACAAGCAATTGTAGCAGCTTACCAATCAGAGGAATTTGCGGCATATATCGAAGAAAACAATGATGGTTTATGGTATGTTCCAGAAGAATTAACTGGAGGCGAAAGTACTGACGAAGAAGCAACTGAAGAAGAAACTTCTGAAGCTTCAGAAGAGTCAGCAGCAGAGGAAGAAACTGCGGAAGAATCTTCAACAGAAGAGTCAACTGAAGAAGAATCAGCAGAATAATTTTACAGTTCAAAATTAAACTAGTCATCAAACTCTGATTAATTGAGTTTGATGACTTTTTTGTTGTGTTAAGTTTAAATCCGTTCAACTGTAGCTCCGGAAATGCCATTTAGTTTAACGTTAATCTATTTTCGTTCAACTGTAACCCTGGAATTGGCATTTAGTTTAACGTTTATCAGTTTTTATTCAACTGTAGCCCTGGAATTGCCATTTAGTTTAACGTTTATCAGTTTTCGTTAAACTGTAGCCCTGGAATTGCCATTTAGTTTAACGTTTATCAGTTTTTATTCAACTGTAGCCCTGAAATTGTCATTAAGTTTAACGCTAATTCGTTTCCGTTCAACTCCAGCCCTGAAATCATCATTTAGTTGAACGTTTGATCAATCACATTCAATTGTGCGCCCTAGAATTGGTCAATATTATCAATTGATAATATAGGTTAATTACTTTAAGATATAATAGATATTATATTTAAAGGCTAGAAAGGGTCGGGGTCGTGAATTTACAACAGTTCAAATATCTAGATTATATTGAAAAGACCGGTTCCATCAATCAAGCGGCGGAACTATTATTTGTTTCTCCATCGACTATTTCAGTGTCGCTTAAAGAATTGGAGACTGAAATTGGAACGAAATTATTTGTTCGCTCTAGTAGTGGAATGACAGCTACCCATGAAGGACATGAATTTATCATGCAAGCAAGACAGGTTTTAAGTCAAGTTGATGTGATGAAAGATATATTTATTGAAAATCAAGTAGAGCGTGATTGGTTTTCTGTTTCAAGTCAACATTATGATTTTGCTTCAGATGCCTTTAGTAAATTTATTAATGAAAATCCAAGTGAACGATTTGTGTATCGATTCTTTGAAGTGGATACTGACACGGTTATTCAAAATGTGGCGGGTAATACAAGTGAATTAGGATTTGTCTATTTAAATGATTATAACTACCGACTTCTGACTCGTTTATTTGAACAAGAAAATTTAAGTTATCAAGTGATGTGGGAGTTTCAGCCATCATTGTTTGTCAGAAGAGGACATCCATTAACGAATAAGGATTTGGTTAAATATGAAGACTTACGCGATTTTCCGGCGATTACTTTTGAACAAAATAACCATAATGAATTATTAACCGAACATCCCTTGGAGATACAAGCAAATGATCAAAAAATTGTAGTTAGCGACCGTATGAGTGCGATTAATATCATTGTCGGTTCAAATGCCTATCTAACAGGTGCTGGGATTATGACGAACCGGATTACAGATAATCATATCCATTCCGTACCACTACAAACCTCTGAGAAACATTATATTTGTTGGATTGCTCAGAAGAATATTGAGTTATCCACTAACGCTAAAAAGTATTTAAAAATAGCCGAAGATACATTATGTAACCGTATCGGTGCATTAGAACAAATTTATTCCTCGAATGATTATTCGATATAAGTATTCGATATAATTAACAAACATAATGAAACCCTGATGATAATTTTTGATCATCAGTTTTTTTGAGCGTTGAACTCATCTATTAAACGGCTTATGGATTCTTCAAAGGTTAGTGTTTGGCGATTTTCAAAATCTGCTTCGCTTTCTTTGAGTAATTGGTAAAGGTCTGTTAGTTCGTTGTTGGTATTTTGCTAGTATACCTCCTGTAGTCTATGTATATTTTAACTTTAATTAAGTTTGATAGACCAATAATATGGAGCATGAAGTTTGGTTCAGTCCAACCTTTTGGTTTGAGTCTTATATTGTAACGTCAAAACTTAGAGGAGAACCGGAAGCTAGTTTTGATAGAAAATAGGTAGGTATCAAAACTAAGGATGAAATTTTGGTCTAGCTTTGATAAACCGCGGTTTGGCGTCAAAACTAAAGCTAAAACTGGGTTCTAGTTTTTATAAAGCACGCGTTGTCGTCAAAACTAGGGCAAGTATTGGACTCAATTTTTGATAGAAACTCGGTGAGTTCAAGATTCAGACTACTTTATCCAAAATCCACTTAAAATGAGCAAATAATTTGGTAAACAGATCACTTCTGTTTGATAATAGATGAAAGGAGTGATCAAGTTGACAGAAACGAAACAAGTACAAAATCTCATTATCGGCTTTGGTAAAGCAGGTAAAACATTGGCGATGGAATTAGGTAATCAGGGGCAAGAGGTTATCTTAGTCGAGAAGGATCCGACCATGTATGGTGGGACTTGTATCAACGTTGCGTGTATTCCAACGAAGAAATTGGTGGATATGGCTGAGCGTAAGCCAGATGGCGTTGATGATGCGGATTATTACCGCACTTCAGTTCAAGAGAAGAAAGATTTAATTAGTAAATTGAATCAAGGCAACTATAAAAATGTGAATAATACGCCGAATGTGACTGTTGTTGATGGGACTGCTTCATTTGTGGACGACCATACTGTTAAAGTTGAAAATAACGGTACTATTCAACAGTTTGAGGCTGAACGTATTTTTATTAATACCGGTGCTCGTCCCAATATCCCGAAAATTGATGGCCTTACAATCGGTGGCTCAATTTATACTTCAGAGACATTACTTGATTTAGAGGAATTACCGAACCATCTGGTTGTTATTGGAGATGGTCCAATCGGCTTAGAATTCGCTTCGATCTATAAACAGTTTGGGGCTCGTGTAACCGTCTTATCCCACTCACCTAAGGGCGAGTTCCTAAAACAATATGACCGCGATATGGCAGAACTAGTCCTTGAAGCGTTAGAAGTTATGGGCATTGAAATTTTGTTTGAAGCAGATACAACAAAGGTAGAAACTGTGGATAACTCGGTTCAATTAACTTATCAGCAAATGGATAAGTCTAATGTGCTAGTAGCTGAGGCTGTTTTAGTAGCAACAGGACGCCATGCCAACACTGCTGACTTAAACCTAGAGGCAGCAGGGGTTGAATTAGGTGAACGTGGTGCTATTAAAGTGAACGACCATTTACAAACAAGTAAAGATCATATCTTTGCGATGGGGGACGTTAATGGTGGTATGCAACAAACATTCATTTCTCTAGATGATTACCGGATTGTTTTAGCATACTTAAATCAAGATACTAACTATACCTTAGCAGATCGTCGTTATGTTCCGGGTACGACATTTATAACACCGCCTATCTCTTCCGTTGGTTTGAGTGAGAAAGAAGCGGAAGAGCAGGGCTTCGATTATACTGTGAAAAAAATAGCGGTAGAATCTATTCCAAAAGCGAAGCTAATGAAAAAGACAACAGGTGCCTATAAAGCAATTGTTGATAATAAGACGGACCAAATTTTAGGTGCGACTTTATTCGCAGCTGAAAGCCATGAAGTGATTGGCATACTTTCCACAGCGATGCATGGTAGTTTAACGGCAACGTTTATGGGGAATCAAATTTATTCCCATCCAACGATGAGTGAGGCGTTAAATAATTTGTTTGAATAATAAATAAACGAGGAGACCTGTCAATGATGGGTCTTTTTTTCACGATATGAAAAGTGTTATAATAAATAAAAAGTTAGAATACGAGGTGACGATTTGTGGTATTGGAAAAATAAATTGAATATAACTCAACCAACGGAATTAGCTAGAGTAGATGAGAAATTGAGTAAGGATAAGGCGGTCCTATTGTATCAAACAGGCTACCTTGAGCAATTCGCCTCGGGGACACTTGACTCTTTATTTGCGATCCATCGGTATTTATTTGAAGATATATACCCATTTGCGGGTCAACGTCGCGAGATTGAAGCAATAAATGGCAATTTTCGTAATGTCCCTATGATGTATTTGGGTGTTACTTTGTTAACGATTGAGAAAATGCCACAGAGTACGTTTGATGAAATTGTGGAAAAGTTTGTTGAGATGCATATCGCGCACCCATTTCTCATAGGTAATGGGCGAAGTATGCGTATTTGGTTGAATCAAATATTTCAAGAAGAGTTGGGGCAAGTTGTTGATTGGCGTTTGATTGCCAAGCAAGATTATTTGATGGCGATGGACCGGAGTCCTATCAAAGATATTGAGATAAAATATTATTTGCATCAGGCTTTGACGGATCAAGTTCATGACCTGGACATGTATCTTGAAGGGATTGACCAGTCGTATTTTTATGATGGGTATGATGCGTATATGGTAAGCGAATAGTGAGAAGTGAAAACCGTTAGTGCCTTGTTGCACTAACGGTTTTTGAATTTGATACTACTGGGGTTGCGTAAATTTTTAGGTTCCAATTAGGCTAAAATATTTACGCAGGAGGTCTTGTGTACAAGATTTGGGTTGAAAAGGCATGTAATATTTACGCAGGAGGTCCTATGTAAAAAAATTGGGTAGAAACGGTCTTAAATTTTTACGCAAAACCTAAATTGTAAAAACATACCAAGTTTATATGGAATACTTTGACAGAAGGAGTATTTAATACATGATTAGACAGCTATTCTCAAAAATCTATCGTATAATATAAACCATATATCAAACGAGGAGGTCATGGTGTGAATAAAAAGATGTTTATAAAAGGGGCCAAAGATGCTATTCCAATTGGTTTAGGATACTTGGCGGTTGCTTTTTCATTAGGAATATCAGCAGCGAATGCGGGACTAACCCCGATGCAAGCCTTCATCTCGGCGATAGTCAGCAGTTCATCCACGGGACAATATGCGGGATATCAGGTGATTCATGTGGGTGGGACTTTACTAGAAATCACATTTATCACGCTGATTGCTAACGCTAGATATGCACTAATGTCCTCTGCGATTGCTCAACGACTTCATCCGGACATACCAGAACAGCATCGCTACTTAATGGCATTAGGGGTGACCGATGAAATTTTTGCACTGACGATTAATCAGGAAGGTTATTTAAATCCTTATTACACTTACGGAATTATCGCGAATTCAATTTCTTGGTGGGCTGTGGGAACAACGATTGGTACGGTTGCTGGTGCTGTTCTCCCACTAAGTATCGTATCCGCATTATCTGTCTCGCTTTATGGGATGTTTATTGCAATAATTGTACCTGATATGAAGCAGCATTCAGTGATTAAGTGGCTGGTGCCGGCGTCATTTCTGATTAGTCTGATTGTGAATAATATGCCAATGGTAAACCAAATTCCGGATAGTATTCTAATCATTATTTTAACGGTTGTGATTGCGACCTTCGTGTCAATTATCAAACCAATTGAGGAGGTTGCTACTGATGAATAACTATATCTATATTCTTGTGATGGGACTCGTGTCTTATATAATTCGGGTAGTGCCGTTAACTCTCATTCGTCGTCCAATCGAAAATCGCTTTATTCGATCATTTTTATTTTATGTGCCCTATGTAACACTCGCAGTTATGACTGTTCCCGCCATTTTTCAAGCGACACAATTACCAATTGCAGGAGTTTTGGCCTTTATAGTGGCTTGTATTTTAGCCTATTTAGGACGCTCACTCATGCAAGTAGCAGCTGTTTCAGTGATTGTCGTTTATGTCCTTGAATTATTACTCCTGAAAATATAAAAGTATTTGTTCTAAAACTTGAAAAGGGTTACAATAGTATAGAAAAGAGGGGGTAAGTATGAAAAGTATTGGACGATTTATATTAAATATTATTACCATTTTTCTTGTTATTATTTTAGTAGTACTTGGTTTTCATTTTTATAATGTCTTTATGGAGTCACCTCGTGGTGATGGGAGTGTGTATAAAGATGAGTTAGTTGATATCAATGGGATTCCACAATATTTACTCACTCGTGGTGAGAATCAGGATAATCCGGTTGTGCTAGTATTGCATGGAGGGCCTGCGACTCCGACAGGATTCTTTAGCTATTATTTCCAACATGACTTAGAAGATGAGTATACATTTGTTAATTGGGATCAGAGAGGTTCGGGACGGACCTATTATGCCAGTCCTATAAACCAACAAGAAGTTGCAACAGAAAATTTAGTGGCAGATATTGATGTCATTGTTGACCGCCTTCGCAGTGAATATAATGAAAATAAAATCATTATTTTAAGTCATTCATGGGGTTCAATCCTGGGACAATTATATACACAAGCCAACCCTGAAAAAGTAGACCGTCACATCGCAGTGGGGCAATATATTAATCGTCAAGATGAAGCGGTGGCAGCGGATTATGCAAGCGAACTAGCTTTGAAGTCAGGTGATACTGAAACAGTTGCGATTATTAACCAAGCAGTAGATAAATTATTAGATGAGCCGATGTCACTTGAAAATATTCAAGCATTACGAGTGCAAACGAGTAAATATTTACCAACAGGGGATAATATGAATATCCTCCAACAAATTTGGATGGTGCTTACTTCACCTGACCTTGGCATTGATGACGTCAAGTATTATTATACATTGTTAACCAACTCAGACGAGATACTCGAACAACACTCTGACTTGATCAATGCAATGGAAACTTTCGATGCAACAGATAATATAAATTTTGAAGTGCCTTATTACTTTATCTCAGGAGAAGAAGATTGGGTAACTCCTTATGTCTTAGTTGAAGAGTATGCCGCAGAAATTTCTGCACCAGACGTGGATTATATCGAGATTCCACAATCAGGACACATGCCATTCTTAGACAAACATTACCGCGTGTTCAATTATGAATTACGTGAATTATTAGGAAGAGAAGTTGAAGAAATAGCAGATTCAGATAGCGAGGCTACTGATGGATCTGAGTATCCAGATAGCATCTTCACAGACATGTTTAGAAAATCAGAATAAATAAAATCAGCGAGCCAGTTTATAGCTCGCTGATTTTTTGTTGGTTAAATTTGGATTTTGATCAAAACATACCAAAAATCATTGAAAATTATGGGTTCTTTTAAATTTTTCAAAGTACCCATAATTTCAGGTCATATTTTATGGGTTCTTTTAATTTTAACAGAGTACCCATAATTTTAGGCCATATTTTATGGATTCTTTTAATTTAATCAGAGTACCTATAATTTCAGGCCATATTTTATGGGTTCTTTTAATTTATTTAGAGTACCCATAATTTCAGGCTATATTTTATGGGTTCTTTTAATTTTTTCGGAGTATCCATAACTAGATCCAGTTTTTGTTCCACATTAGGACAAAACGCAGATATCAAAACTAACTTTGTCCCAAACCAGGACACTCCCTAATAATGAAAACAGGAGTCGCACTCGACTCCTGTCAGTATAAATATTACTTTATTTTGCAAATACCCCCACTTACTCCGGTAACTTAATAGAAGCTGGATCTAATCCTAACGCATTCGCATAATCCTCATTAACGATCAATTCCAGCACTTCTGCTTTTTCAACTGGCATTTCATTTGGTGCTAAGCCTTCTTCATGTGCACGAATCATCATACGTGCCGTTTGTTTTCCTAATTCATAGTAATCTAAACCATATGATGCAAGCCCATTTTCTTCGATCATGTCGTTTGACCCACCGAAAATTCCGATATTTTGTTCTTTGGCCATTTCACCAACCAATCCCATTGAACTAGCTACTGTATTGTCTGTTGGTAGTATGATAACATCCACTTCTTCGAGTAAATTATTCATAGCTGAAGCGATATCATTCGTTGATGCAATTGTTTGAGGGATTAATTCTAACCCTTTTTCACTTAAAATCTCTTCAAAAGTACTCACCTGATATTGTGCGTTTACTTCACCTGCATTGTATAAAACACCGACTGTTTTCGCATCAGGATAAGTTGCCAGCATTAGTTCAATTTGCTCGGCGATTGGGCCAATATTTGTTGTACCGGTAATATTTGCACCAGGTTCCTCAAAAGAGTCAACCACACCGGCCCCTAGAGGATCAGCAACGGATGTAAAGAAAATAGGTATCTCTTGCGTAATATTAGCTAAAGCTTGGACAGCAGGGGTTGCAATGGCAAAAATGTAATCATTGTCACGTACTAATTGTTCAGATATTGTTTGCATATCACTTGTTTGTCCATTGGCATTTTGTAGGGTAATCTCAATATTTTCACCGTCAACATAACCTGCTTCTTCCAAACCATCGATAATGCCAAGCAC
The DNA here is from genome assembly GCA_015863215.1 of Aerococcaceae bacterium DSM 111176. GTDB lineage: Bacteria > Bacillota > Bacilli > Lactobacillales > Aerococcaceae > DSM-111022. The sequence continues at coordinate 10,768 of JACBXN010000025.1, forward strand.
ATTTTCATTCAATGAGGAATGTTCCATTGATTGTAAAATACCTATTTTAATTGTTTCCTGAGCACTAACCATTGTTAGTGTAGGTGCGATAACAACCGCAATACTAGTGATTAAAACCATCATTTTCAAGACATAATTTTTCATCATCATTCTCCTTTTTTAACAAAATACGCAAAATAAAACCTCAGCTAGATTGAATCTAACTGAGGTTAAATAAATGATAAAGAAAATAATCTTATCAATCCCAGTTAGATTAAACTAATGGGATCCATACAAAATTAGGCTCCCTTTAGATACAAACGTTGTTTGAACGTGTTTGCATCCAAAGTGAGGACACAAACACTATCTAAAGAAGCCGAAAAAGCCATTTAATAATGTCGTTAAATGATGCATAAGATTGATCTCCTTCTGATTTGTTAATCATATTCTAATCCTTTTGACAGAATTTTGCAACTATAATACTGATTCAAATTGATAAATAACCAACAAAATTTGAAAACGTTTTATAAGTGTGTTTTAATAGAAATATACGTAAATGTGAAGGAGTGATCATATGGTAAATCGTTTAGAAAATAAAGTTGCAATTATTACAGGTGGTGCAAGTGGAATAGGTGCAGCTGCTGCTAAATTATTCGCTAAAGAAGGTGCAAAGGTTGTTATCGGAGATTTAAATGTTGAGGCAGGGCAAGCCTTAGCAAATGAATTTCCTGAGTCAATTACTTTTGTAAAACAGGATGTTGCATCAGTTGAAGATTGGGAAAATGTGCGCGATGTGACACTTGAAAAATACGGAACAATTGACATCCTAGTCAATAATGCAGGTATTTCAGTGGCGAAATCATTCTTCACGATGTCAGTGGAAGAATATCGCCGAATTGTTGAAATTAACCAAGTATCTGTCTTCTTAGGTATTCAAATTGTTGGTGCCGTGTTAAAAGATAAAGGATATGGCTCAATTGTTAATACTTCATCTTTAAATGGATTAGTAGCGGGTGCAGTGGGATATACGGATACTAAATTTGCTGTTCGTGGTATGACGAAGGCAGCCTCTGCAGAACTTGCACCTCAAGGCGTTCGCGTAAACTCAATTCACCCTGGGGTTATCGAAACACCAATGACCATGGAAGGTGATGCGGTAGAACAAATCAAAGAATTTGCTAAACACATTCCGATGAGACGCATGGCTCAACCTGAAGAAGTGGCTAATTTAATGTTATACTTAGCAAGTGATGAATCGAGTTACTCAACAGGTTCAGAATTTATTGTTGACGGTGGAATGAGCCAATAGTCTTTGTAACCAGAGATGAGGAGAATTTTATGAAAGTATTGTTTCATGTTGATGAAGCAGATAAATGGAAGATGACGCTGGCAAATGTAAACAATTTTTTAAGCGAAGTCATAGCTGCAGAGATCACTGTTTTAGCGAATGGTGAAGCTGTCAAATATTATAGTCAAAATAATGACATTAGTGCTGATTTATTGGAACGTGTTGATTTTGTGGCATGCCAGAATTCACTGAATGGATTTGAGATAGACCAACAAGAATTGGATGAACGCATTCGCATCGTAGCTGCTGGTGTTGTTGAAATTGCAAAGAAACAAGAAGCCGGATATTCATATATTCGCCCATAATTATAGTTAGAGTACTCGCATTTAGTGAGTACTTTTTCTATTTTATGAAAAACGTTTTCAAAGCGCTTATAACTATCTTTACCAAAAAAAGAGTCATATAATAGTAAATATAAAATAAAAGAAAGGAATTATATATGAAATATATTTGGAAATATTTGAAAAATTATCCCAAACAGCTGACGTGGATAATTTTAGCAACCATTGTCACGTCGCTGGCAATTACAGGTATGCCAACAATGTTAGCAAGAATGATTGATGAGGCCATCATCCCAGGTGACATTAATAAAATGTGGCCATTCGTTGGGATTATGGTTTTAATTGTTGTCCTTGGCTTTGCTGGGCGTGCGATCCGTATGTACATGGTAGCTGATGTTGTAAATAATATGGTCAAGGATATGCGGAATGATTCATATGATAAAATGATGCACTTATCTCACCATGAATTCCAAGAATTGGGAGTACCATCACTAACTAACCGTATTACAACTGATGCATTTATGTTATTACAATTTACGGAAATGACCCTAAAACAAGGTTTAATGGCACCAATAATGTTAGTTGTAAGTTTCTTTATGATTTTTACAATGGCACCAGAATTAGGTTGGAGAATTTCACCTGCGATACCAGTATTAATATTATTTGTAACGTTTATTGCACTTTCTTCTAAATCATTATCTGAACGCCAACAAAAATTATTAGATTCTATTAACCGTATTTTACGTGAATCAATCACTGGATTACGTGTCGTGCGTGCATTTAACCGTGAATCATTCTGGAATAAACGCTTTAATTCAGCGAATGAGCCATACCGTGATACATCGATAAAATTACAACGATTATTATCACTCACAATGCCAGCTTTCGCTTTAATACTGGACGTCGTTATCGTTGCTTTAATTTGGTTTGGAGCTGAGATGATTAGTCTCGGAACTTTAGAGGTTGGTAATTTAGTAGCCTTTATTGAATATGTGTTCCAAGCATTATTCTCAATGATGATTTTCGGTGGGGTATTTATGATGTATCCACGTGCTTCTGTTTCGGCTGCACGTTTACAAGAAATTGAAAATCAAATTATCTCCGTTCAAAATCCAGAAAATCCGGTTCAAAATGTACCTAAAGAGGGTACATTAGAATTCCGTGATGTTGACTTTATGTATCCAGATGCAACAGAACCTGTTTTACAAAACATCTCGTTTGTAACGAAACCAGGTGAGACAACCGCATTTATTGGGTCAACAGGTTCAGGTAAATCAACAATTGTTAAATTAATCCCTCGTTTCTATGATGTGACATCGGGTGAAATCCTCATCAATGGTGTTAACATTAAAGATTATGACTTGGACGATTTAAGAACGCGTATCGGATTTACTCCGCAAAAAGCACTACTTTTCAAAGGTAAAATTAGTGATAATTTACGTTATGGTAAATTTGATGCGGACGAATGGGACATGGATACAGCAACAACTGTAGCGCAAGCTCAAGAATTTATTGGGCGCTTACCAGAACGTTATGAATCGCTCTTAGCTGAGGGTGGAACAAACCTTTCTGGTGGACAAAAGCAGCGACTCTCAATTGCGCGTTCTATTATCGAAGACCGTGAGATTTACATTTTCGATGACTCGTTCTCAGCATTAGACTACAAAACAGACGCTAAAGTTCGTGCTGCACTGAAAGAACAAACGCAAAATTCGTCAACCATTATTGTGGCACAGCGTGTAGGAACGATTATGAATGCAGACCAAATTATCGTACTCGATCAAGGTCAAATTTCAGCCATCGGTACACATAAAGAATTACTGAAAAATTCAGATATTTATTATGAAATTGCGTCATCACAATTAAGTGAGGAGGAACTAAACATTGAAGACAATTAATAGTGGATTTATTATAAAACGTCTTTGGGGATATATGGCTCCATATAAAGTTCGCTTCATTCTTGCGATGGTGGCAACGGTGGTTGCAATGGTTGCTAATGCATTCGAGCCTTTTATCTTTGGTTTAGCAATCACTGAATTATCAAATAATGTGGTTGCGATTGCCCAAGATGTTCCAGGAGCTGCAATTAACTTTGAATATATATGGCAAGTATTGATTTTATACTTCTTCCGTGGGTTAAGCTATATTCTGGGAACTTACTTTAGTAATGCCTTGATGGCGGACGTTGTTCAATCATCAATCTACGATTTACGTTCTGATTTAGCGAATAAAGTCCATCGATTACCTGTTTCATACTTTGATAGTGAAGAAACTGGGGATATTTTAGCTAAGATGACTAACGATGTTGATGCTATGGCAAACGCGATGCAACAAACATTTATTCAAGTAGTGAATGGTATCTTAGGGATTATCTTTGCATTAGTGATGATGTTCCTGATTCACTGGCAAATTTCTCTGATTGTTGTTATGATGATTCCAGTTTCTGCCGGTGTGGTGAATTGGATGTCCAAGAAATCACAACCCGCTTTCCATCAACAATCGGATAGTTTAGGTCATTTATTTGGGTTCACTCAAGAACAATTATCAGGATTTACCGAAATAAAAGTATACGGAAAACAAGAAGAATCGGTCGAAGAATTTATAGCTCGTAATGAAAAATTAAGAGAACACGGCTTTAAAGCGTCATTCCTATCTTCAATGATGATGCCACTCATGGTATTAATTTCGAATGCAACTTATGTTATTGTTGCTGTTGCCGGGACATTTGCAGTCTTTGCCGGTTCATTAGCAGTCGGTAATTTACAAGCGGTTGTTCAATATGTCAGCCAAATTAATCAACCTGTTCAAACCTTAGCGCAATTAACCGGTATGGTTCAAGCTGCCTTAGCTGCTGGGAACCGTGTCTTCACGCTATTAGATGAACCTGAAGAAGAACAACGCGAAGTAACGGGCAAATTACCAGATAATGTAGAAGGTGCTGTTGAATTTGAAAATGTTCGCTTTGGTTATGACAAAGAAAATCCGCTGATGAAGGATATTTCATTCAGTGTCAATCCAGGTGATATGATTGCAGTTGTTGGACCAACAGGTGCTGGTAAGACTACACTTATTAACTTACTGATGCGCTTTTATGATATTGATGGTGGTTCAATCAAGATTGATGGTGTGGATACGAAAGATATTTCCCGTCATGAATTGCGTAAGCACTTTGGTATGGTTCTTCAGGATGCATGGTTATATACCGATTCAATCATGGAGAATATTCGCTTTGGTGATTTAGAGGGCACGGATTTAGATGTTCGCCGTGCAGCCAAAACCGCGAACGTTGACCACTTTATCAAGACATTACCAAATGGCTATCAAATGGAAATTAATGAAGAGGCTAATAACGTCTCGCTTGGTCAGAAACAATTAATGACCATTGCTCGTGCCGTTATTGCTGATCCAGACATTCTAATCCTTGATGAAGCAACTTCATCCGTTGATACACGTTTAGAAAAATTAATTCAAAGCGCAATGGATAAAGTAATGGAAGGACGTACTTCATTCGTAATCGCCCACCGTTTATCTACCATTAAGAATGCAGACAAAATTTTAGTCATGGATCAAGGTAATATTATCGAACACGGAACTCACGACGAGTTACTCGCTCAAGGTGGATTCTATGCCGATTTATATAATTCACAATTTAACGAAGATACACCCGCAGAAATAAATATGGGGTATTAGTATTGTTAAGAATAGACTTATCACTGATGATGTGGTGAGTCTATTTTTTTGTTGTATTAGATGACCTTGATTAAAAAAAGTTACTCAAAAGGGGCAGCGTACAAACTATTGGTGAAACTGTGTAGAAGTTTTTACGGAGAGGGTGTAGCGTACAAACTATTGGTGAAAAAGGTTAAAAGTTTTTACAGAAGGGGCTTAGCGTACAAACTATTAGTTAAACTGTGTAGAAGTTTTTACGAAGGAGGCTCAGCGTACAAACTATTGGTGGAAAAGGTTAAAAGTTTTTACGGAGGAGGCTCAGCGTACAAACTATTGGTGAAAAAGGTTAAAAGTTTTTACGGAAGCGTCTTAGCGTACAAACTATTGGTGAAAGAGGGGGGAAGTTTTTACGGAAGCGGCTCAGCGTACAAACTATTGGTGAAAAAGGTTGAAAGTTTTTACGGAAGGGACTTAGCGTACAAACTTAAGGTGAAAAAGGTTAAAAGTTTTTACGGAAGCGTCTTAGCGTACAAACTATTAGTGGAACAGGTAAAAGTTTTTACGGAGGAGGCATAGCGTACAAACTATTGATGGAAAAGGTTAAAGTTTTTACGGAAGCGTCTTAGCGTACAAACTATTGGTGAAAAAGGTTAAAAGTTTTTACGGAAGCGTCTTAGCGTACAAACTATTAGTGGAAAAGGTTAGAAGTTTTTACAGAAGCGGCTCAGCGTACAAACTATTGGTGAAAAAGGTTAATAGTTTTTACGGAGAGGGCTTAGCGTACAAACTATTGGTGAGAAAGGTTAAAAGTTTTTACGGAGAAGACTTGGCGTTCAACTCCCCCCGCCATTTCACAGTTTAGTTGAACGGCTCATTTTTTCCTGTTCAGCACATCCATGTTCAATGTTAATGAAAGATGCCATACTTTTAAAAAAGGGTTGATGTATTTTCCTATAAATAATTAAATATTCACGTTATAATAATATCTAGAAACATAGTATATGGTGGTGAAAATATTTCGAATCGGAAACGCATTCAAGGTGAGAATTGGTCTCAATATGTTATATTTATATAAGAAAATTTAGGGGGTATCAATGATGACAGAAAATAAATCGCTAGAGCAGACGTCTCTTATAGACAAATTATTAAATGGGCTGAAAGAGATATTTGCGCCAAACTTAGTTGCTTTAACGGGAGCAGGTATTTTAAAAGGGATAATTATACTCTTACAAACATTTAACATTATCCAACCTGAAACGGCTGAACAATTTATTTTATATCATATAGCGGATGCAGTATTTTACTTTTTACCGGTATTATTAGCGTATTCATCTGCAAAAGTATTTGGTGCTAATCAAGTATTAGCAGCCAGTATAGCGCTATTCTTGGTTCATCCAGAATTCACAACAGCAGCAACAACGAGAACTGGGGATTTCTTTGGAATTCCGATAACGGATGTTACATAGACATCTTCTGTCATTCCGATTATTTTAATTGTTTGGGCTCAATCTTATATTGAAAAAGGCGTTAATAAAATACTCCCAGATATGATTAAAGGTGTATTCTCACCAGTACTTGTATTAATGATTACAGGGGTAGTTGGCGCGTTATTAATTGGACCAGTTGGGACAGTAGCGGGTAATGGTTTAGGTGGAATTATTACTTGGTTGAACCAATTTGCTGGATGGTTAGTATCTGCAATTCTTGGTGGATTTGGTATGTTCATTATCATGGCCGGTGGTCATTATGCCCTAATTCCAATTGCTACACAAAACTTAGCGTCATTAGGTTACGAAAACTTAATGATGACAGGGTTATTACCAGGTAATATGGCGATGGCTGGGGCGGCTTTAGCTATTGCACTGAAAACAAGATCAGATAGCTATAAACAATATTCAGTATCAGCCAGTGTAACAGCATTGTTAGGGGTATCTCAACCAGCGCTTTATGGGGTTGCAATCCCAATCAAGAAAGCAATGACTGCAGTTATTGTCGGTGGTTTCATTGGTGGACTTTATGCAGGACTGGTTGGGCTAGAAGGTTATGCGTTATCTGACCCAGGTTTAGCTGCTTTACCAGCATATATTTCTCCAGATGGTACTTGGGGTAACTTTATTAATGCGGTTATTACAATTTTAATTTCTTTCGGTATTTCATTTGCCATTGCTTACGTTGGTAAGTTTAATGAATTATCAGACAACGAAATTAATAGCATTACAGCAACTAAAAAATAAATTTCTAAGTCTCTAGGCATCTGTCTGGAGGCTTTTCTTTTTACCATGATATAATAATGGAAAAGTAGGTGAAAGCATGTTTAAGAAAATTAATCTATTCCACTACCAAAGTGATGTTCCAATTAATTACTATCAAATTTTAGGTGCCGGCCTGTGTATGTTAATTAGTATCCTGATTGGTAGATTTGCAGGAATGCCACATTCGGGGACTTTATCCTCATTTGGTATCTACACGTTTTTCTATTACCGACGAATGCCATTAAAAAATTTACTCGTCATGTTGAGTTGGGTCGGCATAAGTATGACACTATCCTTCGGATTTTCTCTACTAGGAGCTTTAATCCCTTGGCTAATTCCATTTATATTAGCGGTTGTCGCATTCTTCAGTCGATTTTTATTGCGACTTTATAGCTTAGCCAAACCTGGTCCTATCTTCTTTATGTTAGTGGCAACAACAGGGACAGCGTTTAGTCAGGTAACCGAGGAAACATTACTGCTCTACACGGGCTATTTCTTCTTTGGAGTGATTATTGCGCTCATAATGGCCATATTTGTTCATAAAATGGAACGAGGGCATATTTCTGCCTTGCATGACAACCGTACTCTGAAGGAACGACTCGATGACGAACCAGGGAGTTTGTTAGAGGCATTGCTATACTCAGGAATGATTTTCTTAACGGCCTATTTTGCTTACGGCTTGCAGTTAAGCAATCCGAGTTGGATGATTTTCTCAGCAACCGCGATTTTACAAGGTAATACAGTTGAAGCAATGTTAAACCGAAACCTCCAGAGAATTTTCGGAACAATCGTCGGTCTCGGAATAGCGTTTATCCTCTTTACTATTCCCATGCCATTTTGGTTACGAGCGGTCGTGATTGTGATACTAATCATGGGATTTGAATTTTTTACACCGCGAAATTATGCAGTAGCCTTATGTTTTGTCACTCCGATGGTTTTACTGACTGCTAGTTTAGCGAACCCTAATTATAGTTTACAATTCTTTGTTCCAGCTAGGCTTATTGGGATTGTATATGGTTCTATCTTTGGACTCGTAGCAGGTTGGTTGATGGTTACTTGCCTGCAGTTTTATAATCAACAATTTACATTAGACATCGAAGATTTTACCGAAGCTGAAGCTCGATTAGAAAGAGAAAATTTTTCAAAATAATATTAAATGAGCCATACTTTTCAAAAGAAGGGTGTGGCTTTTTATTCGTTATCAGGGTGGTTTTTTGATAAAATGTAAGTGTTACCAACAGTTAGGGTTAAATAAATAGAAGGAGCGAGTGAAATGAAATTACCAACTGAAGACCGTTATCAAATAGACAAGACATTGTCCGATACGAAGCGGTCAGAATTAGGAGAACGATTCGCAGAATTGCACCGTGAGTTACAAGATACCGACAAGAATATGTTGGTTATCATTGACGGTTGGGAATCGAGTGGTAAGGGGTTCTTGTTAAAGGATTTAACGAGAGAATTAGATACGAGGAAATATGAAGTAGCGGTATTTGAGGAGAGTAGTGCCGATGATTCGGGCTACCCATATTTGAGACGCTTTATGAAGTATGCGCCGAAGAATGGGCAGATTATGTTCTTCGACCGTTCATTTTACTATGATTTAATGAGTGAATATAAATGGGATGAATCGCGTGAAGAGTTTGAACACTATATAGATGATATCCAGTTTATTGAACATGCGTTAAGAGATGATGATACGCTCATCGTGAAATTCTTCCTCCATCAATCAGAGGATGAGATGAAAGACAATATCGAAGAGCTTGAGGATGATAAATACCGTCATGTGCGTTTATCTGACAGAGATTATTATCAGTTAAAACATTATGATAAATTTAAGGAGCACTTCGAAGCAATCATTGCTGAAACCAATGATGTGCCTTGGCGTATTTTATACGCTGACGGGAAAAAAGACCAATCCCGTGAAGCGCTGCAGATTTGTATTGATGAATTGAAAGACTTTTTAGAGGAAGAGTCATTGCATACTGAGATGAAGTTAGAAGCTTTACCAAGTAAAGAAGACCTACCTTTATCAAAAGTTGATTTAACCAAAACAATTGATGAAGACGAATATGATGAATTACTGGACGAACTGCAAGAGCGTGCCGGTGAATTGCTCTATCAAACATATATTGAAGGAAAATCCGTCATTGTTGCTTATGAAGGGACAGACGCTGCTGGTAAAGGTGGCAATATTCGCCGACTAACAAGGCAAATGGATCCTCGTGGATATGATGTGGCAACTGTTTCAGCACCAGATGCAACAGAGAGACAACATCATTATTTATGGCGTTTCTACCGTGACTTCCCATCAAAAGGACGCATGACAATCTTTGACCGCTCTTGGTATGGCCGAGTCTTAGTGGAACGAATTGAGGAATTGACGCCAAAATACCGCTGGCAACAAGCATATGAAGAGATCAATCAAATGGAACATAATCTTGTTCACCAAGATATACTCGTCTTGAAATACCTCATCATCATTGATAAAGATGAGCAACTTGAACGTTTCAACGACCGCCAAGAAGATCCACAAAAACAATATAAATTAACCGACGAAGACTGGCGTAACCGCGAAGAATTCGATGACTACGTCGATGCAATGAATGAAATGGTTGTCCGTACATCAACTGAAGACGCACCATGGCTAGTTGTCTCCGGAACGGATAAAAAGTACGCCCGTATCGCGGTATTACAAGATTTTATCAAACGAGTGGAAGAATATTTGAAAGATTAGTTTATTTAAAATCGCCCTGGCTCAGGTCATGGCGGTTTTTTGCTTCGTAGATGGGAGAGGAGAGGATGCAAAAAAATGCATCCCCTCGAGGAGGAAATCAGGAGGATGCGTAATAAGTGCATCCTTTTTAAATCTGTTATAACTGACTAGAAGATAGTTAGTCACAAATAAAGAATTTACTCCAATACTCACAACGAAGTTACTTACATAATACACCGCTAAATTTTTCAAAGAATAGTGAAAATAAAACTTATTAATGATATTATGTTAAGATAAATGATATTTAGATTAGAGGTTGAGTTGATGAAGAATAATACAAAAACGATGACGAATGTCTTCCTTACAGGGGTGGCAGCTTGTTTACTCTACGCGGCTAGTGCTGGGATTCGAAGTAATTATGGCGTTATGTTAACGTCAATTTCGGATAATTCTGGTATTGCTTATGGTCAAGTTAGTTTAGTTCTTGCGGTTAGTCAACTAGTCTTTGGTATTATGCAACCATTTTTTGGTATTGTGGCATTGAAAAAATCAAATCGATTTGTATTAACGCTAAGCGGGATGTTAATGGCGATTGGGATGTTTATGATTCCTTATAGCAAGTCATTTTGGACATTGATGTTGGCTCTTGGGATTATTTTGCCAGCCGGTACTGGCGGTATTTCGTTTGGGATTATTATGGGGGCCGTGACACTTAAACTTGGTGAACAAAAAGCAGCTACAATATCTGGATTAGTAAATGCTGCGAGTGGACTTGGTGGATCGGCACTTTCATCCATTTTGCGTTCGACTCTTTCGACAGCAGGGTTAGGTGCGACGACTTTTGGACTGACGATTTTATTTCTACTTCTTATTCCAATGTCTTTATTATTAGGAAATAAGGGGATATCAACGGTTGAAGAAATAACAGGAAAGAATGAAAGCATGCATCAGGTGTTCAAAGGCGCACTTTCTAACAAAAATTATCTACTTCTTATTTTTGCTTTTTTCACTTGTGGTTTCCATATGGTTATTATTGAAACACACCTTTATTCTCAATTTGTTTCTTACGGTATTAGTGAAACTTTCTCAGCTTTCGCTTATTCCGCATACGGAATTGCCACGATAATCGGTGCAATTATTAGCGGGATTTTATGTTCAAAACTCAAAATGAAAAATATTCTAGCTTTTCTTTATAGCGCCCGTGGTATTAGTACAGTGTTATTTTTACTCGCACCCAAAACACCATTAGTAGCCCTCTCTTATGCGATTATTAGTGGTCTAACCGGTGCATCCACCATCAGCCCAACATCTGGATTAGTCGGAAAAATGTTTGGGTCGAATAAACTTGGTGTCTTGTTTGGTTTTGCATTCTTCAGTCATCAGATAGGAGGATTCCTCAGTGCTTCACTAGGTGGTTTAAGTGTTGAAGTGACAGGAGACTATGTTTTAATTTGGACCATCTCCATTATATTATGTTTACTCGCTGGCCTTGCCACTTTTGTAATGAAAGAAGAACCAACTATTAAAAAAACATAACAGATACTCTATAAACTCAAATTCTCCCTCTGTAATGAAGTTGATCATTCATTGTAGAGGGAGAATTTGGATGAGATAAGCCAAGAGGAATGCTCATAACAGTAGTAACTACTATTATTTATGAAAAGAATTTAAAGGTCGTTGCCTAATATGAAAAGCTTGATCAGCGGTTCGGGCATTTTTGTGCTCGAGTAAATTAATTGCATTCCTATGTGATAAATGGTTTATTTAATTTAGTTAATGCTCAAATAGTCATAAGCTTATTTAAGAATTTAAGCGACTTACCTATCTAACTCACCTCCCGCCACTAACACAGTTAAATACCTATCCCCCCAACCACAAAGGAGAATCCCATGAATATCTTAATCGACTACAGTTTGCGACTCATTCCCGGCTTAATCATTTTGGTTAGTAGCTATTTACTTTTGCCTGCAAAGGAAAAACTACTGCGTTTGTTTATTATTATTTTAGGATTTATTTTAATGCGTGATGCGATGACTCCAGTGGGGATTTGGGCATTTGGGAATGAGCAAGGTGTTATGTGGTTGAGATTTATTGACAGCCCACTAATTTTGCTTCTAATTGGTCTCTTTTCAGTCGTTTTAACCTGGTTAATTCACAAAACAACCTTTTCGAATTATAAAATCGATTGGTTCGGCAATCACTCCATTCAGACCTCATTTATAACTGGCTTACTTGGAAGCCTGTTAGCGGCGGGGCCTTTTATATTGCCGTATTTCTTTGTTCCGATTCAAAACCGTGGTGGGAGTGTTCCGGTGAATATTTTGCCTGCACTATTGATCTTTGCCTTACTTGGAAACTTTCTCGAGGAAGTTTTATTTCGCGGTTTTCTGCAAGATTATTTAGAAAAGCAGTTTAGCCCTATCCGCGCCACCTTTCTATCAGCATTATTCTTTGCAGCTGGTCATGTATTTTTAGCGACTACGGTAACGGACTTGGGCGTTCTGATTTTGATCTTCACCTTCTGGGAAGGTTTGATTTGTGCTTGGCTAGCCCCGCGGTATGGCATGCTGTCCGCCACTTTAGCGCATGGCTTGACGATATTTCTTCTGGCGTCGGGGCTGTTCTAACCACCATGCCCATGCAAATCAATTGCCATACGAAACCGCTTCCGTCATAATTAAATTATCAAAAACGGGAGGTTTGCTATGATGAAATTAACAAGATTCTTAACTGTCGCGAGTTTATTAATTCCGATCGCCATGCCAACAATACCGTCAGTAGGAGCCGTTTCAAGCATTGAGGAAGCTTGGGAAATCCGCGAGAGTACTTTGGAGGTAACTGAAACGGAAGCTTTAGCCAATTCGGACGAAATTTTGGAAGAAATTGCTGCTACTCTTCAAGAAGATAATGACTCAATGCTAGCAGGATCCGCTTACACAACCTTTGAAATATACACTGGGGCGGAAACTTCACTCGCTGATATGGACATTGAATTCCTTTACGATGATAATCAATTATTAAATTCGGCCATCGGTCGCTTTAAAGATTCGGATGGTGAAACGACGAGTATGACTCAAAGCCTTGTCTTTTCCAAAGCTTACGATCCGAATACCATGTATATTCAAAATTCTGAAGAGGGGCCATGGGAAGCGCAGGAAGTGCCTGATCCTGATGACTTCTCTATGGATCCAGATTACTTTGCTTTAGTTACCGGCGTTGAAGCGATTCTTGCAGGGGCCGTGAGTGGTGATTATGACGTTGATATCTATGAAACTGACGAAAGTTACATTCTCCATACGACCGACCCCAATGTCAGCATTACCGATATCTTTGGTGAGCAGTATAGTATAAGTTTTGAAGGCATCACCGAGGACGATTTGGACAAGCAAGTTTTACTGGCCTTAGACAAGGAAACAAATTATATCGATGCGATTTTCTTGGATATGACTGGAATTCTTAGCATGCATGTTCAGACCATTTTAGAAGATCATAATGAATTTGACGAGGAGCACTTCACCTCATTTTTAAATGATTTGGAATAAATTTTTGCCAAAAGACAAAGGGTTTTTACCCAGACTCTTTTCGGGTTTGAAATTAGAGGATGCGCAGATTGTGCATCCTTTTTGAATTTGATTATCGGGGATGCAAAAAAGTGCACCAGCTTTAGGTAGAAGTAAAGAGGATTGAGGTAGGGTAAAAAGTGGATAGAGACAATGCAGCATAGTTCATATTGAGTGACACTAGTTGTGCTACTCCTCATTTTACTTTTTCAGGAGACAACTAAACCAACAGAACCAACATCTAATTACCAACCTTAGGGATCAAAAGGAAAGGGTCGCACCAGCGACCCTACCTCAATTGTAATGTAGCTTTAGGCATGGCCTAAAAGCCCCCGCACTTAAAAGAAGTCAACGACTTCAGAAATTGACCACTCCTTCTAAAACTTCTTAAGGAACTTAAAACAAACCCAATTTTCGTACTATCCCCAAACTTTGCTTTATCGACCCGAATAGTTGATAATATAGCTATAATATTAAAAATACTGGAGGAGAAAACTATGCGTATTACAACGGATCATGTTATTTTTGAAATGAACCCGACCAATCAACCAGCGGCACAAGTTAAACCAGGTGAGCGACTTGTATTTGAAACTTTGGATTGCTTCTCGAATACGGTCAAGCGTCCTGAAGATGTCGTATCTTCGATTGATTTTAGTAAAGTGAATCCTGCAACAGGCCCTGTATTTATCGAGGGGGCTGAGGTAGGAGATGTTTTAAAGGTAACCATCCACGAAATTAATCTAGCAGATTATGGTGCGATTATTACTGCTCCTGGATTAGGTGTCTTAGGACATGAAGTTCAACAAGAAGAAACAGTTATCTGTCAAGTAGTCGGAGATGAAGTGAAATACCGTGATTTCTCTCTTCCACTGCGCAAAATGATTGGTGTCATCGGCACAGCACCAGCAGGTGAGGGCATTAATACTGGGACACCTGGAGACCATGGTGGAAATATGGATACAACCGCAATCACCGAGGGAGCGACACTCTATTTACCTGTTAATGTTGACGGCGCACTACTTGCCTTAGGTGATTTACATGCTACGATGGGAGACGGAGAAGTTGTAGGTGCCGGTTTAGAAATCCCAGGTGAAGTACACCTTGATGTTGAAGTTATCAAAAATAGCCACATTCCAACACCATTTGTTGAAACAGAAGACAAGTACATTGCGATCGCATCTGCTGATACCATTGATCACGCTGTTGAACGCGCAACCAAAAATCTAACCAGTTTCATTCAGCAAGAATACCAACAAACATTCAATTCTACAATAATGTTATTATCGCTAGCTGCAAACGTAGCCGTATCTCAAGCCGTAAACCCACAGAAAACAGCCCGCATTGAATTAAGTAAACAAGTTTTCGATCATCTAAAAGAAATTCCAGCCGAAAATGTATCACCTGTGATGTCTGAATTAGACGATCATGTAGCCGAAATTTAATTTAAAGCAAAAAAAGACCAGCCGATATCTTCAGCTGGTCATTTATTATTTCACCATACTCTTGTAAAAGTATTATTCATTTGATAAAGAATCAACTGCGATGATTGCATTGACAAAATTCAAATGATTATTTTTTATTGCGAAGGTGTTCTAATGCTTGCCCCCACTCAACAACGTCATCGAATAAGTTGTCAAAACGTTGAACATTGAAGTCACGCGGAGTGAATTTACCATTCTCATCAAATTCAGCAAATAGATCAATCGTTACATGCGTACGGACATCAGCCATACGTAATTCAGCGGCAATTTCACGCAACATTTGTGCAGAACGGACACCTAAATCTTTACCATAAGAAACGATACCTAGTGCTTTGTTATTAAACTCAGTGTAGTAATACTCTAAAATATTTTTCAAGCCAGCAGTGATCGAGTGATTATATTCTGGAATGACAAAGATATATGAATCCATTTCTTTAAGTTTAGCACTTAATGCCATCTTTGTTTCATATTCAGGCTCATCACCATTATATCTTTGCTTATAAAATACGGGTAGCGGATAGTCTTTTAGATCAATGATTTCAAATGATAAATCTGTTTTATCTTGAGCGTAATCATTGGCAGCCGTTAATAAAACCTCAGCAACCGAATTACCACGAGCGCCTTGACGAACAGAACCAATTACAATGCCAATTTTCATGGAAAAAGCCTCCCTTAATAAATTTACTTCGAATTAGAATTAATTTGAATATAGTATACTCGATAAAAAATAATTAAGCAAGTTTTATCGATTAATGGATTATGAATCAATTCTATTCCTTGCTTTATCAAAAACTTCAGACTTACTCAAACGAATATTAGAGGATTTCGCATATGCATCTGCCTCATCTAATTTGTTTTCGAGGTTATCAGTTGGTTCTGAATATTGCTCGATGCTGAGTAATACCATTGTTCCATATCCGTTCTTGGTTAAATAGACAGGTGAATTTGAGTTTATAGCTGTTTCTTCAAGTTCTGGGGATTTATTTATTAAATCAGAGACAGGTCGAATGTTTACTATACTATGCACCTCCTGTGCATCTTAATTTTATCATGAATTAAAGTGAGATGTATCCAAATCTTAAACCTATTTTTGAATTGTTTATTAAATTAGACACTAATCTGCATAGCGCTTTAAGTGTGAATAATTTAGTGGGGTAGGAAATTAACATTTGAAATGGAAACGTGCTACCGAAAATGTAGGATAAATGATATAATCCAGTTATTGAGGTATATAGTAATTGTGATATAAAGGTGTACTAGAAAAAAGGAGATGGATTATGAGGAAAATAAAAAGTTATTTGTCACTGATAGGTTTAATGCTTATTCTTCTTATTTGTTATCCAACCATAGTTAAAGCGCAAGATGAAGTGCCAGAATATTTTCAACCAGTTGTTCTAGAATTGGAACAGCATTATCAAGATATTTTAGACTTTAATCCTGATGCTTTACAGGGGACCCGCTATTTGAGCAATCTGCTCCAAGACAATTTTTATGGACCAGCAGTAGAATTAAAATATGCACTGCATGATTGGAACCAAAATGGGACTCCGGAGTTATATGTCGGATTTAACGATGAGGGCGGTAGAGGGGTATTATCCTATATTTTTACTTATGACGGCACTGAAGTTCATGATTTAGAAGGAACGCCTGTCGTTTTCACGAACCGTGGTAATTTGTATTTCAGATCTGATGGTTTGATTAATGCATTTTTTTCTGGATCACATGCGGGAGGAAATTCTTTAGTGCAGTTCGATAACCAGGATAATCCGGTGCAATTATCCAGCCATAATTATATTTTCTTGGATGGACGAAATTTTCAAAATACTGAAACAGGCGAACCCGTCACTGAAGAGGAATATGACGCCATCTATAGTCCAGAGGGGGAAGAAGGGGTTGATATTCACCAAAATTTCAATTGGACCATTCTTGGTTCAAATGGAGACGTTGCTGATACTTCAGGTAATCAAGAACAATCATCAGATACTAACCAACTTGATAATGCCGAAGGTTTAATGGAAGATTCAACGGCATACTTACAAAAATTAAGAGAATTAAATGAAAATTGGCTTCAAGTTTATAATGATCATCAAGCAAAAGGAACTTGGACCTTTGATGAGGTCTTAGCGTTACCGAGTGAAAATTATTCACTCAGTCGAGGTTACCATCCCATTGTGGAGTCGCTTCAAACAGTGTTAAATACGACATTAAATGAAATGGCTAATGCTCCTAGAGGGAGTAACTACATTCCTGAAAGTCGCCACCTCTATTCAATACTCATGGATACATTTGTAATAGAGAAGAGATTAGCACCTGAATTAAATAAGGTGAGTAATGAGGCAATTAATCAATTACGGTTAAGAGCATTTGATGCATTACGGGATTACAATTATCAAGAATATCAACTCACTGGGATTTTAAGTTATGAATTCTTAGAAAATTTTCTAGCGTCTTATAATCAGGAAATGACTGCTGTAATAGAGTTAGATGATGTATCTTTTGATCATTTTAACCGTATTGCGATCTCAGATGGTATGGCAGTTGAAATGATCGGCTATATGAACAGTGTTGATTATATGCCATCTAATGAATTGCTTGATTCACAATTGAACTATCCAATTAATGAATACCAAAACTATATCATGAGAACCAACAAATTAGCGCAAGATATTAGTGCAGTTCGCTTGTATTACTTGCATATTCCTACAGGGGAAATGATTTATATGCCTTTAGGGAATTACAGCCCCCATCCACTTGAGGAACCGGACTACGCAACTATTTATGGTCTTGATATTGCAAATCATTATCCAGAGTACCAAGCCATCAACTCGAATACTAATCATCAATCGATGTCCGAATCGGGATCTTTTAGTGCTGAAGCTTTAGCGAGTTTTATGCAGTCATGGGGTGTTGAGATGGGGCAAGTATACCAATCTTACACACCAGAACAACCTGTTGATTTTTATGGGGCAGTCATACCCCAACAGGAATTTAAGATAGTGGTCGATGGTCAAGAATACCAGGTTATATACGGTGAATCATCATCTGACCAAATTATAAGTGATAATCATTTATATGTTGATGCAGTCTATTCTGATATTAGTGATACTGTGAATCCTTCGTCAGAGCGCCATCTTTATCTGTTTGTTGTTGGACCAGGACAACCACGAGTACTGATTTCAATGACTGCTCCCGATGACCGAGGATATTTACACTTTAGCGACACAGCGAATATGGCATTGTATAATGGCTTTTTAAATATGATAAATTAGCGTCATCAATTTATACGCAATCAAAGGGGCTAGGTGACTAGCTCCTTTTAATTTTGTGGGTAGTCTGTAAATAAAAAGAACCCAATACTGGGTTCCCAGACCGTAGACAAACCCGAGTTGAAGCTCATTCAACTCGGGTATTTTGTTGATTAAAATTAATATTGGCATACAAATAAAAAAACGAAGCCTATTAGCCTCGATTATCTAGTAGTATTGCGAG
>JACBXN010000026.1 GCA_015863215.1 Aerococcaceae bacterium DSM 111176
AGGAAACTACGACCTCTATCTATACGAAACAATTATAACTCATTAGAGTTATAGGTTTAAGTCAGCCTTAATTGACAAATACACAAAAGAAAAAGATTAGTCAATTAAGACTAATCATATTATACGAAGGAGGAATAAAACAATGTCTATGAAAAAAATTGCATTATCTCTATTGGCGAGTACCGCATTGGCAGGTGCATTTGCACAGCCAGCTACAGTGTCAGCTCAAGACACAATTAAAATTGGGGCTAACTACGAATTATCAGGCGAAGCAGCTTCATATGGTCAACAAATGGTTGATGGATTGAATTTAGCAATCGAACAAATAAATGCGGATGGTGGCTTATTAGATGGTCAGCAAGTTGAGGCAGTGGTTTATGATAACTTATCAGATACAACAGAAACTGCATCCATCGCACAACGACTAATTTCTGAGGATGTTGTTGGGATTGTTGGGCCAGCACTAACAGGAACTTCTAACGCTCAAAAGACAATCACTAACGCAGAAGGTGTCCCAACGGTTTCGCCATCAGCAAGTGATGATAACTATACATTAGATGACGCAGGCGATGTTTTGGAATATGTTTTCCGAGTCTGTTTCTATAATTCATACCAAGCTAATGTCGGTGCGAAATTTGCTGCAGAAAACTTAGGTACAAGTAAAGCAGCAATGATTATAGATACAGCATCTGACTATTCAACTGGATTAGCAGCGACGTTTGCTGAAGAGTTTACTAATCGTGGTGGTGAGATTGTTACAGAACAAAACTTTACAGCAGGTGAGACAGATTTCTCTGCTATTTTAACGACAATTCTATCATCAGATGTTGATGTCATTTATATCCCTTCTTACTACACAGAAGCTGGTTTAATTATTAAACAAGCGCGTGAAATGGGGATTGAAACACCAATTGTAGGTGCGGATGGAATGTCATCAGAGGTATTAGTTGAATTAGCAGGGGCAGAGAATGCCACGAATGTTCATTATTCAGATCACTTCTCTGCAGTCTCAGAAGAAGAGATTGTTCAAGAATTCATGGCTGATTTCGAAGAGAAGTATGGCACAGATGCGTCTACATTTAATGCTCTAGGCTATGATGCAGCAATGCTATTAATGGATGCGATTGAGCGTGCAGAGTCTACAGACCGTGACGCAATTACTGAGCAATTAGCAGCAACGACAGATTATGAGGGTGTAACAGGAACATTCTCAATGGATGAGTTCCATAACCCGGTGAAATCTGCTGTTATGATTTCACTTGAAAATGGTGAAATTGCGAACGCTGAAAACGTTACTCCAGAGTAATTAAATAAATAATGTAAGAATAAGTAATCACCGAACTCTAAATTTCTTTAGTTCGGTGGTTTTTGTGTTTGATTAGTTTTTAGAGTGGTTGATTGCTTTTTAAACAGATTAAATGATAAGTTTAACCTATTCATAAGTTAAATGAGATAATATTAAAGATATTTTAATAAAGTTGTTAGAAAAGGCTTGCAAAATTTAAAAAAGCTAGATATAATGTTAACAACGAAAAGGAGAGAGAAACCATCATGGCAAACCAATCATCACAAGCAATCATTATTATTAGCATCATTGAGTAGTGTTTGTATCTTTGGGTACAAACACGTTAATATACATGTTTGTATCTTTGTGATGATTGATTACCATATGGTCACATAGATGAATATCTAAGTGTCCATTGATAGGTGACTATCTTAAGGGTTAGCCCTCACTTAGATTGGTTTCTAAGTGGGGGCTTTTTTCGTACAAAAATTAGGAGGTTCGTTATGGGACTTAAAAAATTATTGAAATCGGTAGTAGTAGCAGGTGCTTTGCTGACAGCAGTGCAACCATTAGCAATTAATGCGCAAGATGCATTTACAATTGGTGGAAACTTTGAGTTGTCTGGAGCGACAGCTTCATATGGAACGCCAATGTCAAATGGGGTAAAATTAGCGGTTAAACATGCTAATGAAGCAGGCGGAGTATTAGGTCAAGAAGTTGAATATGTTGAATATGATAACCGTTCAGATTTAACTGAATCTGCTTCGGTAGCGCAACGTTTAGTAAACGAAGATGTATTAGCAATCGTTGGTCCAGCAACTTCAGGTGACGTGAAAGCGGCAATCCCTGTAATCAATGAAGGTGGAGTAACGACAGTTGCGCCAGCAGCTACTTTAGACGGTATTACATTAAGTGAATCAGGGGAAGTATTTGAATATTTCTTCCGTGTTAACTTTGAAGATTCTTACCAAGCTACGGCAGCAGCACAATATGCAGTAGATGAATTAGGTTTATCTAAAGCAGCGATTGTGTCTGATCAATCGAGTGACTACTCACTAGGTTTAACATCGGCATTTGAATCTAAATTTACTGAGTTAGGTAGCGAAGTTGTCGCAACACAATCAATTCAAGCAGGGGAAACAGACTTTTCAGCTGTTTTAACTTCATTATTAGCTCAAGACTTTGATGTATTATATGTACCAGTTTACTATACGGAAGCAGGATTATTCATCAAACAAGCACGTGAGATGGGAATTACACAACCGATTATTGGTGGAGACGGGTTCCATAGTCCAACATTAGTTGAATTAGCTGAAGCACAAAATGCAAGTGATGTTTACTTTACTTCTCACTTCTCAACAGATAGTGAAGATCCAAAAGTACAAGATTTCTTAGCAGCTTATGAAGAGGAGTTTGGCCAAGAAGCAGATACATTTGCGGCCTTAGCTTACGATGCAGCGAATTTAATCTTTGATGCTGCTGAACGTGGTGGTGAAGCAGACCGTGATGCAATTAAAGACGCAGTAGCTTCAACTGATAACTTTGAAGGTATTACTGGAACATTTGCGATTGATGAAAATCATGACCCAATTAAACCAGCATTAATGCTTGAATTACAAGAAGGTGAAATTGTTTCATCTCAACCAGTTTCAGCTGAATAATAAAAATGAAAAGCAATCGTCTTTAAAGATGGTTGCTTTTTTAATTTTACACTAATTAAATTTAACTAAATTAGTAAGTTAATTTAGTTAAGTGAAGCGTTAACATGCTTGGAAACTAATGATACCAAGTGTTCTAGAATCAAAAATATAATAGATTTAAATTAAAAGATTTTAATAATCGGTTGAAAAAGCGATTGGGATACTATATACTTTTATCATTACTCAGAAACAGGAAAGGAAAATGGTTATGCAATTATTTATGCAACAAATGGTTAACGGTGTTGCCTTAGGTAGTATTTATGCGCTAATTGCCCTTGGTTACACAATGGTATATGGTACGATCCGTCTAATTAACTTTGCTCACGGTGACATCTATATGATGGGAGCGTTTATTGGTTTTTATTTAATAACCGTCTTAGAAATGAATTTACTTCTTGCAATGATTATTACAATGGCAACAACAGCCATCTTAGGTGTGGTGATTGAGCGAATTGCTTATAAACCACTGAGAAATTCTTCAAGGGTTGCAGGTTTAATCACTGCGATCGGGGTTTCATACTTTTTACAAAATATAATGATTTATTTCTTAGGGCCGGAGGTAAGAGCCTTCCCATCTCCTTTAGAAACTCAAATTTTTAGAGTTTTTGGATTAGTGATTAACTCTAAGCAAATTTTAGTAGTGGCAGTGACAATTGTTATGATGATTTCATTACATCTAATCGTAAATAAATCTAAAATGGGGAAAGCGATGCGAGCGGTGGCAGTCGATTCAGAGGCTGCTCAATTAATGGGAATTGACGTAGACCGTGTCATTTCATTCACTTTCGCGTTAGGTTCTGCACTTGCTGGTATGGCCGGTATTTTAGTAGGTATTTACTATAACTCAATTCAACCTACAATGGGGGTTGCGATGGGTCTGAAAGCATTTATCGCTGCAGTTATTGGTGGTGTTGGATCAATCCCAGGAGCGATGGTTGGAGGATACTTAATCGGTGTTCTAGAAACAATCGTTACCGTTATGGGTGGATCAATGTATAAAGATGCCGTAGTATACGGATTATTAATTGTTATTTTACTAGTCTTACCATCAGGATTGTTTGGTAAGAGTTCAACAGAGAAAGTGTAGGTGAGATTTGTGCAGAGACTTCATAAAAGAAATATTGCCTGGTTAGGTCTAATCATTGCCGGTTTCATCGCGTTATATGTATTAAATGTAACAGGCGTTATCAATTCATATTATCGTATTACATTAATGACAATCATGCTGAATATTATTTATGCAGTAGGATTAAACTTAGTGCTTGGTGTAGCAGGTCAATTCTCATTAGGTCATGCTGGTTTTATAGCGATTGGAGCTTACTCAGCAGCGATTTTTTCAAAAGCATTTGAAAACTCATATGTAGGTTTAGGAGTTGGGATGCTTGTAGGGATTTTAATTGCGATAGCAGTTGCGTTATTAGTTGGTATCCCCACACTAAGATTAAAGGGAGATTACCTAGCAATTGCAACATTAGGGGTAGCTGAAATTATTCGGGTTCTAATTAATAACTGGCGTAGTGTGACAAATGGACCAGCCGGAATTAGTGAAATTCCAACTATTTCAAACTGGCAGATCGTCTATGTATTTATGGTGATCACAACCGTTATTGTGTTAAACTATGTATACAGTAGTACTGGTCGTGCAACACGTGCTATCGAACAAAATGAAATTGCTGCTGAAGCAATGGGCGTTCGTGTAACACGTTATAAAGTTGGTGCATTCGTAGTTGGAGCAGCAACAGCTGCAGTAGGTGGAGCATTACAAGCAACGATGCTTGGAGTTGTTACACCAAATGACTATACGTTCACCCGCTCAATTGATATTTTGATCTTCGTTGTATTCGGTGGTATTGGTAGCTTTACTGGTACATTTATCGCAGCGATTGTTTTAGGTATTATCAACTTAGTTTTACAAGATTATGGTCAACTACGTATGGTATTATATGCGATTGCTTTAATCTTAATTATGATTTTCAAACCAGGTGGTTTACTAGGCACTAAAGAATTTAAATTTGGTCAATTAATTGATCGTTCATCGGATAAGGAGGTAGTCTAGTCATGGCAGAAACAATTTTAAAAGTGACGGATTTAACCAAACATTTCGGTGGTCTAACTGCAGTTTCTAATGTGTCAATGGAATTAGAAAAAGGCGAATTGATTGGTTTAATTGGACCGAATGGTGCAGGTAAAACGACTTTCTTCAACTTACTAACAGGGGTTTATGTCCCATCTGAAGGTACGGTTGAAATTGCATCGGACGGGAAAATGGAAACAATTAATGGCAAGAAACCAGACTATATCAATGGTCTAGGGATTGCGCGTACATTCCAAAATATCCGTTTATTTACTGAATTAAGTGTATTAGAGAATGTAATGATTGCAATGCACCGTGAACAAGGGCCAAGCATGTTCCATGCCTTTTTAAGAACGAATACACACTACCAAACAGAGCAAAAAATGCGCGAAGAAGCGATGGAACTACTAGGTATTTTTAATCTAAGAGAAGTTGCTAACGACAAAGCGAAGAACTTGGCATATGGTCAACAACGTCGTTTAGAAATCGTTCGTGCCTTAGCGACCGAACCGAAAGTTTTATTCCTTGATGAGCCAGCGGCAGGGATGAACCCCGCTGAAACGGCTGAATTAACAGGGTTAATCGCTCAGATTCGTGAGCAGTTTGGTTTAACAGTGGTATTAATTGAACATGATATGTCATTAGTTATGGATATCTGTGAGCGTATCTATGTATTAGAATACGGCCGCTTAATCGCAGAAGGTAAACCGGAAGAAATTCAAGGTAACGAAAAAGTAATTCGAGCATATTTAGGAGGCGATGATTAATGTTAAAAGTCACAGACTTAGAAGTGAATTACGGCATGATCAACGCCGTTAGAAAAATTAATTTTGAAGTAAATGAAGGTGAAATCGTTTCTCTAATTGGTGCCAATGGTGCAGGGAAATCGACAATCTTACGTACTATTTCAGGATTAGTGAGACCTTCAGCTGGTACAATTGAGTATGAAGGCAAAGATCTGATCACGATGTCACCACGTAACATTGTGAAAGGTGGAATTTCTCATGTTCCGGAAGGACGCCATGTATTTAAAGGATTAACTGTTAAAGAAAACCTGGAAATGGGTGCTTTCTTACGAAATGACAAGGGAGCCATTCAATCAGATTATGATTTAGTTTATGAACGCTTCCCAATTTTAAAAGAGCGTATAAATCAAGATGCGGCTACATTATCAGGTGGAGAGCAACAAATGTTAGCTATGGGACGTGCTTTAATGTCTAAACCGCGCTTATTGTTATTAGACGAACCTTCAATGGGACTAGCGCCAATTTTCATTAAAGAAATCTTTAGTATTATTGTTGATATCCAAAAACAAGGTACGACTGTATTATTAATTGAGCAAAATGCAAAACAGGCTTTACAAATTTCAAATAGAGGTTATGTATTAGAGACGGGTGACATCACTTTAACTGGTACAGGTCAAGAATTGCTATCAAGTGATGAAGTACAGAAAGCTTATCTAGGAGGTTAACATATGTATATTAAAGATTATATGACAACTGAATTGATTACGATTAGTCGCAACACAAGTATCGCAAAAGCAAGTGATTTAATGGATGCTCACGATATTAACCGTTTGCCAGTAGTCGAAGATGGTCAATTAGTTGGTTTAGTCACACGTGAAATTGTCGTCAAAAATTCACCATCAGATGCAACAAGTTTAGACCGTCACGAATTAAACTATTTATTAGAAAAAGCAACGGTTGAAGATATCATGCAGAAGAAAGTAACAACAAAGCATCCAGAAACTTTATTAGATGAAGCAGCAGCAACAATGTCTAATGAGAATATTGGGGTTTTAGTTATTGTTGATGAAAATGACAGTGTTGCGGGAATTATTACCGATAAAGATATTTTTAAAGCATTTATTGATATTTCGGGCTATTACTCAAGAGGAACAAGCCTTGTTATTGAGTTGGATGAAGACCGTCAAGGTGTGATTGAAGAAATTGGTGACTCATTAGTAGAAACTGGCCATAATTTAACACACATGATGGTTTACCATTTAGATGGAGCAATTCGTGTTGTGATGCATGTGGAATCAGAAGTAGTCACTGAACTAACTGATTCACTAACATCAAAAGGTTATGACGTCCAAACAGTTCTCAAGCGCTAATATATTTTTACAAAAGAGCTTCCGTTAAAGGGGAGCTCTTTTTAATTGTTTTGAAATGAGAATTTGTGTGAATGTATAAATACTGCTTTTATAACCCTAAGTTTTTATAAGATCAACAACCTAAACTTATAAATGCAATTGAATCCACAAAAATAGCCATCAAACCCAGTAATTACTGAGTTTAATGGCAACTATATAGTCATTTAATTAACACCAAGTACAATTAGATTAGACCACATTATGGAAGACATTTTGTACATCTTCGTCGTCTTCTAATGCATCAATTAATTTCTCAAATTGATCAGCATCTTCATCGTTTAAAGAAACTTCATTTTTAGCGATCATTTCTAATTCAGCAACTTCAAATTTTTCGACGCCTAATTGAGTTAAGGCTTGGCGGATTTCATTGAAATCTTCTGGCTCACCGTAAACAACAATATTGCCGTCTTCAACTTGAACATCGCGGACTTCAACACCTTCTTCGAGTAATGCGAGTAAGATTTCATCAGGATCTTCACTACTTTCATATACAAAGACGGATGTATTTTCAAATAAATAACTGACAGCACCAGAAACGCCCATATTTCCGCCGTTTTTGTTAAAGTGAGTGCGGACATTGGATGCAGTGCGGTTAACATTATTACTTAAAGCATCAACAATGATCATTGCACCATTTGGCCCAAATCCTTCATAACGAAGTTCTTGATAGTTTTCATCATCGCCACCTTTGGCTTTTTCAATGGCTTTATCAATAATATGTTTAGGTACATTATATGTCTTGGCACGGTCAACAACGAATGCTAATTTTTGATTTAATTCAGGATCAGGTTCACCAGATTTTGCAGCTGCATAAATCTCGATACCAAATTTTGCATAGACTTTAGATGTGTCTTGGTCTTTTTTTCCTTTTTTCTCGCGGATATTCATCCATTTACGTCCCATTTTCTCACGCTTCTTTCTATAATCTGTTCATATTATAAACTTATTATCCTCGCTTGAAAACTCCTTAATGAACAAATTCTCCAAACAAAATTTTATAGTACAAAAAATCCCCTGCCGAAATGAATCGGAAGGGGAAATTTATTATGCTTCTACAGGGTACATACCATCAATTCGTTTTTGAGCATCTTGGTCATTAACGAAATCTTCGTAAGTTGAGTCGATACGGTCATACGCCCCAGTTGGTGTAATTTCAATAATACGATTACATGTAGTATTCATTACCTCGTAGTCATGAGAAGCCATTAGAAGCGATTCTTTAAATTTCACTAAACCGTCGTTTAATGCAGTGATTGATTCTAAGTCTAAGTGGTTTGTTGGCTGATCTAAGACTAATACATTCGCTTTTGAAAGCATCATCTTAGATAATAAACAACGAACTTTTTCTCCTCCGGACAAGACATTAACAGGTTTCATAACATCTTCACCTGAGAATAACATGCGTCCTAAGAAACTACGTAAGAATGTATTATCTTGTTCTTCTTTATCTGCGTATTGACGTAACCAGTCAACGATGGGTAATTCATTACCTTCGAATTCGTCTGCTGAGTTACGTGGTAAATAAGTTTGGCTTGTTGTTACGCCCCATTCGAATTTACCAGAATCTGGTTCCATGTTCCCCATTAAAATATCAAATAGGGCTGAGATAGCATTGTCATTACGGCTAGTAAATCCAACTTTATCATCAGGGCGTAATGTGAATGTAAGGTTTTCGAATAAAACTTCACCGTCGATTGTTTTAGATAACCCTTCTACGCGTAATAAATCATTACCAATTTCACGTTCTGGACTAAATCCAACATATGGATAACGACGTGAAGATGGCTGAATATCATCAAGCGTAATTTTATCTAATAATTTTTTACGCGAAGTCGCTTGTTTTGATTTAGAAGCATTCGCAGAGAAACGAGCGATAAATTCTTGTAACTCTTTGATTTGTTCTTCTTTTTTCGCATTTTGGTCAGCAGCTAATTTAGATGCTAGTTGACTAGATTGTAACCAGAAGTCATAGTTACCAACATAAACTTTAATTTTACCAAAGTCAACGTCAGCCATGTGTGTACAAACAGTGTTTAAGAAGTGACGGTCATGGGATACAACAATAACCGTATTTGGGAAATCAATAATAAAGTCACTTAACCAGTCGATCGCAGCAGCATCTAAACCGTTTGTCGGCTCGTCAAGTAATAAGTTATCAGGGTTACCAAAGATAGCTTGTGCTAATAAAACTTTGATTTTATCCGCTTCAACTAACTCACGCATGTTTTTATTATGTAATTCTTTTTCAATCCCTAAACCTTGTAACATATCTGCTGCTTGAGCTTCAGCCTCCCAGCCGCCCATCTCAGCAAATTGTGCTTCCAAGTCACCCGCACGAATACCATCTTCATCTGTGAAGTCAGGTTTCATGTAGATTTCGTTCTTTTCAATCATTACATCATATAATTCTTTATGACCCATCATAACTGTATCCAATACCATTTCATCCTCGAAAGCATAGTGGTCTTGTGATAATACGGCTAATCGTTCATTAGGGTCCATCGAAACATTACCAGTTGTTGGTGCTGTTTCGCCCGATAAGATTTTTAAGAAAGTAGACTTACCAGCACCGTTAGCGCCGATAACACCGTAGCAGTTGCCTGGTGTGAATGTAATATTTACGTCGTCAAATAATTTTTTGTCAGGGAATACCAGACTAACATTAGAGACATTAATCATGTATATTATCCTCCTTGAAAGGGTAGTTTTACTCTGGATATCATACCATAACTAATAAGAAAATAGCGAATGAATTAATAATAATTCTGCGATTGTGTGGATACTTTTACCGAAAAAATCCTGAAAACTTCATAATTATTCGGTATACTGAAATTACAAAGGAGGAGTTATGATGAAAAAGTATATATTATTAAGTTGTAGTGCCTTATTAAGCATGGCTTTAATGGCATCATCATTACCTATGAACTCTAATCAAATTGTTCAAGCACAAGAAACAGCAGTCCAACATAACGCTGAGTTAGAGACAGTTAAAGAAGGTTTAGTTTCGACACAACCGATTAACGAGGAACAGTTAAGACAAGTTCCGGATGAATTCTTATTGAATTATTATAATGATGCAATGGCTGATCCTGCCCTTGCTGATAATCAAGCGGTAAATAAAGCGATTTATGAATCAATTGCCAGAGATAATCCACAGTTAGGGTTGGTTGTTGGTGAAGATTATGATGCGTACTTCCGTGTCGTTGACGCAATAACTGCAATTACACCATGGACGCCTGAAGACTTGAGAAAGGCTGATTCTTCAGCGCTTTTATCAGAGTACCGCGGTGAAATGGCTGCTAGTGGTGATGTCGTAGGCGCAGCTGTTGAAACATTAACACCTTGGGTTGAAGAACAAATTCAAACTTATGATGAGCGACAAGCGGCATACGAAGCAAGCGTAGAAGAAGTTCCTGGTGAAGAAGTTCCTGGTGAAGAAACTCCAGGTGAAGAGACGCCTGCTGAAGAGACCGCACCTGAAGAGGGACCATCTGAAGAATCAACAATAGAAGAATCAGTTCCAGAAGAATCAGCACCAGGTCCTGAAACAACTTCAGAACCAGTGGAAGAATCTGACCCACAAACTGAAACAAGTGATGAATCAGAGACACCAGCAAGTGAAGGAGAAAATCCTGAATCATCTGTAGAGGAAAGCGAACCCACACTTGATGTCGAAGCAATTCGTCAAGGTTTAATCGAATCAACACCGATGACCGAAGCCCAAGCAACATTAATAACTCCTGAACTATTAAGTAACTATGTATCAGCAGTGCCGCAAACGGCAGATGAATATACAAACTTATTTGATTCGTTAGTAGCTAATCAACCAGAAATTTTCCAAGCACAATTAGATGAAATCAAAGGTGTATTAATTAATGATTTACATCTAAATGCAGAATCACTATTACAAACAATGAGTGATAGCCAATTATTATGGTTAAATAATCAAGTAGTTGCAGAAAATGGCGTGGCTGATTATGAACAATTAGCATCAACAATAGTTAATGATTATCAAGTTATCCAAGAAACAGACACAACATTACGTTATACTGCTGAGGAAATCCGTAACTTATTAATTGGAAACACGCCAATTACTCAAGAACAACTGAATCAAATTACGGACGATCAATTGAAGGCTGTTCTACCAGAACAAGCGGATCAATTAGATGCAACAACTTTGTTTAACAATTTATTGAATACTTACCCGGATGCATTTGCAGCTGAGGTAGCGCGATTTGTTGAAGAATTGACCGTTACAAATCAGTTGCTAGACCCTACATCATTACAAGAAAATGTAACTTCCCAAGAATTATTATGGGTAGAATATATTGTTTGGATGGAAGATAGTCAAGAAAACATGGGACGCGTTGCGGAAATTTTAACTCAGGACTATCAAGTAGCACCGGCCGAAGTCGCTTCGTCCGACGAAAGTGAAGAGTCTGAAACGACAGAAACGGAGTCGACTCCAGATGAAAGTACAGAATCTGAAACATCAGAAACAGAGTCAACACCAGAAGAGGCTGAAACATCTGAAACAACACCAGAAGACAGTGACTCAACAGAGTCTGATGAATCAGTATCGAGTGAGGAATCAACAGAACCCACTCCAACTGAAATTGTTGAACAAAATAATTGGCGCCAAGATTTAATTAATAATACGCCGATTATCGCTTCTCAATTAGAGACTTTTACTGATGAAGAGTTAGTGCAAGTGAGTGAAATTATTGAAACACCGGAAGTAAATTCAGAGCAGTTATACAATCAACTAGTTGGTAATTATCCTGATCGTTTTCAAGCAGAAGTAACGCGTTTTACTGAAAACTTAGCAGCAGAAGGTTTAGATATTGCCGCTTTAAGTGAAGTAATGACGAATCAAGAATTACTATGGGCAGAATACCAAGTGTATCTTGAAAATGGAGCAGAAAATTTCGAATCACTTGCTAACCAATTGACTGATCAATATGGTGAAGAAGTTGTAAATGAGGAAGAAACTGAATCAGCAGATCCTGCTGCCCTTAGAGAAGAGTTGATTATTCATACACCAATGACACAAGCTCAAGCGGACCAATTAACAACTGAGCAATATGAGTATTATGCTGGATTTGTCACTGAAGGGACTAACATCACAGATGTTTATACTCAAATTGTGACTGATCATCCAGATTTAATTCAACCTCTAGCGGATGCAGTCAGAGAAGCATTAGCGAATCAAGGTGAAGTGACGACAGATTCACTTAATCAAGTACAAGATATTACTTTAGTATGGCAAGCTTATGAAGTGAATAATCAAACACAAACAACAAATATTGAAGAGACGAATATCCAAGCATTAACTCAATATTTAGTTGAGAATAACTATGTGGAAGTCAATCAAGAAGCAACTTCAGAAGCTGCTTCAGAGGAAAGTTCACAAGAAAGCTCTGATCCATCGATTACGGCCAATACTACATCTGGTGTTGAAGTCAATCAAGGGAATCAACCACAAAATGGTGAAAGTACAGAGTTGTCACCAGGTGCTAATGCATCTTTCCCTGACTTAAGTAGTGAAGAAGAATCGAGCTCTGTCTCGGTTGAAATTACTTCAAGTGTTGAAGAAAATGAAAATTTACCAGCAACAGGTGAACGTTCATCATGGATTTACATTGTCGCAGGAATTGTGATTGCAATTGTAGCTGTGTTCCTGATTCGTTCAGGGAACAAGCAAAAATAATAATCTCTTAGTCTAACCAAAAAAGCATTACCCGAGGATTCCGATTTAGGAAGCAAGGGTAATGCTTTTTAGTTTTTATTGTATGACATGTTAAAAGAGACCTTCCAATGTCGCCAGGAAAATGCCCAAAGCAAGTAGATCAGCCGATCCACCAGGACTTAAATGGAGATTAATCAATTTGGTGTTATATGTTTCTAGCCATTTATAAAAAGATTTGCGGTCTAAATCTCCATCAATGACTGCTTGGCTATCAGCTTTAACCTTTAACCAAGCCTCTATGCCACCTCGATGGATGAGATTCCCGTCTTCTACCTGGCTCATCAGGAGTACGAGTCCTCTCAGCAAAGTCTCCTCAGTATCCATCTCTAGTTTTTTGGCGTGACGCAACCACGGCATTAGTATCTGCTTGACGATGGGATAACCCATCTGACTTTGACCTCGGATGCCTTTAAAACCATAATCGATAAATAATTTTTCGCCATGCGTCATCTTATTTCTGTCTTTACGGCGTATCTTATGTAAATCCTCTTCCATTGATTGAGCAGTCATTTTTTGTATGTATTCTAAAATCAACCCTGTGTCAGTGGATTTTAAAACGCTATTCATTTTTTCTGGATAAGTTTGATAAAAAAGACCTAAAGCCCCTAATGTTAGGGCGAATGTAAAATTCGCTCCTTTATGTGTATTGATACCCGAAGTAGCCTCGAACATGGCAGTTTCGGCACAAATACCACGTTGTCTGAGTTCGTGGAAAAGTTGCTCAGGATCCCCGTTAAATTGGTATCCAATAGTTATATAGTCTAAATAAAATGGGGCCAATGCAAGGCTGGATTTGATAAATGTATTAATGTCCATATCATGATGAGATCCGCTATCGAATCGATCAACCAAACCAGGTGTAGGGCTAAGAGTGACTTCAAATAACATAGCTTGAACCGCTAATTGAGAGGTAATTTGAAATTTTGATTTGTTATTCAATTCTGTTCAACCTCAATTCATTATCATAAATTTATAAGTTCTCACTCAATTTAAGCGTGAATCGGTCAAGATAATTTGTTCAATGTGAGCAAGTAGTTCATCAAGAGTGTGGGTTCGGTTTCTGCCGCAAATTTTTGCGTCCATCGAACAAACAAAACATGTTCTTGGCGGAAAACCTAAGTCTTGTCTAGAGAGACTGTTTAGGTCCCAAGCGAGGACATCGATATCAAACAGTCTACCTAAATGATCGTCTTCTTCAATGCTTAACATAATTGTCTTAACCGTTTTTAAATCCGTCGAGACAACATAAAAAGCCTCAGGTCCTGTAATTTGATTAATTTCCTTAAAATATACAGGAGTTAATTCTGCTTTGGCAATTGCAGCATCGATGAGTTTTATACCTTGATGAAAGACAGATAAAATCGATGCATTATTCTTAACCGGACCAGGAATGTTCAGTTGGAAAGAGATAATCGTATTGTTAGGGAACTTTTGGCTCAGTTGCTGATGAAAATGACTGCGTGATTCCCGATTTTCCAGCACTTGACCTAAACTAGGTTGATCGCCAACTTTAAACAATGAATGACCTCCTGTTCTATGATTAAAATTATACGATATTGTTTACCGTATCAATAATTGTGCCATCACGGTATTCTATTACCGCGACCGTTTTATCCCCGTATTTAATTGGTTTTGGGATACCGACGATATTGTATGCTTTGTTTTTTAATTCTTCCATCGTAAACATTTGTAAGCCAGTTCCTTTAAGTACATCAATTAAATCTTGGCGTTTAGGATTAACTGCAATACCCACTTCTGTAACCACGATATCTATACTGTCACCGGGAGTGACAACAGTGTTCACTTTATCTACGACAGTTGCAATGCGGCCGCGGATTAGTGGGGCACAAATAATAGTTAATTTAGCGCCAGCCCCCGTATCGCTATGACCACCAGAAGCCCCTCTAATCACACCATCAGAACCTGTCAAAACATTGACATTAAAATCAGTGTCAATTTCAAGAGCAGATAACACGACAACGTCTAATTGGTTAACTGCCGCTCCTTTATTTGATGGGCTAGCATAGAAACTAGCATCAATCTCATAATGGTTTGGGTTATTAATCATGGATTGAATACCACCTTTATCAAAGGTCTGAGTATCAATTACACTTTCCACTAGTCCTTCTTCAAGCATATTTCCCATTTGAGTGGTAATACCGCCTAATGCGAAGCTAGCTTTAATGTTCTTTTCACGCATAGCAGTTGCTAAGTATCTTGACACTGCAAGCGTCGCACCACCTGTCCCTGTTTGGAAGGAAAAGCCTTCTTTAAAATAGGGTGAAGCTTCGATCACTTTGGAAGCAGCTTCGGCAATTAGTAAATCTTTAGGATTTTGTGTAATTCGAGTAGCGCCTTTAGCGATACCGTCAGGGTCACCAATTGTATCTACCTCAACAACATAGTCTACATCTGTTTGCGGGATAGAAATGGGGGTGTTGATATAAGGAACTAAGTGGTCAGTCAAAACGATAACCTTGTCCGCATATTTTGCGTCTACCTTTGCATAGCCTAAAGAGCCGCATGGCGCTTTTCCTTTAGTCCCATTCACATTACCGTATATATCTGATGAGGGTGCGCCTAAAAAGGCAATGTTAATTTTGATACGACCGGATTCGATGGCACTTGCGCGTCCACCGTGCGAACGTATAATGACCGGGTTATCCATGATGCCCTCTGAAATAGCCGCCCCTAGTTCATCGCGTAATCCGGATGAAGTGATATTTGTTACAACACCATTTTTAATGTGATCAATGAGTGGAGCGTGGACATTTGCAATGGAACTCGGCGCAATTGAAATATTTTTGAAGCCCATTTCAGCAATGACATCCATTACTTTGTTTAAAATAGCATCACCTTCACGGAAATGGTGATGGAAGGAAATAGTCATGCCATCTTTTAGCCCAGCTTTTTCAATGGCTTCTTTAATAGAGCCAAGTAATTTAGTTTCACCAGGTTGAACAGCGCGAACTGAACCAGCAGCGCGGCGGTATTCCGCGCGGTTAGCGAATTCACCTTCGTAAAGACCGTGTTTATCAGTGAGTTCTTGAGGAATATCTCTTCCTACAGCATTTTTTACCATTCGATTTCATCTCCTTTTACGTGTAAACCTGATGCTTCAGCTAATCTAATGACACGTTCGGCACGTTCAACGATTGGTTTGTCAATCATTTGCCCGTTTAGAGCAATGACACCTGACCCTTTAGCCTCAGCTTCTTCGATTGCACTCATGACATCGATCGCATGGTCAATTTCTTCTTGAGTAGGCGTAAATACATCATTAACAATCGGAATTTGTCTTGGGTTGATGACAGATTTTCCGTCAAAGCCTAATTGTTTAATTAATTCAACTTCTTTACGTAAAGTAGCCATATCATTAACGTCCGAGAAGACTGTATCCACAGCAGCGATTCCAGCAGCTCGAGCGGCATGAACAATCATCGAACGAGCAAAGAACAATTCCTCAGAATTACGTTCCGGGTATCGACGTGTTTTCATGGCGGTGACATAATCTTCAGCACCCAGAGCAATACCTACAAGACGATCACTGGCTGTTGCGATAGCGTAAGCATTTAATACGCCAAGAGGTCCTTCGATTGCTGCGAACATTTTAGTGGAACCAGATTCGCGTCCGCATTCTTTTTCTGTTTGAATAATTACTTCTTCTACATCAAGAATATCTTGAGCAGTCTCTGTTTTCGGTAAACGAATCACATCAATACCTGCTCGAACCATTGCGGCAACATCCTCCAGGCCACCGTCTTCCAGAGCGTTAATTCGTACAACGGTTTCTGTATCCCCGTAATCCATCTTCTTCAAAGCATGGAATAGTAAGAAACGAGCGGAATCTTTCTCACGAAGTGAGATAGCATCTTCAAGGTCAAACATAATTGAATCAGCCCCATACAAACTAGCGTCACGTAACATCGCTGCATTTGCGGCAGGAACAAACATCATCGTTCTTCTTAAACGGTCCATTGATCTAACGCCTCCCAATCAATTGAATCTAATGAATCACTAGCACGGTAAATGGCCGAAATTAATCGGGCACGGATTGTACAATCTAAAGCGCCTTGATCTTGCACTTGCAAATCACAAGATGTGATACCTAATTCATCTAAAGTACCTTCAATCACTGCTCGGATTTGGTCCCCGTATTGTTTCATGACGTCACTTTTTAATTGAATATTTACGCCTTCGGTTGAGCCTTTATTGATAATAATTTGCACATCAGAAGACTCTAATGTACCTGCTGTACCTTGTTGTACAATGTCAAATGTTTTCAAATTATGTCACTCCTTAATTTTTTGATGAATAAATTGATAAGTGGTTTTAGGAACGAGTCGTTTAATGGATTCTAAATCTTCCGATTCCCATAAATCTCTCACTCTTGATGCGCTAATGGGCAGTTTGTCTTCTTCTTTTCTTGGGATTTCAATTAATTCAATGTCTTCTCCAAATACTGATTTTAGACGTTGATTATAAATATTTGTTGCCTGTGAATGCGGCTCAGTGCCAACGAACCGATATTTAATATTCAGTATAGGTGCAATGGCTGTAGTAAATAGCTTAGCATCAAGTGTTGCATGGATGCTAGTTACTTCTGCGTTTTCACTTAAAAAGTATGAAGGAAATGTCTGCTGCGATACCATATAGGAACGTGTCTCTAAAACAGTAATGTTTGCTAAGTGCTTAGTTCCTTCTTTGACCAAATGGAATCGGTCTTTAAACGAGACTTTCGAAATGTCCTCTGACACGACAAAAATAAAGAGATGATCAACTTGTGTGTGTGCATATTCAACTAAGTGTAAGTGACCGTTAGTAAATGGGTTTGCATTCATTACTATTGCACCGATACTTTTTCCTTCCTGATAGTGTGTTTTTAAAAATCGCAGATAGTCATCTAATCCCTGAACCGCTTTTTCCATAAACACGAGTTGGTTTTCTACTGCTGCTAACAGTGTATATCCGAGGTGTTTAAATGATGGTGCTGATTTAGGTGTTGTGTATAGATAGACATTATCATATGACTGGTAAATAATGCCCTCTAAATGTGAGATTAATTGGCTGATGATTGAGCCACCAGTCGCGTCTTTACAAACGGCGACGCATTTAATGACATTTCTTGAAACGGCGCCTGTTGCAATTAATCGATCCTCTTCGTATATCCCACACACATAATCCAAGTTACGCTCTTTGTTGAGGTTTGAACGCTCAAGTAAGTTTGACCAGTCATTAAAATGTCTTTGATTGCGGCGGACATTTAATTGTTGTATTTTGTTCATTATAAATTGGCCCTCAAATCTATTTGAAAAATATTGAAAATTATTTGTTTTATTATTCTTAACATGACCTATTATAACGAATTTAAAATTTAAAACATTTATAAAAATCAACAAATAAAAAACACATCTACAGGATTCTGTTTAATGGAATCTAGTGGATGTGTTTAATTTATTAATGATGAAAGTTAAATGCTTAGTAGTCTTCGCTATTTAAAGTTTCAATAATATGAATGACATGTTCATTGGTTAAACTGTAGCGTACTTTAGTACCGTCTCGTTGGGCAGTTACGACATTACCAGCCTTTAATTTTGCTAATTGTTGTGATACAGTAGCTTGAGGTAATTCAAGTGCATCGACAATTGAGCCGACATTTAAGAATTCTTCATTTTTAAGCAGTCTGATAATCGATAAACGGATCGGATGTCCCATCAATTTAAAAATTTGAACTAGTTCATTATTTTCATCTAATAAAGCCATGTCTTGTCCTCCTTGTGAATTATATGTGGATTAGAATAGCTCTATACTCAAAAGGGTATTGCTATTAAGTTGATACAATTATATGTATAAATTTATCCGTCTATTTGACTATTATACACACATTTGGCTTGAATTAACAGTAAAATGTCATCAAGATTATTACAATTAAATTAAGAAGCGAAAAGCGCTATGTATAAGTGTATTTGTGGCTAATCAAGCTTTTCAGAATTATGTCATATGAAAATATGAGGATAAAAATAAGATTAAAAGGAAATTAATATTAAAA
The DNA here is from genome assembly GCA_015863215.1 of Aerococcaceae bacterium DSM 111176. Lineage (GTDB taxonomy): Bacteria > Bacillota > Bacilli > Lactobacillales > Aerococcaceae > DSM-111022. The sequence continues at coordinate 19,013 of JACBXN010000026.1, forward strand.
ACAAACGATAATTAGGTTAAAATATTTTAATAAACATGATATAATAATTTTATGTTAAAAGGGGAGAATGCGAATGAAACGTCATTATATGAATTACTTTTACTTAAAGATGGATACACATTACTTTGATGTTCCATATTATCCAGGCACAAAGCGACGTGTTCGTGTGTTGTTGCCTAAAGACTATGATCGTGAAGACTGGGCAAGTTATCCGGTTGTTTATATGCACGACGGACAAAATGTTTTTTACTCTAAAGAATCCTATTCAGGTCATTCATGGAAAGTAATTCCAACTATTAAAAATAACAAAGATTTACCCAAAATGATTATTGTTGGGATTGATAATGACGGTCTACGTCGTCTAGATGAATATTCACCATGGGTAACCGATGCACATCAAAACACTGAGGTTACTGGTATTGGTGGAGATGGTATTCATTACGGTGAATGGGTGGTAAATGTGATAAAACCATTTATTGATGAACATTACCGGACATTACCAGACAAGAATAATACTATTCTAGCGGGTAGTTCAATGGGCGGTATCATTACAGCTTATATGGGAGCGAAATATCCAGATGTATTTGGTGTGCTAGGTGTCTTTAGTTTGGCTTCGTGGTTTAGTGAACCAGACTTTTTACGCTTTATCGAGCACCACCCCTTGCATGAAGATACGAAGGTATATATCCAAGTGGGGACCATTGAAGGAGACGCGATTGACCAACAATTTATTGATGGCCATATGAATCAAGAATACATCGATGTATCGATTCGGTATTATGATATGCTCCATCAGACAGGTTTCCCAAATCATCAATCTTGGTTACGTATTATGGCAAATGAACGTCATACTGAACAAGCGTGGGCGAACCATTTCTTGGAATTTTTAAGATTTGGTTATGGTTTAGATCAACAACCGGGACTAAGTTCACGAAAAATTTATATGTAATTTTATAGTAGAGAGTGTTTACTTAAACAAGTAGACGCTCTTTATTTGTTTAAGAATTAAGGGATTATGTTATACTTTTAGAGAGATAATAAAGCTTTCGTACGTTTATTAAAACGAAAGTTGAAAGATTTAATGGAAGAGGGAAATAACCATGACACTAGCTGTAAATAATGTGGATAGTGGGTATCGACGTATACCTGTTATTAAAGAAATCGATTTTACGATAAACTATGGAGAGATTGTTGGTTTAATCGGGCTAAACGGAGCGGGTAAATCAACTTTATTAAAAACAATTTTAGGGTTATTAACACCACAAGCTGGAACAATTACAATTGAGAATAAATCAATATTAGATAATCATACTGATTACGCTAAGAAGATTGCTTATATACCTGAAACACCGATCCTATATGATGAGCTGACATTACAAGAGCATTTAGAAATGACGGGCCTAGGTTACGACATCCCTCGCGAAGAAATTATGAAGCGTGCTCAACCATTGCTTGAATTATTCCGTTTGGATGATGTTTTAAACTGGTTCCCTGTTCATTTCTCTAAAGGGATGAAGCAAAAGGTCATGATCGTCTGTGCATTAATTACCAATGCAAAGGTACTGATTATTGATGAACCATTTCTAGGGTTAGACCCATTAGCGATTCGTGATTTTATCAATTTATTAAAAGAACGTGCAGCAAATGGCTCTGCAGTATTATTTACAACGCACATGTTATCTATTGCAGGTGATTTATGTGATTCGTATTTAATTTTAAGCAAAGGTGAATTAGTAGGAAAAGGTGACTTAGAAGATTTAAGGACCCAATTTAAAGATCCTGAAGCATCATTAGATGATATTTATATTGCGATGACTGAAATGGAAACTTTATCTCAGGCCGAAGGGACTGAAAGATAATGAACACATTAAATGATCTATGGCAGAAACGCTTTAATTATTTTTTAAAGGAAGTTGGAAAGTATGGCCGTTTAATTTTTAATGACCATTTAGCAATTATCCTCTTTGTTTTACTAGGTTTTGGTTCCCTCGCCTATAATAGTATTTTGGAACAAGCGAGCCAAATGCCGTCGGAGGATCTATACATTTGGGTCATTTTGGTGGGAGTTATATTATTATCAGCGGTCTTTTTAATTGGTCAGCCATTGTGGCTAACTAGACGAGCGGACGAAAGTTATTTATTTCCAAGGGGCCATGAGTTTAATCAGTATTGGTTACGTGGAACGTTTATCGCTGAAGTGATTCCGATGATTGGACTTGCGCTGTCGGCGGTGTTGTATTATCCATTTCTAGTATTAATTTCTGGATGGACAATGAATCAATTATGGTTATTTATCATATTTTTATTATTAGCAAGGTTATCTAGTTCATTGTTAATGTATTTAAATATTTATCGATTAGGTCCAAAAATAACTAGAATATTACGATCAAGACTACCTTTTGTCTTGCCGTTTATGATTTTTACGACCGCATTAATTGCATTGCCTGAATTAATAGCTGTTTCTTTATGTAGTGTGGCCTTAGTTTTGGTAGCAGTATACATTATCTGGGCCATGACTAAGCGCGATGACAGCTTAATTGATTTTGATTACGTGATCGAAATGGATAGTCGCCGTGATGCTAATTTTTATAGAGCAGTGTCATTGTTTGCTGATGTTCCGCAATCCGACCCCACAATTACACGCCGAGAATATTTAGATTTCTTATTTAAGAATATACCGACCCTTAATAATAACCGTTATGGTTACTTATTTATTCGACAATTATTTAGAAATTCACTGTATAGTTCAATTTGGATTAAGGTCACTCTCTTTATGACGGTGATTATTCTAGTATTAGAAGTGCCTTGGATGATCGCAGGAGCGGGTGTTTTAGGATTTTTAATGTCTGCGATTCAATTATTGCCACTGATTCATTTTTATGATAAGCACCCATTCCAAATTATTTATCCTAATCGTGCAGATGAAAAGTTAGTTGCATTCCAGCAATCAGTATTAATTGTATTGGGTATTCAGTTTGTGTTTTATACAATTGCTGCTTTGATTGGATTAGGTTTCCAATTAGAGATTGTCTTTGTTGTTTTGGCTTGGTCAGTTGCGCTTGTGACGATATCGTATCTTTATATCCCTTGGTGGAATCGACGTCATAATAAAAAGAAATAGGGGGTCAAAAATGGCAAATAAAAAATGGTTGGTATCTTTATTTATTGGATTTGCTTTAATCAATGGATTAGTTTTGAATGTACAAGCAGAAACTTCGTCATCTAATATATCTGAGTCAATGACAACAGGAAATAACTTAGATGAAACTAATGACTTAACGCCTCTGAAATTAACGATGTCAACTCAGTCGAATGATGCCGCTTATTACGATTATGAAGCACTGCTGTCTTATATTGACACATATGATAATATTGATGACATTGTGACAGCCGATATTCTAGCGAATTTTGAACCTGCTGTTTCTTTTGACCGTTATACGAGTGCAAATGTACCTGAATTATTTGAAGGTGAAGAAATTTGGCAATATGTATACACTGCAACGGATCAAATGACGGGTGAATCTTCCGATCTATCTATTACTTTGTTTTTCAATGGAAATTTATTAATTTCAGCAATGTTAACATCAGATAATGTAGAGGAAAATGATATGTTGGATTTAGATACACTAGAGGATTTAACTCAATCAAGCTCTTTGGCAAACTTAGAAGACGCTCAACCTGCTGCGTTACTGCAAGGTGTTGTTAAATATAATAATCAAATTTTACATCACCTTGTTGTTCCGACTGATACCGAGCAACATTATCTCCTCTATTTAGATGGTGAATTAATTGATAACAAAGTTGTAGCACTTGATGAAAATCAGGAAAGCATTCACCGTATCATCGATTCAATTACTCAAGTTGCACAAAATATCGGGCTGCTTGAAGAAGCAAGTTAATATACTAGAAATGAAAGTGATTCCTTACAGTAAGGAGTCACTTTTTTTATTACAGAGAAAGAGTGATATGAATATGGATAAAACACATAATAGTAGTATAATTAATGTATGAACTATACTTTGAAAGGAGATATTATGGAGAAAAATTACGAACATGTTGTTCAGTATTATGAGACTGACGCAATGCAGATTGTCCATCATTCAAATTATATTAGATGGTTTGAAGAGGCTCGAACATGGTGGCTAAGCGAATCAGGGATGGCGTATCATAGATTAGAGGAAATGGGTATAATGATGCCGATTCTTTCGGTTAATGCGAAGTATCAACAGATGATGCGCTTTGGTGATATAGCGACAATTCATTTAAAAATTACAAAGTTGACACCGGTCAAGATGGTTATTTCCTATTGGGTATATAATAAACAGACAGAAGAGCTATGTGTAACAGGAGATAGTTTATTAGGCTTTCTTGACCGTGCAACAGGTAAGCCAGTGTCGATGAAGAAATCTTATCCAGAATTATATGAGTCATTAGGACAACATACAATGAAGAGTTAATTTTAATCGTCATAACAACTAGAATATATTTAATATGCTAGAATTAATAACTAAGAGAGGAATGATCTATTGGATAAAGATTTATTAATAGCGTTAACTGAAGCCCGCGGTATTGCAGGTAACGAAGGGCAGGTTCGTGATTTATTTAAAGAATTGACATCGGACTATGTTGATGAATTCGTTCAAGATGGTTTAGGTAGTTTTTATGGGCAGTTAGAATCGACTTCTAAAGAGGGACCCGTGATAATGGCAGGAGCTCATTTTGATGAAGTAGGTTTTATGGTTAAACAAATTACAGAAAAAGGTTTCATCAAATTTGTAACGATCGGTGGTTGGTGGAGCCAAGTAGTACTTGCTCAAGAAGTTGAAGTGACTACGTCTAACGGCGAGGTGTTTCATGGTGTAACAGGATCGAAACCACCTCATGTATTATCGGTCGATGCGCGTAAACAACCGATGAAGATGGAAGATATCTTCATTGATATTGGAGCAACGTCAAAAGAAGAGGCTGAGTCTTGGGGAATTAGACCAGGTGACATGATCACACCTTATATTAAAACACGTCGTATGAATCCAAACTCGCCATTCTTATTAGGAAAAGCATGGGATAATCGTATTGGGGTTGCAGTAGCGGTAGAGTTATTGAAGCATTATAAAGAGAATGATCATAATAATACCTTATATATTGGAGCAAATACTCAAGAAGAAGTAGGTTTAAGAGGTGCCAAAACAGCATCGAATAAAGTTAAGCCGGATATTGCGATTGCTTTAGATACAGGTACTGCAGGTGACACACCTGGAATGACAGCAGATGAAGCAGATTCGATTTTAGGTCAAGGACCACAAATCATTATCTATGATGCGTCTATGATTGCACATAAAGGATTAAGAGACTTTGTGATCAATCTATGTGAAGAGAATGATATCCCGTATCAACCGACTTTTATTCCAGGAGGCGGAACAGATGCTGGGGCAATCCATCAATCGAACGATGGAGTACCTTCAATTGCTATTACCGTTCCTGTAAGGTATTTACACTCACATACATCTGTTATTCATGAGGATGACTATTTAAACACCATCAAATTAATGAAATTATTAATTGATAATTTAGATCAAGCAACATATGAACAAATTTTATCAAATGGATAGAAGGAGAAAATTATGATATTTGTAGATAATGAAAATAACTACGATGCAGCGACAAATATTGCACTTGAAACTTACTTAGTAGAAAACAGACTAGTCAATGAACCTATTTTGCTCTTTTATATTAATAAACCATCAATTATTATTGGTCGTAATCAAAATACCATTGAAGAGGTAAATCAACCTTATATAGAAGAAAACGGAATTCAAGTAGTTAGACGTATGTCAGGTGGAGGAGCAGTTTATCATGATTTAGGTAACTTCTCATTCTGCTTTATCAAAGACGATGATGGTTCATTTAGAGACTTTAAGAGTTTTACTGAACCTGTAATCCAAGCCTTACATACTATGGGGGCAACAGAAGCTGAATTATTAGGGCGAAATGACTTATTAATCGATGGGAAGAAATTTAGTGGTAATGCCATGTATGCAAAGAATGGCCGAATGACTGCCCACGGCACTATCTTGTTTGATGCAGATTTAGATGAAGTAAACAACGCACTAAAGCCTCGAAAAGAAAAGATAGAATCTAAAGGGATTAAATCAGTGCGTTCACGTGTCACAAATATTAAACCATATGTGGATGAAGAGTACCAAAATTTAACAACAGAGGAGTTCCGTGATTTACTCCTCCTTAGAATCTTTAACGTAGAAAAGCGTGAAGACGTTCCCGAGCTGAAACTAACAAAAGAAGATTGGGAGGCAGTTGAACAAATTAAAGCTGAACGATTTGGAAACTGGGACTGGAATTATGGTAAATCCCCTGACTTTGATGTAAACCATAGTCATAAGTTCCCATTTGGATTCGTCGATGTCCGCTTTGATGTCTCAAAAGGTTTAGTTAATGAAGCGAAGATATATGGAGACTTCTTTGGTCTAGGTGAAATTACTGATGTTGAAGAAAAGCTTGTTGGTGTCCGTTATGATCGTCAAGCAATCATTGATGCGCTAGCAGATGTAAATATCAAACAATATATTGGTGATATTGATACAGAAAGTTTCGTAAATGAACTGTTTGCTTAGAAAATATCTATAATATGGAGGTCTGCAGTGTGACTGCAGATCTTTTTTTATTATATAACATAATTGTGTTGACATTATGGATGGTATCATGGTATATTATTTCTTGTCGCTACGAGCTGACGTGTTAATGAGTTAAATAATTAATACAAAACATTCTTGACAGCATCGCCAGAACCATGTTATATTAGTTCTCGTTGCTGAAAGCGACAAACACCATAACAGCTTTTGAAATGTTTCAAAAATATTTCAAAAAGTACTTGACCGAAAGGTTGAGAGGTGATATTATATTAAATGCTGACACCCCAACGGGTTTAGCGCTTACATCTCAGAAAGAAAAATCGAAAATTTATTAAAAAGTTGTTGACAAAACATTCTGTAAGATGGTATCATTTAGAAGTTGTCATTTGAGACAACAACCTTGATCAAAGCGATTTAAAACATTTTAAATAAATGTTGACAACTCAATTTGAATCAAGTATGATATAAAAGTTGTCGCTGAAGACAACGCCTGATTGAAACACAAACGAAATGAACTTGAAAATAATTTGTAAAAAGTATTGACAAGGAATCGCAAATCAGGTAAGATAT
>JACBXN010000027.1 GCA_015863215.1 Aerococcaceae bacterium DSM 111176
TTCAAATGTCTTACTATCAGCATCTCGGGACATCATGTTAATCACCCATTTTATTTTTATTATACAGGAAAAACCCCTTGAAATCACTATATATCAGTGTTTTCAAGGGGTTTGTCTACAGCCTGAAACGACCCGAAGGTCGTTTTGAAATGAATGAATTATTTTGTCTTAACATAAGTTGTACCATTGGCAGCAGGTCCTTGAGCATTACGCCCGAAGAATACTAAAGCAATGATTGTGATTACGTAAGGCGCAATTTGTAAGTAAACAGATGGAATTTCACTGATCACTGGAATCTGTGAACCAACAACTGCTAATGATTGCGCAAATCCGAAGAAGATTGCAGCAGCCATCGCGCCGATTGGATTATGACGACCGAAAATCATTGCCGCCATTGACATGAAACCTTGACCTGCGATGGTTGATGTTGAGAAGTTTAGCGAGATTGATTGTGCTAAAACTGCTCCACCCATTCCGCCGAATAATCCGGATAAAATTACTCCTGAGTAACGCATTAGGTAAACGTTGATACCTAGTGTATCTGCTGCTTGTGGGTTTTCACCAACTGAACGTAGACGTAAACCAAATTTTGTTTTGAAAATAACAAAGTAGCTCACAACCGCCAGTAGAATACCTACGTAAGCAGGTAGTGATGTTTGTCTAAAGAAAATTTGACCAATCACTGGAATATTTGCTAAAACCGGGAAATTGTAATACCCGAAAGATTTAGAAATGATATCTGTCTGACCACGGCCATCAAAGATAACACGCGTTAAGAAGATTGCCAGCGGGATTGAGATTAAGTTCAATACCGTACCTGAAATGATATGATCCGCACGTAAGTGAACCGTCGCAACCGCATGCATCAGTGAGAAAATCATCCCCACTACACCACCGACTAAAACAAAGACCCAAGGGCTTAAGCTATAACCTGCGGCTTCTGATAGAAGATTTGTGACAACGGCACTAAATGCACCGATAACCATAATCCCTTCCAGTCCAACGTTAACAATACCACTTCGTTCAGAGTAAACACCGCCGAGTGCAGTAAAAATTAATGGTGCAGAATAAACAAGTGTCGATGATACGATTAAAGCTAAAGTATTGACCATTATTTATCGCCCCCTTCTTTAATTACTGTGTCATTCGTTAGAGCAGTACGATTTGGTCGGTCCATGAAATAAGTAATGATATAGCTTGCTCCTACGAAGAAAATAATAATCGCAGTAATAATACTTACTAATTCAGATGGGATTCCGGCTACCAATGGCATTGATGAACTACCTGTTTGCAGTGCACCAAATAATAAACTACCAAAAATAATACCAATAGGGTTCAATGCACCTAATAAGGCAACGGCCATACCGTCGAATCCAATTGCTGGCGCAACACCATTGAGTAAGAAGATATTTCCGAATTCTCCTAAACCACTCATGACACCACCTAAACCAGCTAAACCACCCGATAATAACATACCGAGGATAATATTACGTTTCGCGTTCATCCCGGCATAGTTGGCAGCGTGTTTATTCTTACCAACTGATTTTAATTCAAAACCAATCGTTGTCTTATTCATTAAGAAGAACACAATCACCGCAAAGATAACCGCTAAGAAGATTCCCGTATGAACCGTAGAATATCCTGTTGCTTCCGTTAACCATGGCCATTTCAAGCTCGCATTCGGCGCCACAAACGGCGTCGCATCCGCGCGGTCTGTAATGACATTACGCACGATATAGTCTGATATATACACACTGACATAGTTTAACATGATCGTGATAATAACTTCACTCGTGTTAAAGAATGCCTTAAGTACACCGGCAATCCCTGCCCATAATGCACCGGCTAACATTCCCCCAATAATCGCAATTGGTAACACAATCCATTTACTTGCATCAGGTGAGAATGATAATCCAATCCAAACTGACGTTAACCAGCCCGCTAATGCTTGACCTGATAAACCGATATTGAAGAATCCAGCTGTATAAGCCACTGAGAATCCTAAACCGGTAAAGATTAATGGCGTTGCGGCACGAACGGTTTGTCCAATATTAAATGGCGTACCCAGCGCTCCTCTAAATAGTGCGACGTAACCATCAATGACATTGTATCCAAATGCCAGCATAATAACTGCACCGACTAATAAACCAAGTATAATAGAAAGAATCGGAACTAACACTGTATTTCTTCTATTCATTTACGACACTCCCTTCACCGCGTTGTGCTACTACTTCAGAATAAGGAGTTCCAGCCATCATTTGACCTAACTCTTGTTCATTTGTTTCAGACGCAGGGATGTCAGCGACAATTTTACCGCCATACATCACGATAATACGGTCCGATAAGTTCATAATTTCATCTAATTCGAAACTCATCAAGAGTACCGCATTACCTTTATCACGTTCATCAATAATTGCTTTATGAATAAATTCGATCGCACCAACGTCTAAACCACGCGTTGGGTTAGCCGCACTTAAAAATTCAGGCTCTGCACGTAATTCACGGGCAATAATTGCTTTTTGCTGGTTACCACCAGAAAGGGATCTTGCCGTTGCTTTTGAAGAGGTTGTACGCACGTCGTATTGTTCAATCAATTCGTTGGCATACTCTTCAATTGCTTTAAATTGCATAAACGTTTTATTTGAAAATGGTTGACGGTAGTAATTTTTCAATACCATATTCTCTTCGACTGCAAAGTCTAAAATCACACCATGTTTATGTCTGTCTTCAGGAATGTGACTGAGTCCTTTTTCGAATAAAGAACGTGGGTCAGAATTTGTAATATCTTCCCCTTTAAACGTAATTTTACCCGAATCAGCTTCCATTAAACCATTCAGTGTTAGAATTAATTCCGTTTGACCATTACCGTCAACACCGGCAATACCAACGATTTCACCATCACGCACGTTGAATGATAAATCATCGACAACTGTGATACCACGTGAATCTTTAACGGATATATTTTCAACATTTAACGCAACTTCTTGCGGGTTAGCAGGCGTTTTATCTGTTTTAAACGATACGCTACGACCAACCATCATGTCGGCTAATTCTTTAGACGTTACATCAGCAACTTCAACTGTATCAATCGATTCACCACGACGGATGACCGTACAGCGATCAGCAACCGCCTTAATTTCATCCAATTTATGTGTGATGATAATAATTGACTTACCTTCTTTTGCTAGAGCTTTTAAAGTAATCATTAAATCATCGATTTCTTGCGGTGTTAGCGACGCAGTCGGTTCGTCAAAAATTAAAACCTCAGCCCCACGATATAGAACCTTCAGAATTTCCACACGTTGTTGCATCCCAACCGAAATATCGCGGACAACCGCATTCGCGTCAACAGCTAGTCCATAACGTTTAGAAAGGTCATCCAATCTTTCGATCGAAGACTTCTTATCTAGCGTCAGACCACTCGTCTCTTCCGCTCCTAAGATAATATTTTCAAGCACCGTAAATGCTTGAATCAACATAAAATGCTGATGAACCATACCAATCCCAATATTATTCGCCTTGGTTGGTGAATCAATCGAAACAGGCTCACCATTCATTAAAATCTGTCCCGATGACGGCATCAGTAACCCCGACAACATGTTCATTAATGTCGACTTACCGGCACCATTCTCACCAAGCAACGCATGAATCTCACCCTTGCGTAACTCGAGATTGATATCCTTATTGGCATAGAAATCGCCAAATTGCTTCGAAATCTGACGCATCTCAATGACAGGTGTTTGTGTATTTGCCATGATATCCTCCTTTTTAGTCATTTCATTTATTATAGATGATATTTAAACAGAAGTTAAATTAAAAATCTATTATCAAATTCACCCTATTATACCATTAATTTTCCACCACGAAACATTATACCTTAAATCACCACAATTTACTTGTATTCGCATACATTCCCCACCCTTTTTGGGAAAGTATGGCAGAGAGGATCATGAGAGCAGATGAATATTTTAGAAAATTCCGCGCCATTTCCCCTCAGCAGACTGGAATTTGTGAATGTGTTGGTTGTTTGAAATTTAATCCAGAGACAAACAACAAAATGCTAAACCTGAAACCTAAGACACCAACAAAGATACATCTAGCAGACTCCTATGTTATTAATCGAATACCATGGCTAGCATTCGACTACAAACAGAGGAATCAAAAGGAAAGAGTCGCGTCCGCGACTCCACCTTATCTATGATGTAGCTTTTAGGCATCGCCTAAAAGCATCATTAAAATAAGGAAGTCAATTTCTGAAGAAATTGACAACTGCACTGAAAGCCCTTAGTTTGTTGTTGGATTTAGAACCAGCCTGATTAATTGAGCTTTTAAGTAACAACATTTTAAATTCCAGAAGTTATTACTTAATTACATACTATATGAATAACAACTTTTCAAATCAGAAGAGTTATTACTCAATTCAACCCTTTACGGGTAACAACTTTTCAAATCACAAGAATTGTTACTCAATTCAACCCTATACGGGTAATAACTTTTCAAATCATAAGAGTTGTTACTCAATTCAACCTTATGCGGGTAATAACTTTTCAAATCATAAGAGTTGTTACTCAATTCAACCTGATACGGGTAATAACTTTTTAAATCATAAGAGTTGTTACTAAATTCAACCTGATACGGGTAATAACTTTTTAAATCATAAGAGTTGTTACTCAATTCAACCCTATACGGGTAATAACTTTTCAAATCATAAGAGTTGTTACTCAAAACTTTCTATCAGTGTAGAGGGAAAATCGGCTAACCATACTAACAATTTTCCCCTCAATATTCAACATTCCCCAAAATAGAATCCCCATCCACAATCCCTCCACCATACTTTCCCACAAAAAGAGAAGCTCTGATTGCTCAGAGCTCGGGGTAGATTTTATTCAGCTGGAACTTCTGGGATTTCCAATTCGCCGGCGATGATTTGTGCTTTGAAGTCTTCGATAACAGCTAAATCTTCCTCAGAAAGTTGGCCGTCCGTTAGGTCAAGGCCGCCTTCGGCAAAACCGTAGACAACACTTCCTGCTTGGAAGCCATTCTCTTCGGTTTCTTCTAAGAAGCGTTTCATCGAGTTCCCAACTTCTTTAATAGTAGAAGTTAGTGTCAACACACGTGTTTCACCGTTCACTTCAACCGTTCCTTCTTCAGTTTGGTCGCGGTCTGAACCGATAACCCAAATGTTACGTGATGGGTCTGCTGTTACTAAGTCGCGGGCTTCAGAGAAGACACCGTTACCAGATCCACCGGCACCTTGGAAGATAACGTCAACGTTGTTCGAAAACATTGCTGCCGCAATTTGCTTACCGCGTGGTGCGTCGGCAAAACTTCCGACATATTCAACTGTAATTTCAACGTCTGGGTTAACCGCTTGAGCACCGGCAACAAATCCAGCTTCGTAGCGGTCTAAGATAACCCCTTCAACTCCTGCGACGAAACCGATGTGGTTTGTTTCTGTTGCTAAAGCCGCTGCTGCACCGGCTAAGAAACCAGCTTCTTGATCTCTAAAGCTTAATGACGCAACATTGTCACCTTCAACCGTTGAATCAACCATCGCAAAATGCTTGTCCGGATTTTGTTGTGCGATTTGAGTTAATGCGTCTTGGATTTTGAATCCAACACCGAAAATCACATCAAATTCGCCTTGCATCGCTGTGTTGAAGTGTGTGATGTAGTCAGAATCTGACATTGATTCTAAATAATCGTAGCCACCAACACCTTGTTCAACGCCTTGCTCCTCGCCCCAAGCAGTTAAACCTTCCTAGGCAGATTGGTTGAATGATTTATCGTCCACGCCACCTTGGTCAGTAATCATCACCGCTGTTAAATTTTCTCCGTCTTGTGCTGAAACTGAAAATGGCGATAAAACAACCGCCGCGCTTGATCATGTTAAAAGTACTGATGCTAATTTTTTCATGTATAACACTCCTTAAAAGTCATACCTAATTTAATACGGTAACCACTATAATCCATACGCCGAACATTGTTAATCAAATCCAGAAAAATTCACACTAAATAATTTTAATGTTCGTGTTTTTCAGGAAAAAATATTCCACCCCCAACTAAAAAGCAAAAAGCCCTGACCATATCCAGTCAAGGCTTCCTTTTAAAAAAATATTTAATTATTCAGCTGGAGTTTCTGGCACTTCGATTTCACCGTCGATAATTTGTTGTTCGTAGTCAGCGATTACGCTAATTACATCTTCAGACAACTCACCATCAGTGATACCAACGCCACCTTCAGCTAAACCGAAGACAGTATTACCTGCTTCAAATCCGTTTGTTTCAGAATTTTCTAGGAATGTTTTAATTGAAGAACCGATTTCTTTCAATGTTGATGTTAAAGTGATTACACGTGTTTCACCATCAACTTCAAATGTACCTTCTTCTTCTTGGTCACGGTCAACACCGATTACCCAAATATTACGTTCTGGGTCTGCTGTTACTAAGTCACGCGCTTCAGAAAAGACACCGTTACCTGATCCACCAGCCGCTTGGAAGATAATGTCCGCGCCATTTGCGTACATTGCTGCCGCGATTTGTTTACCACGAGGAGCATCCGCAAAACTACCTACGTATTCAATTGAAATTTCAATATCAGGATTGATTTCTTGAGCACCGGCTACGAAACCAGCTTCAAAACGGTCAATAACAACACCTTCAACCCCACCAACGAAACCAATGTGGTCAGATTCAGTTGTTGAAGCTGCCGCAACACCTGCTAAGAATCCAGCTTCGTGGTCTTTAAAGTTTAATGAAGCAACGTTATCTGCTTCAACCGCACCGTCCACAATCGCGAACATTTGCTCTGGATTTTGACCAGACATTTGTGTTAATGCATCTTGGATCTTAAATCCAACACCAAAGATTACGTCAAAGCCACCTTGCATCGCAGTGTTAAAGTTCGTGATATAGTCAGAGTCTGATGGAGATTCTAAATAGTCATAGCCACCAACGCCTTGCTCTTTACCATGCTCTTCACCCCAAGCAACTAACCCTTCCCAAGCAGATTGGTTAAATGATTTATCATCAATCCCACCTTGGTCAGTGATCATAATTGCTGATAATCCGTCTTCTTCTTGAGCTGAAACCGCAAATGGCGATGCAACTAATGCTGCACTAGATAATGTAAGTAATGCTTTTGATAATTTTTTCATGTATTACACTCCTTAAATGTTTTCATTCCGAAACGTTCTACAACTACTATAATCTATTATACGCCGAATGAGAACTTTATGCACACAAAATCCCGCAAATTATTTTTAATGTTCGTGTTTTTTCACACAAACCCACGACTAGCGCTCTTCCTCCGCAAAATAAGCCCGTGTATCTACTAAATCTTGATCCAATTGCGCAATCAATCCGTCCAAACCGTCAAATTTCAACTCATTACGCAAGTACTTATACCAACGAACACGAACAATCTTGCCATAAATCATCTGATCGAAGTCTAAAATATACGCCTCAACCGACAAATCCTTGACATCATCAAACGTCACATTATAACCAACCGACGTCATCGCCTGATACCAAACGCCGTCCACTTCCACTTCCGTCACATACACACCAATCCCCGGCAACAACTGCTCCGGCGCTGCCTTAATATTCGCCGTCGGGTAACCAATTTCACGCCCACGTTTAAAGCCATGAATTACTTCCCCTTTTGTTTGGAAAGTATGGCCTAAGTCACGGTTAGCCACTTCGATATTGCCCTCTTTGATATCTTTAGAAATATACCGTGTCCCCACCTTATGCCCATTGGTAGCACGTTTTGGAACGGTGACGACATCAAAACGCCCACGAGCATGCGCCGGTAAAGTATCCATGTTGGCAGCCTCACGCGGTCCGTAAGTATAATCAAACCCCGCCACCACAGTATCTGCATGCAGTCCGACAATATAATTATCGACAAAAGTTTGGGGATCTTGAGCGCCAAATTCATGGCTGAATTCCACTAAATAACAATAATCAACCCCGAACTCCGCTAACAGTTCAATACGGCGCTCAGCTAAAGTGACATATTGATAATCTTCCGGTGCCAACTTTTGATAAATCATTTTAGGATGGCGGTCAAAAGTCATTACCGCTAGCTTCAATCCCTTTTCGTCCGCTATTTCACGCGCGGTATTAATAACCCGCTGATGCCCAAGATGAACGCCGTCAAAGAAGCCTAACACTAAGACAATCGGTTCATTCACAATATCCGTTTCCTGATAAGGATGTTTTAATTCCACAACTTTCACGCGTTCACCTCCTCTTCATAATGAAATCCTTTCGCTGATTTTAGTAAATTTGGTTTCGATGGGTGCGGCCCATAAATCGCCAGCAATGTGCCTGCTTCGTTGAATATTGCGGTCAATTCTTTCAACGGTTCCCCGAAGAAATCATCTGGCACGACTTGCCCGTGTTCAATATTAAACACTTTATCGGCACCAACAACTAAATGTGGCATCGACGCTTTAATGCGGTCCATTGGATAAATATGCTCCAGCTCTGTCCCAGCTTCAACCGCTTCAGCTAACTCTTCTAAAGTCACCGCCTCTTCGATATTAAAGCCACTTGTTGCTAAACGGCGTAAGTCTGACATATGCGCGGGAAACCCTAGTTTTTCACCCAAGTCGACCGCTAAAGTTCTGACATAAGTTCCCTTGCCGCAGTGGACATCAAATGACCAACTTTGCGTCTTCGCTGCCGCATCATAAACCGGTTCACTCGTTCTGACAAATGAATGAATTTGCGCCTCGCGCACTGGTCTTTCGACCTCTTCGCCCGCTCTAGCATACTCATAGAGGCGCTTTCCTTTCACTTTTACCGCAGAATACATTGGCGGAATTTGCTGAATCAAGCCCGTCATCGAAGCCATTTTCTCATCAATTTCTGCCATACTTAACGGCGCCTCAACAGGCGTCGTGTCAACCACAGCGCCATGCGCGTCTTCGGTTTCTGTCGACACGCCCAGTGTAATTTCGCCGTGATAGATTTTCTCGCCGTCCATCAAATACTCGACCAATTTTGTTGCCTGGCCGAGGCACAGCACCAAAACGCCGTCCACTTCAGGATCGAGCGTTCCCGTGTGCCCAATTTTCTTCATTTTCAAAATTTTGCGCGCCTTAAAAACGACATCATGACTCGTCATCCCGCGCGGTTTATTTATCGGCAAAATCCCCATATAACTCATCCATTTCACTCCTAACATTCTTGCCTATTATATCAAAGTTTATGCCATATAACTACATTCCCAAATCGCCTTTTTCGAAAGTATGGCAGTCGCTTTTGGTCCGGTGGATGAATATTAAGGTGCGGTACGGGAGGTTGGTGGTGGAATTGGGGGGAGTTTTGGGTTTCGAGTAGGTTTAGGATGTAGGATGTATTTTGATCCCGGATTGAATTGATGATACAGATTGTATCGTTATCCTAGTTTGAGTGGGGTCTCATGATACAAGTTGTAATATCGACTGGATTTGGTTAGGGTCCATGATACAACTTGTATCGTCATCTTAGTTTGAGGCGGCTTCATGAGACAACTTGTATCGTTATCACAATTTGAGGCGTCTCCATGATACAACTTGTATCGTCATACTAATTTGAGGCGGCTCCATGATACAACTTGTATCGTCGCCTTAGTTTGCATAGTGAAAGTTGCTAGATTAAGTGAGGAGTCTTTCACTCTAGAATCAGAAATAGTGAAGGTTGCTGGATTTTGTGACCACACTTTCACTCCAGGACCGGAAATAGTGAAAGTTCCTAGATTTCAGGACAGACTTTCACTCCAAGACTGAAAATAGTGAAAGTTCCTAGATTTCAGGACCAGACTTTCACTCCAGGACTGGAAATAGTGAAAGTTTTTGGATTTCGGGACTAGACTTTCACTCTAGGTTCAGAAATAGTGAAAGTTTTTGGATTTCGGCACTAGACTTTCACTCCAGGACTGAAAAAGTGAAAGTTTTTGGATTTCGGGACTAGACTTTCACTCCAGGTCTGAAAATAGTGAAAGTTTCTAGATTCTTAGAGTAGACTTTCACTCCAAGACTGAAAATAGTGAAAGTTTCTAGATTTCAGAACTAAACTTTCACTCTAGGTCTGGAAATAGTGAAAGTTTCAGCATCCTCCAAACAAACTTTCTTCAGTTTGCATCCAAGTAAATTTATTAATCAACAGAATGTAGTCACTCTACAAACTGCGGTATCATAAGGAAAGAGTTGCGTTGGCAACTCTCCCTCTCTTATTACGAGGAGGCTTTTAGGCCACGACCTAAAAGCTACTTCAGTTAGATGTGGTCAATTTCTTAGGAAATTGACTTCCATTATTTATAGAAGGAAGAGTCGCTGAGGCGACTCTATCAAAGCCCATAGTTTGTTGTGAGATCATCATAACCAAGCGTTAATCTCGGAGTAATGATAATTTGTAGCTGATTTTATCACTAATCCAAACAGCCAATGTAAATTTTTATAATTTTGTAATATTTTCATCATCACTCCGAGGTGATTAAATAATTCTGATAATTAGTTCTTTATAAAATACTGTATCCACTATATCGGAGGCGAGTTAAAAAAGGATCCAGTTTTTTGCATCCTATACAAATAAATCCCCGCTGGATGCAGAATCTGTGAACCCTCCTGGTCGCAAAATAAAAAGGATGCAAAATTTTGCATCCTCAACAAATAATACCTACTACCAAATCTTCCCCAAAGAAAAAAACTAGAAAAAGCAGCTGGCCTTTTCTAGTTGATAAACAAATTAGCCTACTGAGCCTTCCATTTCGTAGGCAATGAGTCGGTTCAATTCAACGGCATATTCTAATGGCAATTCTTTGGTGAAGGGTTGGACGAATCCGACAACAATCATCTCAGTTGCTTCGGCTTCGGTTAAACCACGGCTCATTAAGTAGAATAATTGCTCCTCAGAAATACGTGAAACTTTTGCTTCATGCTCCAATGTCGCAGAGCCATTTAAAATTTTATTGAAAGGAATCGTATCCGATTTGGAATCCGCATCCATAATAATCGTGTCACATTCGATATGTGATAATGCGTGTTTGGCTTTTTCATCGAAAATAACGTCACCGCGGTAATTCACTGTCCCGCCCGTTTTCGCAATTGATTTTGAAATAATTGAACTGGATGTGTGAGGTGCTAAATGAATCATTTTGGCACCAGTATCTTGAATCGTCCCTTCAGACGCAAACGCGATCGTCATCATCGTACCCCGCGCACCTTCGCCGTCTAAAATAATAGTTGGGTATTTCATCGTTACATCTGACCCCAGATTACCATCAATCCACTCCATCACCGCACCTTGACCGGCACGAGCCCGTTTAGTCACTAAATTGTACACATTATCCGACCAGTTTTGAATAGTCGTATAACGGGCATAACCATTTTTCTTAACAATAATCTCAACCACCGCACCATGGAGGGAAGCCGTTGAATAAGTCGGCGCCGTACAACCTTCCACATAATGTAAACTTGCCTCATCTTCAACCACAATTAAAGTCCGCTCAAATTGACCCGAACCCTCATTGTTCATTCTAAAATACATTTGTAAAGGCACATCACATTTCACGCCTTTAGGCACATAAATAAAAGTACCACCAGACCAAACAGCCCCATTTAAAGCTGAAATGAAATTGTCGTGATTCGGCACAACGGTCCCAAAATGTTCCTTAAAAATATCAGGATATTCACGCAAAGCAGTATCCGTATCCGTAAACACAACGCCCAAGTCACGGAGTTCCTGACGCAAACTCTCATAAACCGCCGTCGACTCATACTGAACCGCCGCCCCCGCTAAATAAGCACGCTCAGCTTCAGGAATACCCAAACGTTCAAAAGTCTCCTTAATTTTATCAGGCACCTCATCCCACGAACGCACCGGCTTATCCGACGCCTTCTGGAAATAATTAATCGCATCAAAATCCAACTGCGATAAATCTGGCCCCCAATTCAACGGATGATCAATCGGATTCATCTTCAAAAATAATTGATACGACTCTAACCGATAATTTAACATCCAATCCGGCTCACCTTTTTCCTTGGAAATCGTCCGAATAACCTCTTCACTCAAACCCTTCCCCGTCGTAAAAAGAATCTCCGCATCATCCTTAAAACCATACTGATAATCATCAAGAACTGGAACCTCACTCATCCAACTCATCCCCCTCATCACTCGAATTCACTGTCAAACCCTCAATCAAACGCGCCCGCTCCTCCGGATAAAAACCCAACTCCGCCGCCTTCCACGCCAAAGTCGCGCACTTATAACGCGCCGGAAACTTCCGAACCCCCTCAAGCAACACCGCATCCTGCAAAATACCCTCTAATTTTTTTGAAGACATAGCTAAATCATCGCTAACCTTCGGTCCGCCAACATGTTCAACAAACCCATCAATGACTTGCTCAGCCTCTTCAATCGTTCGTCCCATTAAAGCAACCGTCATCATACTGGCACTTGCCATACTAATCGAACAACCTTCTCCGATAAAACCAATATCCTCAATCACCCCATCAGATACAAACATTTGCACATTAATCATGTCACCACAAGAAGGATTTAATAATTGCATTTCATGTGTGGCATTGTCGATTGTTTTATGATTATGGGGTTGCTTGGTATGATCAAAAATCACTTCCTGATATAAAAAATTTAATCTATCTAAAGCCACCGGTGAAAAACTCCTTTATTCTTTCAGTCACTGAAACAAAATAATCCACTTCTTCAGGCGTATTGTAAAAACTCAAACTCGCCCGCAAAGTCGCCACCACACCTAAATAGCGCATCAATGGTTGAGCGCAGTGGTGCCCCGCTCGGACCGCAATACCTTCTAAGTCATAACCGGTTGCTGCATCATGGGGATGGACTCCGTCAATATTAAAACTGACAATCCCATGATGTGGCTCGGTCGCACTTCGATAAAGCGAGATACCTGGGATCGCAGTTAGTCCCTCGATTAACCGATTTGTCAAAGCTTGTTCATGGCGGTATAGCGCCTCTAAATTTTGCGCTTGTAAAAACTGCAATACCTTCCCAAAAGCAATTACTTCAGCAATTGGCTGTGTGCCTGCTTCATAGCGCCAGGGCGAATTTTTAAAGTCACTCGAATGGTCGCCTACGACATTAATCATTTCGCCGCCAAATAAAAATGGCGCAGCGAGTGCATGGACGCGCTCGTTTAAATAAGCGATGCCGAGGCCGGTTGGGCCATACATTTTGTGGGCACTCATTAAATAAGCATCCACATTCAGCTCCTTCAAGTTAACGCGCATATGTGGTGCGGCTTGAGCGCCGTCGGCGATGATGAAAGCTTGCGTTTTTTGGCGAACCAGCTGAGTAATTTCTTGAATCGGTTGTTCGACGCCGATGACATTTGAAACGTGATGAATGGCAACTGCTTTAACCGTATCGTCTAGTACTTTTTCCAACGCGTCCAGGTCAATTAAGTAAGTTTCTGGGTCAACCGGGATATAAACCAATTCAGCGCCAGTTGCTTTAGCAATTTCTTGCCAGGGAACTAAATTTGAATGGTGTTCTAAAACAGTCACCAACACTTTACTGCCCGGCGTTAATTGTGGTTTCACTAAACTTTGAGCCACAAAATTTAACCCCATCGTTGTGCCACTATTAAAGAGAATCTCGTTTTCTTTGACACCAAACCAGTCCGCTATTTGGAGGCGAACCGCTTCATAAGCTTCAGTTGTTTGCCTTGCCAATTCGTGGACGCCGCGGTGGCTATTAGCATTCATGGTTGTGTAATAATGCTTTAAACCATCCAGCATCGCATGCGGCTTTTGACTGGTTGCGGCATTATCGAAGTAAATTAATGGTTTTTCGTTAATTTCTGATTTAAGAATGGGAAAAGCACTGCGTAGCGTTTTTAATGTTTCGTCCTTTAACAATTTATTCATTGGCTTCGCCAATTTCTGTTAAGACATCATAATTACGCGCTAATTTTGAGTCCATTAAGGTTAAACATTGTTTGCGGATTTCTTTGGCTGGCATTTTAGTTAAAACTGGGCCTAAAAAGCCACGAACAACTAAGTATTCTGCCACTTCACGGGCGAGTCCGCGACTCATTAAATAATACATTTGGTCTTCGTCCACTTGCCCACTTGAAGCTGCGTGTCCTGCGGTCACTTCAAACTCTTCAATTAATAAAATCGGATTGGCGTCACCCCGTGCTTGATCGGATAACATTAAGACACGACTTTCTTGTTGGGCGTCCGCATTTTTGGCGCCATTTTCAATTAAACCAATCCCATTAAATGTCAAACGCGCTTCGTCTAAAATGACACCATGTTGTAAGATATTTCCCACAGAATGATGCCTGCGGTTGACTACTTTGGAGTCAACGATTTGTTGTTGCGCGCCAGAAGATACTCCTACTACCGCCACATCTGACTCAGAACCACGGCCATTTAAGTAAGTATCTAAGTCTAAAATCACATCACCATCATTAAACATACCAACTGACCAATCGATTCGGCCATCATTTTTAACATCGGCGTAGCGTTTAACATAACCGGTTGTCCCACTTGAGAAACCGTCTAAACCATTATAGTTAATGCGGGCATTATCAAGAACCACGACTTCACTGACATGCGTGAAGCTTTGTTTGGTTTCTTCTAAACTGGTGAAGCGTTCAATGAAATTTAAACTGGATTCCGGTTCAGCAACAATCAGTTGACGTTGGTTCAATGCTTGATTACTCGTTAAATTCACCTTTAATTCAATTGGTTTTTCAACGATGACGCCTCGTGGAATATAGATAAATAGTCCATGTGTTAGTTGACCAAAATTGTATGCCAACAATTTATCCGCGTCACTCGGAACAACTGAACCAAAATATTGACCGTATACTTTCCCAAAAGATTCTGAGGCCTGTTCCAGAGTCGTGATAATTACGCCTTGATTTTTCAATGTTTCGCTCATCCGGACGATCATTTGGCCGGCGCTATTTGTTTCGATTTGAGCAGATAAATGGTCGATTTGGAGCGTCTCTTCGATAAATTCGCTGGTTTGGTAATGCGCGTCCTGGTCAATTAATGGCCAGTCATCATATTTAGTGCGCTCGATATAAGGCAGATCAAGGTCGTTGATTTTTGCCTGCGCCTCTTTGATAAGCGTATTAAAATGTGTTTTTTGCATAAATTTCACCTACGCTTCCTCGTTGAATGTCAGGCCCAATTCTTCCGCAATATTTTTGTAGCCTTCTGCTTCCAATTGGAGTGCTAATTCCGGCCCATCCGATTTCACTACGCGCCCTTCCATCATGATGTGGACATGGTCGGGTGTAATATAATTTAGTAGACGTTGATAGTGCGTTACAATAAGTGCCCCAAAATTCTCTCCGCGCATCGCATTGATACCTTTTGACACCACTTGAAGCGCGTCAATATCCAATCCCGAGTCAATTTCGTCTAAAATCGCGAATGTCGGTTCAATCATTAATAGTTGCAAAATTTCATTGCGTTTTTTCTCCCCTCCAGAGAATCCTTCATTTAAATAGCGCTCTGCCATGTCTGGGTCCATATCCAGCAATGCCATTTTCTCATCTAATTTCGTAATAAATTCACGGACGCCCACTTTATTATCATCGGTACGTCTCGAGTTCATCGCCGCTCGCATGAATGTCGCATTGGTAATGCCTTGGATTTCACTTGGGTATTGCACCGCTAAGAACAACCCCGCACGCGCCCGTTCGTCTACTTCCATCTCAAGGACATTTTCCCCGTCTAACAAGATTTCCCCTTGAGTCACCTCATAAACTGGATTTCCCATAATCGCCGCCGCTAACGTCGATTTTCCAGTCCCATTTGGTCCCATTATTGCATGAATTTCGTTCGTATTAATCGTCAAATTAACACCCTTTAAAATCTCACGTTCCTCAATTCGCACATGTAAATCTCTAATTTCTAATGTAGACATTCAAATTCCTCTTCTCTCATATAATATTAATAATCTAACATAAATCCGACTTCGACGCTACCCGTTTCACAAACTTTAATCATTTTACACGAATTTGATATATTTTTGCTTTTTTGTTTAAAGTATGGCAGTTCTTATTTGAGAGTAAATATCTGCTCAGCCAATATCATTGATAGCTGGGAAACTAGTTCTTTCAATTGATAATACCAGTTGTATTGTGTGCTAGTTTTAGTTGGGATCCATGATACAACTTGTATCGTCATCAGTTTATGCATCACTTTGGTGCATGAACAGAGAAATCCAATTGCTGATGCAACAATTTGATGCATCAGCGTGTAAATCCTATCGACGATGCAACGATTCAATGCATCAGCATGCAAATCCTATTGGCGATGCAACACGTCGATGCATGAGCACAACTAAATCCTAATTTTAAATTTGAAACTTGTCCCATTAAAGGGAAAATTCATCCCACTACAAACTGGGGGCTTTAAAAGAAAGAGTTGCGCCAGCAACTCCTCCCTCCTTGTAATAAAGAGGCTTTTAGGCCCCTGACTAAAAGCTTCTTTTGTTTGATGTGGTCAATTTCTGAAGAAATTGACTTCCATTATTTTCCAGAAGGAAGAGTCGCTCGGGCGACTCTATCAAAGTCCATAGTTTGTTTTGAGATTCTGATTACCAAACGCTGATCTCGGAGTAATGATAATTATGTGTTTATTTTTATTACTTCTCCAGACTGCCAATGTTATTTTGATAATCCTAGTTAGCTTTCTATCATTTCTCCGAGTTGACAAACTAATTCTCATAATAAGTTCTTTATAAAGCTCTGTGTCCACTATGTTGGGGGCGAGTTTAATAATGGATGCATTTTTTTGCATCCACAGATTATTAGACTAAATAAGTTACACCCACCCACAAACAATGATCAGAAAAACGCACAATATCACTACTGATTTAATTTATAGTAATTAATTGTTGTTTCAATTTCTGAAATCGTGTATAATATCATCTGTTGATTAAGTTATAACTTAATTCTATTTTAAGACTAAGGAGTGAAAAAATATGGCAAACTCAGCACAAGCTACAAAACGTGTACGTCAAAATGCTTCTAAAGAAGAGCGCAATACAGCTCAATTATCAGCAATGCGTACAGCTGTTAAACAATTTAACCAAGCGATCGAAACTGGCGAAGGTGATAAACAAGCATTATTCAACCACGCTGCTAAATTAGTTGACCGCGCTGCAGGTAAAGGTTTAGTTCATAAGAACAAAGCTCGTAACGTTAAAGTTGCGATGACAGAATCTTTAAACGCATAATAATAATTATAAGGTAATCGTGTTTCAATACACGATGCCTTATTTTTTTGCCCAAAAATACCGCAAGTAACGACAAACCTACTCGTTACTTGCGGTTTTAATTATCTACTCTTAACAACGAAATCATTTAACTTAGTCAAAATTAAGTAAAAATATGTTTCTTTCACTCCGATCCCTTGTTTCATATTAAAATCGATGCGAGCCATTTCTTGATACAATTCAAGTAAAGCTTCATAAGGTAATTTCCGGCCATTTTGCATCGCCAGTTTAACGCGGTAAGGATGGACGTTCAACTCTTTAGCAATGTCCCCTTCTAAAAAACCACGCCCAGAAAGAATGCGCACTTGGATAAATAAGCGAAATTGCGACAATAGTAACGCGTGCAACGCGATTGGTTCATTATTATTTAACAATAAATCTTGATAGATCTGTGTTGCGCGAGCAATTTGCAGATTCACGACAGCGTTGGTTAGTTCGAAG
Organism: Aerococcaceae bacterium DSM 111176; assembly: GCA_015863215.1. Lineage (GTDB taxonomy): Bacteria > Bacillota > Bacilli > Lactobacillales > Aerococcaceae > DSM-111022. The sequence continues at coordinate 17,719 of JACBXN010000027.1, forward strand.
ACATCCGACTCGATTGTCCGAGGAACGAGTTGTTTAACGACATCCAATGTTATACTTTTGCCGCCGGCGGCATAGGTTTCGAATTTGTTTAATTCGGTCATAATCGACGTGAGTTGGTAGTCTGTGCGCATGAGTAGCTCTTGGACGGCCTCTTTGGACAGTTTGAAAGGTGCGTGTTGTAAATATTGCTGCAAATAATTGGCTACGTCGCGGTCGTCCATAACAGTAATGTCGATATATTCGCTGTCCTTCATTAAGGCCTTTGTGACTTTACGGCGCTTGTCGACGGAATCGGCGAGGCAGTTAAAAATCAGGACGGTATCGGGATTTGGTGCGTCGATATAACTAAGTAAAGCTTTTTGTTCCTTGTCGGTTAATTTTTGGGTGGCACTTCCGGTAATAAAATCCATCTGATCAACAATAACGATGCGGTAACTCGAGAAAAAGGAATACATATTCGCTTCATCGAGGACATCCATAATCGTCTGCTCTTTCATATCAATGCGGGTAATATCCAATTCTCCGACATCCATTTGAACAACTTTATCAATTAATGTTTGGGTAAATTCATCCCTTAAATAAGCCTCGCTACCGACAATCGTATAAACCGGCTTGAGGTCATAGTTTTTGAGGGATTGTAATGCTTGTTGGTAATTCATAACTTAACTCCTATCTGTCTCTCCTATTGTAGCGTAAAATGCTGCCCGTTCCTAGATAAAACCTGCCACTTGAATTCATTTCTCATTCTATTATAATGACAATTATGACGAAATCGAAAGAGGTGAGCAGATGAAACCAATTATTGGAGTTACCGGGAACGCGATGGCCTTAAGCCGTCCAGCAGACGTTGATAATTTCTTAATCAACTACTCCCCCAGACATTACACATTAGCCGTTGAACGCGCAGGTGGCATCCCTGTCCTTCTGCCTTTAACGGAGACAAACCAAGCAGAAGCATATATCAAAATGGTTGACGGACTGCTTTTAACCGGAGGACAAGACATATCCCCACACTTATACGGCGAAGAACCACGAGCGGTCATCGGGGAAGTATCCCCCCAACGCGACAGCGCAGAAATCGCCCTAATCGAAGCAGCTATCAAACACAATAAACCAATTTTAGGCGTATGCCGCGGCATGCAACTCTTAAACGTCCATTTCGGCGGAACACTCTACCAAGATCTATCCGAAAACCCAGACGTCACCGTCCAACACGTCCAAAAAAGTTTACCAACCATATCAACCCATTCAATCGAAACCAAAGAAAACTCAAGACTCTACAAAGCATTCGGAAAGAACACACTCATTAACTCTTTCCACCACCAAGCAATCCGCGACCTAGGCAAAAACTTAACCGTCACCGCATACAGCAAAGACAAACTCATCGAAGGCTTCGAATCCGAAGAACACAATATCGTCGCCGTCCAATGGCACCCCGAAATTACCTTCGACTCAAACCAAGACAGCCTCAACCTATTCAACGACCTCATCAAACGCGCCAGCGCGAAAGCAGAATAAATAAATAATAAAAAGCATCCCATCAGTGACACAAAATCACTGACAGGATGCTTTTTTCATCTACTTAATTCAACTACGAAAACCAATCAAACAAACTCTCCCCGCGGTCCATCGCTTCGATCGTCTGCACATCTTCCGCCTCCAACTCAAAATCAAACACATCCAAATTCTCACGCATCCGGTCTGGATTCGACGACTTAGGAATCACGATAATATCTTTACTAATCAGGAAATTCAAAATAACTTGCGCCACACTGCGGTCATACTTCTCCGCAATCCCCGCTAAAATAGGATTTTCAAACATATTCTCACGCCCCGCACCAAACGGCGCCCACGCCTCTAAATAAATGCCCAGCTCCTTATATTGTTCCTGTAAATCCTTATTCTGATAGAAAACATGCGTCTCCTGCTGATTCACCGCAGGCATAATCTCACAGTTTGAAACAATTTCATCAAACGCATCACCGTAGAAATTACTCAACCCAATCGCACGAATTTTACCCGCCCGGACATAATCCTCCAACACACGGTATGTCGCAAGGTCATCCCCCATCACCCAATGGATCAACACCAAATCAATATAATCCGTCTGCAACCGCTCCAAAGACGCCTCTAACGATTCCGCAACACGCTCGTTACTCATCACCTTCGTCGTAATAAACAACTCACCACGAGGAATATCCGTTTCCGCAATCGCCTCACCAACGCCCGCCTCATTCCGGTACTGCTGCGCCGTATCAATCAAACGATACCCCGCGTCCAACACCTCCAACACATGATCCTTCGTCTCCTCAGGCGCCACCCGGTACACACCATACCCCACAATCGGCATCTCCACGCCATTATTCAACGTCACAAACTTCATAAACTCACGCACCCCTTTCAAAAATCTCTCTATGGAAAGTATAGTAGTTCACTAAATAGAACACAAACAATCCCACTTGATTCAAACTACAGTCAAAAAATAAAAAACCTCTCAATGACTGACTCATTGAAAGGCTAGTGTAAAAATTAGAAATCATCGACATTACTAAACATATAACTACGGTGGTGGTAACGCATGGAAAGAATTAAACCAACACCAATCATGTTACTCAGTAATGCAGACCCACCTTGAGAAATAAATGGTAGTGGCACCCCGGTAATCGGAAGTAACCCCATCGTCATCCCCACATTCTCAAGTATATGGAATAAAATCATTGAAATAACGCCGGTCGCGATGTAAGCATAAAACTCACTCTTTGTTTCAAAACACACTTGAACCATTTGGTAAATTAACACAAAGTAAATCAGTAGTAATACCGCACCACCAATAAAGCCAAAGTTCTCCGCAATGGTCGCAAAGATAAAGTCGGATTCACGAACCGGTACAACCACATCCGAATTACCAATCCCTTTACCGAATAATCCACCAGAACCAATTGCTTTGATTGACTGGGCTAACTGGTAACTTGAACCTTGGGCATTACCGAATGGATCTAACCAGTCATGAATACGGTCAATCTGGTAGGACGCGACAATCCCATTATCAATCAGGAATTCAGGGAATAGGAGTACGACTCCAATGACCCCACCAGCTACTAAGGCAACACCTAAGAATGCTGGGAGTAAAATTTTCCAACTAATACCTGATACTAAAATCATACCTGCCGTAATGGCGATAATAACTAAGTTTGTTCCCAAGTCATTTTGTAATTGAATTAATACAATCGGAGGAACCGCCACAATGGCCATTTTACCGAGTAACTTCCAATCGGATTTAATTGTTTTATGCGGCGTTTCATTATTATGTTGCGTAATAATCCGTGCTAAGAAAACAATATAAGCCGGTTTAAAAATCTCTGAGGGCTGGAAAGTTACAGGCCCCAATCTAAACCAAGAACGCGCACTCACTTCCGCCGCTAATTGACGGTCATAGAAGAATAATACGAGTACCAGTAGTAGTAAACCAAAGCCATATAAATAACCCGATAATTTCCAATATTGTTCACTATTTAATTGTATTACCGCAATCACGACAATCGTCCCGATCGCATACCATAAAGCATGGAATAATGTTGGCGTTAAACCATTTCCCTCAATTAAGTAAGTCGTCGCAAATACGGAAACAATCCCGATAATCGCTAACAAAATGACCGATAAAATGATACCGTAGTCAATACGCCCTTCATTTTTTGTCATGTTTCGTCTTGATATATTCATCGTTTAACAGTTCTCCCTCTTCCTCTGTTTGTTACCTGACTTAAAATATCATCGTCTGGTTTTTTATAAATTTCATTCATAAAGTGTGCTTGTTTCGCTAAATTAGATTGATAATCATCACTTGAAATAACTTTCGGTGTCTCTTGGACGATTCCCTTATAGGGAATAAATGGGCTCTTTTCCACATAATCATGGACGAAAATATTGATATAACCACCCAGTGCTAAAATCATCGAGTTAAAGTATAACCAAATGACGAATACTACAAAGACCCCCATTGTACCATTTCCGGTACCACGATTGGTCATCGATACATAAATCGTAAATAATTGCGACACAATCAAAAAGCCTAATGTCGAAAATAAAGCCCCAGGAATCGCATATTTAAAAGGTAATTTTATATCTGGAATAAAGTAATAGACAAACAGTAATGCCACAAAGACAGAAATTAACCCAATAATGGCACTCTGTTGGACAATATAATCCAACACCCATAAATTAATTTGAAAGGTATTCCGCAGGAAATTTAATACCGTCTCACCAAATACGAAGACAAAACTCAAGGCAATCCCGCCAATAACGACAACAATCGTCGACACATAAGCAAAGACACGCCCAAGCACTGCATTGGTCGGTTTATCGACCTTATAAATGGTATTTAAAACTCGTTGTAAGGTATTGTAAATATTAGAAGCCGGCCACAGTGAAATCACCAAACTGAATGAGAAGACGCCGGTACTCGTTTGATTGAGGTAAGACTCTAATAACGGCATAATCGCCGGTTCAACTTCATCCGGTAGAACCCGTTGCATCACTTCCACAAAGTCTACTTGGTTAATCGGTAATACTGCCACCACGTTAGCTAAAGCCAGTGCTAAAGGAACAATCGACCAAATAACATAAAACGACAGCTCCGCTGCATAACTCCCGAAGCCGATTTGTTGTTGATTTAATTGAAATGTATTAAACAATTTTTGTAAGACAGATTGACGTTTAATTTCCATTACTCTACTCCTCTTACATTTTATTCATTTGTTGAGTTTACCATATCTTACCATAAAATGCATTGAAGATAAGATGAATTAACGATTAAAAATAATGTCTAAAATAGAGATTACTATTTCCCATTAATGAGGTATAATGAATTCAGCAAAGGAGTGATCCAATGTCAAAAGGAGTGACATTTTATTTCGTAAGACATGGCGAAACATTTTTAAATCGCTATAACCGTATGCAGGGCTGGACCAACGCCCCATTAACACCAGAAGGAATTGAAGACGTTCATCGTAGCGGACGTGGCTTAAAAGACATTCGCTTTGACGCTGTTTATACCAGTGATTTAATGCGAACCATTGAAACAGCAAAAATTATTCTAGATGAAAATACAAGCGCCGATCATTTAACCATCCACCCAATGAAAGAATTTCGTGAAGTCGGATTCGGTTCACATGAAGGCCTACCTGCCCGTAAAATTTGGGAAGAAGCAGACGCAAAAGCACGCTTACACCATGATTTACCAGAAGGTACAGAAGTTGAAATTAAACATTTCTTAGACACCATCGCCGAATTAGACCCATACCATGACGCAGAAAATTATGCGACATTCTGGCAACGCGTTGAGAGTGGCCTCTTAACCCTCTTAAACCGCCACGCCGGAACAGACGAAACAATTTTAGTGGTCTGTCACGGTCTAACTATCCGTAATTTACTCCACGGACTAGTCGCCGATTTCGACGAGAATGAAGCCTTACAAAATGCTTCAGTATCAATCGTTGACTACCGCGACGGCCAATTTAAAATGGAAGCTTATAACCAAACAGACCACTTTGCATAAAATAATAACCCCCGAACTTGATTGTTCAGGGGTTATTTTTATCTAAAAGTATATTTAACTTATCTAAATTATGCTTCTTGAGGCACTTCAACAAAACGGAATAAAATTAAACCAACTAAGAATAACGCAATAATTGAGAAGACCCCATTTAATGAGTTACCTGTAGCTTGAGTGATCACACCGAGTAATGTTGTTCCAATAATTGAAGAGAATTTACCAAAGACATTGAAAATACCGAAGAATTGGTTATTATTCTCCCCTTCAGGAATTAATTTACTAAATAATGAACGGCTCAGTGATTGTACCCCACCTTGAGCAGTACCTACCATGAATCCTAATACATAGAAATGCCACGGCGCACTAATCAGTAGCGCAAAGATACATAAGAATAAGTAAGTCACAATACCTACCGTAATAATTGGTTTTTCACCATATTTCGTTGCCAAGTGCCCATAGAGGATTGAGAATGGGAACGCCACAATTTGTACTACGAGTAACATCACCACTAATTCAATCATACCTAAACCTAAGTCAGATCCAACTGACGTTGCCATTTTAATAATTGTTCCAACACCATCAATATAGATAAAATAAGCAAGTAAAAAGATAAATACATTTTTGTGATCTCTAACTTGAGATAGTGTTTTACCTAAACGTTTGAATGAATTTTGTAGCGGATTTGCTTCCGGTTCAATCCATTGTGTTTGGTGGACATTACGCCAATACGGAATCGTAAAGACAAACCACCATACTGAAGTTCCCAGGAAACCAATCATAATTAACTGATCCATAGTAATCGGTAAACTATCGATCATGAGTAAACCAACAATATATAACAGGAATGGAAGAGCTGATCCAATATATCCCATCGCATACCCTGTTGCGGAAACCTTAGAAGAACGTTGACGATTTGTCACGTCCGTTAACGACGCATCATAAAACACATTCGAAGCCGAGAATCCCATACTCGAAATGACATAAACAATTAATAATAATATCCAAGAACCATTCACTTCTGTTGGAATAAACGCCATCAATGCCACACCAATAATCCCCATTAAAGTTGTCGCCGTAAACATCGGCTTACGGAAACCACGGTAATCTGCCATACTACCCAAAACAGGCGCAGAGATACCTACTAAAAATGTTGCGATCGAGTTAGCATAACCTAAGTAAGCAGTCGAATCCGCCTCTGACACACCTTGCGCCTCAGCTACCGCATTATAAACAATCGGGAATAATGCCGTCGTAATCATTAAAGAAAAGGCAGAATTGGCCCAATCTTGCATAATCCACGACCATTCAAGCTTATTGTATCCCCACAATAATTTCTTTTCGCCCATTTTACACATCCTTATTCAATTAATAAGTCAATTATAGCAAAGAAATGAGCATATAAAGGTTAAGATATTGTAAATAATAGGCACAAAAAGCTACGTTTAGATACTAAAACCACCAACTGCATTCAAACAGCTGGTGGTTAATTAATCTATTTAACTTATCTCTTATAGTAACGCGGTCATACCACCATCAAGGACGAATTCTGCACCTGTGGCATAGGATGATTCTTCAGAAGCTAAGAATGCGATTGTTTTTTTGATTGAGATAATCAAAAATGTCTTTTACTTAATTCAAATATTAGGAAAGTTAGAGTAATTCGTCAAAAACATTCTTCAAGTTCAACGATATTTATAGAACGTTTTAGATTAACTTCAGAAACATTACTCACTTTAAGGCAAATATGAGGAACTTTAGAGTAATGAATCTAAAACTTTCCATAAGTCAGATATTTTCCAGCTCTCCAAAACATCTACTGCCTAACATTTACCTACAAACAAAGGAATCAAAAATAAAAGAGTCGCGCCAGCGACTCTCAGACCGTAGACAAACCCGAGTTGAAGCTCATTCAACTCGGGTATTTTGTTGATTAAAATTAATATTGGCATACAAATAAAAAAACGAAGCCTATTAGCCTCGATTATCTAGTAGTATT
>JACBXN010000028.1 GCA_015863215.1 Aerococcaceae bacterium DSM 111176
GTTGGGTAGTTACTTCTATTATACCATGAGAGGGCTTTCATTTTAACAGAAATCAAGTAAAAACGGGATTCCACAATGCTTATTGTGAATCCCGTTTTTGTATTTTAAGGACTTTTTGCCCAGCCCCCTTTATCTAAATTTTTCTGCATTTTCATTCTGTGACTAGTTCCATAATTAGCAAAAAAAAACCGCTGCGAACTACCATTACAAACTGGTAATTTACAGCGGTTTTATGATTTATGAAAAAAATAAATCTTATTTATTCAAGAATTCTAACGCGATTTCTTTATTAATTTGAATCATGTCGTAGAAGTCTTGTACATCAACATATTCATTTGGTTGGTGAGCCATAGACATTTCACCTGGGCCAATGATAATGATTGGGTAGTCTCCAGCTTTAGTAAATTGTGAAGCGTCTGTCCCACCTGAAAATGCAAAGAATGATACTTCACGGTCATTGTTAGTTAATGCTGATTTTGCTGCGCCTACTAAATTAGATTCCATATCTGTTGAAACAGCTTTAACATCTGCTTCGACTGTTAATTCATATTGGAAATTATCAACAGTTGCTGCTAATTCATCTAAAATTTCTTTAGCGTGATTATAAAGAGCTTCTGTATCTTGGCCACCGATTGTACGGATGTCAAATAATGCATCTGCATTATCAGGTACAACGTTATTTCCGTTTCCACCACCGATGTGGTTTAATGACATTGTTGATGGACCAACCACTGGGTCTACTACATCGATATCTAGTTTGCTTTGAATCGCTTGGATTGCTAATACTAAATGATCAATGGCATTGATTCCTTTTTCAGGAGTTGATGAGTGAGCTGTTTGTCCGAAAGTTTTCAGACGTAACCAGAATACACCTTTATGAGCCGTTGTGATTTGGACATCTGTTGGTTCACCAATAACTAGAGCATCTAAGTCATCTGCGTAACCAGCTTCAGTTAATTCACCAGCTCCAAGTAAACCTAATTCTTCAGCAGCTGAGATTAATAATTTAATTTGTCCTTTAAATGGAACTTTTTCTTCTGCGATTTGAACAGCAGCAGCAACTTGTGCCGCTAAACCAGCTTTCATATCACAAGCTCCACGACCATATAATTTTCCGTCAATTTCAGTAGCTGTGAATGGCTCAGTATTCCATTTAACAGCTCCAACAGGAACTACGTCAGTGTGACCAGAGAAGCCAAATACTGGACCTTCTTCTTGACCATTTAATGTTGCGATTAATTGTGTACGACTTGGGTCGTTAGCGAAGATAACTTGTTCACATTCAAATCCAGCTGCCTTTAATGGTGCTTCTAAAATATCAACAACGGCTTTTTCTTTACCGTCAATTGAGTCAACTGCGATGATGTCTTTTAATAAATCTAATGCGGTTTGATTATTCATAAAACTCTACTTTCTATTGTAAATTAATAAGGATTGGAGATAAGATACCAGCTAGAATTACTGAACCAATAGATACAGTGATAAATCCAGCAACGAGCATTTTAGGTTGGATACTTGCACGAACTAATTCTTGTTCTTCAGGATCGTCACTTGCTGCATCAGCAGCTTCGTTAGCTACGATAAAAGTACCTGGGAAACCAAATAAGGCAGAGGAACCAATAGCAATTGCCATCCAAGGTGATTCCTTGAAAATTTTACCTGCTATAACAGACATGATTATGATTCCGACCGCACCCAAACCTAATGTTGTAAGTAGGGTAGGTAAGATACCTAATAACACCTCAGGTGTTGCTTGAGATAGTGAAGATATAATTACAACGGTTAGTGCAACCATCGAGATACCATACGAATTTGATGATGTCAGTGGCTTAGACTCTAAAATGCCAAAATGGTGTGCTGTAATACCGAATAATAAAGATAAAATATTTTTATCTAATAGATTAAATCCAAGTGCATTTTGAACAACTTCTGAAACAAACACAGCTGCAATTGCAACTAGCGCAGTTTTAGCTAAATAGTATTCTAAAGATTGGAATTTCTTCGGTACTTTAATTTTCATTTCTTTTTCTTCTTCTTCGGTTTCTTGGATAATTTCGACGTCGCCTTTATTGGCTAGGATACGTTTAGCCTCACGGTTAAGACTAAATGACGCTAGAGGGTACCCAACAAAACCTTGTACTACAACAATTAATGAAGCAAGTAAAGTCAATTCTGGGCGACCAATTGCGGCAGCTGCTTCCCCCATTTGAATACCAGCAATAACCCCACCAGCTAGTGGTGCAGATGCAACGAACGCTTCAGCGGTACCGACAATTTGTGAACCAACACCAATTACCAATACCACAATACCTAAGATAGCGAATAAAGCAATAATAACTGTTTTCCACTGAGCTTTTAATTGCTCAATATTCATCATTGTTCCGATATGAACCAATAGTAATGGAATCATCATCGAACCAAAAGCGAGGAGTGTGGAATCAGCAAAAATAGTGTTTGGTAAACCTAACCAAAACGCGATTAAGAAAATGACAGAAATAGTAAATAAACTTGAGATAAGGGACTTCGATTTAACAGAAATAATGTCCCCGATAACAAAGACAATAAGAATAAATGCAAAAGCATAAATAGGTTGCATAACAAACTCCTTTCACTACTTTAATGTTTTAATCGTATTTTAATTAAGACTCGTTGTCAAGCTTATCCAAAATATAAATGTAAATATGATAAATGAAAGTGTTTTCTAGTAATAATCAAGATAACTACAGTTAATTTTATAAAAATTGATTTGCTTGATGGCCGTCAATTATTAATACTTCCTAACGATTTATAGTAAAAGTGTCAGTAAGAGCAGCAGATAAACATATAGCTGTGTCCAATGATTTGAAACCTTGATTATTGTTGTTACTTGACCAGTATCAATTTAGTAAATAAACGATGGGAGTAAAGTTAAGTTAGTCGAAAACAGAAAGGAATGTGATATTATGCAACGCCTAATATTATCAAGCAAAAACAAAATAACACTTGTCTCAGGAATTTTAATTATTATAGGGTTTATTGCTCATTTGGGATTCCAAAATACACTCATATTTAATACTTCATTCATCATCGCTTCAATTATCGGAGTGGCGCCAATAGCCATTCAAGCGTATCAAGCATTAAAGGTAAAAGTCATTTCGATCGATGTCTTAGTAACAATCGCGGTAATCGGTGCTTTTATTATTCAAAACTATGAAGAGTCAGCCATAGTTACTTTTCTATTCTTATTTGGATCTTATTTAGAACAGCGTACATTAAATAAAACACGGTCAGCAATTAAAGAATTAACTGAAATGGCGCCGGAGACAGCTTGGGTCCTGCAGGATGACGGTGAATGGGAAGAAACAGATGTTGATTTTGTTGATGAAGGGGATACAATCATGGTTCGAACAGGTGGAAAAGTTCCGGTCGATGGAACGGTGCTATCTGGTTCAGGGTATGCAAATGAAGCATCGATTACCGGAGAATCAGAGGTTGTATCTAAGGAAGAAGGCGCTCCTGTCTTTGCTGGAACCATTTTAGAAAATGGAACGATCCAAATTCGTGCCGATCAAGTAGGGGAAGACACAACATTTGGGAAAATTATTGAATTAGTTGAAGAAGCACAAGATTCAAAATCAGCAGCAGAACGATTTATTGACCGCTTTTCACAGTGGTATACACCAGCCGTTTTACTCTTGGGAATTATTACTTACCTCTTCACTCGAAATGTTGAATTAGCAGTAACTGTCTTAGTATTAGGGTGTCCTGGTGCTTTAGTAATTGGTGTTCCAGTATCCAATGTTGCTGGAATTGGTAATGGTGCACGCCATGGTGTGTTATTGAAAGGTTCGGAAGTTATTCAAGATTTCTCAAATGTAGATACCATTCTATTTGATAAAACAGGGACTTTAACCATTGGTAATCCTGAAGTAGGAGAAACAAAAAATTATCCATCATTCAATGATCAGACAATGCAACTAATCGCTTCGGTTGAAGCAGAATCTGATCACCCATTAGCGAAAGCCGTCTTAAATCATATCGGTTCAGTTGAATTACTCGATGTTGAAGAAACAGACGTTGTTAAGGGTGGGGGGATTGTAGCGCATGTTGCTGGTCATAACGTTGCCATTGGGAATGTATTTTTAATGGAACAACAGGGAATTAAAATTGACCAAGAAGCGCGTGCTGATTTCGAAGGATTTGAACAGAGAGGTAACTCGTTAGTGATTACTGCTGTAGATGGTCAACTCCACAATATAATGGGAATTCGTGACCAAATACGTCCGGGTGTTAAAGAACAATTAGCGAAAATGAAAAAATTAGGCGTTAAAAACTTAGTCGTATTATCTGGAGATAACCAAGGTACTGTTGATTTAGTTTCTAGAGAACTAGGGCTAACAGAAGCTCATGGTCATTTACTACCAGAGGATAAGGCAGAGCATCTGAAGAACCGTCAAGCTCAAGGTGAAATAGTAGCCTTTGTCGGGGATGGGGTAAACGATGCACCATCATTAGCACTAGCTGATATTGGTATTGCAATGGGATCTGGTACTGATGTTGCCATTGAAACATCCGATGTTGTTTTAATGAATTCAGACTTCGATCACTTGAATCATGCCTTAGGATTAACCAAAGCAACTAATGCAAATATGAAACAAAATATTATTATTGCGATTGGCGTTGTGCTCGTTTTACTAGCCGGATTATTCTTTAGTGACTGGGTGTCAATGTCTGTTGGGATGTTAGTTCACGAAGCATCAATTTTAGTGGTCATCTTTAATGCAATGAGATTATTAAGCTATAAATTGAAATAGTTGATGGGGATCAAGTTATTAAATTCAAACTATAACTATACTATAGATAGAAGAGCTGTAAAGCATTTAAAAAAAGGAGAAGATATATTATGATTAAAGCAACCATTCAATTAGAAACATTATCATGTCCATCATGTATGGCAAAAATTGAAGCTGCAGTTAAGAATGTAACAGGCGTCGATCAAGATAATACGAAAGTGATGTTTAACGCATCTAAAGTTAAAACAGTATTTGATGATGCGCAAACAAACATTGAGCTAATTGAAAAAGCCATTGAAGACATGGGATATCCAGTTATCAAATCAGTTGTAAAAGCAGTATAGTAAATATAAAAGAGGCACCTTCAAATGACGAGGGTGCCTCTTTATTTATTATAAATTAAGTTGTTGAATATTGTCTAACAATCGGTGAATTCTTTCGATTTCCATTTGTAATAATTGAATCCCCAGAGCAGTTATTTGATAATAGATGCGTTTTTCTTCTTGGTGTGTTTGTTCAATTAAACCATCTTTTTCGAATTTACCGAGACTTCCATACATAGTTCCAGGACCAATATTCACATAATTATTTGTTAATTCACTTACTTCTTTCGTGATATTATATCCATTATTAGGGGTACGAAGACTGAGTAAAATATAAAAGGCAGTTTCAGTCATTGGGGCGTACTTCTTAAGGAGTTTTTCATCCATTTAACTCACCATTTTCTATCCGTTTCTTAAGTCTGAAATAGTGATAACCGACCCAAGCAATAATGATAAGGTAAAGGGTGAACATTAAATTAATGATTGTGATTATTCCCTCAGATAATGCATGCACGCTATCTTGATCATTAATATTTACAACCGCTAAGATAAATATGAAGAGCAGAATTGGTAAGAGTCGATTCCTCATAATTTGTTGCATCTGATTAATTTGATTTTCTTGATCCATAAAAAAAACTTGCCCAACTTGGTCAGTTGGTTGTCTAAAATAATAATAGTCTAAATATTCGCCAAGGTGTGCAAATCCATAATCAGCCATCATTTGAAGGAAGGTATCGTCATCTTGATGATCTTTTTTATAAACGAGTTGATAAGTGACTTCTTGTGGTTCAGTAAGTTCGAAAATGTAAGTAAATGGTGGACTGTATTTAACAAAGGCATATCCTTGCCTGTGCATTTCAGATAAAAAGTCAGCTTCTTGGTCATACTGGAAAATATTGAACATGCGGTACTTACGAACAGTTTTCATATTGCTTCCTCCTTATATCGTAGTGCGATACTTCCTTTCATGTATATCATACCGCGATATACATCGAATTGCAATAGATAACAGGATTTTTCGCAAAAAAAGTCGCTATCAAGTAATCTCAACAATTGCTTGATAGCGGCTATTTAAAAGCGATTAGGCATGTGGATCATTGTCAATGTCTTTTAGAGAAATTTGTTTCTCTTCAGAGCCTTTTTCACTAGGCGCATGTGGATCATTATCGATATCTTTTAAAGAAACTTTTTTCTCTTCAGAGACCTTTTCAGTAGGCGAATGTGGGTCATGAGCAGAGAGACGATTTTGGATGTCCTCAACTGCAGATTTAGGCATGGCTGAGCCACGTTTATGCTTGCGTTTCAATTTATTAGAGCGACTTGGATCATGCGGATCATGTGGATTATGTTTAAAACCGTGACGTTCACTGTATTTAGACATATTATTCCTCCTAAATTAATTCGTTACCCATTGTGAAGATGAGTAAATACCATCATTTAATTCAACACTATCAGTGACATATAACTTACTACCATCATATACATATAGTACCTCATTATTAATTAGTAGCGCAAATAATGTGTCTCCAGCAAAATCATCTTCTACATTTTCTGGATCAATTAATTCAAAGGTCGTTTCTGAAGGGAATCGTTTGTTTGTCTGTAAATGTGATGCTTGGATAAATTGAACAAAATCATTGGCATTATCAAAGTCCATATTAAATTCATTATGGTCGACTAAATAATTGTCGAAAGAATCTTGTAAGATTTCATACGTTTTATTTTCAACAAGAAATGCATCTTCGTCATTTGCGTCCTCGCCTTTATCTAGTTCAAGAACTAAAGGTTCATCACTCTCTAAACCGATTAGATGGTTAACATCAACTATTGCAGCTCCATCTTGTAAGAAAAGCCCCATCTGTTGATAAACACGAGCATTCGCATAGCTTTCACGTAGTTCATATGCCATGTCGTAATATGGGTAAATGGTATCAGACACGCCTTCCTGATTTATCAAGAGAACTGGAGAAAGCGTCTTACGAATAAGACCACCGTATAAGTCACCTTGTTCATTTTCTTGAATACCTGCAGTCATCAAGGTTACATCTTGGTAAGGTGCAGGAATTTCATGAAGGACATCTTGTTCATCAACGAAAAATCGTTTCCCCTGATCGCCCTCAGTTACATCAAAATAATACGCTAAGTTTAGTAAACCATCTTCGTAAATATTGACAGCAATGTGAATCGCTAGATCTTGATTAGGAATATCAACTTGGCCAGTATAATAACCTGCATATTCCCCAACCTCTTCTGGAGCTTCATATGGTGAATCATCAGGATTTAAAATCTGCTCTGGGATGAAACTTGCGCGATTTGCATGCCCACTATGGTGATCATCAACATCACCTTGAACTTCAGTAACGACTGTTGTCGATTCATCTGTATTTTGTTCTTGTGAAGATTCACTTGTTTCAACTGATACACTTTCTGACTCTTGAGCAGAGATAGTTGGAACGGTTGTAGCTAAGGCAAGTGTAAGACTAGCCAACGTGATAAAATGTTTTGCTAAATTCATAATATGACCACTTTCTATTTTAATTAGGTGTGACACCATCAACATATTCATAAGTAACACCATTACCATCGATTAAGTTGTAATCATCATTAGTGAAATAATATAACTCATTGCCAAAGAGGCTGATTGTCCAACCATCATCAGTTTGAATAACATCTGGAGAAGCAACAATAAAGTAGTTAAAACCTTCACGTTCAGTATAATAAATACCAGGAATATGATTATTAAGCAATTCAATGATATCAGACTGAGACATGTCTGGTGTTATTTGCGTAGTTATTTCCTCATAAACACTTTGTAGGTCATAAGGTAAATTCCCTTCCTCTAAGTAAACATCTCGAACTGAATCCGTGTAGCTACTTAAATCTGGATGTGGGAAAGAGTTGAGTTCGAATAAACTTTCAATAAAAGCTTGATCGGGAAAAGTTTCATTGTGATTATGTGCGTCATCGTGTTCGTGTTCATCTTCATGACTATGATCTTCATCATGACTATGGTCATGATCATGTGAGTGATAGAATTCGCCATGTGAGTAATGGCTAGTGTCATCAATATAGATACGTAGCTGATTGTCCATAAAGACCAAACCAGTAATGCCATGGCCTTCAGGTGTAATATAGTAACCTGAAAAGGGTAGGTCTTCGATTGAGGTAGATTCATCTGCTGAGACAGTATAGTTAAGATTAAAGAATACAGTCAGTAAAGAGCAGATTAATAGAAATACAGTTTTCATATTTTTCTCCTTAAGAAAATAAAAAAGCACAGCATTAATACGTGATTAATGCTGCACTTAGAAATTTCAGAATTGGTTAAGTTGAAGATTATTCAGCAGACTCTTCTTCAGTAGCTGATTCTTCTGTAGCTTCTTCTTCAGTTGCAGCTTCTTCGCTTCCAGCTTTACCAGTTACAGTGATTTGAGGAGCAGTTGTGTCGCCACCTTCATATAATCCCATAGCTGCTAATAATTTGTAAGCAATGTCAATGTTTTCGAAGTTACCTTCAAACATTGCAGCTCCTGAACCGATAGCATAAACTGGAACACGCTCTGGAGAGTGGTCAACAGTTGTGAATGCGAAACCAGCTTTACGAGCTACTAAACGAGTAGATGCAATTGATAATGGCTCATATGCATGGTAACCTTTAGCGATGTCGCCTTGGCCAGCATTACGTTCTTCAGAAGGTAATTTAGATTGCTCGAAAGCATATTTTAATTCTTCTAATTCGTAAGGCGTGATAACCATTGGGTCTTGAGCTTCTTGCTCGTCTTCTTCTTCTAATTGAGCATAAGTTTTAACTTCTTCAGTTGCTTCTAAGTCTTCAAAGATGAATCCAAAGCTTTCTTCTAATAATGGAACTGCATCTTCGAAAGTCATTTCTGGATTTTCTTCTAAAGCAACTGCAAATTGAGCGTCAAATTTCTCTTGAGAAACAGTTTGCTCGTCGATTAAGTGGAAGTATGAGTCATATCCTGTTTCAGAGTTACCAATTGTGAATCCACCAGTTGGGTGGTCAGCAGTAACAACGATTAATGTCTCATCTGGGTTTTCGTAGTAGAAGTCTACTGCTTCTTGGATAGCATTTTGGAAGTCGATAACTTCGTTGATTGTAGCAGCAGCATCGTTAGCATGTTCTGCCCAGTCAATTTTACCAGATTCAGTCATCATGAAGAATCCATTTTCGTTAGCTGATAAAACTTCGATACCTTTAGCAACGTGATCTGCTAATGTAATGTCGCCTTCTTCAGCGTCTAATGCATATTTCATTGCGCCACCAGCTAATTGATCGTCTGGAGTTGGAGCATATACTGGACCTGTTTCAGCTGTAATAGCTTCGATTTCTTCCATAGTATCTGCAACAGTGTATCCATTTTCTTCCATAACTTCGTATAAATCAGTTTGGTCATCATTGTCACCAGTACGTCTACCTAATGAACCACCAGCGAAGTAATCAAAACCAGATTTAGCCATTTGCTCACCGATTTCGTAGTAGTTGTTACGGTGTTCTACGTTAGAGTAGAATGCAGCTGGAGTAGCATGGTTTAATGTAACTGTTGATAAGATACCTACAGCTTTACCTTCGTTTTTAGCTTTTTCAGCTACAGATTCAGTTTGTTCTGTAAATCCAGGAGTTAAACCGATAACGTTAGAGTCAATTTTTACACCGTTACCGAATGCAGTTGCTGTTGCAGCTGAATCTGGAACATAGTGGTCAGCATCTGTTGGGTTTTGTAAACCGATAACAGGGAATTGTGAGAAGTTTAATGGTTGAGCTTCTGCTGTACCATTTCCATCATTTCCGTTATCTGGGCCTAAGTAGTATTCAGCAGCTGATACAGGGATGTTACCCATACCGTCACCGATGAATAAGAATACGTATTTTGCTTGGTTTTCGTTAACTAAAGATAAATCTTCTGTTAAAGCGCGACCTTCTTCTAGAGTAGCAACAGGTAATTCAGCCCATTGTCCTTCTTCTTGTTTAGCTGATACTGCTGGAGTAGCAACTGACATTAAAACTGATGCACATAAAGTTAATAATAATGACTTTTTCATTTCATTTAACTCCCATTCAAATTTTTTATGATAAATTTATCACGCTCTAATGGTAGCATTTCAATGTAAAGAACTTGTAAAATTAATGTTTAGATAATGTAAATTAAATATTTATTATATTTTGAGGGTCGATTTTAATATTTTGATAAAATTTAGTACCTCCATTTTTTTAAAAGTATAGCGACTTTGAATTCGTTATCATATAATAGAAGTATCAAAATAACGGAGGGATTTATATGGATCAAAATTGTGCATATTGTGTAGGCGGGGAATTATTAGACGGGTTCGGGATTAAAATTACAGACTTAGAAGTGAGTCAATTAATTTTATTCAAAGAACAATCTCACCCAGGTCGTGTCATTGTTGCTTATAATGGTCATGAGTCAGAAATTGTGAATTTAGAAGAAGCTGAACAAATTGCTTTCCTACGTGATGTAAACACTGCTGCCAATGCGATTCATAAAGCATTCTCACCAGACAAAGTAAACTACGGTGCTTATGGAGATACTGGACATCATTTACATGTTCACTTAGTACCTAAATATAAAGATGAATATGAGTGGGGTGGCACATTTGAAATGAACCCTGGTAAAACTCATTTATCTGAGGAAGAATATGCGGAAATGATCGAAAAAATTAAAGGTGCTTTATAATTCTAGAAGTTGAAATGAGTGCGACCCGATTAATTTGGGTCGCATTTTTGCATTATGATTAAATTTTGATTACTAAGAGATCGTTTGTTAAATAATGGGCTATAATAGTGTGAGTAAATAAATCGATAAGAGGAGTGTTATGATGAAAGTTATTAAGAGTATTACTGCACTCATTGCGTTGCTTATGTTTGTAAATACCCCAATCGTTTCTGCTCAAGAAGACGAGCAATACGCTTTACTAGAGTCAGTAATCACTGAAGAGTATGTAAATAATGAAACATTACTAGTAGCTAAAGAAGAATTTGATTTATTAATGGATTCAGCTGATTTAACAGATTTAGGTACCGGGGAACTAACTGGTTCCACACCGGATGAAGTGTTGGACCAATTTGAATCAAGCGTCGAGCCGGAGATTGAGACGGATGAACAAGGCAATACAATTTATAGATATTATTATGAAATTGAAGATATAAATTTAGTAACGAATGAACCAATGGTCGCTGAAATGATTTTATTCTTTCACCAAGATCATTTAGAGTATGCAGGTGTAACAACACCTGACTTTATGATTAGTAATACAGATGGTCCTGAGATGGCCCAAGTTACTGAGTGGAGTGAGAATTTGAGTCCGATCAGTGAATTGACTGACGTAATGGATGATTCAGATAAGGACCCAATTCTAGGCTTTGCGGTGATGAACTACAATGATACAATTTATCCACAAATTATGCTAACTGGCCACCAAGAAGGTGAAGAAAATCCGGTCATGTTAATGATGGCCTTACAAGATGGGGAAATTTTAGCAGTAGGCTCAACAATCGCAGCTTCGATTTATGTCGATCCACAAACTCAGATGATGAGCTTTTATGGACAACTCGTATCGCAGTTTGATCAAGGTTCATAACATTCCTTTTCATTTAAAATACATATTAAACAAACCCAAATTGATGTGATGTCAATTTGGGTTATTTTTTTAATTAATAATAAGTTGATGGCCGTCAATTTTAGTTAAGCCAATCCATCGTATTATAGAGTTAACGAAGCAAAGAAGTCATTCGCTTCAAGAAAATAAATATTACTGATTTTTTTAAAAGGAGAGATGAAGTATGTCAAAAGCAGTTATCCAATTAGAAACCTTATCGTGTCCGTCGTGTTTAGCAAAAATTGAAGCAGCTGTAAAAAATGTATCGGGCGTAAATACAGATACAGTGAAAGTCATGTTCAATGCGAGTAAAGTTAAAGTTGAGTTCGATGATACTACAAATATTGAAATGATTGAAAAAGCAATCGAAGATATGGGGTATCCGGTAATTAAATCGTCCGTTCGTGCAGCATAATTTAAAGGAGAAATATGATGACAATCAAAGAATATTTAACAGAAAATCAAGAGAAATTAGACTTATATACAACAGCAATTACACGTGCCCATGGGAAAAATCACCCGGAAACATTTGATGTCCGTGATTTATATACTGAATTGGAACCAGCAATTCTAAATGAAGATAGTGAAACAGTAACAACGATATTTGGAAAATTACGGGAAGTAACATCTAATTATGAAATCCCTAATGATGTGTGTGAAACATTTGAAGCAACTTATAAGATGCTAGGAGAAATGGATCAACTTCAAGTAAATTAATATTTAACTTGATATGAATCAAGTTTAAATCAATTTATATATGATAAACTAAGAGTATGGCTTTAGCAGTCATACTTTTTTACAATTTGAGGGGGAAAACTATTGGAAACAATAAAACAGTCAATTCATTCAGAAAATTGTTCGCATGATCACGTTTCATGTGTACGTTTAGTGCCGATTTTTAACCATTTAGATAATCAATCAATGGATAAGATCAGTACTAAAATTGTACCCCGTACCTATAAAAAAGGAGAATACCTCTTCCATGCAGGTGATGTAGATGATACGTTATATGTTGTTCATTCAGGAAAGGTTCGTATGTTTCATATTAATGAATCAGGCAAAGAGCAATTATTCAGAATTTTAAATCCAGGAGACTTTACGGGTGAGTGGACCTTATTTAATGCGGGTCAAGAACACGACAGTTATGCTCAAGCAACTTCGACTACTGAAATTTGTACGATTCGTCAATCAGATTTTGCAGAATTGTTGCAAACATATCCAAATATAAGCATGAAATTACTGACAGAAATGTCTCAGCGTCTCCACCAATCTCAGCGTCAAACTGCAACCGTTTCACTGGGAAGTGTTACACAGAGACTGGCGATGTATTTAACTGAATTAGTGACAGATTTTGATATAGAGCAACCTACCGTTAAATTAACGATGCCTAGAAAAGATTTAGCATCTTACTTAGGTACAACCCCTGAAACCATCAGCCGTAAATTCCGTGAATTAGAAGATAAAAATTTTATTAAACAAGTGAATACTAAAACGATAAAGTTATTAGACATTGATGCATTATTGTTTTATGAAGACTAGACCTCAAATTTGGGGTCTTTTTTAATTGTTGCGAAATTATGACCAATGTATTAAGAATGTTTGTATTCGAACTATTTTAATTGTAATTCACGTCAAGACAGAATATAATAACGTCTTATATTTCTTTGGAATCTTATATGTCGCTTAGATAAAAGACAATTTCACCAAAGAACGAAGGAGGAAAATATGTTTGAAATTAGTAATGAAATTATATTAGTACGCTTTTTAGCATCATTTTTAATTGGAGCTATTATTGGTTATACCAGACAAAGAGCGGGTCAGTCAGCAGGGATGAGAACACATATCGTAGTGGCACTAGGAGCGACAACGGTTGCTCTAGCAGGAATTGCGATTGCAGCCGAATCAATCAGTTGGGCAATGGAAAATCCAGAATATTCAAATTTAATGAGAGTTGATATTACGAGACTAGCAGGACAAGTCATAACAGGAGTGTCATTTCTAGGAGCAGGAACGATTGTTTTAAATAAAGAAAAGAGGTCGATTTCAGGATTGACAACAGCAGCAACAATTTGGACAGTAGCAGGTTTAGGTATTACAATAGGGTATGGTTTTTATATAATTTCATTAATCGGTGCTATTTTGTTATTTATAACATTGGTAGCTTTGCGTCAAATTAATCGAACAAGAACATTCTTATTAGAAATTCACTTCGACAATCAGCGCAACAAGATGAAGGATTTATTTACTGTTTTAGCTGAATTTGATTTAGAGGTTAAAGACATTGAATTCAAGGTAGGAGAAGAATTTGCTTATACCTTTGAATTATCAGGTAATGCAGATACAGTTGATATACCTGATTTGACTACCTCGATTTTATCCGGTGTTAATTCAGTAACTTATATTAATATGATTTAGTAGTAAAAAAAAGAGAACCCGCTTCGTAGGAAATTATCTACGAAGCGGGTTCTCTTTTTATTTAAATATTTTTATTAATGATTTGCTTTAAGGTAACGATCTAAACTAATAACAAGAGCTAAACAAATAACTACAAGTGCTAAGGAAGTCCATAATGCAAGCATGTATGATTGTGTGACGTCATAACTTAATCCGTACATTGAGATAGCTAAAGCAGCTCCCATGTTACCAATAAATGAAATGATTGGGTATACCTTTGCGAATTGTTGGTTATCATAGAAACGTTTAGTTAATAGTGACATACCAACTGTTGATAGAGCGTACACACAACCGAGACCAAAGGCACCAATTACCATAAAGGCAGTGTTTGAATGTAAGATGAGTAAGACAATACCAATAATCATTGCGGCTAACATGGTAATTTTACCAAATATAACACCTTTAGCATCAGCGATTGCTCCAATTGCTAATTTAGATACAATATTTGCGATCATACCCGAGGAAATGAGCAATGCTCCTAAACTGGCAGTATAGCCAAAATCTGTTGCCATTGGCGCTAAATGCTGCACTAAAGCTGTTACTGCAGGAATTAAGAAGCCAATGATAACTAAGACTAAGAAAGGGAAAGTTTTGTAGTTGATGTTAGTAGTAGCTTCTGTGCCTTGTGATGTTGATGTTTTAGAAGCTTGTACTTGAACCTCTTCTTCAGTTGCTCCGTAAGGTAACAAACCATCATACTCAGGGTGATAACTATAATTATAGAAGATAGCGAGTGCGTTCATTGCTGCCATAGAGATCGCTGATAAAATGAAGGCGAATTGAACACCTTGATTTTCAATGATTGATGTAAAGACTGGTGAAGCGATTGCTCCGATAATCCCAGCAGTTGAAAAGACGATTGACGTTGCCATACCATGCTTTTCTTTAAACCAGTTGTTAACGAGATATTGTGACGCCACTGGTCCGAAGAAAGCCGCCGAGAAACCTCGAATGGCTGCTAAAATGTATAAAGTTAAAGCATTTGGCGCCATTCCCATTAATGCCATTGCAACACAAGAGATAATTGTGGAAACTAAAACGACTGTTTTAAAGCTAAAACGGTCAAAAATTGGCGTAATTACAAATGATGCAAAGGCCATTCCCATTGAAATTAAGGTAACAAAGAACGAAATATCTGCCATCGGACGATTGAGGGACTCAGATAATGGAGCTAAGAAGATACCATTAATATTGATATTAATACCAAATGCAGATCCCATCATTAAACAAGCAGCGACTAGGACAATCCAATGTTTAATACTTTTATTTTTCATTTATTTCCTTCCTTCTCACTATATGATACTTGTAATTATAGTTGAATATCTAAAAATTAGATAGATGAATACGCTATTTCATAGAATAAAAGTATTTGTTAGAATAAGATTGTGTTAAATAATACGAAACAAAATAGGAGTGTTATCTTTGATTGATTTACTGTTAATTGCTATTTTAGCAATGAATATTTATGCGATGGGATTGTTTTACTATGACAAACAACTAGCCGTTAAAGGCCAATCTCATAAAAGGATTTCCGAAAAACAATTATTACAAGTCACTTTTTTATTAGGTGGAATTGGTGCCTTGTTGGGGATGCAGACATTTAGACATAAAACCAAACATTTAAAATTTCAAATTTTAGTACCATTAAGCGCGTTAATTACAGCTGCCGTTGTGAGTTATTTATTGAATCAATAAGAATAGGACTGAGCGACTCATGAAAGATACCAAAGAGACAATGGGATTATATATTCATATTCCTTATTGTCAAAAAGAATGTCATTACTGTGATTTTCTAAAATTTATTAATCGTGATGATACTATCGATGACTATATTCATTATCTTCTCAAAGAAATCGAACTTTACCGAGATAATGATTATTTAGTGAATACCATTTATTTTGGTGGAGGGACACCGTCATATATCGATAGTTCTTATATTGTTCAAATCGTTGATAAGATTCGTGATGTGTTTGATATTTCTGAAGAGTGTGAAATGTCGATTGAAATGAACCCCGAGTCGATTACTCATGAAAAATTGCAAGACTATTTAAATGCAGGGATGAATCGATTTACGATGGGTATCCAATCATTCGACGACAAAGTACTGAGAATGATGGGACGTGTCCATCGCCGTGAAACAATTTTTGAAAAATTAGACCTCATGCATCAGTTAGGCATTGAAAATATTGGGATAGATCTTATGTTTGGAAATCCGAAGCAAGATTATGGCATTCTACAATCAGATATCGAACAAGCGATGGAATTAGATGTAAAGCATATCTCCTATTATTCATTAATGATTAAAGAAAATACCGCCTTTCACCGTTGGGTTCAAACAGGGCAGTTTATCTTATTAGATGATGAACAAGAACGCGAGATGTATTACTTAATCCAGAAGACACTACAGGAAAATGGTTTTGAACAATATGAAGTGTCAAATTTTGCTAAACCAGGTCATCAGAGTCGCCATAATAAGAAATATTGGACGTTGGAAAATTATATTGGACTTGGTTTAGGAGCCTCTTCAAATATTGACCTCGTTCGTTTTATCAATGTGAGTGATTTTGAGGAGTACTTTAACATGATAGAAGCAGGTGAATTTCCGATTTATGAGTCAGAAATGATGAATAAAGAGGAACGTGAGAAAGAATATATCATGCTCAATATGCGTTTACTCCAAGGATTTGAATTAAACAAATTTGAGCATCGTTTTGGAGTTGATTTTTTAACTAAGTATCACGCGGCGGTTCAAAAGCATTTAGAGTTTCAGACGATTCAAATAACTGAAAACCGACTTCATTTCACAGACTATGGATTAGATGTTGGAAATCAGTTTTATTTAGACATTTTATAAATAAAAGACTGCTCTGAAAATAAAGTCAGAGCAGTCTTGAAAATTGATCCTATCCGAGTGCAACGTCTAATGTCATCATAATCGCAAAACCGATAATAAATGCTAATGTTGCGGTGTCGGTATTTCCATTCGATTGAGAACTAGGAATTAATTCTTCGACACAAACGAATACCATAGCTCCTGCAGCGAAAGCTAATGCATAAGGTAAGATAACATATACTTGATTAACTAACCAAGCACCAAGTATAGCAGCAAATATTTCAACCAAAGCAGAAGCTTGACCTAAATTAAAGGCACGTTTTGCTGAAACACCTGAAGCACGGTAAGGTAAGGCGAGTGCAGCACCTTCAGGGAAGTTTTGTAAACCGATTCCCATTGCTAAGGCCATAGCTGAAGCTAATGCGGCTTGTGAGGGATCAAAAGCTGTTGAACCAAAGGCAACCCCGACTGAAAGACCTTCCGGGATATTATGAATCGTAATAGCAATAAAGAGTAATGTGGTTGAAGAAAGGGAAGTTTTTGGGCCTTCGGCATCGTGTCTACCCATTCCAGCATGTAAGTGAGGGACAATCATATCAACTAATCTTAAGAAAAATCCACCACCGACGAATCCGACTAATGCGGGTATAAAACTCCAATTACCATAACCCATATCTTCTGCATGAGAAATAGCAGGAGCGAGTAGCGACCAATATGAGGCAGCAATCATAACGCCCGCTGCAAAACCATTCATTGCGTCCAATACTTTAGAATTAATTTGTTTCATAAAAAAGACTAAACTTGACCCAGCGGCTGTACACAACCAAGTAAATAGTCCTGCAAGCCCAGCTTTTGCAATGGGGCTTAACTGTAGGAACCAATCCATAAAAGCATCTCCTTAAATTAAATTTATATTGTAAATAATATAACATATATATAGGAGAACCAAAACAAATAAAAGATAGGAGTGAGTTCATGGATCAACTAAAATTTCATGATATGACAATCAGCTTTCTTAAAGGTACGAGAATGTATTCTGATGGTGGTACGATTTTTGGCCCTGTGCCAAAAGCGGTATGGTCTAAAAAGATTCCTGCCAATGAACAAAATCAAATCGCTTCTCAGACCCACCCCATTTTAATCCAATATCAAGGACTTAATATTATGATGGATACAGCGATTAATCCAGATAAATTTGATGAAAAAGGCGCACGCAATCAAGGTATTTTAGGGGAAGTGTCACATTTTAAAGATTCATTAAATGAATTAGATTTAACGGAAGAAGACATTGATATTATTCTTATGTCTCATATGCACAGTGATCATGCGAATGGTTTAACTACGCCAGTAAATGACGGTTTTGTATCAGCTTTTCCAAATGCTCGAATTATTATGAATGAAATTGAGTGGATGGAAGTAAAAAATCCAAATCGACGTACAAAAGGAACTTATCAGAAACAAAATTGGGAAGCGGTAGTAGATCAAGTCGAGACATTCGGAGAGTATTTAGAAGTTTTACCTGGTATTGAAGTGTTTCATACCGGAGGTCATTCTAATGGCCACAGCATTGTTCGCTTAACTCAAAATGGGGAGATTGCTGTTTATATGGCGGATATAGTGCTAACTCACGCTCATATCAATCCTCTTTATGTAGGGGGCGTGGACGATTATCCAATGGATACGGTAAAAGCGAAAGAATTCTGGATGCCTCAATTATTTAAAGCAAATGCCAAATTTCTCTTTTATCATGATCCTTATTATTGCATGCTCCAATTTGATGAAACAGGACGTAATATAGTGGATTCTCTAAAACGAACGGGGGAACCATTAGTGCTTTGGTTTGATAAAGAATAAATCACTTCTTATAAATAAGTGCTAGTTACTCTCGAATATATTGATGGGCACAAATGCGACGAAAGATTAATTTATAATAAGTAAATTGAAGTGAATTTAATTTTAAGCAGACCATTACCCGAATGGTCTGTTTATTTTTTTGTCTAAAACCAGAGTAATCATTGACATTAAGGGCATAATTGATAGAATTAGATTCATTAAAAAGTAAGGAGAAAACTTATATGAAAAATGAAAGCTTATGGCGTGATTATCGATTGCATTTATTGGTTTTTATCGCATCCGTGATTGCTGAATTAATCGGTTCACAACGGGTTCCATTGGGCCGTTTCTCATTCACATTGGCGCCGTTAATCTTTTCGATGATTCTTATGGCACTTGTCTACATTATTCCTAAAGGTAAATTATTCCCAGAGAAAAGTGTAAAAAATGCGTCAGTGATGATGGCCATCTCAGGTGGTGTGTTACTAGCGAAATTAGGGGTTTCAAGTGGAGCTGCAATTGAGCAGGTTTTAGATTCAGGAATTGCAATTACATTACAAAATTTAGGTGAAGGATTTTCTTTCATCCTTGGTTTACCGGTTGCAGTACTCTTGTTCGGTATGAAACGTGAGTCAATTGGTATGAGTTTTGGTGTTTCGCGTGAAGCGAACGTTGCGCTAATTTCTGAGCGTTATGGCGCGGATTCTCCAGAATTCCGTGGTGTAATGGTTAACTATATCGTAGGTACTATCTTTGGAGTAGTAGCCGTGAGTTTGTTAATGTCTATTTTATCTGAAGTATCATTTATTTCACCGCACTCACTTGCCTTAGCAACTGGGATTGGTTCAGCTTCAATGATGGTAGGGGGATTAGGGACATTAATTGAACGATTCCCAGAATTACAAACAGAATTAGAGGCTTACGCTGCAGTTTCAAACATCGTTTCGTCAGTTATCGCTGTTTATACAGCAATATTTATTGGTCTACCTCTAACAGAGTGGGCTTATAAAGGACTTAATAATGTTAAAGGAGGCGACAAATAATGAAATCTGTCACATTTGAACAAGTTGCTGATTGGGTAATTGTATTACTGCTCTTTTCATTAATGGTTATTATCGGTAATGTCATTGGTTATGAAGGTGAATTAATGGCGTCCCTACGAGGAATGGGATGGTTATTAATCATCACCATTGTTGGATTAATTATGAAAGAAATGATTCCACTTGACCTACCAGCTGCTGCTTATATTTCATTAGTGGGTATATTACTCGCAATTCCATGGTCTCCAGTCGCAACTACAGTAATTGCTGACGTGGAGAATATTAGCTTACTCGCTATTTGTACGCCAATCTTAGCTTATGCTGGGGTAACAGTTGGACGTGACTGGCCAGCATTTAAGAAAATTGGATATAAAGGCGTGATTGTTTCACTATTAGTTATTATCGGAACCGTTTTATCATGTGTTATTTTATCTGAAATTTTACTAGGTATTTTCTAGAAGGAGTATTATAAATGGATATTATTCAAGCCTCACAAGATGTATTAGGGCAAGTCATTAATTGGCGACGTGATTTACATAAGATTCCAGAATTGGGATTAGAATTACCACAAACCGTTGATTATGTCACTCAAGTTTTAACTGAACTCGGTGTGGAATTTGATGACTCTTACGTTAATGGGAATGGAATTGTTGCTTTAATCAAAGGGACAAAACCAACAGATGGTCCAAGTAAAGACTACGTTTTAGGTATGCGCGCGGATATGGATGGTTTACCGATTACTGAGGCAACAGGACATGACTTTGCTTCAACGCATTCTGGGAAAATGCATGCTTGTGGTCATGATGGCCATACGGCAATGTTACTTGGAGCTGCTAAAATTCTGAGTGAATCTACCGACTTATTCTCTGGGACAGTGAAACTTATTTTCCAACCAGGCGAAGAATATCCCGGTGGTGCGGAACCAATGATCAAGGAAGGGGCAATGGAAAATCCAAAGATCACTCAAATGATCGGATTTCATGCTGGACATCTTGATCCACAAACTAAGTCAGGTGAAATTGGCTTCAGACCTGGACCAATGATGGCCTCAATGGACCGTTTCCTAATCGAAATTAAAGGGAAAGGCTATCACGGTGCTTATCCTGAAAACTCAGCGGATCCCATTGCAGCAGCTGGACAATTAATTACAGCAATACAAACGATTAAGAGTCGTAATATGAAGGCTGTTGATCCAACAGTTGTTTCAATTACACGCGTTCAAGGTGGCTATAACCAAAATGTGATTCCTGATAATGTTGAATTAGAAGGAACTGTGCGTGCATTTGACGATAACAATCGTTATAAAATCCATAAGAAAATGGAACAAATTGCAGAAGGTATTGGATTAGCTATGGGAGTAGAATGTGTTGTTACCTATGATTATAAATATCCTGCAGTGATTAATGATGTCGAAGCGACAAAATCAATCGTTTCATCGCTAGAACAATTATTTGGTGATGATACTATGGTTGAACTCGATGAACCATTAATGGGTGGAGAAGATTATTCATACTACTTACAACAAGCTCCAGGAACTTTCTTATTCCTTGTTAATCCAGGAAATATTGAAGGGGAGTTCCACGGTCACCATCATGCAAAATTTGATTTAGATGAATCTAAATTCTATTTAGGTACAGCTAGTTTTGTTAAAGTAGCATTTGACTATTTAAATGACTAAGTGCAATTAATACAAGTAATATACAATGACCGAGGCATATCATTTGCCTCGGTTTTATTTGTTATGTTATAGTATTTATATAATGAAATTTAAATCAAAATAATTACAGGAGGCGATGTTGATGTCAGAAACATGGGAAAAAATTAAAGGTCATAAAGACGAATTAGTTGGAAAAGCCAAAGAAGTTTATGGTGAAGCAACAGATAATGCAGAAACACAAGCTGAAGGTGTTGCTCAACAAGTCGAAGGAGACGCACGTGTTCAAGCTGCAGCAGGCCGTGGTAATGAAGCTGAATTAAAATCTAGTGTCCAAGACAAAGCGGATGTAGCAGATGAATCAATTAAACAAAGCATTTCTGAAACTCATGAAAGAGTGCAACAGAAAGCCGATGAGCGCTTAAAAGATGCAATTGATGAAGGGCAACGTCTAAAAGAAGAAGCGAGCGCTAAAGCTGAACAATTACGCCAAGATGCGATTCAAAAAAATGAAACAATGAAAGAGCAAGACCGTGAAGCAGCGGTTGAAGCAAATAAATATCCAGATGAAATTAAGGATAGAGCGCAATCTGCAATCGATGACGTCTTAAATCGACGTAACGAAAATGAATAGTCAAAATATATCCTCATTAATTGATGCCTAATCAATTGATGAGGATTTTCTAATCTAATTCATTGAGTTAATATAAACCGAGTGATATACTATTGTCAGTAACCTATAGGGGACTGACATAAGGAGGAACAGTATGAAATTCTTTTTAGACACAGCTAATATCGATGAAATTAAACGTATTAATGACTTAGGTTTAGTAGATGGGATTACAACAAATCCATCACTGATTGCTAAAGAAGGTAAAGACTTCGAAACAGTCATTAAAGAAATTGCTGCAGAGGTAGATGGACCTGTTTCAGCGGAAGTAATTGCATTAGATTATGACGGAATGGTCAAAGAAGCACGTGAAGTTGCACAATGGGCTGAGAATGTGGTTGTTAAAATTCCGATGACAGAGGATGGCTTAAAAGCTGTAAATACGCTATCTAAAGAAGGCATCAAAACAAATGTTACTCTAATCTTCTCAGTAGCTCAAGGATTACTTGCTGCTAAAGCCGGAGCTACTTATATTTCACCATTTATCGGACGTATTGACGATATGGGTAATGATGGAATGGAATTAATCGAAGATTTACGTACAGTTTTAGATATCTATGGTCTAGAAGCTGAAATCATTGCTGCTTCAATCCGCCATATTGGTCACTTCAATGCATCAGCAGTAGCTGGAGCACATATCGGTACAATTCCAGGTACACTATTCCCTAAATTATGGTCACATCCATTAACAGACAAAGGGATCGCAGGATTCTTAGCTGACTGGGAAAAATTCCAAGAAAAAAATAAATAATTAAGCCAGAAGAGCGGCAAATTTTGCTCATCTAGATTTGGTTGATTAATCGAATTTTAATATCGCTTTAAATCATTGATTCTAAAATGATTTAGAGCGATTTTGTTTTTCACCATATATTTAGTCATGTCTTTACAATATTTATAACTCATACTATACTGGAATAGTTTGAAAAATAACAAAATAATAGCAGAGTTAAGGGGATAAAATTGATTAAAGCAATTGGATTTGATTTAGATGATACATTATACGATCGTTACCTAGTATATGAAAATGTTTATCATGTTATGGAGGAGACGGTTGTTCACACTCAAGTACCGTTTGAAGAGTTCAATGCTGTTTATCAGCAGAAATCGAGTGATGAATATGAATTGTTTATCAACGGTGAAAAGACGAAAGAAGATTATCAATATGATCGAGTCATAAACACTTATCAACATTTTGGACAGGACTTAACAGAGAATGATGCAATTATTTTCAATGCATTATATGAATATTATCGTTCAAAAATTGTTTTAAGACCAGGTGTTACCAAGCTATTTAAAGAATTAAATGATAAGGGATACCTTTTATTTATTCTGACGAATGGGACTGGAGTAGGGCAATATAACAAATTAAAACAATTAGGTGTGGAACAATACATTGATTCGAAATACTGGTTTATATCTGAAGAAATCGGTTTATCCAAACCAGATTTAGAGATCTTTCAACATGTTCAAGATAAATTAGAAATACAAGAAAACAACATTGTTTTTATAGGTGATCATTTAGTCAATGATTGTTTAGCAGCCCAAACACATGGCTGGCAATCTATTTACTTTAATTTTGATAATATTGACAATAGTTTAGTTGATTGTTTGGAAATTAAAGGGTTCGCTGAATTGTTTGGACATTTTAAGTAAGAATAACGAGTCATTTTCACGAAAACGATACCATTCCTACTGTGTAGGTAAATAAATTGATTATTTTAGGGCGTTTTACGGGTGTTTTGTTTAAAATCATGCTATACTTTTTTTATAAAAGTGCAAAGGGGAATTTAATATGACTGATACTTGGAAAAATATTGAAGGTCAAAAGGACGAAATCGTAGGTAAAGTTAAAGAAGTCTTTGGGAAAGCAACTGATAATATTGAAACACAAGCCAAAGGAATTGCCCAACAAGTCGAAGGTGAAATTAAGCAAGCTGCTGCTAAAGGTCGCGGTGACGCTGAAGCATTAGAAAGTGCTGCTGAAGAAAGAATTAATGCAGCTGAAGATGCAATTTCACGTCAAATTAGTGAAACACATGAGAGTGTACAACAAAGTGCAGATGACCGCTTAAGTCAAGCAATCACTGAAGGTAAAGAAATTAAAGAAGAAGCTCGTCGTAAAGCTGAGGAATTACGTCAATCAGCCATTGCAGAAAATGAGCGTGTTAAAGAAGAAGACCGTGAAGCTGCTGTAGAAGCGAACAAATTATCACAAGAAATTTCTGATCGTGCAGAAACTGCGATTGAAGACACTTTAAATAATACTGATGAAAATGCATAACCATTAAAAAGGGACTTCGGTCCCTTCAGGCTGTAGACAAACCCCTTGAAAACACTGATATATAGTGATTTCAAGGGGTTTTTCCTGTATAATAAAAATAAAATGGGTGATTAACATGATGTCCCGAGATGCTGATAGTAAGACATTTGAAG
>JACBXN010000029.1 GCA_015863215.1 Aerococcaceae bacterium DSM 111176
CCTAAACGTCACTTATATTTTACAGAAGAAGACGCGGACCAAAAGTATAACAAACAAAGTGCATAGAAAAGACGACTAACCGAAATTAGTCGTCTATCTACTCACCAACACTATTTGACATAGAGCCCTTATTTCATGCCATACAAAAAATCCTAGTAGAATTTTCTACTAGGATTTTCGTTTAAATTAATTAATTATTTAGCTACACGAACCGCAAATTGTGGTGTATACCATTGGATGTTTGAGTAACCTAATGGTGAACCTGGTTGTGATGCGTGGATGTACTCTCCGCCACCAGTTGCGATAGCAACGTGTGATGTTGATCCGCCAGGTGTTCCCCAGAAGTATAAGTCTCCTGCTTGTGCTTCACCAACAGAGATAACATCTCCTGCATATTGTTGTTCACCAGTCCAGTTACCTACGTTAATTCCGTAAGTTTGTTGGAATACATATTGAACGAATCCTGAACAGTCAAATCCTGCAGGTGTTTTTCCGCCCCATACATATGGCGTTCCGATGAATTGTGATGCATTGTATAATAATGTTTCAACGTTAGCTTGTGAAGCTGCATTTGCTTCTGCTGCCGCTGCTGCTGCTTGAGCTGCTGCTTCGGCTTCTGCCGCCGCCGCTGCTGCCGCTTCTTCAGCTGCTGCAATTTCTGCTGAATTATCAACTGGTACAGTTTCATAAACTGGCTCTGTATATTCTACAACTGGCTCAGTTACAACTACTTCTTCAACATAAGCCGGTTCTTCATAAACTGGCTCTTCGTAAGTTGGTTCTACATAAGCTTCTTCTTCATATACTGGAGTTTCTTCAACTACAGTTTCTTCTACAACAACTGTTTCTTCATATACAACTTCTTCAACAGGTGCTTCTACTAAAACTTCCTCGTAAACTACTTCTGAAGCTACTGCTTCAGCTTGAGCTGCTGCTTCTTGAGCTGCAATGGCTGCTTGTTCTGCATAAGCTGCTGCTTCCGCTTCTGCAGCTGCTGCTGCGTCTGCTTCCGCTTGGGCTGCTGCAATCGCTGCATCTTGTGCTTCGGCTTCTGCCAAAGCTTGTTCATAATTTGCGTATAATTCAGCATCTGTTTCAGCTTGCGCTGCTGCTGCTACTGTTGCTTCCATTTCAGCTTGTTGTGCTTGGGCAACTGCTGCTTGTTCCGCTGCTAAACGTTGCTGCTCTTCAAATGCTGCTTTTTCAGCAACTAAAGCGTCACGTTGTTCTGCTGCTAAATTAATATCTGAAGATAACTGATTGTATGCTGCTTCTTGGTTAGCTGTTTGAGTAGCTAATTCAGCTTTGATATTTTCTAATTCAGTCATTTTAGCTAAGCGAGCTTCTTTTGTTGCTTCCGCTTCAGCTTGTTTTGTTTCAACATCTTCTTTGTCTGCTTTTTGAACACTGATAGCATCTTTGTTAGCTGAAACCATTTTGCTTACTACATCAGCACGACCTACTAAGTCTGTTACTGATTCTGCTGAAGCAACATAGTTTAAGTAATTTGCTGATCCTGCTTGAACTTGTACTTTACGAGCTTGATCCGCTAATAATGCTTCACGTTTTTCGATGATTTCTTGTAATTGAGCAATCTCGTCTTGTAAAGCAGTAATTGCCTCATCATCAGCTTCTAAGCTAGCTAATAATACTTCAGTTTCTGCTTCTAATGCTTCGATTTGAGCGTAAGCATTTGTTAATTCTGTATAGACTGCTGATTGTTCTGCTGATAAATTATCAATTGATGACTCAGTGTCCCCAATTAATACATCGTAATCTTGTGCATTTGCTGTCATCGGTGCAATCGTTGAAATTAATGCTACCGCAGAAACGAAAGCTCTCTTGAATAAATTATTAGAAATAGATTTCTTCATTCGTGTTTGTCTCCTCTTAATCTAGTAATTTTTATTTATTATTTAGGATTGAACATTGAATATTTATTGAATATTCAATGAAAAATTATTAAGCGCCTTTTGCGACTGATAAGATAATAGCATATTTTATCGGTCAAAAGCCCGTTTTCTTCAATTCGTATACACTTTGTAACAATTCTGTAATTTTGTCTGATGTCTAAAGACATATTGTAATAAAAGACTTTAAATATAGCATTCTTCATTGCGAAATAATGTTACAAACCATATAATAGTGACTAAAGAATATTTTAGGAGTGATACTGCAGTGTCTATTATTACAGACTTAGAATGGCGCGGAGCCATTAACCAACAAACAGATGCCGAAGGCTTACAAAAATTAACCGAAGATAAGTCGATTGCACTTTATTGTGGCGTAGACCCTACGGGAGACTCAATGCATATTGGGCATCTAATCCCTTTCATGATTTTAAAAAGATTTCAATTAGCTGGACACAAACCAGTTGTATTAATTGGTGGCGCAACTGGATCTATTGGTGACCCATCTGGACGTACGAGTGAACGTTCGTTACAAACAATGGATGTTGTAAATGAAAATGCACGAAAATTAACCGAACAAATGATCAAAATTTTCAATAAAGATGGTGAACAACCATTTGAAATCGTTAATAACTATGAATGGTTAAGCCAACTTTCTTTACTCGATTTCTTACGTGACTACGGGAAACATTTCAATGTTAACGTGATGCTTGCTAAGGATATCGTCGCTAGCCGATTAGATACCGGGATTTCATTCACCGAATTTTCATACCAAATATTACAATCAATTGATTTCCACTACTTACATAAAAATCATAATGTTCAATTACAAGTTGGTGGAGCTGACCAGTGGGGAAATATTACTGCAGGTCTAGACTTTATCCGTCGTATGGAGGGCTCTGAAGCCGAAGCTTATGGTTTAACAATTCCTCTGATGACTAAGTCAGACGGAACTAAATTCGGTAAATCTGCTGGTAATGCCATTTGGTTAGACCCAGAGAAAACAACACCTTATGAATTCTACCAATTTTGGATTAACCAACAAGATGGTGATGTAGTTAAGTTCTTGAAATACTTTACTTTCTTATCGCAAGAAGAAATTGAAGCAATTGGTCAAGAAGTCGAAGAAAATCCTCATTTACGTCATGGTCAAAAACGCTTAGCTGAAGAGATTACACGTTTTGTTCATGGTCAAGAAGCACTAGATGATGCTCAAAAAATTACTGAAGCATTATTTACAGGTAATGTGAGTGATCTATCAGTTAAACAAATTGAGCAAGGTTTCCAAAATATGCCTCAATTTACTGCACCAAAAGAGACTAATTCTTTACCGGTGTGGTTAGTTGATACAGGAATTGTAGATTCTAGACGACAAGCACGTGAGTTTGTTACAAATGGTGCTATCTCAATTAACGGCGAGAAAGTAACTGATGTAGATTATGAAATTTCTCAAGAAGATACTATCGGCGATAAATATATTATTGTCCGTCGTGGTAAGAAAAATTATTACTTAGTAACATTTGAAGATTAATTATTTAACGGCGAACCTTTGTGGTTCGCTTTTTTGTTTATTCCAAATAAAAAGAGTGAACCGCAACTAAGCAGTTCACTCTTTTATTAATCTTCACGGCGCCAAATGCCACCATCTAATTTTAGTTTCTGTGCTTCAACTCTTGCTTCTTGTTGTTCGCTTAATTTCTGCGCTACAACAAGTAATGCTTTCGTTGGGTAATTCTTCGCCTTTTGTTGCCATTTTTCACTGTATTCTTTTGACCAATTTGTCATTTTACCACTTCTTTGTAATATTTATTAATTCATCAAATTCATCCAATTGCTCTTCAAAAGTCGATACAAATAAATCAAAGATAATTTGCTCTTCCATATCTAATGATAAATCATCTTCGGTTAATGTTTCGAGTTTTTCTAAAATAAATTGCTGGTATTTATGTTCACTGGTTTTATTTCCTGTTTCAATGTAACACGCATAGCGCATCATAATATCCATCTTTTCGTCCTCAGTCATAAATTCAAACTGATGAATATTAAAGACTGGTAAATATTTCCAGTCCATTGATTTAGCTAACATTTCATAGGGAACCATCATTTCTGAAATTGTTCGTCCTTCTCTAGCCCCTGCTTGAAAATGATCCTCTTTAATTCCTATTGATACAATCAACCCTAATTCTCTACTGCGAATCGCTTCTAAAAATGATAAACCGTCTGCATCCATAGTCAGTAAATCATCCAACCACCGTTTTAGTATTGCTGGTGCTTGATACCAATATAAAGGGAATTGAAAGAATAAGCGCTCATAGGACAAAAGATTCTGTCTTTGCTCAGGTAGATTAAAACTGTCAGATTCATATAAATCATGCAGGTCTAGGTAGTCAGCCTCCGTCCAAAAGTTCCCGCTCTCAATTAAAAATTGTTGACTTGAAGACTCACCCAGTTCAGGATGTGCAACGATAATCAGTGTTTTATTCATTTACTTCATCCCTTTCCTTGCTTGGTAGTAACACTATGAAGGTAGATCCTTCCCCTTCTGTACTCTGTACAGAAATATTACCACCATGTGCTTCAACCAAGGAATGGACAACAGCTAAACCAATACCCGACTCACCATATTTGGTGTTTTTCCTTGAAATATCCGCTTTATAGAATCGCTCCCAAATTTTCTTCACATCTTCTGCAGCAATTCCAATACCATGGTCAATAATATCAATTTGTACACCATTTTTAGTATAGCACCCCTTAATGACAACCTCACTATCATAGGCGAACTGTATTGCATTATTGATTAAATTAATTAAAATCTGGCGCAAACGGTCGTAATCTGCCCAAATGATGAAATCATCTGGCGCGTCTACTGTAATCCAGATTTCTTTTTCTCTTGCTTTAACCATCATTTGTTGTTGTATCCCAGCGAATAATTTGTTTCCATCAATTTCTCGTTTGGTTAATGAATATTGATTGGTCCGGATTTTTTCATAGTCCAGGTTCTCATTAACTAGACGTGTTAAGCGGTCCGTCTCTTTAGCAATTAATTCTAAACTACGATCTCGGTAATTTTCAGGAATCATATCGTTTTGTAGACCCTCAATTAATCCTTTCATCGTCGTTAACGGAGTTCGCATTTCATGAGCTGCATCCATCATAAATTGACGACGCAGATCCTCTTGGCGTCGAATTTCTTCTTGAGAATCCCTTAATGAATGGGTCATCATCTCGAAATCTCGAGCTAAGTCTCCTAACTCATCTTTGGAATCTAAATCAACCGTTACATCGTAATTACCTTGTGCTACTTCCCTTGTTGCCAGTTGAAGTCGTTTAATTTTCCTAGTTTGTAAAAAGGCATATAGTGCTGCCAAAATAATTCCTGCAATGACGGCAATGACAAAGGATGTATAAATGCTATTTCTGACAGCTGAAAGCCTAGACTCCAATGCGTCCAACGGAGCCCCTAAACTAATAAAACCATCTGGGAACTCCCCAATATCATGATGGGGTAAATAAACCGTCAAATAAGGTTCCTCAACCCCGTCGCTCTTCATTCGATTATCAATCCGAAAACCAATTATTTCATCCTGGTTTAACCTTATTAAGTCTTCTTGTGATAATTTCGCATTAAATGTTTGATCATAAGTTGGGTAGATTGTACGACCATTCGGTAGATAAACCTGGATAATAATATTTTCACTGGCTAATAATTGTGACGTTCGAACTAAATCCTCACGTGAAAAATTATTCTCTACGATATTTTGACCATAATTAATTAATTGCGCTTGACGATTCTCAGTTATTTCTTGTGTTACTGATTGCTCAATTCGAAGGGCAATAATCATGAGAGCTGTGACTAATACTAGCAACATTCCAAGAATCTGTTGCCAGACTATTTTCATTCTGTCTCACCAGGTTCTTCGTATTTGTACCCGACACCCCATACTGTTTGAATGAGTTGTGGGCCGACTGTTTCGATTTTTTGACGTAACTTTTTAATATGAGCATCAACTGTCCGCTCATCACCGTAAAATGGGTCTTCCCATAAACTCGTTAATAAATCCTCACGTGTAAATACACGTTTAGGGGAACCTGCAAACGTCATTAGTAAATCGAATTCTTTAGGCGTTAAGTTTTCAATTAACACTGTATTGTAATACGCCTCACGTGTCGACGTATTTATTTTAAGTACGTCAGTGATAATATCAAATTCCTCATCAACTTCCTCACCTTGTTCAGAAGGGACTATTTGAGCTCGGCGGTGTAATGCTTTTATACGAGCTAATAAAGTGATTGGGCTGAATGGTTTTGTGACATAATCATCTGCTCCCATTTCTAAGCCAATTACTTGATCACTCTCTGAATCTCTTGCCGTTAACATAATAATCGGAATTTCATCTGATATTTTACGCATTTCACGGCAAATTTGAATACCGTCCATACTTGGTAAATTTAAGTCTAATATCGCAATATCCCATTCATTAGGAGCTGCTTCAAACGCATTATACCCTTCCTTACCATCATGGTAGAAGGCTGCATCGTAATTTTCATTTTCAAAAAACATACTCATCATTTCAGTGACTGATTCATTATCTTCTATCATTAAAATTTTCATCTTGTTCACCTCTGTAGCCTATTATACATAAACTTACTTCATTTAGTCACCTACTCTAGACTGAATTCAAATATTATTCATAATAAAAACTCTGGCAGAACCAGAGTTTCAGTCTTTTTATTTAATGTTGTATTTGCTGATCCATTACTTGAGCGACACCTTCTCTGTCAAAACTTTGATCTTGGTTTTGATTTTCTTGCTCTCTACCTTGCGATGCATCAGCACCTGGGTTTCCTTGATTCGCTGGTCTACCACCACTTAATAGAGTAATATCTTCAATGATACACTCTACAACATATTTCTTCGCACCACTCTTATCATCGTAACTTCGACTTTGCATCCGACCATTTACAGCGATTTGTTGCCCTTTTTGGCAGTATTTAGCCATTAAATCAGCTAAACCTCCCCAAGCATTAATCGGAATGAAATCGGTCATAAATTCGCCCTTTTGGTTCCTACGGAATCTCTGAACAGCTAAAATATTATTAACCACCCGAGCATTACCATCAAAATGAGTAACCACTATATCTTTCGTTAAACGTCCAACAAACATTGCCTGATTCATAATAATTCTCCTTACTTGATTGACACAAACGTTTTGTGTCATCAATATAGTTATTTAGTACAAATGAATGCACTATATATAAATAGGGTTTTTATTATGATTTGCAGAAAATATCGTATATTCCTATATTTTTTGCACTATTAATCAGACTCTTGATGTCATACTAACGATGAATATCTAATTGGCTGACTACTTCTTCCGCTTCTTGAACAATACCCTCAATTATTTCTTTAACAGACTTAGATTTTTCAATTAACCCTGCAATTTGTCCATACGTTACAATCTCATCAGTGATATTACCATCTTTAGCTGCACGAACCAGGGATGGCAAAGTATAACTTTCCAATTCATGAGAGGTCATTCCCAGCTGTTGATCTAGTTCAATATGTTTCAGCGCAGCTTCATTCTTTTCTATTCGAATAGGCACACCCGCCTGTTTACCTGAAATAAAAGTCGACGTATCTGTTGCATTAATAATCGCTTGTTTGTAATTTTCATGAATAGGCGCTTCTTTTGACGCAGCAAAGACTGTACCTAATTGGACTCCAGCAGCTCCTAAAGCATACGCTGCTACAAGACCATGACCATCTGCAATTCCACCTGCGGCAATAACTGGTATATCATTAACCGCTTTAGCCGCCAAACGCGTTAAAGTCATCGTAGTCGCTTCCCCAACATGTCCACCAGCTTCCGTTCCTTCAACGATAACACCATCTGCACCATGGTCTTCCATTTTTTTAGCCACACGTGCAGAAGGGACAACCGGAAATACAATACCTCCTCGGTCATGAATGGGTTGAAATAAAGGAATCGGATTTCCAGCACCGGTTGTAAAGAAACGGACACCTTCATCTAATAAAATTTGAAGGACTTCTTCATAATTCGGCGACATTAGCATAATATTGGCACCGAAAGGTTTATCTGTCTCTGCCTTGATACGTTGGACATCTTCTAGGACACGCTCCGGCTTTGATCCTGCTGTTGCTAAAATCCCCATACCACCTGCTTGAGCCACTGCAATAACAAGATCTGGTCGGGAAACTCCGCCCATTGCGCCACAAAGTATTGGATATTCTATCCCTAACATTTCAGTTACTTTTCCCATAATTTTCTCCTTAATAGTTTCAACCACACAACTTAAATATCTTCAGCAATTTGTACAATTTTCCTTAAACGATGATTGACACCAGATTTTGAAATAGGTCCACCAGGTAACATTTCTCCTAATTCTTTTAAGGTCATATCGGGATTCTCTAAGCGAAATTCAGCCGTAACTCGAAGTTTCTCTGGTAATATTTCTAGTCCTTTTTCCTCATCAATGAGACGAATCGCTTCTAATTGTTTTTGTGAAGCGTCGATAGTTTTGTTCATATTCGCATTTTCCATATTTACTAAACGGTTCACTGAATTACGCATATCCCGCACAATACGAATATCTTCAAATTGCAACATCGAACTCGTTGCACCAATGATTTGTAAAAAGTCCGAAATCTTTTCTGCTTCTTTAAGATAAGTTATATAACCATTACGACGAACAACTGTTTTAGCATTTAAGTCAAAGTTGTTCATCATGCTACATAATTGCGTATTATGATCTTCATAAGTTGAATAAATTTCTAAATGATAGTTGTTAGATTCCGGATTATTAACTGAACCACTGGCCAAGAAAGCACCTCTTAGATATGACCGTTGCTTCTGCTCACTTTGAATGATATCATCGGTAATTGTTCGCACCATCAATCCATCTTCATAAATATTTAATTCAGTTAATAGCTCATGGACATGATGACGACAACGCACGATATATACATTATTTTTCTTTAATTTCATTTTACGACGAACAATCAGTTCGCCCTCAATATTGAATTGATCTTTCAGCAGAGAATAAATGCGCCTTGCGATAGCTGCATTTTCACTTTGAATATTTAATATAAACTGTTGTTGATAGAGAGAAACGGCACCATTAATACGGACTAAAGCTGCTAATTCTGCTTTGGCATGTTCACGGTGCACTTCTAATAAAGTGCATTCTTTTTTTACTTGGGCCGCAAAAGTCATACCATCCACTCCTTTTTCTGTTTTATCCCCATAAAAATATGGGGTGATTGCACCCCACATTTTACCATAATTATAATTATCGTTGTTAGACTATTTGAATTTATTCAAGTTCATTTATTTTCCGATTACGTAAAATATGCCCTAATTCACGAACGACTGTTTCCGTGTCATGATAGGCTCCACCTTTTTTCATATTTAAGAAGTTATTCGAAATAATTCTTAATCCTTCGTTTTTAAGTCCACTGAAGTCGTGTTTTACTTGAAGTAGATACTCTTCATTCGGTTGGGTACGAATGTATTCATCCGGAACTGTTGCAATATTAACCAAGATTGTATCAATGAATTTTTTACCTAAATGCGCATGGAGCGCTTCAACATGATCTGCATCTGTAAAATTCTCAGTCTCACCTAATTGCGTCATAATATTGCAAATATATACGACTTCCCCAGGAGTATTATTTATGGCTTGTCCAATCTCTTTAATCATCAAATTGGGTAAAATACTCGTATATAAACTCCCTGGTCCAATCACAATTAAATCTGCGTCCATAATTGCATCCACTACACGTGGTGATGCTTTAAGAGCCGGAACACCTTGCATGGTAGTCACATCAACTTGTTTAATTTTCTTTCTATGCTTAGCAATTTGTGATTCACCAACTGCAATTGATCCATCTTCAAATAGTGCATTTAATACCAATGGTTCCTCTGCTGCAGGGAGTACGTCTCCACTTAAATTCATCCATTTTGATAAGATATCAATTGAATCAATCATTGACCCATTCATCTCACGTAAGGCTGCTATGATTAGATTTCCAATTGCATGTCCTGCTAAAAAATCATCCTCTGTGTCAAAGCGGTACTGGAATAATTTCAGCATATCATCATCTAGGCCAGATAAAGCCGCCATACAATTTCGTATATCCCCTGGAGGGACTACATTGACGTAATTTCGTAGTGACCCACTACTTCCGCCGTCGTCTGCTACTGTTACGACTGCAGTAATATTAACATCAAGCGCTTTTAATCCTTTAAGGATGACAGGCAGTCCAGTACCGCCACCAATGACTGTTACATTATATTTCCCATTTTTATCATCCATGGCTATGCCTCATTTTTCTTGTTAATAAATTGAGTGTCGCGGTGTGTGATATTTACAACGTAATCATCGTTACGCAGTCTTGCACCTACTCGTTCAGCCAAAGCGACTGAACGATGTTGACCACCGGTACAACCAATGGCAATAATGACACTATTCTTACCTTCTTTCTTATATCCTGGTAAACAGAAAGATAGTAAATCCATAAATTTATTGTAGAAAGTCTGGGTTTCTGGTTGCTTCATAACATAATCATATACTGGAGCATCTTTTCCTGACAGCGGGCGTAACTCATCAATATAATGTGGATTTGGTAAGAACCGTACATCAATTAAGACGTCAGCGTCAATTGGATTGCCGTGTTTAAAACCAAATGACATGACTTCTACGTGAAATTGAACATAATCTTCACTCGAGAAATTATTAACAATTACCTTACGCAACTCACGTGGAGTAATATCTGATGTATCTAAGACTAGTTGCGCACGTGTTCTAATATCCGATAACATTTCACGTTCTTGTTTAATGCCTTCAATTAAACGACCATCCATTGCAAGCGGGTGGTTACGGCGTGTTTCTTTATATCTTGAAACGAGTGATTCATCACTTGCTTCTAAGAATAAAATCTTTGTCGTTATATATTGTGTATTATCCATTTGAGCGATCACATTTTCAAGCTCCTGGAAAAATTCACGCGTTCTTAAATCAATAACTAAAGCAATCTTTGTGATTTTACCTGACTCTTTCATTAATTCCCAAAAAGTCGGTAATAATGTCGGTGGCATATTATCAATACAATAATAGCCTAAGTCCTCAAAGCTTTGAACAGCGACCGTCTTCCCTGCGCCACTCATACCTGTTATTATTACTAATTCTAATGTATCCGACATGTTTTCCCCTCCTGCCTTAAACTTTATTTTATATTAGTGTTATTATATCATAATTACTCTCTGTCTGTAACGAAGCAGCTATTTTCGAACGGTACCATTCCGTGTAATTTAATTTGCTCAATAATTATCAATTACATCTTTAGACCTTTGCACCCTTTATAGATAGGCGTATAATCGATGGTACAAACGAATGCTTAAGGAGGCAGATAAATACCATGTTTAATAATAAATTTGCTTTAACTGCTTTTCAGTTAAAAATAATCGGAATCACACTCATGGTTGTTGATCATCTATATCAAATGTTCTATTTCGCGGGCGTGCCTAATTGGTTCACTATGTTAGGACGCATTGTTGCTCCTATTTTCCTATTCCTATCCGCAGAAGGTTTCCATTATACCCGTAGTCGCAAACGGTATATGATGACACTATTAACTGGTTTTTGGATTTGCCAAATTTTATTTATGGGCGCCTCTTATTTCTTTCCAAATGAAAATGTTGTTTTAATGAATTCAATTTTTGGAACAATATTCCTCGGCACACTACTCATGTGGACATATGATCAATTTAAAAGCCGTCATATCTGGAAAGGTCTTTCGGGAATCCTGATTTTTACCGCTTTAACTATCATCCCTCTATTCGCAGTTAGCTATACTATGGCAAATACAACAGGAAATCCTTGGTTAGTTCGTCTAATATTTATGATTCCCTCTCCATTAACCGTTGAGGGTGGATTATTATTTATTGCTATGGCGTTGTTTTTATATATTGCACGGAACAAAAGATGGATTCAAGCTGTTATTATCGCTCTAGTTGCCGCTGTCACTTTTGCTTTCAATCCAGCAGGCATCCAGTGGTTAATGGTATTCTCGATCATTCCTATTTTATTATATAACGGGCAAGAAGGTCGTAAAGAGAAATAGTTCTTTTATATTTTCTACCCTGCCCACATTCTGATTCTGTATATCATCTCATCAACATTATTCATCTAAAAAAGACTGCCACCCTCGAGGGCAGCAGTCTAGAGTTAAGGAACGAGTGAGTGCTCGTTCTTTTTTTAATTAATTAATTAGTTAAGTCACGGATCGCAGCTTCTAATTTCTCAGCTTTTGCATCTACTTCCTCTTGTGACTGTCCTTCCACACCTAAATAAAGTTTAATTTTCGGCTCTGTACCTGATGGACGGAAAGCGACCCAACTCTTATCTTCTAATTGAT
This sequence comes from Aerococcaceae bacterium DSM 111176, assembly GCA_015863215.1. Lineage (GTDB taxonomy): Bacteria > Bacillota > Bacilli > Lactobacillales > Aerococcaceae > DSM-111022. Next base: position 12,349 of record JACBXN010000029.1, read on the forward strand.
ATTTCAATGCATCTGAAGACGGGTAGTCTAATTTAGATTCTACACCTTCTGCATCTTTTTGGATAGCATTTTTATAGTCAGCTGAGTGAACAACTTTAATTCCAGCTAATTCAGAAATACCTTCCTCACGAATTGATTTCATAATTTCAGCCATTTTCTCTTTACCTGATAATCCAGGGAAATCAATTGAGATTGTTTTCTCTTTGAAATAACCATACTTTTCATACATATCAATTAATGCATCACCTAAAGTACGTCCAGCTTTTTTATTATATGCTGCTAATTCTGCAAGAATAACTAAAGCTTGGATTGCATCTTTATCACGTGCAAACGGCTCTTTCAGATAACCATAAGATTCTTCGAATCCCATTAAGAATGTATGGTTGCCAGTTTCTTCATATTCTTTAATCTTTTCAGCAATAAATTTAAACCCTGTTAATACCTCTACCATTTCAAGGCCATTCGCCTCTAGGATAGCGTCTGCTAAATTCGTTGATACAATTGATTTTACTGCTACAGAGTTTGCTGGTAAATCATCTTGTGCTTTACGTGCGTTGACAATGTAGTCTAACATAACAGAGGCAATTTGGTTCCCTGTTAATAATTGATAAGTACCATCTGCTTGTCGAATCATCGCTCCTAGACGGTCTGCATCTGGGTCTGTCGCTAGAATGATATCTGCCTCTTCAGCAATTGCTTGTTTTTGTGCAATCGCGAATGCCTCAGGTGACTCTGGGTTAGGTGAAGTAACTGTTGGGAAATCTCCATCTGCCTCTGCCTGTTCTTTCACTACAGAAACATTCGTAAATCCAGCTTGTTCTAACGCCTTCATTCCAATGTAGTAACCAGTACCATGTAATGGTGAGAAGACAATTTTTACTTCATCATTCATCTCTTTAATTAAATCGTAATCAATGTTAACTGATTTCATCTCTTCCAAGTATGCTTGGTCAACATTGTCACCAATCATTTCGATTGTTCCATTACCTAATAAGTCTTTTTTGTCTCCAACTTTAACTTCTAGTGGATTTTCAACGGCACGCACATAAGTTGTTAATTTATCTGCATTCTCTGGTGGCATTTGCCCACCATCTTCACCATAAACTTTATATCCATTGTAAGCAGCCGGGTTGTGACTTGCTGTGATCATAATACCTGCGTAAGCATTCAAATATCTTACTGCAAATGATAAAACTGGAGTAGGTCTTAAGCTCTCATAAACATAACTCTTAATACCATGCTCGCCTAACACACGTGCTGATTCCATCGCAAATTCCGGTGACATATGGCGACTGTCATATGCAATTGCCACACCGCGGTCTTTTGCTTGTTGTCCAGCATCTTCAATTAATTTTGCTAAACCTTCTGTTGCTTGTCGAACTGTATAGATGTTCATTCTATTAGGACCAGGCCCTAAAATCCCACGCATGCCAGCCGTTCCAAAACTTAACACACCACCAAAAGATTCCTCAAGCTCTTCCTCAGATAATTCATCTAACTGTGCCTTTAAATCTGCATCTAGATTCTCAGCTTCTGCCCATTGTTTGTAAGTGTCTTGCCAACTCATGGTGTAGCCTCCTTTAAATTATTAATTCGCTTACATTATAACATGAAATGTAGACATTTTTGCATATTTTCTCATTATTTATTCACGATTTCCTCACAATGTGACTGAATCACTGAAATTTATTGTTATAACAAAAAAAGACAATGAAGTTTCTCGCTTCATTGTCTTTAAACTTTACTTTATTTTAATAATTCAGGATCTAAAGTTTGTAAATAGTCATATGCTCGTTGTCCAGCAATACTCCCATCTCCAACCGCTGTAGCTACTTGTCGTAGGTGTTTCAAACGAACGTCCCCAATCGCAAATAAGCCCGGCACTTCCGTTTCCATAAAATCATTGGTCTTAATCCAGCCATCAGGTGTTGTTACATTCAGATCTGCAACAATTTCAGAATTAGGAAGAATTCCAACATAAATAAATGCCCCTCCTGCTGGAAATTCTGATACAGCATCTGTTTTTACATTACGTACAGTTACTGATTCAACGGCATTTTCACCATTAATAGACTCAACAACCGTGTCCCACAAAAAATCTACCTTAGGATTTGCAAATGCTCGGTCTTGTAAAATTTGTTGCGCACGCAATTCATCACGGCGATGAATAATCGTTACTTTATCCGCAAATTGCGTTAAATAAGTTCCCTCTTCAACTGCTGAATCGCCGCCACCAATAACGACTAACTCACGATTTCTAAAGAAGAAACCATCACATACCGCACAGAATGATACACCTTGCCCTGATAATTGTTCCTCACCAGGTACGCCTAATTTACGATTATACGCTCCCGTTGCAACAATAACGACAGGTGCTTGGTATACTTTACTACCTGTATCAACCATTTTATACAGCCCATCAACGGTTACTGATTCAACATCACCGTATACATGTTCTGCGCCAAATGCCATTGCTGATTGATAAAAGTTATCTGCTAATTCTGGCCCTGAAATTTTAGTAAAACCTGGGTAATTTTCAACATCTGCTGTATTAAGTAATTCTCCCCCAGGTGCACCCTTTTCTATAATAATAGTCTTTAAATTAGATCTTGATGCATATAATGCTGCAGTCATTCCTCCAGGTCCAGCCCCAATAATGACTACGTCTGCTTTAATAATTGTTTTCTCTGACACTACTTTCCTCCTCAGTTATTCACCTAAATTCAATAGGTGATCAATTGTACTTGCCTCTGCCTTACCTTGTCGTCCCATTAGGTTTTTAATCCCGGTATCTAATTCTGCATCTTGATAGATTAAATGGTACAATCCTTCAGTAATCGGCATCTCAATATTATGTTCCTTGGCTAATTGATAGGCTGCTTTACAAGTCATGATTCCTTCAACAACCATACCAATTTCTTGTTCAATATAATCCTTATTATGTCCCTTCGCAAATAATTTGCCTGCTCGGTTATTTCTCGAGTGGACACTATTACATGTGACGATTAAATCTCCCATACCACTTAAGCCACTGAATGTCATTGGATCAGCCCCTAGTTCCACTCCTAGGCGGGTGATTTCTGCTAATCCCCTTGTAATTAAAGCCGCTTTAACATTATCACCAAAACCTAGACCATCTAAGATACCTGCTCCAATCGCAATAATATTCTTCAATGCTCCACCTAGTTCAACACCTAATACATCTTGATTCGTATAAACTCTAAAGTATTGATTCATAAATGCATCTTGGACAACTTTGGCAGTTTCCTTACTCTTACTTGCTGCTGTTATTGTTGTAATTTCACGTAAGATTACTTCCTCAGCATGGCTTGGTCCTGATAAAACGACAACATCCTGATAGTCTAATTCCTTCAGTTCTTGATTAATCATTTCACTGACACGTAAATGTGTTTCAGGCTCAATCCCTTTAGTTGCGTGAGTAATAATTGGATTAGGGCTTAAGGCATCAAACACCCCTACTAATCTTTGCATGACAGAACGAATACCTTTAGTAGGGATAACAACCAATACCATCTCAGCACCCATAGCTGCTTCGCGCATATCTGCCGTAGCAACTACGCCTTGTGGCATTTCAACGTTAGGTAAATAATTTTTATTTGTATGTTCTTGATTCCATTCATCTACTTGTTCTTGTTGGCGGCTCCAAATAACAACTTCATGTCCATTATCACAGAGAACTTGTGCTAAAGCACTCCCCCACGATCCCATTCCTAGAACTGTAATTTTCAACTTAATCTCTCCTTTGGTGTCGATTGTCTGTATAGTAAGGGATTAGTCCCTCCTGCTTGCGACGTTTAAGGACAAACCAGACGCCTAGAATGACTAATATAACTGAAACCCATTGTGAAATACGCAATGGTCCAAAATATAGACTATCGGTACGCATACCTTCTATCCACATGCGTCCAAGACCATACCAAATTGCATAGCCAGCTATAATTTCTCCCTCTAAGGCAAACTTAGGCTTTTGGCGAATAAATAATAATCCGATAACTCCAATTAAAGACCAGAGTGACTCATAAAGAAATGTTGGATGATAATAAGTTCCCTGAATATTCATTTGCTCAATAATAAATTCTGGTAACATTAGATTTTCGAGGAAACTACGTGATACAGGTCCCCCATGCGCCTCTTGGTTCATGAAGTTAGCCCAACGTCCGATTGATTGAGCCATTAACAAACCTGGTGCCATAACATCAAATAATTCAATCGAATTTAGATTACGTTTACGACTTAGGTAGTAAATGGTTAGGAATCCAACAATCACAAATCCATATATTGCCATCCCACCATTCCAAATCGCAATAATTTGTCCTGGATTGGCTAAATAATAATCTAGACGAAAGAGGACATAATACAATCTTGCTCCAATACCACCAATAATTATCGCTGGAAAGAGTATGTCGAATAATGTGTCTTCATCATAACCTTTACGTTGACCCTCACGGCGAATCATAAAATCTGCCACAATGATTCCCAAAACGATAATGATTGCATACCAACGAATTTCGATTGGCCCCAATTCAAAAGCGACAGGATCAATTGCTCCAATAATCATTGGCAAGTTTATCATAATTTTTTCTCCGAATTTTGTTGGATCAGTTCCGCCAAGCGTTCATGGAAAGTTGTTTTGGCATCATAGCCCATTTCTAAAGCACGGTGGTTCATCGCAGCTGATTCGATAATTGTCGATAGATTACGACCAATTTTAACTGGAATACGCACTTTTGGAACTTTAACGTCAAAGATTTGTTGTGTCTCTTGTTCAAATCCTAAACGCTCATATTCAATCGTTCCATCGTCTACAACTAAATCAATAATTAATTCTAATCGTTTAGATAATCGTACAGCTGACACCCCGTATAAATGCATAACATCAATAATACCTAAACCGCGAATTTCAATTAAACTACGTAAAATAGTCGGTGCTTCTCCGATTACAGTACGTTCATCAGTTTGATGAAACTCAACCCGGTCATCGGCTACTAAACGGTGTCCTCGCTGAATTAATTCAAGTCCTGTCTCTGATTTACCAACACCACTTGCTCCTGTGAGTAATACGCCCATCCCGAAAACCTCAACGAAAACGCCATGCATCGATAAACGCTCGGCTAATTTACTCTCTAAAACATTAGTAATATTTGATAAAACACGACTCGTCTTTGAACGACTCGTCAAAATCGGGATATGATAATGATTTGCGATTTCTGTTAATTCTGCCGGAACTTCCATTCCACGGGCAATAACAATAGTAGGCGTATCTTCACTACACATAACACTAAAGATATCCTGACGCTCTTCACTTGTTTTAGTTTCTAAATAACTCATTTCTGTACGGCCAATTAATTGGACACGTTCGTGGGGAAAGTAATCTTTATAACCGGTTAATACTAAACCTGGACGAGACACCTCACTTGAATAAATCAAACGATCCGTATACTCTACTTCATTTTCTACATTTAGATCTAATTGTTCTACTAACTCAGCAACACTAACTGATTCCATCTGATGCCCTCATTTCTTTGTTTGTGATTTTCATTATAGCATGACAACCATCCATAACTCTACCTTCCCATCTTTAAGTGTTCTGATTCTAGGTAAAAACTCAGTAAACAAAAAAATTCAGACTTACTTGTAAATAAGTCTGAATTTCCGTTTAATTGTCTTTAATTTATTAGAAGTCGCTCCAATCATTTTCTGATGGTTCTTTGTCTGGTGTAACATCTTTACGTGATTGAGCATTCTTTGACTCAGTGAATGCTTTAAATCGGTCTACATTATCACGATTTTTAGGACGACTTACTTCATAGTCATTCGGTAAAACAATCGCTAAGATAATGTAAATCCATAAACCAGCACTTCCACCTAAGAATAATAAGATGAAGATGATACGGAAAATTGAAGGGTCTACTTTAAAGTATTCACCTAATCCTCCACTCACTCCGGCTAAAAATCGATCTGTTGTTGAACGATATAATCTCTTTTCCATAATAATTCTCTCCTTTTCTTATTGATCGGTATCTTTCACAAAAATATCTCCATTTGTGATAGATACTTTTACTGTTGCGGGAACTTCGCCCACACGGTGAATATGATGCGCATTATCTTTACTTACAATTTCTGCATTTGATAATCGTGAATATACTTCACCAATTGATGTTTTAAATTCACCTTGAACACTTAATGCTTCGGGTAAAGCAATTTTAATATTACCAGATAATGATTTTACTGCAATATCACTTGCATCCTCATTTGTTTTTGTAATAAAAATGTCTGAGTTTGCTGAATGAACAGCTAATTGATGGATTGTATCTTGATAACGAATGTCACCATTCACATTTTGAATTTTTGATTCTTCGATTTGACTATCTGCTACTTTAATTTCACTATTGATAGTATCAATGGCTAACGCCTGTGCAGTGATATTTTCTAAATCAACATCACCATTCTTATTTTTAATATTTAGCGATTGACTGTCAATATTTTTAGCTTCCAAGTCACCATTAAATAAATTTAAGGTAACATTTTCGATAACTGTTGCTGGAATGTAGATTTCCATATCTGTCGCATATTTAGGTGACTTTAAGTCAATAATCATTGCGCCATTTTGATATTCAATTGTATTCAGCTCTTCGAATGTTTCAAGTGAAATTTCGCCATCATTTCCAAATTCACGAATATCTAGTGACATAAAGATGGTATCTTTTTCATGTGCATATACATTCACTGATCCATTCAATACACCAATGGCAATTGATTTAAGTCCATGAACATCGAACTCGTAAGTCTTTTCAATTACGCTTGATTTCAACCATGGAACCTTCACACCCATATGAATATCTTTCATTTGGAAGCTATTTGAAATATCTTTAACAACTGATTTTAATGACTGACCTAATGATTTAGTTTCATCTGCTACAGTTCTACCTACTCGCTTAGCGGAAGCCGCCCCATCATTGATAAATTGCTTAACATCCTCTGAGTATTGATTGAATTTCTCTGCATTAATTCGTTCCAATTCTGCTTGAGTTTCATCTAATTCTAACTGAGTATTTGCAATTTTTTGTTCTAATTGTACTCTTTGCTCTGTTAAATCATCTAACTGTTTAGTCATTTCTGGCGTTAAGTCATCAATCTCTTGGAATATTTCAAGTTCACGGTAACGTTGACTTACAATCGTTAAGGCTTCCTCTTGTTTTTTCAATTGATCCGTTAACTCTTTAACCTTAGCTGATAAATCTGCTTGTTCTTGTTTATCTTCAGCAGTCACATTTTCGTCTTCCATTGCTTCTTGGTATTCTTTGCTAAAATGGTCAACATCTTCTTTATTCACTTCGGCTTGAAATTCTTTCGATGTCTCTTTTTGTCCTGCTGCTTCTAATAATTCTAAAGCTTCTTCCATCGAAAGGACCCCTTGTTTGACTAATTCTATGATTCTTTCTTTTTCCATGAATAATCCCTCCTGTGTTATGGATTAATTTGCTTTGTTTACCTTACACATCTATTATGCCAACAAACGAGAATATTATCATAGGTCTTGAGGCCTATCTTTGGGATTATCCATGGTATTATGCCAATTCAGACCTAAGACTGAGTTTTAATAAAAATAAATTTTCGCAGACAATCCATAATTTTCCTGTGGGGTGATTCGCTACTCTGCGAGACAATGCATTCATTGCAGCCGTGGGACCGTCTTTCGCCCATTGGGCTTCAGACTTGCCTAGCTATTGAAACTGTAACTCACTTCGTTCGAACAGTTTCTAATGCGCTAGTTCATCCTTAAACACGGCGCATGAATGCCATTGTCTCTTCGATTCGCTTTGATAGAAAACGATTATAGTTAGCATGCGCAAATTCATTATTTAGTCTGTTTAGCAATAGATTTTACAGTTTTTAAAACAATTAATTTAGTTTAATAATCTTGGTTCCCAGAGAGATAATTGTTTCCTTCAAAATATGAATCTTCGAATAGGATGTAGGTAGTATTAAAAATGCATTTTTTATGGTTAGATTTATATAACTACATTGGAGTATAATTTCTTAAATCTAATCATTAAGCAAACTGAATAAATAATTTTCGCAATACCGTCGAATTTTCCCGTGGGAAAAAGGGATTTTGGCGTAGCTTAGAGTACGTTTGCGTGTGCGCTTACGTACTCTCTAGCCAAAATAGTCCGGAATAGCGCAGCTATGTAGGTGCCCCCACGGGGAAATTCGACGGTATTGCGAAAATTCCTATACTCTCTCAAATAACTCAACGATACTTTCAAAACAATAAAAAGCACCAACCAAAGGGCTGATGCTAAATCATTATTTATCTCTGGTTAATATTTTCTTTAAATATTGACCGGTATAGCTTTCTTCCACTTCAGCAATTTCTTCAGGTGTTCCAGTAGCAATAATTTGTCCACCACCAACTCCACCTTCAGGACCCATATCAATGATATAGTCTGCTGTTTTAATAACGTCTAAGTTATGCTCAATAACTACCACTGTGTTTCCTGCCTCTACTAAGCGGTCCAATACCACTAACAGTCGTTTAATATCATCTGGATGTAATCCTGTCGTCGGTTCATCTAATATATAGAATGTATCTCCAGTTGAAACGCGTTGCAATTCTGAAGCAAGTTTCATTCGTTGTGCTTCCCCACCTGATAAGGTCGTTGCCGATTGTCCTAAACGGATATAGCCTAAACCTACATCAACAAGTGTTTGAAGTTTACGTTTAATTTTCGGGATATTTTCGAAAAATTCTACTGCATCGTCAATCGTCATATTTAAGACATCAGAAATATTTTGATCTTTATAGCGAATCTCTAAAGTTTCTGAATTATAACGGGTACCATGACATACTTCACAAGGCACATACACGTCGGGTAAGAAGTGCATTTCAATTTGTTTCACCCCAGCACCTTTACATGCTTCACAGCGTCCTCCTTTAGTATTGAAACTAAAGCGACCTTTTTGATAACCTCGTAACTTCGCATCATTTGTTTGGGCGAATAAATCACGTATGTCATCGAAAACACTTGTATATGTTGCAGGGTTACTACGCGGGGTACGGCCAATAGGACTTTGGTCAATATCGATGACCTTTTCCAAGCCTTCCCAGCCCGTTATTTCATCAAAATCGCCTGGACGTTCTTTCGTACTTGTTAAACGTTTCGTCAGAGCCACTTTAATGATTCGATTAACTAAACTACTCTTACCTGACCCTGAAACACCTGTTACCGCGGTAAAGCGACCAATCGGAATTTCAGCATCGATATTACGTAAATTATTTTCACGTGCTCCAGTTACCTTAACCCAACCATGATCCTCAGAACGTCGAACTTCAGGTACATCGATTTTTTCTTTCCCTGAAAGATAGCGACCTGTGATTGAATCTGGATTTGCCATGACTTCTTGCGGTGTTCCTTCAGCAACAACTTTACCACCTTGTTCACCTGCACCTGGGCCGATATCGACAATATAATCCGCTTCAATCATCGTCTCATCATCATGTTCAACAACAACGAGTGTATTTCCTAAGTCACGCATATCTTTGAGTGATTGAATTAATCGTGCATTATCACGTTGATGAAGTCCGATAGACGGTTCATCTAGTATATAGAGAACCCCTGATAAGTTCGAACCAATTTGTGTTGCTAAACGAATACGTTGAGCCTCTCCGCCTGATAGAGATCCTGCCACACGGTCTAAAGTTAAATATTCCAATCCAACATTATTCAAGAAACTCAAACGATCATTGATTTCTTTAAAGATTGGTGCTGATATTTGTTTATTTTCCGTTGAAAAATCTAATTCTGAAATATAGTCAAACGCAGATCCAATTGACTGTTCTGTAAATTCGGCAATATTTTTCTCCCCCACATAAACAGATAATGCTTCGGGGTTCAAACGTTGACCTTTACACGTCGGACAAGTCAATTCAAACATATACTCACGCATCTGGTCACGAACAGAATCGGAACTCGAATCACGGTAGCGTCTTTCAATATTATTTAATACACCTTCAAAAGTATCCATCATTGAAGTTTTCATTCCACTACGAATCCCTTGATATGTAAATTCAAAGTTTGCATCTTGGGTACCAAACTTAATCAATTCTTGTTGTTCATTGGTTAAGTCTTGGAATGGTACATCCATTGGAATGCCCTCGCTCTTACAAAATGCTTCTAGCATGGAGTGATAGAAATAGCCAGAATTGTTCTTCCAAGGGGCAATCGCACCATCATCCAAACTTAATGATTTATCCGGTATAACTAAGTCTTCATCGACCGTTAAACGCGAACCAATCCCATCACACGACGCACACGCACCAAATGGTGCATTAAATGAAAATAGTCGCGGTTGCAATTCATCTACCGTAAAATCACAAAATGGACAAGCGTAATGTTCATTAAAGTACAATTCTTCTTCACCAATGACATCTACGACTAGATATCCTTCAGAGAATCGTAGCGCTTGTTCGACTGAATCAAATAAACGTGAGCGAATCCCTTCCTTAATAACTAATCGGTCAATAACTACTTCAATTGTATGTGCTTTGTTTTTCTCAAGTTCAGGCACTTCAGATATATCATAAATCTCACCATTAACTCGTACTCGAACATAGCCATCTTTTTTTATCTTTTCAAATAACTTTTTATGTTGCCCACGCTTTTCTCGAACTGCTGGTGTTAACAACTGTATTCGAGTACGTTCTGGTAACTCTTCAATTTTATCTACAATTTGTTCGGGCGATTGACGTTCAATTGGAATATTGTGATTCGGACAATAAGGTGTCCCTACACGGGCATACAATAAACGTAAATAATCGTTAATTTCTGTTGCAGTCCCTACAGTTGATCTTGGGTTGTGACTGGTCGTTTTTTGGTCAATTGATATGGCTGGACTTAGCCCTTCAATCGAATCAACATCGGGTTTATCCATTTGCCCCAAAAATTGCCGAGCATACGCAGATAAACTCTCAACATACCTTCTCTGCCCTTCCGCATATAGAGTATCAAATGCTAAAGAACTCTTACCTGATCCTGATAATCCAGTCATCACAATCAATTCATTACGCGGTAATTCAATATCTATATTTTTTAAGTTGTGGGTGCGTGCCCCTTTTACTTTAATGGTATCTCGAGCCATTTATCTCCGCTCCTTTATCAGACTTTTACTGTCTTATTATATCATAATCACTAAATGATGAGAAACATTTGTTCGCATACTTTAAAGTTGTTACTCCTATTTAAATTCCTTATAATGAATTTAGTCACATAACAGAGTAAAGAAAGGGAGGTCTATATGAACAATAATTTATTAAGCACCTTTGAACGCGTTAAAGGTTTATTATGGGCACTACTGTGGCTAATAATAGATCAAGGGCTTGTACTAGTCGCCGTCCAAGGTCTCGTTTTTGAGGGGACTGGATACGGAAATTGGGCAACGATCATTCACATAGCCACTATCATCCTTGTAATAGTGATATCTTGGTTAGCATGGAAGTTTTACCGAAAGAGCCCTCGCGCAGAAAAAACAGTATCATTTGGCCCTAGGGATGCCTTTAGAACATTTGGTTTCTATCTCATCTTGATTCTATACACCGCAATTATTAGCAGCGTTATGGTATCACAAGGAATTGATGATACTGCTAATCAAGCATTGCTAGAATCTTTCATGAATAAAGACACAAGTAATTTAGGTCTGATCGCTTATGGAGCAGTTATAGTTATTTTAGCTCCCGTTGTTGAAGAAGTCATATTTAGAGGTATTATGGTTACTCGCTTCCTCCCTGAGAGGCCTTGGATAGCTGGTATCATTGCAAGCATTTTATTCGCTCTAATGCATATGCCTACCGACATTTGGTCCTTCGCCATTTACTTCGTAATGAGTCTGATCATGCATGCTACTTACGTACGCCGTGGTCAATTGGTAGACAGTATCGCATTACATTTCTTAAACAATGGTATTTCATATATTATGATGGTATTGATGGTTAAAGAGGTCATTGTTTAATTATACAAGTAAACAAATAAGGGGGCTGGGCAAAAAGTCCCAAATAAACAACCAGCGAACTCAAAACCAATAGAGTTCGCTGGTTGTTTTTATGCATTGAATTTTTTGACGTGTTTTCCCTCATTTTAACGGCACCCCTTCGGATCA
>JACBXN010000030.1 GCA_015863215.1 Aerococcaceae bacterium DSM 111176
TTTTCGTTCACCTTTCATCCTCCAATTCAATTGATACTGCAAAAGTATAACTGAATTGGTTCTTTTTTTGGAATAAAGTGCCGAAACTTATCTAGCAATAATTGCTGAATCTAATTTAGCATTAACATATTCTCAACATAAGATAAATACTTTTTATAATCATCGCTATAATCTACCTTTATACCATCATCTCGAGTAATAATAGCTTCCAAAGTAATTAAATAATCTTTTGGTATATAAATTTTTCCTTTTTCAGATGATAGAAGCATATCAATATTATTTTTTGGAAAATCTAAACTACAATAGTTTGAACTATAATATTCAATTGATTGTAATAATGGAGTATTTTCATTATTATCTATAATAATATATATTTCTTCATTCTTATCTAATGAGAAACGTGATTCTTTGAAAACATGGTTATAATAAAACCCTTCATAGTCATTTAATTTTATGTTTAATTCTTCGTCTCCACCAAATGCATTCAGAGAATAATTAGTCTTCAAATCAACCAATTCATTAACAGTTAAAAGCTTTGTATTAGCAGATGTCATTTTCGTTCTGCTTTCATAAAGTTTTAATAACGTTAGTATTTTTTGTCTATTTTTCCATTCAAAATGATACTCAATATTCATAATTGGAGTCTGACCAGCATTTATCAATGTCAAGAAACTATTCGAAAATTCATCGCTACTTTCCTGTAATAAAGCATTGGAAGATTTTTTTTCTTCTGATGTGATATTTTCATCTGGATCAATCTCAAATAAATTAACCCAATCTTCCAGAAGTTTTTTATCCTTCATTTTCACTTCATAGTCACGAATAAATATTGCGGGTTCTCGCATTTTCCTTTCTTTTTTTTCACTCAAATTCATTTCTAAATTTACAGCTGCTAACGCAGAAAAGATACCAATCATTATTGATATTAAATCTAACCATGCCTGATTTGTATTCGAAGCAGACATATTAATTTGAAATGCAAAAATAGTAATGAATATTATGGTTAGATATATAAATAGATTATTAGAAATATTCTCAAATAATTTGTTAAAATAATATCTTAATTTCAGTTTATTATTTATCCCATTAGCAAGATTTTTAATTTTTGATTCTTTCTTTTCAGGAAGTGCATATTCAAAGTTAATATTTGCCCCGCAATTCGAACATCTAGTATCCATAAAATATTCTTCATAATAATAATCTTTAGGTTTTACAAATTCTTCACCAGATTGATAATGACCACAATTTAGACATTTATATTGAAAGCTTATTAAAGAACGAGTTTCGTTGTAATAATCACTTTCAATTTCTTTCCGTTTTACTTCTACATCCTCTATTACATATTTTATAAACGGTATTTTTTCTAAAACTAAATGATATTCTTTATCTGTAATTTGGTCATGTACTATTCCAAAATCCACTTTACCATTCATAGAAAATTCTTTTTTAATATTATCAATACTCTCTTTGATATAGTGCATCCCATCAAAAAAAGCATCGTCTGATTCATAAACTAAACTAATAAAATCTTTATCAACAACTATTGACTTTACTTGTTTTACTTGTATATCATTCATTATTTCACCACCTTATGTATATTATAATATGTATTTTTTTAATATGAATCCCTTTAATACTTATTAGGAAAATACTCCTTCCCCACTTGCCAGACATATCGATCAATATCTTTTAGATTAAACTGATCCAAGCCATAAAATGACCTGAACTCCATCACAATCTCCTTAAATCTCGGATAATCCCTCAAATCTTTCCGATTAAAATGGCTAAACTTATCTTGCTTTTTAAAGTGCATTAACACTCGTTCTACATAACTATCATAGATGGGAAAATCTAACGGCCGGTGATGGCTGCAGTATTTAGTCGCAAATGAGTAGTAGTTACGAGTTTTCCCATCTTCATAAGTTAATAGCCCAATATCATTCACCAGACTTGGATCTCCGGCTTGTAACCTACTATCAATTACTAAAGCCAGTATATGCTTAGCTATAGGAAATATGGAGAAAATATTCGTACTATAGAAATCATTGAGACTCGATGCTTTAATTAGTATTTCTGAGATATCTTGATTTAGGGGATAAGTCTCAAAGAATAATTTGTTTAAACTCTGTTCTTGTAAAACGTAGTTTTCCAGGGAGCCCCATAATTCTAAATATTTTCGCACTTCAGCCACGCTTGGGGTTTGTATTATATCCGACACTTGTTACCCCTCCTTACTCGTTTATTCATCAATTAATTGTTTATATGTTAATTATAACAAATAGAAAACAAGCAAACCATGTAACCATGATTTGCTTGTATCTTTTATACATTTTTAATTTGAATACTCTCGCTCGTTTTCAGTTCAACCTCTACACTCTCATCTAGAATTGTTACTCTCTCAACCAGTCTGTTGACTAGACTGTCCTCTAAATGTTGGACCAAACTATTAATAATGAAGTCAAGCGAGGCACTGTGACCCAAATTGATCGCGTGACGTCTAATGGTAAGCTTTATACTTACTCGAAAGACATTTATTTTGCCGATGTCGGGCAAACTCATTATGATGAACAGCGTTTGAAGAGTGGTCGCCAGCCTAAATGGCTTCAAGCCAGCCTTTTTATGGAATGGGCTGATCAAAAGATGTTAGAAGAGAAATGGTCCCCCGACGCCGTTGTTCAAAGAGCGCGCAAAGATGGCCTCTTTGAGGACGCCCTCATTCCGTGTACAACCACCCTCTATGACTGGATTGATCGCGGGGTGATGCGGACTAAAAATATGGATTTACTTGAAAAATTGTCTCGCAAATCAAAGTCCCAATCTCAAGGCCATCGTCAAAACAAGCGTATACTGGGTCCTTCCATTGACCTGCGTCCGGAGGCAATTAATGACCGGTCTGAATTTGGTCATTGGGAAATTGACACGGTGATCGGCCAACAAACCAAATTAGACCCTGTCTTACTCACTCTGGTCGAACGCCAAACCCGCTTTGAAATCATCCTGAAGTTGAAGGGGAAAGATGCCCAATCGGTCAACCAAGCTATCACAGACTTAAAGGAACGCGGGGGATGCCTTTCCTCAGCTCTTCAAAAGCTTTACGGCGGATAACGGATCGGAATTCTCGGATTTATATGACCTGCTCAAAGAAAACATCGATGTCTACTTTGCCCACCCTTATGCCTCTTGGGAAAGAGGGTCCAGTGAGAACCAACATAAGTTGATTCGGCGATTCCTTCCAAAAGGCTGTTCATTGAGGGAAATCACTAAAGAGCAATGCTTAAGAATACAACAGTGGATGAATGCCTATCCACGTCGCATCTTGGCTTATGACACACCCTATGAACGCTTTGTCCGCGCCTTCCATCAGGAACGTGAGGCAAGATAAGCAAGTAGAGGTCAGAAAGTGTAAAGTTAAAACAAAATAAGAACAATCATAAATTATTTGAGGCTAAGTGGCTAACTTGAACTTGAAATTTACATTATGAAATTAACTTTCTAACTTAGTCGACAAATTAAAAAGGAAGACCCGCGTCTCCCTTTTAAGTCATTATTTAATTTCTTGAGTTGCTGCAAGTTCTTTGTACCAATAGGCACTCTTCTTAGGATAGCGTTCTTGCGTCTCAAAATCTACGTAGAATAGTCCATAGCGTTTTTCATAGCCATTAGACCAAGAGAAGACATCCATGAGAGACCAGATGAAGTATCCTTCAACCACAGCGCCGTCTCGTATCGCATCTGAAATGGCTTCTAAATGTTGTTTCACATAGTCAATTCGTGCATCATCATAGACAGTTCCATCAACAAAATCATCCTTATAGCCTAATCCATTCTCAGTGATATAGATTTTCTTGTAATTCGGATAATCTTTTTTAACGCGCATAATCTGATCATATAAGCCCTGAGGATAAATCATCCAATCCCAATCAGTACGAGGGACATCAACATCAAATTCTCGCTGGCCGACACCTTTAATCTGATATTTAGATCCACCTTTATCTCCTTTAGAGTTGTGTGTAATCTCTGTCTCACCTTCAAAGGCTTTCATCCAATCACTCATGTAATAATTAATTCCAAGGAAGTCATTCATATCTTTGGCAGCTTTTAAAGCTTCAAAGTCTTCATCTCTTAGGTCTAACTGTCCACCATTCACTGCAAGTATGTGATTCACACCATCCATAGTTTTCTCAGAATACTCTCCAAGATAAGTCGCATCCAGGATGAATTTATTATGGATGATATCCTCTAACTCCGCCGCACGTACATCTTCAGGGTTCTCTGGGTCTAGAGGATACTTAGTTGGCAAGGCATGCACTACACCTATCTCACCGCTATAGTCCGCTTCTTTATATAATTTGATCGCTCTTGCATGGGCAACCATCATATTATGATGTGATTGGAAGACTTTAGCTAGATCATACTTGATACCTGGCGGGAATTTACCAACCAGATATTGCCCATCCCCAATAGGTCCGATTTCATTAAAAGTAGTCCAGTACTTTACTTGAGTGAATTCTTTAAAGCAAAATTCTGCATAATCGACAAAGTGATCGATGTTTTCTCTGTTCAAAAAGTCACCTTTAGAATGAAGTGCTTCCGGTGTATCAAAGTGATGGAGTGTTACAAAAGGCTCCACATGTCGTTTATGACATTCATTGAATAGATTGTGGTAATATTCAACCCCTTTTGCATTCACTTCTCCATAACCCGTTGGAAAGATTCGTGACCAAGCGATAGAGATTCGAATACCATTCACACCAAACTCTTCCGCAAGCTGAAGATCAACGGGATACTTGTGGTAGAAATCACTTGCAGGTTCCGCAGTATACCAGTAATTATCCTCCAGATACTTATCCCAAGCAACAGGCCCTTTGCCATCCGTCTTGGTGGCTCCTTCTGCTTGATAAGCCGCAGTTGCCCCTCCGAAAATAAAGTTCTTTGGTAATGTTTTCATTAATTAGCCTCGATTCCTTATTGTAAATTCTCTTCAACAAATGCTAAAGCACCTTCACCATCACGCGTCAATGCTATATATTCCGCTCCGGCTGTCTTAGCCAGCTTGATGCCTAACTTATCCGTCTCTGCTTTCATATCCTCATAATTAGAAGCTACTTGTGGTGCTAGAATAACAAATTGATATTGAGGAAGTATCTCGCGGTGTGCTCCATAGCTTCCAGCTGTAGCCTTAATAGGTCTATCATATTCTTTAGCAGCCTTGTTCAAGGCATTGGCTAAAAGTCCACTCGTTCCACCACCTGCACATAGTACCAGTACATTAGTTGATTCTGTCGCTTTAACAGCTGTTGAAGGCTCAGCTTTCACTGTTGTAGTCTCTTCAACTTGACTCTTCTCAAGAATCGCTGTAGCTTTACGTGTATCAAAGCTCTGTTCAACTTTGGCTTTTAATTCATCAGACGATGATACTCCTGACTCTTCTTCCGCTAGAATCTGACGGTCATAGACCTTCAAGAACGGGTAGTAGATTAAGACATCCACGATGATTAAGACGGCAACCAGGACAAAGGATAAGAATTGGAAGTTCGTTCCTAACAAGATACCAAGCGGTGCTGGTGTTGTCCAAGGAAGATTCGTTGTAAAGCTATTCATTCCTAAGGCATCGGTAAAGAATTTAAAGATCCAAACATTGGCAATCGGTGCAAAGATAAATGGCACAAAGAATACAGGATTCAAGACGATGGGTGCCCCGAACAAGATAGGTTCATTCACCCCAAAGAATGTGGGTATAACAGACGCGCGTCCAATGGCTTTGTTACGCTTAGACTTAGTCATCCACATAAACATGAATGGAACAACAAGCGTTGCACCAGTACCCCCCATTGTGACAATGAACATCTGAGTTCCAGATGTTAAGATTTTATCCGCATGTTCACCTGCTTGTAGTAATTGTAAGTTCACATCAATGTTGGCATAGGTAATAGCTGCAATAGCTGGCTCAACAATTGAAGGACCATGAATCCCAATGAACCAGAAGAATGCATACGCACCAAAGATAAGGGTAATCCCCAAGTAACCATCTGCTGCTTGGAATAAAGGCGCAAGTAAGGTACCAATAGATTCAGCAACATTTACGCCCAGTGTGCTTCTTACAAATAACGAAACCGCATAAAGGATAACCACTGAGACAGTAAAAGGAATTAAGTCCTTAAACACTTGAGATATATTAGGTGGGACTTCTTCTGGCATTGGAATCGTCACATTATTCTTCACACATACTTTATAGACATTGACCGTCACGAATGCAGCGATAAAGGCTGTGATTAGCCCCTTCGTCCCCATGAATTCCGTTAAGAATCCACCTTCTTGGGCAGGATCGGCTGCCATCAATAAGAAGCCTACCATCGTTGCTAGCATAGTTGAGATATAGTTTATCTGATTAGTTGATTCCATGTCTCGATTCATAGAATCGGTCAATGACTTTGCTGTCGTCCCTGATACAAAGAAAGCTAAGATTCCCATAGAATAGTTATAAGGGACCATTAAGAAATTCTCAACTTCAGGACTCCAGTGGAATCCCCATGCGTTTGGCACATAGGCTAGTAGAATAAATATACTAGAGAATAGAATGACTGGCATACCCGCGATAAAACCATCACGGATAGCACGAATATAGATATTACGAGAAATTTTCTCGAAGAAAGGTTTGGCTTTTTCAATTTGAGCAATTAATGTATTCATAGCTTTACCCTAGCCTTTCTTATAGAATCCAATTAAGTGATTAATTAGATCTTTAAGTAGTATGGTCGTCATCAGATGGTCTTGACCATGCATCATAATGACACTGTATTCAATCTCTTCGCCAGATGCTTCTTTAGCAAGGAGATCAGTCTGAGCTTTATGTGCACCAACTATCCCTTCTTCAGCTTCTGCCACAAGTCTCTCAGCTTCGTCAAAGTCGCCATCTTTTGCTTTGTTCAAAGCATCTAATAGCTTAGATCGTGCTTCTCCTGCATAGGCAACAATTTCGAAGCCAATCATTCCCACTTCATCTTTGTTCATGTTAGTTCCTCCTTTTTCCAGAATACCTTTATTATAACCCAAAGTCGCAGGCTACTGCAGTACGATTAAGGACTTCATTCAGGTCTTCTATATTCTTTCTTCCTTCTGTCTGTAACCATTCACGAGCCGCTTCTTCCCCTTGTTCAATAAAGACTTGAACAGATCCTGCCCATGTTGCACGTCCACATAATACACCATTGAATCTCGCACCGGCTTCATAAGCGAATTCTAAAGTATCTTGGAATAATTTAGCGCTTACACCTGCACTTAGATAGATATAAGGTAGGTCTGTTGACGCATCTTGTTCTTTAAAAGCTGCTTTGGCCTCTTCTTGAGTATGTAATACTTCTCCGCTCGCAAATCCTTCTACATAATTCATATTCACTGGCACTTCCATTTTAAGCACATCAACTCCAAAGCGATCTTGAGAGAATACTTTCATCGCACCATTCACTTTATGCGCTTTCAATTTTGCGAATTCAAGACTTCCGTTATCTTCAATATTTTCATCGTATGTAAGAATTTCAAGGAAGAATGGAATATCCTCTGCCGCACATTCTGAACCAATTCTTTCCATGTAGGCTTGTTTTTGAAGATTAACAAACTCACTACCATCCACATCATAATAAAGTAGGAACTTAACAGCATCTGCTCCTTGTTCTTTAATGCGTTTTACTGACCATTCTACTAAGCAATCTGGTAAACGATCGGTCGTCGTAGCGTCATATACAGTCTTTTCATAGGCTAGTAATAATCCAGCATTATCATCACGTACTTTCGCAGCTGGTAGACCGTATTCTGGATCAAGTAGAATTGATGACGCATACGGTGTAAGTTCTTCTGATACAATTTCTTTTAATCGTTCAATCTGTTCAACGGTTGGCTCCTCACTTTGATACTTACTCATCATTCTCTTTAGGGCACCACGTTGGTCAAAGGCTAGGGCTGAGATAACGCCCTTATCATCAGTCAATTTGTTTAGGTAATCTAGTTTAGTCATTTTTATTCTCCTCTAACTTGAATTTTATTGAATAAGGCCTCATAGTGATTCAAATTAACATGGCCTGTTATTTCTTCTTGAGCATTTAACATTCCTAAGACGTTCGCATGTTTCAGCAATGCCACATCGTCATAATTACGAGTGATTCCCGATACGATTCCTGCTACAGTCGAATCACCTGATCCAACCGGATTCACGATATCAATGGTTGGAATGTCTACTTTGTAATACAATTCATTATGTTTAGCAAAAGCACCTTCAGAACCGAGTGAGACAATGACCCACTCCACACCATTGAATAAGCTGTCTTGCAGTGCTTCTTTTAATAGATTTAAATCTTTATCTAATTCTCTGCCTAGTAATTGTGATAATTCATCCACATTAGGCTTAATGACTTTTGGTTTATGTCCAGATAATAGAACTTGTCTTAAACTTTCTCCGGAGGTGTCTAATACCACTGGGACTTCCTTAGCATTAGCAATCATAATGAGTTCAACATAGTAATCTGTTGCTAGGCCTGAAGGGGTGCTACCCGATATTGACACAACTTCAGCATCCTTAAGTAAGCTTTCAAAATGATTTTTAAAGGCTTCTCCCTCTACATCTGAGATGGTCGGACCTGATTCAAGAATCTCTGTCTGCAGTCCTTCATGTAAGATAGCAATGCAGTTTCTTGTATTTCCCTTAATCTGGTAAAAGTCATGATGAATAGCTCCTTGGTCTAATTGAGACTTAATATAATTCCCAAGATCTCCTCCTACTAATCCAGTTGCTGTAAGATCCTCGTCTATTTCTTTTAAGACTCTGGTTACATTCAAGCCTTTACCACCTGCAGACTTATTCACATTACTCACTCGATTCACATCATCTAATTTGAATGTTGGTAATTGATAAGCGATATCCACGGATGGATTCATTGTGACAGTTAAGATTGACATAAGGTCACCTCCTCATCTAATCTTTGTATTCGCCACGGTCCCATTTTTCAAGAAATTCTTTAAAGAAATCTGGGTCTGTTTGATCTACTTCTGCATGATCTAAATGACTAATCTTGGCAATTAATTCTTTGTTTTCGTCTGTTTCTTTATATTCAGCTGCTATAAAAGCATCAATAATATCACACATGAGTAATTCACCCGTAATCTTGCCACCAAAACCAATTACATTCGCATTCAATTCTTCTTTTGCATAGATAGCTGTTGACATATCACGAACTAAAGCTGAACGGATACCTGCTACCTTATTTACGGCGTTATTAATTCCTACACCAGTACCACAGATACAAACCCCTAGGTCTGCTTGGCCACTCGCTACAGCCTCTCCCACCTTTTTCCCGTAGATAGGATAGTGTGTTCTGACATTGTCATATGTTCCAAAGTCAAGGACCTCATAGCCTTGTTTCTTCAAATAATCAACTACAGCAATCTTTTCATAGGTTACAATATGGTCGCATCCAATAGCAATTTTCATTTTTTCTCCTCCAGTTAATTTAATTAACACATCTTGTTCAACATATCTACACGCACTTGATGGCGTCCACCATCATAGTCTGCAGATAAAAATTCAGTAGCAATATTCTTTGCTAATTCAGGTCCTACAATATTGGCTCCTATGGTAATCATTCTTGAATTATTATGTTCACGCGTCATATAAGCAGATCGTTCATCAGAGACTTCAGCTGCAACCATCCCCTTAATCTTAGTCGCAACCATGAAACTCCCTGCGCCATACCCATCAATGACAATTCCTAAGCGTCCCTCTTCTTCGTTCACTTTCTTCGCAACAGCTAAAGTAGTATCTACAAAGTCAGCTGTTAATTCTTCACTGACGTCGATAACATCAAAGTTCTCATCTAATAGATGGGCCTTCACAATCTCTTTTAACTGTTTACCGTCTCTATCCGCACCCAATATAACTTTCATCTTATTGCTCCTTTATGTCTGCTAATTTTGCTTTGCCTTTTTCCGTCCGATAGTAGAAAACGCTTTCTGTTTTACTATACATATAATATATCACGAATGTTAAAAAAAGTCAAAACTTTTTAAACGTTTATTGTTAAAAAGTGTTTATTAATTGTTTAAACGTTGATTTAATCAACTTTATTGTCATAAAACTTTTTTATTGGTATGCAAAAAACTCCTTCTAAACTCAACTGACTTGAGTTTAGAAGGAGTTTACTTTAGTATTGTGTGTTTAGTTAAACAATTAATTCTGTGTATACTTGAATTGCTTGTTTTTTATCCTCATTAGATTCTTCCATAACTACCGCTGTTAGGTCAGATAAGTGACATAATTTAGAGAAATCCTCTTTCCCAACCTTTGACGAATCCAATAACAAATAACTCTCTACCGAGTGCTCTAATGCCATCTTTTGAGTGTACGCTTCTGCGACAGATGACGTCATGACAATCCCGTCTTTAACACCATTACCACCAAAAAACATCTTCCCGAACCGCATATTCTCCAAAGACATATTCGTAATCTCACCTACAAACGACTGTGTGACACTTCTCATCTCACCACCGAGTAGATAGACATGGAATGTCTCGGACTTTTTCTTTAATAGAATATTAAAGATGGGAAGGCAGTTTGTTACAACCGACAGGGCTTGGTAATTAATCACCACTGCTAACAAAGCCGTGGTCGTTCCTGGCCCAATAAAGATTACATCCCCTTCATCAATTAATTCAGAGGCTCTTTGAGCTATATATCGTTTCTGGTCCGTATTCTTATCAAATTTATCTTCATGCGCGATTTCCTTATATTGAAACGCACTATTACTACGAGCCCCACCATGGATTTTCTTTAATAGCCCCTGATCATCTAATTCTTCTAAATCTCTTCTCACTGTCATATCTGACACATTATAGCGAGACACAATCTCTGAAACCCTGACAGTTCCTTGTTCATTCACCCATCGAATGATTGCTTCATGTCTTTGATATTTATTCATACCCGTCCTCCTCATTTATAAACTCACTATACAACCTTTCTTTAGAAAACTCTACACTTAATGTTTAATTTATAAATATTCAAACATTAAAGCGTTTGCTAATGTTTGAATATAATCTATACGGATGTTTCCTTATTTCAATTGAAATAAATAACTTATTAAGTCAGTGTACTATCTTTATTCAATCCGGATTTATTCACTAAAAAGTGATATCTCCGACCAACCGCATCGTTGATTATTGATCGTCACGGAGCTGCTCACGGTCAATTTAACGAATTCTCCAACTAGTTTCACTGATTTTCTTATAATCCCACCCGATTTACACACCTAGTAGGTGATGTTGCTGGCCGAATCTCTGATTATTGACCGTCACGAACTCGATCACGAACAATTAACAGGTTAAATTTCTCCCTATTCAAACCATCAAAAGGTATTTCTTATCGTTTAGTAAAGTGCTATAAACCGCTTATTGTAGGCTTTGTTGATGAATTGTAAAATTAAGTGCGACAAATAAAGAAACCCATAACAGGTTCGTGTAAGATGTTAGTAACGACAAAAACATACACACGGAGGTCTGTTATGAGCTACGCACATCTTACCATAGAAGAACGTTCAAAAATAGAGATACTCTACCAAGAAGGCTATAAAATTAATCACATCGCCCAATTAATCGGTCGCCATCGATCAACGATTTATCGAGAACTTAAGCGGTGTCCCACAGAACAATATAAAGCCCAGGATACTCAAGAAGCTGCCAATCAACGTGCACGTCATAGGTCGAACATGTCTTTGCTGCATTGGGAACGCTAGTATTAATGACTATGAGAATTTTAAAGATTGTATGAGCACTGAACATTATGACGCTATCTTGAACCTTTTGTTTAACTTCACTTACACTGATGTAAAATACAAAGCAATTAACAAGTAATTTTTTAAGTACAAAAAAAAGAGAGTCACAGCACCATGCCTCACTTGCATAGTGCCTAGACCCTCTTTATTGCTTTATTTCGATTGTATCACCTGTTTTGAGTTCAACTTCTACTTTATCATCGTGAATGACTACACTGTTAATTAGCCGAGTTACTAATCTTTCCTCATATTCTTCAATATCAGTGTGTGCAGATTTCAAAAATGCTTTAATGTCTGATAATCGTTTCCGCTTTTCTTCGCGGCTTGCATTTTTCACTAAAATCTCTTGCTTCACTTTTCGCAGGGCTTCCAGTTTATCAACGATTCTATCATGTGCCTCATCACTGAGATTGTCTAATAATTTTTTTTGTAAATGATGCAATTCTTCCTCAATATCATCGAGAGGCTCATCATATTTTTTATCTAATACATCTCGACTAATTAATTCAATATTTTGTATGGCTTCATTTTTACTGGTCATATACTGATTAATAGCTTCAACAATTACACGGTGCAAATCTTCTTCATTTATCGTTCTTGATTTACATTCACATAACTTTTCTACTCTTGTCACGCATCGCCAAACATAAGTCTTCTTACCTTTATATGTCCAAGTAATTCGCCTAAAAATATCGGCGCAGTTACCGCAGTGAGTAATTCCTGATAAGGCATATTTCCCTTGATAGAGCCGACGTTTTTTCTTCTTACCTGAATAAAGGTTGCTTCTTCTTGCTTTTTCCTTTTGAGCTAAGTTATAAATCTCTTTAGAGACAATCGGCTCATGATTATCTTCGATATAATATTGAGGGACACTGCCATCATTTGTCACTCTTTTTTTAGTTAAACAATCAACAGTATAAGTTTTTTGCAACAGGGCATCTCCCATGTATTTCTCATTAGCGATGATTCGATTGATATCGTCACTCGTCCATTTCAAAAGTCCTGTAGCCGTCGGCACTTTGTCTTCCATTAACTCTCTTGCAATGATGCCTGTTCCTTTGCCTTCTAGGTATTCTTTAAATATCCGTTTGACAATCCATGATTGTTTAGGATTAATGACTAATTGGCCTTCCTCATCAACAGTATAGCCTAAGAATTTTTTATGATTTACAAATACTTGTCCCTCCTGGTATCGATACCGAAGTCCCATCGTCACGTTCTTACTAATTGACTCACTTTCTTGCTGAGCGAGAGAGGCCATGATAGTAATGAGTACCTCGCCCGTAGAATCCAGGGTGTTGATATTTTCTTTTTCAAAATATACCGCCACTCTTTTTTCTTTTAATTGACGAATGTAGTTTAAACAATCGACTGTATTTCTCGCAAACCGTGAAATAGACTTTGTGATGATTAAGTCTATCCTTCCTGCCATACATTCATCAATCATTCGATTAAACTCTTTACGATTCTTGGTGTTGGTTCCTGTTATCCCTTCGTCTGCGTAGATATCAATCAGCTGCCACTCAGGGTTTCTACTTATAAAATTGGTATAGTGATTTACCTGTGTGGTAAAACTCCCTGCTTGTTCTTCACTTTCAGTTGACACTCGACAATAAGCAGCAACTCTTAACTTATTGGCTTCATTTTGATGTTCTTCCGTTTTAACTTGTCGCCTCGCTGGTATCGTCAATACTTTAACTTTTTTTGATGTCACATAATCACCTCAATTAACTGATAAAAATTTTCTGCTCTTTCAAAAGGATTGAGTGCATCCGATGCTTCTTCTCTCCATTTAAAACTATTAACAATAACTATTTTATCCTTAACTAATTCAAAATCATATTGACCAACAATTCAAATTACTGCATGAAGATGGTGTTTTGCCAGCTTGTTACCTATGTAATATTCACGTAAGTCTTCCCAATAAGAAGGATAAAGTCACCCTCTCCTTCAATTAGAGTCTGGCTTAGTACTATACTTCTTTGCAGCCCGTTTCACTTCATTGCCTTGCTGGACGACATTGCTTCGTCTGGCTTTTTCTTCTTGGACAGCTTGAAACTGTTCGCGGCTGATAATCCCCTCATGATTATTAGCGTTATTGATTAACTTACACTCTCTCCATCTATTTTTAATTGCTTTATTAAATATTCTATTTTGCGAAAATCCTTGAAATTGTTATTATCATTGCGATATGAATCTTTTGAAGATGCCTGATAAATATTAAGATATTGTCTTAATGTAGGTAAATAAAACTTCACTCCAGACTCTTCTATCAAGCTTAAATCATTGAGTTCAACCTTTGCAAACTCAGGTAAAGTATTAACTGCTCCATATTCAACACTTATGCCTTTGTTATGGAATTCATGTTCATGAATATCAACTAATTCATAGCCTAAATTTAACATAAGGGTAAGTATTGCGTCCCAATTATAAATCCTATCCTCATCTGGTGCCTCCCAACCCCTTGGATCTCCTTCAACATGGATGTCAATGTCTGATGGGATCCAATTTTCATCTGTGAGATATTGCAATCCAAGGGAACCCATTAATGTAGGAGTAATGTTGATAGAATTGAGTTGTTTACATATTTTTAGAAACTCATTAAATAACGTATAATATGACTCTGCCATTTTACCCTCCATATAAATATAAAAACTTCCTTAACTTATAAATAAACGTTACGAACTAGTTTAAAGATTATTAAGATAATATTCGACCTGTTCCCACAGACGAATTCATCACTTCACAGCCCAAAATACAAAATCAAGCTACATTTTAATTTTGCTGTACTAAATATCAGATACATATCTACTCAAACATCCTGAAAACGTTGATATTAAGCTATTCTTGTCTGCACCTTTTCCATCAATACTATACACTCAACATGAAGTTTGTAGGCTATTTCACATTTTTATTAACCGCAGCAATAATACTGTATTTAAGCTGGTTTGACATCTATCCTGTCCTCTCAAGAAATAATTCTGGATTAGGCTATTTTGTTTTTTTCACTGCTTTGAACTATATTTTTTCGTTGGTTTCCTGGAGGGTGTCTTGCTTATGTTGCTAAACTGGTTTATTAGGATTTAAGCCGCTTTGACTTCCTATAATTAGTCTATTAAGTATATTCCGAAACAGACTAAGCATTATGGTACTCTAAATAATTAACCCTTTTTCCTGTTTTTATAGCATATCCTATTTCACTTTTTGTACTTTCACCTATGTATCCGTTTTTGTTAATGACATAAATTTCATCAGACATATCGATTTTTCTTTTATGTATATCGTCAAGCATTACTTTAATTTCTGGAGTGATGACATCTCCAAACTCACCATCAGCATGTCCGAACAATCCTACTGAAATAACTATATTACCTTCTAGAGTTAATTGCTTTTGTACTTGCAAGAATTCGTCTTTAAACCTTGTACTCCCACACAAAGTTATTACCTTATATTTTCCTACCATAATATCTCCTCCACAGTTATTTCATCATAATCTACAATTGCGACCTATATCTTAACTAAATTCCGAATTATTTACTTCTTTGAACTGTATTTTTTGCTTTTGCGCTTGCTTCCTTCTTCGCCCTCTATAACATTACTTCGGTGCTGTTTTTCGATCTGCACAGCTTGATACATTTCTTTGGATATGATCGCTGGATTATTACCCTCGGCTAAATAACATAAATCATGTTTTCCATTATCCAACAATCGTGCATTTCCTATATACTTTTCATTACTGAGCATTACGTCAATTGTTCTCTTAGGCCATGTAGCCTTTCCGGTAGGTGATTTAATTTCCAGACGCTCCAGTTCCTTCGCAATACCTAAAACACTCTTACCCTGAAGATAGAGGTTAAATATCAAGCGTACATTTTTCGCCTCTTTCTCATCAATAGCCAGAGTACCATTTTTATCATTGTAATATCCATAACATTTTCTATTGTAAAGCTTTGAAGTACCTTGCGCGGCACGTTGTTTGATTCCCCACTTAATATTATCGCTGCGTGATTCATTTTCTGCCTGAGCAATAGACTCGATTATTGAAATCATAAGGTCGTTATCTGTATCGGCTGTATCAAGTACTTCTTGTTCAAATATAACACGAACGCCGAGAACCCTTAACTGGTTCAAAGCATCAAGAATTTCTACTGTATCTCGGCCAAATCTGCTTATACTTTTGGTTAGGATAATTTCTATATCACGTGACTTACAATCCTGCAGCATACGAGAAAATTCTTTACGAGAAGAACCTATCTTGCTTGAAGCAATATCTATATACACATCTACTAATAACCATTTAGGGTTAACTGCTGTTAATCTTGTTAGTGCCGATACTTGGGCGGTAAGACTTTTCAGCTGGTCAGCACTATTTGTACTCACACGACAATAAATACCGACCCTCTTTTCTCGTTTTGAAGGCATCGGTGGTATGTAATGAACTTTTTTATTTTCTGACATACTGGATACCTCCTAAATAATAAATTAAACTCAACAAATAAACGATATTTTGCTATTTGTTCTTTGTTTGACATACCAAGTTGGAACAGGCTTCTGCATATTCTTATACCAACTCAGCACATCCTTTGCTTGATTAAGCATGGTATGCACTTCACTTTCTCCAAATGGAATAGCCCACGGTATAGAAGAAAGCATATTGCTGCTAATATATAGTGCAAGCAACTTCCAAAATTCAAGCGGTACTTCATTATCAAAATAACCATTTATTATGCCTGAAGCAAATATTGGGGAAGCTTGAGCACACCATACAATACGATTAAATTCTTCCCAAGGATCACCAAAATCGTAACGGTCGAAATCAATAATAACTATCTTATTCTTTTCAATCATCATATTACCAATATGATAATCTCCGTGTTGAAAAGTTTGCGGCCTGTTTGCAAGCAAATGACGGTTAGATTCTATATAAGCAATAATGTCTTCTGCTCCGTCAAATTTAATAGGGCACTCATTATACATCTTGATTTTACGATCCATTTTTGCATTGAATCGAGGTTCCCAATCAGGCTGATTCTCCGGAGCCGGAATCGAATGAATTACTTTAAGTATTCTCCCTGCTTCAAGACCAAAAGCATACTGCTCTGAATCGGCAAGATAAGGAATGATTTCTTCAGCATCTTTGCCATCAATCCAAGTCTGAACAGTGTAAACACCCTCATCACACTTTCCAAACTCAACTGGTTTACACATAGAAACACCGAGAGCCGCTACCTGTTGCTGCATACGAAACATATCTGTACGATTAGCACTTTTTTCTTCGGGAGTAACCCTCAAAAGGTATTTAACACCATCATCTGCTGTAACACAGTATTTTTTATCGCACGACCAACCTTTATTGATCGGTTCTTTAGAAATGAAACTTAGTTGTGGCATTGTTTCTATTTCACTCTCGTAATATTGTTCCTGAAAATGTATGGCTTCTGCGATTTCCGT
Source organism: Aerococcaceae bacterium DSM 111176 (assembly GCA_015863215.1). Taxonomy (GTDB): domain Bacteria; phylum Bacillota; class Bacilli; order Lactobacillales; family Aerococcaceae; genus DSM-111022. The sequence goes on from JACBXN010000030.1 coordinate 17,265, forward strand.
TTGGGTAAAGCTTATTCCTTCAGGTGCAGCTACAAGTTTATCTTCTACATCGTTATGACGATGAACAATACCGATAACACGAGCCGTATATTCCTTTACGGGGTTATCTACACCAAGAAGATAAACATCTAATTCCTCGCCATCTCCACCTAAAACACCTGGAATGTATCCGTAATTGACAGGATAGATAAGATCTGCGTGTTTGGGGTGGGTGCTACCGATAGGTCGATCAATTTTAACTTTAACTGTTTTTCCAAGATAGTAATTGATAAGAGCTTTTCTTAAAGTATAAACAATAAAATCGTTCTTACCCTTCAAATATTGTTCTCTACCTTTATCAACAGGCGCCTCTGATGCAAGTGATATTTTCAAATCCTCGTACGCTTTAGCGACCGTTGGCGTCTTGTTGAGATAATCTCTAAAATTGATGTAGTTTATCCATTCCATACTATCAGCTAAAACAACATGAATGAAGTGCGTTTGCAGGTCGCCTGTGCCGTCATAATAGCTACCACAGGCAAAGAGAAGTTGGTCTTCTAAATTGGCATTAGGACGATAATAAAAACCATCATGATTTAATTCCGCTTCCAATGCAAGAACATCCTTGAAATCATCTACGGCAACCGCTATATCAATTATCGGCTTGGCTTTTATTGTGAGTATAGATGTACTGCCCACATGCTGAATATCTCTTGCGACAGCACCTAAAATCTTATGCAAACGGAAAATTGTTCTCTGTGCTTCAAGCTCCCATTCTTTTTCGTGGTTAAGTAGTTTTACTGTACCCCTTTTTAATCCAATCATTTTTCACTCTCCTCAAAAATCAATCTTAATTATTCCACCGCGTAGCCTAACTAACAATACAATATTTTCGGTTATGTTGATTAGCCTATTACACAACTTAATTATACCGACATCCAACCTACTCTCTCAACCCCACTGATTCACAAAAACATCCATTCTGCTCTGTACTGAACCTCTGACATCTAATCTGTTCTGTACGGGGTCAGTGACATCTAATTCACTCTGTACGGGACTTTTAGTCCCTCTTGGACTATTTCCCGCAGAGCAAAAAATCATGTTTTTTCTAACTAAAAAATTTATCGATAAAATCCCGGAAAGGCTTATATCAAGCCTTTCAGAGTATACTTCTTTATTTTCTTGACATCAATACCACCGTCTCAACGTGTAAATTTTAGGCTAATATAAATTATCACAAACCGCATTAATTAGATGTTTCTGAAAAAAACTGTCTTAAAGATAATTAGGCTATTTTTAGTAGCCCTCCTGAACGGCTGTTACCATCATATTCAGTAATTACTTAGGTTTTTTATCTCATTTCAAACTTTTTACCAAACATTTGCATAATAACCCATTGTCCTTTATCGATCAATCTATTTTCTGGTTCTCCGTTTGAATCTTGATAGACCATCAGAAACTCTATTTCACGCTCAACTTCTTTATTTAGTTCATAATTAGACTTATAAGTAAGATTAGCCTTAAGTGTACTTGTAGCCGAGCCTCTATTTTCGACATAAAGTTTTTCAACCGTTATTGGAAGAAAGTCTTCAAATTCTTGTCTAATTTTTCCTGATAAATGCCCTTTTTTATGCCTTTCTCGCACATTCAAAGGAATATAAACATTGTTAAGACCATATTTTTTTTCATTTAAATTATTAATAAAATTCATAAATTCGTATTCTGGAGTTCCCTTTATCAGGCCTTCTAAATCTGATTTGTTATAATATATTTCTTTTACCTTAATTTCTTCCCACTTTTTCTGATATTCATCGTGCTTTTTCATTTTATTCTGATGATTCACCACATCTTCTATAGAAAAAGTATTGCTATTTTCTTCTAAAAATTTACTTTTCCTATAATCCTCACTGTTAAATGATTGAATCCAATCAAAAATATATATTATTAAGGCCAAACATTTTATAGCAAGTTTCTCATTATCATAATTTAAAATACGTCCATGTAATATTCCATGTCTATGAGGCAGAACGGTATCTTCCATGGTTTTTCTGATTGATTTAGTGTATATTTTATGAATTTGTTTTAATCCTGAACTATGACCCGAGATGCTATCCCATACTTCATAATCTTCATCACTTGCAGAAAAACCCTTCAATTTCAAATCATTTAGAACCCCATCAATCATCATTAATGTTAGCGGTATGCTAGCGTAATACCTTCCTTCAAGAAAATCAGCATACGCCAATTCAAAAATTCTTTTCCTAGTATTAAAGTGCTTGCTAATAAAAATATATTTTTTTACTGTCTTAAATCTATCCTCATAATAGTTTAATATTACTTTTTCTGCTTCATCAAAGCCCACACTTTCAAATTTTTCAACAGCATTTATAATAACTTCAAGATCTAATGTCTCGTGGACAATCCAACCATATTTTGAAAACTTCTTATTATATATATCAGCGGCTCTTAACTGTTCACCCAAATTATTTTCAAGTACTAAGAGATCTGACTTTAACTTATTTGTATCTATATTAGGTAATGTGTTGACTAGAGGATCTTTTAATAGTATCTTATATTGTTCAATTTCTTCCTTTAATTTTGCAATAGAGGGAATATATTCAAAATATATTCAAAACTCATTTTTTCACTCCTTTTTCGAACTATATTTACTACTCTTTCTCTTCACACCGTCATTCGTTTTAACCACATTACTCCGTCTTGCTTTCTCATTTTGTACCTTATCAAATACATGCTTAAAAATAATTGGTGGATGATTATCCTCTTTGAGGTAATTATCTTCATACTCATTGCCACCAAATAAAAGAACTTGGCCAATATACTTTTCATTGCTTAACATCGTTTCAAGCGCACGTTTAGACCATTTTTCTTTACCTCTTGGTGAGGGAATATTGTTTGCTTGAAGTAATTTTATTAACCCTACAATACTATTCCCTTCAAGATACCAATCAAATATCTGTCTTACAACCACAGCTTGTTCTTCATTAATTATTAATTGCCCATCGTCATCGTGTTCATAACCATAGCACTTTCGGTTATAGAGTTTGGAAGTTCCGTCCATGGCTCTGTAACGGTGACCTAGTTTAATATTTTGACTGCGAGATTCATTTTCTGCTTGTGACAATGATTCATAGATGGTCAACATCAATTCACTATCATCACTTGCTGTATCAATATTTTCTTGATCAAAAATCACGCGGACTCTTAGTTCCTTGAGCAACCTTACTGTTTCTAATGCTTCAATCGTATCACGACCAAACCGACTCACGCTTTTAGTGATGACAATATTCACTTTTTTATTTCGGCAATCATCAATTAATCGTGTGTATTGTTCGCGCTTTGATTTTTCTTTAGCCGAAGCTACATCGATATAAATATCAACCAGCTGCCACTCTTCATTCAAGGCTACTTTTCGAGTTAAGGCGGAAACTTGATTAGCCAGACTTCTTAGCTGGTCTTTAGCATTTGAACTAACACGGGCGTAAATGGCCACTCGTTGTTGCTTTGGCTGTCGTCGTGCTGGAATGTAAAATAAATTATCTTTAAAGTCCATTAACTACCTCTCTTTTTTGAAAGACTCAAAAACAACATATAGCCTAATTATCATTCTCAAAATCAACTATAATATTTAGGTAAAAGACAAAAATATTCTAATACTTTTTCAAATAAAAACTCATCGACCAGTTTCCTAAGACTACCATAAATATCATGTTACAAATCCCATTAAAATCGAGTTATAAGCTTATTATACAAGAAAATCAGCCCCCTTACTATCCCAATAGGACATAAGAAAGCTGATATAACAAGATTTATCTAATTTACTTTTTCCATCAATACTACACACTCAACATGCACCGTACTCGGGAATTGATCCACTGGCTGAACCGACTGAACGTCATAACCAAAATCTCTCAGCCACACTAAGTCTAGTGCGAGTGACTTGGCACTACATGAGACATACAACACACGTTCTGGAGCGAGTCTTCCGATGGCGCGCATCATTTTACCGCCGGCACCACTTCTTGGTGGGTCTAAGATTAATAAATTTGGCGTACCCCATTCTTCTTGAAGTTTTAATAAACCTGATCTAGCATCGCTAGCGAAGAAATAAGTGTTATCAATATTATTATCACTCGCATTACGTTTAGCTGATTCGATTGATTTTTCAACAATTTCAATCCCTGCTAAGCGTTTTGCACGTTGAGCGAATGGTAAACTAAATGTCCCAATCCCGCAGAATAGATCGATGACATCCATCTCTTCATTTACACCCGCTGCTTCAAGTGCTGTATTAACAAGCACTTCCGCTTGGACTGGATTGACTTGGAAGAATGTATCCGGCCAAATTCTAAATCGATTGCCGTTTAGTTCGTCGTAAATAAAATCACGACCATATAACACTTCCGTCTCTTCAGCTGCAATACGCTCATTTGTTGTGGTGTATTTTACCCATTGTAAACTGGTTAATTCGTCTATTTCTGATTGTAGTCGGTTAACTAAATCGTCTGCTTCTTCGCGTCTTGCTTCAGCGTTATCTGTCGCATAAACGATGACCATTAATTCATTGGTCGCAAAGGAATAACGAAGTAATAAATTACGTAAGTCGCCTTCGGTAGTTTCTTTATTATAACCTGCTAAGTTCCAATGGTGTTGCCACTCACTGACAATGTGTTTGACTCGAACCATGAGTTCCGGCGCTAAGATCGAATCTTCAAGGTCAATCACTTTCATCGGATCCCCTTGTTCATGCATCCCTAATTCTCCGTCACGGCCAAATGATAATTCCATCTTATTGCGGTAACGTTTCGGGTCATCCATCCCGATAATTGGTTTAACTAAATTAGTATCGAATCCTTGTTCAGATAAATACTTTTTCACTAGATTTTCTTTATATTCTAGTTGCTTATCGTATTTCATATATTGCAGTGGCGCCCCGCCTGCTACTTCACGGCCTAATTTAATAGATAAGTCACGGTCCGGACTTGGTTCCAATAACTCATCATAGTGAAACACCCCTTTAGCTCGCCCCTTCGCATTCGGAACGGTTACTCGGACACGGTCACCAGGGACCGTATTTTTTACTAATAATTGTAAATGCTTCCCGTTTGATCCATTCACAGGCTCATGGATATATCTAGCATACCCATACCCTTTATAATTAATCTCTTGAATCGTTATATCCAAAACCTCAGTTGGAAAATCTTTATATTCACGCATAATGTCACCTTCTTGTATTTAATTTCTCTTTATAGTCATTATCCTATTATACCACGCACTCTGCTCGAAACAAAGAGGCGCATCATTACAACCAATTCAATTTGTCTTGTATAATTAACATAGATAGGAGTGATTTAATGATTTACGATTTCACAGTCAAAGACATTTCAGGAAATGATTTTTCATTCGACCAAACACGAGGAAAAGTATTGCTCATCGTCAACACAGCAAGTAAATGCGGGTTAGCACCACAATTTGAACAACTCGAATCACTGTACCAAGAATTTAAAGAACAAGATTTTATGGTGATTGGCTTTCCAAGTGGCCAATTTATGGCTCAGGAATATAAAGATAACAATGAAATTCAAGAATTCTGTCAAAAAAATTATGGCGTTACCTTCCCCATGATGGATAAAATTGTTGTGAATGGTAGTGATGCCCATCCTCTATACAAATATTTAAAATCTCAACAATCCGGTCCATTAGGAAAGGCAATCGAATGGAATTTTGCTAAATTCTTAATTGATCGTGATGGGAATGTGGTTAAGCGATTTAGTTCTAAGAAGGAACCGAATAAGTTCAAGGAAGAGATTGAAGCGTTATTATAAAATTGGAACCCAGTATTGGGTTCTCAGGCTGTAGACAAACCCCTTGAAAACACTGATATATAGTGATTTCAAGGGGTTTTTCCTGTATAATAAAAATAAAATGGGTGATTAACATGATGTCCCGAGATGCTGATAGTAAGACATTTGA
>JACBXN010000031.1 GCA_015863215.1 Aerococcaceae bacterium DSM 111176
TTCAAATGTCTTACTATCAGCATCTCGGGACATCATGTTAATCACCCATTTTATTTTTATTATACAGGAAAAACCCCTTGAAATCACTATATATCAGTGTTTTCAAGGGGTTTGTCTACAGCCTGAGAGTCGCGGACGCGACTCCACCTTCTCTTTAATGTAGCTTTTAGGCATCGCCTATAAGCATCCTCAAACTAAAGAAGTCAATTTCCGAAGAAATTGACCACTGCATTGAACTCTTAGTTTGCATTGCGTTTGAGAATGATTGCATCCATGACTCTACAATTTTCTCCAATCCCAAACAACTCTAAATAATATATAATAAAACCAACACATACCAAGAGGAGGCACCACCCATGCCAAAAATCGACGAACAAGCCATGATTCAACTACTCACCAACCCCTTCAACCAACCAGACCTCGACGCATTCATCCATCAAAACGGCATCGACGCAACCGACCGCGACGGCCGCACGTTCTTATCATCAGCTGTCACCAAAAACAACGCCAAACTCGTCCAATACTTACTCGACAACCATTACGATCCCAACACCCAAGACGACCAAGGTCTGACGCCGCTCCATCTGGCGGCGATTCATGACCTCGCGGACATTGCCCAAATGTTGCTGGATCACGGAGCGAAAATTGACCCGACTGATTCTTGGGGCAACACGCCGCTCTGGCGCGCTGCGATGTCCTCGAACGAACAGCCTAGTGCCGCTGCCATACTGTTACTAGAGCGTGGGGCGGATAAAACCAAGCAGAATCATTCGGGGGTAGCTCCGATGGATTTGTTGTAGGGGGAACTGGACCCATCAAACACCTCCGATTTGGCACTATTCAAAGGGCTAGATGACGGTTATAATTAATTGTATGCAAATTAACGCAATCAACCATTTAGAATAGAGGACTTATAATGAAAAATGTTTTAATTATTCAAGATATTGCTCAGTTTGGTAAATGTTCAACAACCGTTGCATTGCCAATCATTTCAGCGTGTGGCGTGACAGGAACGATTATGCCAACGTCGATTTTATCGACACATACGGGACCTGAATTCCCTGGATTTACCTTTGTCGATATGATGGACAATCTCGTTCAAACCTTACAACACTGGGAAGCATTAAACATCAAATTTGACGCAATCTATACCGGTTACTTAGGGCGCGTGGACCACGTTGATTTATTATTAGAACATTTCCCGAACATTTTAGCCGACGACGCGAAAATCTTCATTGACCCAGCATTTGGTGACCATGGGAAATATTATACTGGCTTCGACGACACGTACGGACAGGCTCAGCGAAAATTAGTCGCTGTTGCGGATTTTGTACTGCCAAACTATACGGAAGCTTGCTTAATGTTAGGGCGCGACTTTGATGCACTTGACTATTCTGAAGCAGAACTGAAAGAAATCATGAGTGAATTACAAGCCATTGGTGCCAAAAATGTCATCATGACTGGCGTGCGCCAAGATGATTTAATTGGGGCGGCGATATTAAATGAAGAGGGCGAATTGAATTATTCTTACTCAACTTATATCGACCAAATGTTCCACGGAACAGGGGACGTCTTTGCGGCAGCGGTTGTCGGGACATTTATGAATACGAACGATATTTATGCTTCAATTGATAAGGCTGTGGAATACGTACCAGCTGCGATCCAAGCAACAATTGACGACGAAAATCCAATTACATACGGTGTCCACTTTGAAAAAGTATTGCACCTATTAATTAACTAATAACATTTAAGTGAACCTATAATCTAAACGTGCTACGAAGCCATTTGATTGACAAAGTATGTTATAGGTGTTATTATAAGTAGGTTCACATTTGGGGATGTTCCGGTTTCGACAGGCTTTATTCGGCTCCCCGATGCGCTAGGAAGGTTGCGACTACCTAAAAACGCTACAGTTAAATATAACTGCAAACAAAACAAACAATTTAGCTTTAGCAGCCTAAAAACTGCGAGTTAAGATCAGTCCGGTATCGCCCATGTACCGGGGCACTGGTCTCAAATTAGTGGGATACGAATAACTATTCCGTCTGCATAGTTATTAAGAGACGATCAGACTCGCGACCATTGATGCACGTTTATCTGCTAGATGGAAGCCAAATTAAATCGATAAACTATTAGCGTAGATTCGGTTAGTACGAGAGGTTTGGACAGGGGTTCGATTCCCCTCATCTCCATTATAGCTTTACTAAGGTTTCCTAACAGCTTCTAAACGCTGGTAGGAAGCCTTTTTTAATTTCTGAACTTTGCTTACTATTGCTATAAACCATTACTAACCATTACCATTTCCATTACTACTGGAAAAAGGGTAATGGTTTTTAAATTCTATTTATCAATATGATATCTTTTCAAAAATTCTTCTGAAGATATTGGGTCTTCAAAATAATAGAATTGTTGCATGAGGACATTCAACCCCTCACTTGTAACTTTATCTACAACTTCTTCATGGTTAATTAACTCTAATAATTTAACTGATACTGTATCTCCTTCAGCATTTTCGTAAGTATCCTCAACTTTATCTTTTAGGATATCAACCAATTCCTTACTAACTATTAATTCATCATTTTTTACGAATTTTGAAAAATCACCAATTAAAATATATTCACCAAAAAAGTAACTATTATTGAACTCTTCTAAACAACTTTGAGTTACTACTTTGAAAGTATAATATTGAGCCATAATTTTCATCTCCCATTTATTCTGCCTCAAGAGTGTAATCTACTAAATAATTATAGTAATCCCTCTATAGTATTTTATCAGTACTTCAGGAATCAATTCTTAAATCCTATTCAACCATTACTACTCTAAAATGGTAATGGTTTTTTAATTTTTAGATAAATAATAAAACTAGAATCATGAAAATTGATATTAATGGTATTAAACAGCCTTTTGTAGTTTTGTTATATACTTTATTATAAGCTGCTCTTTTTGGATTCCGTAATCCACTTCCTTTTTTCCCATAAAATGGATTTACAGCACTTTTAGCTTTTCGTTTCATTTTTCCAGTAGTGCGAGCTTTTACTCTAGACTTTAAATTCGGCTTACGCAGACCAAACTTCATTGTATTTCCTCCTTCTAGTTCTCCATAAACTTCGCAAACTTATCAGCTGTATCTTTCTTTTCTTCTTTTGTGACATGAGCATAGATATTCATTGTTGTTTGAATATCTGTGTGTCCTAGGCGAGCCTGAACATCTTTTATTGACGCTCCCATAGAGAAGAGGATACTACAATGCGTGTGTCGCAACCCATGAACGGTAATTTGTTTGAGTCCATTACGCTTTTGCACATTTCTCATACGGTCATTCGGTACATTAATCGAATAGAAATTATTTCTCGTATTTGCAAAAACATGCTGATCGGGTGTATTTGTATTAAAACCCAGTTTCAGCATAAATTGAGCCTGATACATCTTCCACTGCTTTAAAAGCTTCATCGAGTCATAATCCATATCAATTATTCTTCGGCCGTTCACTGTCTTCGTAGGTTGCACGATAATCTTGTTATTTAAGCCCCTAGTGAGTGTTTTGTTGATATTGAGGGTAGATGTATCAAAATCAATATCCGACCATTTAAGAGCCAACAGTTCTGATTTACGAGCATCACTGTATGCTAGTAATCTAAAATACGTATACCAATTTAAATCTAAATCTTCTTTTACATATTCTAAGAACTCATTTAATTCTTCTTTGCTATAGAAATTCTCAAATTCACTTTCTTCAATCGTCTCAATCCGTTTAGGAACCGTCACTTTATCAAATGGATTGCTGTCGATAATATCCATTCTTAAAGCATAATCAAATACACGATGCGCATAATTCTTTATGCGTCTGTAATTGACTAACTTATCACGCCACTTATTTAATTCAGACTGGCAATGATCAGGTTTTATTTCACGAATGTTCATGCCATCAAAAGAGGGGACAATATGATTTTTGAAGTCACGCATTGTTTTATTGAGTGTAGACTCTTGAACGTTATCTATATATTCAGATTCTAACCACAAGTCATAAACGTCGTTAAAAGTACTTCGTTTCCTCTGAGATGGAAAACCATTTTTATTAAAATCATTCATTAATCTTGCTTCAGCAATTTCTGCTTCTTTCTTCGATTTAAAGCCACTTCTTTTACGATAAACATCTTTATCTGTAACTGGATCAACCCCAATGTATGAATGAAACATAAATCGAGTATTACCGTTCTTTAATTTGTATTTCTTTATCATTGTTATCTTTTCCTTTCATTCACGCACACGCCTATGCTTTATGAAATCAAGGATTTTTTTAAATTTAATCTTCTGTATCTATATACTCTTTAATATATTCTTTAAAGTCTTTTGCTGCTTGATCGAGAAAGGGTTGAACTACTTCATTAACGTAATAGTGTTCTTTTCCCTCTTCAATAGCAAGCTTACTAACTAAATCGAGTTCATATCTAATGTGATCTGTAAATCGTTTATTAATCCAATAGTCAGTTTGGTTAGGGATATTAAAAGCTTCCCAAAAATTATCTAATAATTGTTCCAAAATTTTCCATTCATTTTCTATATAATTATAAAAATCTTGAGGAGTGGAATTAGGGAATTTTTGTAGGAATTTATCAAAAGTAAAACCATTATAGTTATTTTCAATATAACTAGTAGCGAACTTTTCTAAGGCATTAATACGTTCTTGATGTCTCTCATAATTATCGATAGCTTCATCAGATAGCCCTTTCCCTAAACCTAATAATGAAGAGAAACCTTCTAGCAGACCTTTATTACGTAAGTCTCTTTCTAATTTACGGACTTGATTTCTATTATCTATATATTCTCTAGAATTTTCATATAAGAATTCATCGAGTGAATATTTAATTTTTGGAGTACCATATAATAATTCTTCGACTGATAACTGTCCCAATTCTGCAATTGCTTTGAGATTGTTTTTATTAGGTTTATTTCTTTCTTTTTCCCAATTATTGATAGTTCCTTTACTAGTATTAAAACGGGCTCCAAATTCTTCCATTGTTTCTCCTAATTCCAAACGAATACTTTTAATCCTATTTCCTAATCCTTGCATAGAGCACCTCCTGTTTAAGTATATAGTAAAGCAAATCTAATAAAAAGTAAACAAAAGTATTGACTTAGTCGTGGATTGTATTTATAATAGCAATATAAAGTAAAGGAAAGTAAAGTGAACGGGGGAGGAGTTAGTGAAATTGATGAAACATAAAATAGATTCAAAAAATTATATGCTTGCGGGTTATAGGACTATGTTAGGATGTACTCAAGAAGATTTAGCTAATATACTAGGTATTTCAAAACAGAGTTATAATCAAAAAGAGTTAGGTAAAACAAGATTTAGCGACGAAGAAAAAATAATCATTAAAAATTTTATTAATGACTATTTTCCAGAAGTATCCTATGATATTCTTTTTTTTAGTTAAGAAGTATTCAAAAGTATTCATAAAAGGAGTGTTAGAAATGCAAAATCAAAAAGTACCCAAGTTTCAAATTCAGTTAGACCCTGAATATGAAGAAGAAATATTTAGTCGCTTTATAGAATTAGCTGATGAAGCTATAAAACAGTCAGTAGAACGTGCTTCTATTTCTAAACAATTTCTTACACAGAAAGAAGTGATGGAAGAGCTAAGAATTGGTCATGTGGTTATGAACGATCTTTATGAAAATGGTTTACAGTTTATTAAAATAGGAAACAAGAAATTAATTGATATAGATGACCTGAAAGAAACACTGAATAAACTAAAATTTTAAAACACGCACACGCCATGCGGAAATAAATAAAGTCATAAATTATATTAAGTTAAGTAGTCGAAAGGTAGGTAGTCTATGAGTAAGAACAAGCGATATTACTGGCTAAAGTTAAAGGAAGATTTTTTTGAAGACGACACAATTTCATGGTTAGAGGAACAAGAAAACGGTAAAGATTATGTCATTTTTTATTTGAAACTATGCTTAAAGTCGTTAAAAGATGAAGGACAACTTATTAGATATGTCGGAGAGCGATTGATCCCTTACGATGTAAAAGCCTTAGCAAAAATAACAGACACTGCACCAGATACTGTTGCGGTAGCGATGAAGGCATTTTTAGATATTGGCTTAATTGAACATCTAGAAACTGGAGAAATTTACATGACACAAATTAATGAAATGATTGGAAGTGAAACAGAATCTGCAAGAAGAATGCGGAAGAAAAGATTGTTAGATAACAAGAAGAAAGAATTATTAGAAGGGGCGTCACATTGTGCGCAAGATGTTCAGAAAAGTGACACAGAGATAGATATAGAGATAGATATAGAGAAAGATAAAGAGCTACAGCTAGAAGAAAACCAAAATACAGCTGCTGATTCTGAAATTATTAAAGTATCTAATTTCTTTCAAAATAACTTTAATAACCTTAATCAACACATTAAAGAGGATTTAAGAAGCTGGATTGAAGAAATAGGTAGTGACTTAGTTATTGAGGCAATGAGACGAGCGGTAGAAGCTGAAAAGACTTACAACTATGCAAAAGGAATTATGAAGAGTTGGAAGCAGAACAACGTAAAGACTCTTAAAGATGTGAAAGAAGAAGATGAAGCATTTGCAAAAAGTAAAAAGACGTCATATAGCAAAAAAGAATACGTTCAAAAAGAAACGTTACCTGAATGGGCTAGAGAGGATTATAAACCACCAAAAGAAGAAGCAAGTACTAATAGTGAAGAATTTAATGATCGTCTTTTGAGATTGCAACAATATAAAAAAGAAAGAGGGATCATTCAATGAATAGAGATATAACACAAATAAAAAAGTCCTCACAAACGGTAATTTGTAAGGACTCAAGTAAAACTAAACTAAGTATATAATACCATAATTTATTGATTCTATAAAGGGCATGTTTTTTTGATAAAACTTCTTGAGAAAGAACATGCTCATTTTTTAAATAAAAAAGAAAGGAAGTGACAGAATGCCAATATTTAGCACAACACAAGATCCTTTTGGGATAGGTGAAAGAATTAAGAACATGTTTTTAGATTGGATTATAAGTGCGATTGAAATGGTAGTAGAGTTTTTACAGAACACTCTTTTTGATTATGAAGGCCTAGCAGGAATTGCTTTAGATGCATACAACCTATTTGTATTTTTAGGCGGATTATTGTTAGTTACTTTAGCTTTAGGAAAAGTAATTAAACAATTGATTTCTGAAGCAGAAGGGAGTCAAGAAGCAGACATTTGGTTTACATTGGTAAATAGTTTTAAAGCAGGTAGCTACATAGTTATTATGCCTTTCGTTATTTCAATCACTATGAATGGAATTGTACGACCCATTAGCAGTTATTTTATAAATGAAATGGGTATCTTAACAGTCAATAACTTACAAGGGTTTATAGAATCAGATACTGCACCAGCTATATTTAATGCTGGACTCAATCAAGTAATTTTAATGCTGTTTTTACTTGTGGTGATAATTGTGTTTGCGTTTAAAATGTTCATGGCTCAGGCGCAAATTTTAATTCTAGAAATTTTAACACCTCTATGTGCGATTTCAGTTATTACAGAAGACTTTAATTTTATTGAAAATTGGTGGAGAGATTTATTATCCCACACTCTAACAATTATTATTCTAACTGTCTCTATGGCTTTATTTGCAGAAGCATTAACAATGAATACGGATACTATTTGGGGGAAATTACCATTAGTAATTGGTAGTGGAGCTTTAGTTTTAAGTGGACCAACTGTATTAAAAAGTATTTGGTTTAGTAGTGGAGTGGGTCGAGCAGGTGGGGGTGTCGCACGTACACTCATGTATCGATTTACTCGATAAAATGACAAGGAGAATATCTATGAATAAGATTTATAAAGTGTTTTTCATCTTGCTTTTTTCTTTTATATTCGCTGGGTGTAGTCAGTCCATTCATGAACAATTACAGGAAAATAATTGGACTATAACTTCCACAAGTGGATCGTCATACAGTGCAGATTTTAGTGAAACAACAATTAGTTTTGAGCAAGGTATTTTTCAAACTGGGATGCCTTACACAATCAAAGATGATCAATTAATAATGTCTGATCCTAAAAACGCAGAAGAGATTTTCTATGAAATTAGAGAAGAAGGAGACGAGATAAAACTCATTCCAGTAGAAGAAAAATATGGAACATTGATACTTTCAGTTGATAATAATGAATAGAAAGGAATATTAAAATGACAAGTTTATTTTCAAGTTTAATGACGGTAGGTTTACTTATAGCAGTTCTATTTGCAGTCAAAATATTCATTAAAACAATCCAAGAAGATATTAAAGAATTCAAAGAAAAATATCAATCCACTAAGAAATTGTTTTTAACATTGAAAGAAAGTAACACCTATTTTAAATAGGAATAAAGTATAGGGATGGCTAGGGATTTAAATCTCTAACCCCTTTACTTGATAAAGGGCGCACTTATATACCATTTTTCAAATGGTATCGTGCGAAAATCAAAATTAGATAGCTGACAGCAAACAAGGTCAAATATTTCAACGTTCTACGTTTCATATTAATCAAAATATTTTTTGATTGTTTGTCTTTGTCATCTAATTTTAAATGTGAAATTTTGCGATGCAAAATTAAGAATTCGCTTCGCTCATGCGGAAAGAAAGGGGCTAAATTATGGCGATCTATCATTTAACTTCAAAGGTGATTTCAAGGGGGAAAGGGCAATCGGCAATAGCAAGTGCTGCTTATAGAAGTGGTGAGAAATTACACTCAGAACGATATGGAAAAACGAGTTATTACCCTAGAGAGGTAAAGCCAGAAAGTTTTATTTTGAAACCAGAGCACGCACCAAATTGGACTTTAAATCGTGAAAAATTGTGGAATGAAGTAGAAGAAAAAGAGAAATCAATTCGAGCACAACTTGCAAGAGAAATTGAAGTTGCATTGCCAATCGAGCTAAATAAAAGTGAACAAAATAATTTAGTTAAAGAGTATATTCAACAAAATTTTGTAGAAGAAGGTATGGTTGGTGATGCATCAATTCATAGAGATGATGCAAATAATCCTCACTGTCATATCATGTTAACTATGCGACCTTTTGAAAAAAATGGTGAGTGGGGGAACAAACAAAAGAAAGTCTACGTTTATGATGAAGATGGAGAAAAAGCGCGAACAGAAAAAGGAAATATTAAATCACAAACCATCAAATTAACGGATTGGGACAGCAAAGAAAAGTTAAATACTTGGCGTAAAAATTGGGCAGATATAACGAATAAATATTTAGAGAATAATGGATACACAGAACGAATTTCTGAAAAGTCTTATGCTGAACAAGGCATCGATAAGAAACCAACAATTCATGAAGGATACGTTGCTAGACAGATGAAAGAGAAGGGAAAAATAACAGATAGGATTTTGATAAATAATGAGATTAAAAAGAATAATTATGAGAAACACGAGGATCGAAAAAAGTATTCAGCAGAGGAAGCAACTAGAAATATCTCTCAGTCATTATCACCTAAAGACAAAAGCCAATTAAAGAAAGTCGCGAAGGATTTAAGAATATATGTGAACTATGAAAATCTTCTAGATAAAGAACGCATGTTAAATAATTGGGAGAAGTCGCTTAAGACAAATCAATTAATTAAACCAAATGAGAACTATTCAGAAACCCTCAGTCAAATTGAAAGAACCAAAGATAATTTAGAAGTTGGGAAAGAGGTTTTAGACAAACAATTTGTACGAATTTATGAAAAATACTACCCCGAATTAAACGAAAATCTAAACTATTCCACATACTTTAAAATTGAAATCGTACAAAGGACATTGAAAGAGGATCGAGTACTCACACTAAATGAAATTAAAGAAACTCTAGTTGAAGCACAAAATAATGAACTCAACACTATGTTAAAAACAGTCTATAAAAATCCATATGTTCAACCGGTTAAAAGTCTCCAGAGAAATCTTTATCATGCGAAACAAGCAGTCGATAATTTTTATGAAAGGAATGATGTAACTAGAACCGAAGTCAATACTTTACCACAAGAAAAACAACAAGAATTCTCAGTTTTATATAAAAAACTAAACAAACAACTTCAAACACTTCAAGTAATGGATCAGTATTATAATACTACATTGAAGAGTGTGTATCCTACCTTAGATTTAGAAAAGTTCTCTATTCAAAAGAAAGAGCAACTATCTAAAGCAATTGATTATTACGGAAATGATTTATCGTTAGAAAAGATCCAACGAACAGCCAACAAAGAGCAAGTAAATAAATTCAATACGTATGAACAAAGAATAGGGTTAACCTATCTACACAAATTCGATAATGATCTATTCTCTAAAGATGATTTAGATGAAATTCAAAATAATTATCAGTTGAAAGAAATCTATGATGTTGTATCGGATAAAAGTATGCGAGAGTACTTCCTGAATGAAGTAAGTAAAAATGGGGAAGCTTTATTGGATAATAAATTTGTCTTTGCTGATGGTAATAACCATACAAATCAGATTAATCTAGGATTCCTAATGCAGAATATCAACCTGTATGAGGATATCATGCGAGCACAAATGGAAAATCTAAGAAATGAGAATAAAGACAAAAATCAAAAACGGAAACAGAAGAAAAGTAAGAATAAGAATGTTAAGCAGAATCGAGGAATGAATTAATACAAACTAATTGATTTCTATTATGCAATTATTAGAAGGAGACGAATGATTGATGATTATATCTTTTGGAAATATCAAAGGCGGCGTCGGAAAGACAACAACAACAGCAGTATTGGCTCATCTTTTAACTAATAGCACTTATGATAAAAAGATCTTGTGTATCGACTTCTCACCTCAAGGCGATCTATCCAGTATATTGCTTAACACTTATGAATATACTGGTGATGAATCTCATACGATTTCAGATGTACTATTTAATGATATTGAAGTAGACGATGCTATTCAGGTGTTAACAGACAATCTACACTTGATACCCGGTGATTGGGAGCTCGTAAACTTTAATAAAAATGCCATTACGTCGTACAATAAAGATTATCAAAAAAGTTTATTAAAATCAGTATTGAATAGTGTTGAAAGTGTTTATGATTTTATACTGATTGATACTAGTACTGATATGGGGTTAATTTTAGATAATGCATTAACTGCTTCTGATGGAGTAATTATAAACAGTAAACCCTCGTACCTAGAGCTTGTGAGTACAATAAAATATGCGAAATTCTTAAATGAAAAAACTCTCAGTGCGGGTTATCATTTTAAAATTTTAGGAACACTGTTTACTCATGATAATAATAAATCTAGTGAAGTTGTAAATGAAAATATACTTCAACATGCGAATGATTTACTGCCATTTAGTAGTAGTATTTATGAGGATAGTGAGATTAGAGGAATGAAGAGTTTGAACGAAGTGAATAATTTTGAAGACTATGAAAGATTACTGATTGAGCTAAATTCGAATTTAAATATAAATAAGAATCCAAATAAGGAGTATACTTTCAGCTTGAGTCCAAGAACATATAAAATGCTGGAAAAAATGACTAAGCATAACGGTTATGAAGATATATCTGAATTTTTAGATATCTGGATACAAGCCTTTAATATAGAGAAGTTTTGATAGGTAGATATGTATTAGCTTTTTTAAAAAAAGATATGAATCACAACTGAATATACTAATGAAGTCCTTGCTGGATAAGTGAGGACTTTTTATGTAACTCATTTTTCTTAACGTGACTTATAATAAATTAACATAATCATCAGGCCCCACCTAAATATATATAATGTTCTATATGTACGTTTGAGCACTTTTAACGGACAAACGACCCTTGTTTTTGATTTGAAAAGGGCTCTAAATGATCGTCATAATAGTCTGTAAATGAACATAAGATTGTGAGCAAGTGCAAATCCTGTGTAAATTTTGGTTTTATTTCGCACTAACTTCAAGCGCTATGTTGCACTAATAGAACAAAAAAACTATTTCGCTAAATGAAATAGTCCTTTTTGTTACTTATTTTACTCCAATGACTAAACTATCTCGTGCAGCTTCCACTACTTCTGTCGTGATAGTTTCAAGGTTATTGATTTCTAATATTCTTTCGATTTGGGTGAAAAGTCTTTGGATAAGTCGAAAATTTCCACTGGTAATTTTAATAATACTAGTGACAGCTTCATAATTAGCAAAATCTTCCAGTTGGACAGATAATCTTAACTCTTCCCATTTGTATTCCATAATATGGTGGATCTCGTCTTTACTCAATCTGTCAAATTCATGGGCAAAACCTATTCTGGAGTAGAGTTGAGGATAACGAGCCAATCGCTTTTCTATGCCCGGCATTCCAATAAAGATTATAGCTAAATCGTTTTGGTCATAAATATCTCTTAGTTGTTCTAAATGCTGTATTTTTAATCGATCTATTTCGTCAATAATAATGAGATCAATCTCTTCATACGCATTCGTTGAGTATTTTTCTTCTGCTCCTAACTGAAGAACTCTACACATACTTTTAACCATACCCATCTTACCACCGATCATATCGATTTCATTCGTCATTTTAGTCGCCCGTATATAGAGTTAATGGAGGAAGTTCTTGGTTTATGAGAACACCTCTTTCCTACGATTAAATAAAATTAATCGTCAATTTTTATTTATCTAAGTAACGATAAAGCGTTGACTTGCTGATTCCTGTCATCTCAACAATTTCTTTCACACTATATTCTTCACTTTTGTACAATTTTATTGCTCGTTCGATATCTCGTTGGTTCACAGGAGGGCGCCCGCCTTTTCGCCCTCTAGCTCGAGCACTTTTTAAACCTTCTTTTGTACGTTCAACAATCAAATCTCGCTCAAATTGGCTAAATGCTTGAAATACAGTCATCATAAGCCGACCATGTGGAGTGGCAGTATCAAAATTCTCTTTTAAGCTGATCAACTTTATATTATGTTCTTCAAAGTAATTTACAAGTTCAATTAAATCTTTTGTACTGCGACCCAAACGAGAGAAGCTTTCCACGACAACTGTATCACCTGGACGCAATTTATCTTTCAGTCGATTTAATTGCGGACGGTTAGCTTTGGTTCCCGTCATCTTTTCGGTTAGTATCTCATTGCAATTTCGGTCATTGAGTAAGTCCAACTGGCGATCCAATTCCTGTGAACGTGTACTTACTCTGGCATCCCCATATACATACCCACTCATAATCCTCTTCCTTCTCTTTTTTATTTTCTCAATTGTATCACAAAGGGGGGATAAAGATACGTAGATAGAAAGTAAAGTTTTGATACTTGAAAAGCCCTCTTTTCAGCTGAAATTTTAGTTGTTTAGAATAGTCTCAAAATCGATTGTTTTTGATACTAACTGATTTATAAAAATATGCCTCTAAAGTTTCCAAAACTTCAGAGGCATATGAAAACGAGAATTAGTTAATATTTGAAACAGGTTATTAATTTTTGATAGGCTTAGAATTAGACCTTAACAATCGAAGCCCATTCAGAATAACAACCAATGTACTTCCTTCATGAATAATGACACTGATTGCAATATCCGTTAAGCCTAAGAAACTAACGACAACTAAAAAGGCAACAACGGCCATTGAAAAAATAACATTCTGCCAAATGACACGATTCATTTTCGTAGATATATTATGAGATTGTACCAATTTGGATAAATCGTTTTGCATTAAAACTAAATCCGATACCTCTACTGCCACATCGGTCCCATCTCCCATAGCGATTCCCACATCTGCGTTTACGAGAGCGGGGGCATCATTCACTCCGTCTCCAACCATGGTAACTACACCGTATTTTTCTTTTTGTTCGTCTATAATTCTGGATTTGTCTTCCGGCATGACATTCGCATTCACTTCATCTATTCCTAATTGTTTAGCGACTGCTTTACCCGTCATTTCTGAGTCACCAGTAATTAATGTGGTGTGTATGCCTTGTTCTCTGAAATAATCAATGGTTTCTTTTGCATGCTCACTCGGAACATCCATGAGGGCAATAAGACCTATAACAGCCTCATCTACTGCTACGTATACGACCGTCTTACCTTCTGACGACCATTCATTATTTAAACGACTATATTCATCTGAAACATCGTCAAACGAAGTCGGTTTTCCTATACGATAATTTCTCCCTTTGTAATCTCCTGTCAATCCTTTGCCGATCTGGTTTTCTACTTCGATAGTTAGTTTATTTTTTTGCTCAAACTTTCTTAGAATAGCATCTGCTAAAGGGTGATTGGATTCTTTTTCAAGAGCTACTACGATATCAATCATGTTTTCTTCGTTCACGGAATCAGCAAAATAGTAATTGGTTACTTCAGGTTTTCCTTTAGTCAAGGTTCCTGTCTTGTCAAATGCAATGGCTTGAGTATCGGCTAATTGAGACAGGTAAGAACTACCTTTTGAAAGGACGCCTTTTTTGGCCAAGTTAGAAGTCGTCGATAAAGTTACCGATACAGTAGCCGCTGCTAAAGCACAGGGTGAAGCTGCCACTAAAAGGACCAATCCTCTATAGATACTTTGTGACCATGTCCAGTCTAGGAGAAAAGGAGCCAATAACATGAATAACGGAATGGCAATTAAAACAACTGTAACGTATTTCGGTTCAAATTTTTGGATTATACTCGCAGCTTTTGTTTGGTTGTCTTGGTTCTGGTTTACTAACTGTAAAATTTTTGAAAATACTGTATCTTTATTTTCTTTAGTGACTTCCATTGTGAAAGTACCTGTTCCATTGATTGTACTTCCGAAAACGTCGTCTCCTTTGGACTTCTCTTTTGGGATACTTTCTCCATTAATAGATGACTCATCAATGGACGTAGAGCCTGACAAAATGACGCCATCAATGGGGACTTGATCGCCATTCAATACTTGAAATTGATCTCCCACTTTTAATTCACTGACGTCAACATTTTTTGTACTGCCATCAGGCTGGATTAACCGGGCAGTCGTTGGATTCATTTCGAGTAATTTCGTGATTTCTCGTTTACTTCTTCCTTCTGCATAATCTTCCAAAAAATGTGCACCAGAAAAAATAAGAATCAATAATGTACCTTCCCAAAAATTCCCCATTAAAGAAGCGCCAATGGCCGCTAATCCCATCAAAATGTGAGAGTTGGGCATGAACTTTTTTTGAACTTTGGAGTTCTCGATTGTTTCTCCAAGGCCTTCAAGAATAATGACATGATATCCTGCACTGATTGTAGCGATTGAGAATAAAATATTTCGCATTAACTGATAATCTTCATTCAAAAATAAAGCGATCACCGCTAAGGCTAAACCAATAAAGTATAAAACGATTGGCATTTTTCCGTGTTCATGGTCATGGTCGTGGTTGTGATTATGTTTTTCTTGAGATTGTTGTTCTTCGATAGTTTCCATTTTTATCACCTTCCTATATAATTCCTTTGATTTCCATTCATTTACTTATTAAATCACACAAATTCCCACTAAAAGAAGAGAAGTATTCATGTAATTTCCATTGTCTCTGACTCCTTTCAGTTGTCCCATATGTAAATCGGAATGATTATGATTTACATATGAAGTTACATTCATATGTTTACAAAATCATATTAACTCACTGTATGAGTTTTGTCAAGATAAGATGCTTCTTATTCAAATGGACTACTATTGCTGATACAAAAGTCTTAATTTTGTCTATAAACAAAAAACTAGCATCGTTTTACTCATGTGGTATTATATATATGAATGGAAAATCATGTGAGAGGAATAAGAGCATATGGATACATCAACAACTTCGCCAATCAATAAAGAGAAGATCCAATCAATAAGCAAAGTATTCAAAGTGATTAGTGACCCTACACGCTTGTCAATTCTCTTTCTTTTACAGAAAGAAGAGCTCAGTGTTGGAAACATTGTGCTTGCATTGGATATGGAACAGTCCGCGATTTCACACCAACTAAAAATATTGAAAGATTCACGTTTAGTGAAGGCAAGAAGAGAAGGGAAAAGCATGGTTTACAGTCTTGATGATCTTCATGTTTTCAGTATTCTCGAACAAGTCTTAACTCATATCAATGAACAAGAACAATAAAAGCTAATAAGGTATAAAACTAAATGGAGGTTTTTAAAATTTCAAAGTCAGAGAAACAAGAAAATCACTCGCACCAAAATCAACCGAATAAGAATATTAAAATTGCTTTTTTCATCAACTTTATTTTTTCCATGATTGAATTTTTCTTTGGGTCTCTTTTCAATAGTGTGTCAATTATGTCCGACGCCGTTCATGATTTAGGAGATTCCATTTCTATTGGATTCGCTTGGTTTTTCCAGGGGTACTCAGAAAAGCAGCAAGATGAACAGTTCACTTTTGGTTATAACCGATTTTCATTATTAGGGGCGCTGATAACTGGAGTAGTGCTGATTGGTGGCTCATTCTTTATGATTTACCGAAGTATCCCACGTTTGATTGATCCACAACCGGTTAATTACAGTGGCATGTTTTGGCTTTCACTCGTGGCGATTGGGTTAAATGGGTATGCGGCTTGGATTTTAAGCAAAGGAACTTCGAAAAACGAAGGCATGTTGAACCTGCATATGCTAGAAGATGTATTAGGGTGGATTGGGGTCTTGGTTGTGAGTATTGTAATGAACTTTACCGAGGCTTATCAATTGGATCCAATCTTATCGATTTTGATAGCACTCTATATCCTCTATAAAACTGTACCTGAATTTTTAAGCACAATGAAAATTTTATTGAACGGTTCGCCGGAAAATGTAAACGTAGAGAACCTGGCGAGCTCCATTAACAATATTCCTGCTGTAAAGGCCCTCTCTCATTTTCACATTTGGTCACTGGACGGAGAAGAAAATGCCCTTATCGTTACGGTTCTTATAGATTCTTCCGATATAAACAAGGCTAGGGAAATCAAAGAAGAAATTGCAGAGCTTGCCCATACATCGGGTGTAAAGAATCATATCACAATAGAAATAACTACAAGTAAAGACGAACTGGAAAAAGGGTATGCTTATGGCAGTTAAAGTATTTATATATTGAAAAAAGGACTATTTTAGAATCAAAAAAGGCAGCGATAAACTACAATCGCTGCCTTTTTTGTTCATTTCGATTTGTAAAAATAGGTCACTAGCTATTAAATTTTCTGGTAACCTATAGATTGTAAAAACGAATTGAAAATGTTATTTGTTTAATATCCTCATAGAATTCAGTACTGCTATTACTGTTACTCCTACATCTGCAAAGACAGCTTCCCACATCGAAGCGACACCAAAGGCACCTAAAATCAAGAATACCCCTTTGATAGCCAGAGCCAGAATGATGTTCTGCCAGACAATTTGGCGAGTATCTTTGGCGACTTGCATGGCCGTTCCGATTTTAGAAGGTTTGTCATCCATGATAACGATATCCGCTGCTTCAATGGCTGCGTCTGATCCTAAGCCCCCCATCGCAATCCCGATATCTGAACGGGCCAGTACGGGCGTATCGTTGATACCGTCGCCTACAAAAGCGACTTTTTCTTTTTCGTTTTTGTACGCCATAATTCCTTCCATTTTCTCCACTTTGTCTTGCGGAAGAAGTTCCGAGTAGATTTCATCGATCCCTAATTTATTCCCAACAGCTTCGGCCACCGCTTTTGAATCGCCAGTAAGCATAATAATGTGTTCGACACCTTTTTCTTTCATTAAGGCAATGGCTTCTGCAGCATCATCTTTAATCGTATCGGCAATTAAAAGGTAACCAGCATAGGCTCCATCAATGGCTAGATAAACAATCGTTCCGACTTCCTCTACTGCTTTAAAGGGAATACTATATTTGGCCATTAATTTTGCGTTTCCTGCTAATATTTCTTTTCCATCAACAATCGCTTGGACTCCATGTCCTGAAATATCATTGTATTCATCAATTCGGTGTTCAACAATCTTTTTCCCATAACGCTCTTTAATGGAATCCGCAATAGGGTGCGAAGAATGGGTTTCAGCATAAGCGGCTAGTTCTAAGAGTTCTTCATCACTAAATCCTTCTGAAGCTTCTATATCGGTAATTTCAAATTTTCCTTTTGTTAAGGTACCCGTCTTATCCATAATGACATATTTGACATCGTTTAAACCTTCTAAGAAGTTGCCACCTTTCACTAAGACACCTTTACGTGAAGAAGCGCCAATTCCGCCGAAGAAACCGACAGGAATCGAAACAACTAAAGCACAAGGACATGAAATAACGAGGAAGATAGCTGCACGATAAACACCATCGTTAAAAGTCATTTCAGGAACAATCAATGGTAAAAGAACAGCTAATAAGACAGCTAAAATGACTACGATTGGAGTGTAGTAACGAGCAAATTTCGTAATGAATTGTTCGGTTGGTGCTTTACGACTGCTCGCATTCTCGACCAACTCAAGAATTTTTGTCACCGTAGACTCGGAGAAGGGCTTTTCAACCACGACTTCTAGCAAGCCGCTTTTGTTGATAAAACCACTTAAAACGTCGTCACCTTCTTTAACACTTCGGGGCATTGACTCACCGGTTAAAGCAGACGTATCCATAGCGGAAGAACCGACGACCACTTTCCCGTCTAAGGGCACTTTTTCGCCTGGACGTACGAGAATGGTATCGCCGACTTTAATCGATTCTGGTGAAACTTGGCGTGTACTGCCATCGGCTAACTTTATATTGGCGTAATCCGGACGAATATCCATCAAGTCTGCGATAGAGCGACGTGATTTGTTTACGGCCACATCTTGAAAAACTTCGCCCACTTGATAGAAAAGCATAACGGCTACTGCTTCGGGATATTCTTGCACATAGAAGGCAGCAAGTGTCGCAATCGTCATCAAAAAGTTTTCATCAAAGACTTGGCCATTAAAGATATTTCGGACGGCTCGCCAAATCACATCATACCCGGCCACAAGGTAAGCGACCACAAACAAACCAAAGGAAAGGGAAGGGGTAATGGGGGCAAAACTTGCCAGTAAAAGCACTGACACGGCAAGGATTAAGCGACCGATGGTTAACTTAATTCCCCAATGTTCTGGTCTTTTGTGATTCTGTTTCTGACCCGATTTTTCTGACTGGAGACCCCTGTCTTCTCCAACTTCCTGACCTGTAGCTTTTATAAGAGGGGTGATATCAGGTTCTAGTTTTTTAATTTTAGTTTTAACCGAAGAAAGAGTTTTAACGTCATTTTCTGCCACAAGATCAAAGCTTAATGTCTGTGTCATATAATTCACGTTACTATTTATGACTCCATCTATTTCAGCCACGCCATTCTCAATCTTTGCAGCACAATTGGCGCAATCAATTCCCTCTAATAGCCATTCATGATGGCTTTCCTCATCTTCTTTGGATTGACTTTCCAAAACAATTGCTGGGTTCATGTTAATCAATTGCCCATCTGCTTTGTTTTTTAAAGTCACGTCGGGTTCCAACTTGTTAATTTTTTCTTGTATATTGACTAAGATTAAGTTTTCTTGATCATCAGCAACCTCAAACCTCAAGGTTTCTGTCATGAAATTCACATTGCTTTCAGTGACGCCAGGAATGGAAGCCACCCCTCGCTCCACTTTAGCAGCACAATTGGCGCAGTCAATTCCTTCCAGGAGCCACTGATGCGATTTCTTCTTTTCGCTCATCGTTTTCTTCCTTTCACATACGAGCCTTATAAACCGAATAGTGTTTGAATGGTCCCGTTTTCTAGCATAATAAAGATTCCTAAACCGATAAAGACAATCGGTACAATAATTCGTTCATACTTTTCCAATGTTTCAGAGACAAACGAAATTTTTGCCAATCGATAACTGATATAGCAAAGCACCGCAATCGATAGAGCAAAAACGACTATAGCAATGACTATTTCAGAAACAGATAGAGAGGTAAAATAAGGAATATAAATCCCTAAATTATCTCCACCGGAAGCGATCGTAATTAAAGCAACAGTCCAAAACAAACGTTTGGACCCTCTGGACTCTAACTTCTCCACGACTTCTTCTTCTTCTGCTTCTTCTTCGCTTCCCATAGCAACTCGGATACCTAAATAGATAGGAATGAGTCCCAAAAGTCCGATCATCCAATCTTGGGGGATAAAATTCAGCACATAAGCAGCAAATAAACTAATGGCTACTAAAATGCCGGTTCCAAGATATTGCCCGAAATAAATCTGACGAAGTCCTTTTTGTGTATAGGCTTGCGAGAAAATAATCAGTAAGATAAATAAATAATCGATGCTGGTCGAAATATACACAGCAATTGCTGAAAAAATAGTTTGTAACAAAATATTCTCCTCCAAACTAAGACGTCAAAGATAAGCTGTTTGGCATGTCTAAAACTATACGAATAGTCGAAAGGATTTCTTTATTCGCTAACGAGTAGTAGACTTCTTTTCCGTCTTTACGTGATTTCGCCACACCTTGCTTTTTTAAATAGCGCAAATGGTGTGACGTCGTGGCAATACTAGCGTCTAAGATCTCCGCTAAATCGCAGACACACATTTCTTTGAAGGTTTCTAAAGCATAGAATATCTTAATTCTAGAAGGATCACTAAAGCATTTTCCTAACACCAGTAAACTCGACAAATCTTTATTTTCTAATTTATTTTTTACAACATCTACTTTTTCAGGATGTATGATCGTCGTTTGGCAGACTTCAGTCATTTCATTCACCTCTCATTCAAACGTCCCTTTGATTATGATATGGATATTATACATTCTGCATGAGGAGATAGTCAAACAATTGTTTGATTCAGACCGTAGACAAACCCGAGTTGAAGCTCATTCAACTCGGGTATTTTGTTGATTAAAATTAATATTGGCATACAAATAAAAAAACGAAGCCTATTAGCCTCGATTATCTAGTAGTATTGCGAGTT
>JACBXN010000032.1 GCA_015863215.1 Aerococcaceae bacterium DSM 111176
ACTACGACCTCTATCTATACGAAACAATTATAACTCATTAGAGTTATAGGTTTAAGTCAGCCTTAATTGACAAATACACAAAAGAAAAAGATTAGTCAATTAAGACTAATCATATTATACGAGGAGGGTTAATATGAGTTTCTGTCCTAATTGTGGTGAAAGGTTTTTAGAAGGTGCAAGGTTTTGTATTGAGTGCGGGCGGGAAGCTACGATAATCTCAGATAGCGACACAAATATTGTGGATTTGGAGAACATTGAAGAGCAGCTAACTGATCCAGTACTAATTACTGAAGATAGTCTTGAAGAAGAAAACGAGTCTAGTGAAATAAATGATTCTGTTGAAATTGATGAAGTATCAAAGTCCACAGAAAATAAACAGATTACCCACGATATGACACAAGATGCTAGTGAACAAAAGAAATCTAGTGCGACAACTATTAAAAAGACTCCTTTTATTTTAATGGGAATTATATTATTACTTGGAGGTTTAGCCTTTTTTGTTTGGAATAGCTCGTCCAAGAATCCAGAAGTATGGCGCACAAACCCAATGGAAGGTTATCCATTTGCGATAAATACAACCATTGATAAAAATCGTTATTTGGCTGAAGTTAAACCTGAAATGACCGAATACATGGACCCTTATCTGTTAAATAATAAGGTAATCATAGAAGGAGACATAGTTCCAACAAATAACCCGAATAGTCAACAGATTAAAATTGACACTGTTTCTTTAGAATTAAATGATTTTATTGTCTCAGAGGCATTTAATGAATTACTATACGAGTACACTAATGAAAGTCCTACCTATGAGTTTATAGAAAATTTTATAAGTAGTTGGAGTTCAGAGCCGATGGATCAAAAGAAAGTGTTACTATCCCAATTTGTTACGAATTATTTTGAGAGCTTTCAAAGTGAGCCTGGAGATGCGATCAATCCTATACAATCAAGTGCACTAACTGAAATTGAGAGTTATGTGCATGAGATTATCGATACTGCCTACGAAGTTGAAGGTGGTTTAGGGATTAAAATCACGCCTCTTAAATTAAAAGATTTGGTTACTCTATTGGCAACCATTGATGACACGTTTTACTATGATTCTCAGGAAATAGTCGCAGTGTTGAATGCAATTGAAAGTAATCTAACCTTCGATCTTACCAATGAAACATCGGCATCTATTAGCATACCATTCACAAATAAACGACTATTCTTCAAAAAGGAAATGGATTATAGGTAAAGTTACGTCCCACGATCATTGCTTGTTTCATGCAGTGTTTGTGGGAATGACTACAGATGGAAAGTGGGAGGTGTTACCTAACACAATTGGCTAGAATAGCGGTGTGGCGACAGTCGAGGAGAATATAGAAACATTGATTAAACACCGAGTTTGACCTAATCTCTAAGCTTATGCATTCCTATAAATCTGAAATCGATTGAAACAAATATTCCGCTCCTCTTTACTAAAGGGGCGTAGACAATACTTATCTATCTAATCTTAATGGGTTAAATAGGGCTGTTATTATTTAAAGATTTTGTGTAAGTATGCCATAGAAAACAGTGAGGAAAATTTGGATGTTATAGTTAAATTATCCAGTCACATTATTACGGTTTAACAATGATAAACTATTATATTATGAGGAGTATGAAAATGAAAAATAAATTAATGACCTTCACGCTTGTGTTAGCTCTATTGTCTCCACAAACGGTGTTTGCCGACGAACTTTCTGACAAACAAGTTGAGTTAAAGGATGTACGTGAACAGATACTTGAATTAAATCAAAAGGTTGAAACGCTAGAGGAAGAAATCATGATGTTAGGTGGGGCTGATTATTTAGGCACTTATACAGGTTTATCAGGAGCTGTTTATGACTTACAAAAAATGTATCTTACCAAAGGGAAAGATTCCGGCAAAGACATTTTAGTAATTGAGTATATACTTGATGCGGAAAATGTGAGTAGTGGTAATGTAATGTCTAATTTCCATCGTTCTTTTGAAATTATTCAAGCGTTACCAACTCAAAAAGTAAGGTTAAACCGAGTAGTCAGCACTGAATTAGCGCATTTAGATGATCATGAGGCAATTGAGAATGAAAAAGCTTCTATAAGTGGGCTTTATCAACCCATTAAAGTGATTACGGGTTACGAATTACTTGATCCAAGTGCGCCTCTTACTTTTAAAGTATTGAGCACAAAAAATGATTTGCTTCCGCTTGAATTCATTGTAAATCCTGAAAACTTATAATTTTAAGCGAGAAAGATTGATTAAGAAATACAAATCAAATTTTTAGTTGTTTGATTTGTCAAATTAAGCTAGACAAAACTGCTTCATCTAAGTAACTCAAAAATACTTCCAACGGTGTTCGGTAGTGTAAGGATTTCCGTGGAATCGTGTTCCGTTTGTGTGCAATCGATGACACAAAGCTTTGGTCTACTTGATTAAAGTCCATTCCTTTTGGCAGTCCGTCTCTGCGTAATAAACCATTGGAATTCTCATTCAAAGCTCGCTGTGAGGGCGTTTCTGGATCGGCAAAATAAATATCAATGTCATGTTGATTACTTAATGCTTTCCAATTGGAAAATTCCTTACCACAATCAAACGTCATCGACTTAAAGAAATGTCGAGGAATCGATTCCAGCCATTGGTTCATCCTCTGTTCAATGTCACTGGCTTTGCGGCCATCCGGTTTCAAAGTGATGATGATTTTGGAAAGACGCTCTACTAGCGTGATAACAGCACTCTTGTGGTGAACACCCACAATGGTATCTCCTTCGAGATGACCGAATTCTTCGGTGAACGCTGGATAGTCTACCTCTCTTTCCACGATATTTCGCTTGAAGGCTTGTTTTCCGCGACGTTCTTGATGCCCATTTGGCTTACGTTTTTCTTTCATGGGTAAGGTTTTTTCATCGAACACCTTTTCCTTGAAACGCCGATAAAGCGTCCGCATGGAACAGTCAATGGGTTTTTCTTTACGCCCGATAATGACATCGGGTGTCCAGCCCTGTGAGACTTTTTCTTTAATGTAGACTTGTTGGTCTGCAGGAAGGACACACTTACGTCTACCACACCGTTGTTTGTTTTTCTTATATTGTTGGTAATACTCAATGGCGGTATGGCCCTCTTTTAAGAAGTTGATGACGTTATAAATGGGTGTTCTAGAACGTTTTAAACGACTGGCAATGGTCGAGACCGGAATATGTTGGTGGTAATATGATTCTATCATCACCCGTTCATCCGTGGTAAGATGGGTGTAGGTCATTTGTGGTCACTCCTTTGTATTCTTTGGTCGGAATTACAAGTTGAGTGTACCACAAATGGCTGTTTTAGTTGTCTAGCTTAATTTTACAATCGGCGATATTACAAAGAAACTTAAATGCAATCTTATTTTAGAACAGATAAGTACGGGCTCTTTAAAAAATGAGTGTTAACTCACTTTTTTGGGGACTACTACAAGTTTACTATCAACCATTTTGAATACCATCTCATTTGTTAATGTCTATGAATCTAAATGTAACATACGGCGTTTGGATAGCTGATTTTAAGAATAGTTTCACTATAAAACGAATGATAAACTCCTTGAGAGCTAATTAAGATTCTTTTTTGTATCGTACCAACCACCTAATACATTTTATTAGCTAGAATTAAGAACAAGATTTGATTGATGGATTTTGTTCTTTTTTTATGTTAGCGTAGCTAGTGCCGATTTTGCAATTTCTGTTATGATATAGGTATCACGAATGTAGCGATTAATAAACCGCAGTGACCAGTGATACGGACATGCGTACCATAAATGATGATAAAAAATTATGAGGAGAATTATTAATGACTATTCAAAGTGAACTAGCATTAGCGTTTCAATTCTTTGAAGAGAAGCAGTTCATAGAATCTAAGAATCTTTATGAGGAAATACTGGAAAATAATTTAACGCTAAATGAGACAATTCAATTGAGGTATGCTTATGGATATCCTTTGAGTGCATTAGGATTAGTTGAAGAAGCAATTGAAAATTATACTGCTTTAGAAATAATCGGTAAAGAAGATTCAAATAATGAAATTATTTCTCAAGCAATTCATCAAGCAGGAATGGTCTACCGACAGAATGCGTACTATGAATGTGTTCTTAAGAAATTCTTTGAAGAGAAAGATTTTATAGAAGAA
Source organism: Aerococcaceae bacterium DSM 111176 (assembly GCA_015863215.1). Taxonomy (GTDB): domain Bacteria; phylum Bacillota; class Bacilli; order Lactobacillales; family Aerococcaceae; genus DSM-111022. The sequence continues at coordinate 4,157 of JACBXN010000032.1, forward strand.
CACTTCAATGAAAAAAATCTTTTTAAATCTGCTAATCATTATGAGCTAGGTTACACTTATCTGATGAAAGATGACTTTGAAGAAGCTTATCATTTTTTAAATCAAAGCTTAGAAGAAGCTAAGCAAGCGGAAGATTCTATAATGCTTGCTTGTTCACAACGAGGTTTAGGGGAATATTATATTAAACAAAATAATCGAGATGAAGCAATAAGGCATTTAGAAGAAAGTATCCAAAACTTTAATGCAGCTGTAGATTTTATAGGAGCTTATGAAGTTAAGCAAATCATTGAAGTGATAGATGATAATTAAATTATTGGAATAAAATATGGAATCCAAAGGTTTCAAATAAGTGTCAGAGTCATAAAAGTACGCATCTAGCTTAATGACCTTAAAATTAAAAAAATACACACTTTAACAATATCGGCTAATTGTTGAAGTGTGTATTACTTGAATGAATGTAAACTAATTAATATTTCAAGTGAGCTAATGGTACTCGACTGTATATTCATCCGTATCATAAAAACTATTAACGGTTGAATTGAGAATTGTAATGGCGTTTTCTCTTGCTGCATCAAGTAAGCCGTTTTTAACAGCATCCTTTTTAGCGGTATCTTTCAAATCTGCTACAGATAAATTCATATCACTAAAGGTAAAAGTGTTGAAAGGGCTATAAGATTCGTCATAAACAATTAAGCTATCCTGAAAGACTTCTTCACTTAAAATTTCTGTTTCAGGCAATTCAACGAACACCGTTTTATCTGTCTCATTGACGTGAATGGTAATCTCACCAAACTGAATACCTGCTTTAATCACACCTTGATAGCTGTAGAGGACATGACTGCTAGTAAAGGGAATTGAGATGCCTATAAGTTTAACGTCATCTTTCTTAGAGGTTTGAGAAATAGTATAGCGGTATTCGGAAGTAGCGAGTTCTCCAATATCTGAGATGGTTGCTTCAATATCATTCGTGACGAATTGTGGTGTGATATCTGGCTTTGGTATTAAGAAAAAGATAGCGCCTCCAATGACTAATAGAAACACCAGAGACTTCAATATACTAGCAATATTCTTCATAAACTATTCTCCTTTAGATACTATTTAATCTCTTTTATAAAATCATAGAGTTCTTTTTTCATTATTTCTAATTCTTCATCAATAGTAATGGAAAGTAGAGGATTATTGGCTGCGATAATCCCTAAATTATCAACGCTTGAATAATTTAAGTCGATCACTGGGATTGAATATTCTTCAAGCTTTTCTCGATTGAAATTGGTGTTCAATAAGCCCTTTTTATCTGAATAAACGACATAATCTCCTAATTTCTTATATTCACCAAAAATCGTTAATGTATCACCAACAGAAAGGATGGGTTCTTTAACTTCTCGTTGATCTGATATGTGATAAAGATCTTGCTGATTTGCACGGTCTTTAACTATAAAATAATCCGCGGTAATGATATTTCCTTTATGTATTTCTAAAATTTCAATCTCCAGTGCAACTTTTTGATCTTTGTAGGATTCTGGAAATTTCAATAAATCAGTATAAGGAATTGTTGTGCTCAATTTTATAAAGTTTTGTCTTTTATATAGGCGGTCCTTTTTCTCACGATCATTGAAATACTCTTTATATTCTTTAATTGTGTCATCAAATTGTTTTTTATTTACTAAAGACTTTATCTCATTCTGGCTGAGGTCGTTATAAGATTTAACCATAGCAAAAATCCGTTCAACTTGGCTTTCACTTGGCTCACCCGAAGTGTAATTAACAGAACTAATTTGTTTGTCTAAAAGATTAATTTTAAACGTACTAATCAATTCATCCGGACTCTGAATATCATCGGATAATTCAATGATTTGTTTTTCGGATAATTTGTTATAGACAGTTTGGAATTCATCAACTACAGAATAGTCATTGACGGTTAAGTTTTTCATACTAGCAACTAGCTTCTGGGCTGTGTCCGTCAGTGTTTGTGTATATTTACTTTCTGCATCTAGTAAAGTTTTTAGATTAGGAACATGTTTTTGTTGCTCACGACTTAATGCTTCAAAAGCTGTTCTAGCTTTGGCAATCAGTTCATCACTATTGACATTAATCGGTCCGATATTATTAATTTCAACAACCACTTCATCAATCATTTGCTTATCCAACAAGTCTTCTGCAGCGAGTAATTCTTTGTAGTTAGTCACTAGTTTTTGATCAGACTCTCCTAATTCATCAAAAGCAAGACGTGCTTCCCTTATTTTTTCAGTATCGCTCTCACTATCTAGAGTAACTTGATTGATTTGTTCTTCTACAATAGCAACTTGGTCACTTTGACAGGCTGCTAATAAGAATAAGGAACTAGTTAAAATAATAAATTTTAAAAACATTTGCCTCCCCCTAGATATAAATATTATAAACTTATTATACACCTTTGAATCCGCTTTATTCAATTTGATTTTATATACTTTACTATAATATATTTATCATTTAAAGCTATGACAGTTTAGTTGAAAAGGTACAGTAGTAAAGTGTAAATAGATTAAAAATAAAAAACCAACAGAATATGACTGTTGGTTTCAAGGTTATAGCTCCTTTTTTAACGGAATAATTTTTTCATCTAATACTTGATGTGTGTAGCTCATAACAGACCTCCGTGTTTATGTTTTTGTCGTTACTAACATTTTTACACGAACCTGTTATGGGTTTCTTTATTTGTCGCACTTAATTTTACAATTCATCATATATAATAATTAGATTACCGTACCAGATAGCGAATAGAATTTATTACCTATCGATGATACGCACATGCGTATCATAAATAAGTGGGGTGATAGTATAGCGAAGCAAAGTCGTTTTTGTACTAACTGTTACCATTTTTATTACTCCTCATGCAGCTGCAGAATAAATCAGTTTGCCAGTTGCGTTTGAAGAAATGCATCTAGATAAAGAAACGTATGGTACATATGCAACTAAAATGAGACCAGCGAAATTAGAGGAGAATGACAAAATGACACATAAAATTATTATTGATTGTGATCCAGGAATAGATGATGCAATGGCTTTGATTTATGCCGTCGCTTCTGAAGAAATTGAAATATTGGCTGTTCACACAGTAGCGGGGAATGTAAATGTCGATCATACAACCAACAATGCGCAAGGTGTGCTAGCTTTTTTAAATCGCTATGATATTCCTATCTGTCGGGGAAGTAATATGCCTCTCGTGGTAGAGCCAAGTTTTGCGGATGATATTCATGGCGCCAATGGGATGAGCGGCTACGAATTTGACAGTTTCGCGCCTTTATCAGAAAAAACCGCTCTTGAATCGTACGTCGATATCTTACGAAATACAAAAGAGAAAGTAATCATAGCTGCAGTTGGACCGCTTACGAATATCGCTATTTTATTGAAAGCTTATCCAGAACTGACAGATAAAATCGAAAAGATAATCATTATGGGCGGCGGACTAAAAGGCGGAAATATTACAACGACAGGGGAATTTAATTTCTACGTGGACCCGCATGCTGCGCACGTCGTTATCAAATCTGGTCTTCCTGTTGTATTGGCAGGTTTAGACGTAACGGAAGTCGCAAGACTCTACAAGGAAGATTTAGAGGAGATTGCGTCATATGATGAGAGAATAGGCCAGTTAATGTTAACGATTAATGAAACGTCAATGTCTATTTATAATAGCTTGGGATTTGGCATGAGTTGTACCCCGAATGATGTAGTCCCTCTTGTACACCTCCTTCATCCTGAAATTTTTGAAACTGAGGATTTGAAAATCGATGTCAGTTATGACAGCTATGAAACAAGAGGTATGACTTATGTGGATGCACGGATTCGCGCTCCTCAAGAACCCAATGTACAAATGATTATGGGAGTTGACTTAGCACGTTTTAGAGCTGAGTTTAAGGAGACGGTAATCACCTATATCCAGAATACGAATAATCGTTGATTGTGATTCGCATGTGGATGGTAGCTGTCTATTTCTATCTGTTCGGTGGCGTTCATTCGAATGGTATGAATGATTATGGTTCCATAGTACACATAATGCAATTAAGAAATTGCTGTGGTATGGGATACAAGCATGCGTCTCAGAAATAAAGAAGAAGTCTGCACAAGTTTTGGGATTTTCCAAAGTTGTGCAGACTATTTGTCATAGTGCGCACAACTTAGGGGAAAACTCATTTTTTGTGCAGACTATATCGTAGAAACGCGAGAAGTATGGTGTTTTAAACGTAGTAAAAGGTTTACAGGGAGTTGGGATTAGAATTCTTCCTTACTTAACACCCTCCTCTGCTAGAAGAAATAATTCCTATCCGTACTTGACCCACCGCGGTACAATAGAGCTAAGATTCTGATAGAAAGGCGGTTTTCTAATGGCACAACCAGTGATTACACTAAGCAACTTGTCTAAAAAGTATCGGGATGCCTATGCGATTGAGGAGATTAGTCTCGATATTGAAAAAGGGGATTTTTACGGCTTTGTTGGTCCGAATGGGGCGGGAAAGAGTACAACCATGCGTATCTTGTTGGGTCTGATTCAGGCAACGGAAGGGGAAGCGCGCGTATTTAATCAACCTGTCACGACTCAAACTTCATCCATTCTGGCGCGTATTGGGTATATTCCTTCTGAAGTGGTTTTTTATGACTATTTAACAGTACGCGAAACGATTTTGTTTTCAGCGCGTTTGCGTGGCAGTGATGAAACCATTCTAGCTGAAAGTCAGCGGTTGATGGATAAGTTTAACATTGATGCGAATAAGAAAATAAAAGCGCTCTCGTTGGGTAATCGTAAAAAGGTAAGCATCATTTGTGCTTTGCAGCATCAGCCGGATTTATATATTTTTGATGAGCCGACGAGTGGGTTGGATCCGTTAATGCAGGCGGTCTTCTGGGAAGAGATGCAAGAACGGCATCAAAAGGGAGCGACGATTTTTGTGTCGTCGCATAACCTGACTGAGGTGCAACGCTACTGTACGAAGGCGGCTATTATTAGCGAAGGAAAAATTATTTCTGCCGGGCCGATGGAAGAATTGAGGAAAACGTCGGTTAAGCGTGTCGTGATTCAAGGCATAACCGCCATTCCTGAACTGGAAGAACAGATGAAGGACATGCAGCAAACGCAGGATGGCATTAGTTTTCTATACCAAGATACATTGGCGCAGTTAATGACAGTTTTGTATTCATACAAAGATAATATTCTGGATTTATCAATCGTCGAGCCTGATTTAGAAGAAGTGTTCAGGCATTTCTATGTGACGGATAAAGAAATGAGGGATGATTGATGTATATATTTAAGAATGAACTCAGACGACACCGGATAACGACCGTAGCAATTGGCGTTATTTTGGGACTGTTCATGATGATTGTGATAACTATTTATCCCGCATTTTCCGATGACGCACAAAATATGATGGCGGCCTTTGGTGATCTCTCGAGTTTTACGAACCTACTGAATATTGATATAACCCAGTTAGGTAGTTTGGAGGGCTATTATGGGATGGAACATGATGTGCTCATCAACTTAACGATTAGTGTTTACGCGGCTATGTTGGGCGGTAATCTGCTTTTGAAAGAAGAGCGTGAACATACAAGCGAGTTCCTTTTGACGCATCCGGTGAGTCGTGTGCGTGTGATAGCGGAGAAGTTGTTGGCCAGCACAGTGATTCTTTTAGTGGTTCTCTTGTGTGTATAGCATCAGTTTATTGACGGTATATTTTTCGGGGCAAGAAGTGGCTGCAGGCATCTTTTTCAAGATTCACTTGGTCAGTTTTTTACTTTATTTAAACATCCACCTTTTGGCATTGGGACTCGTTGAGTTAGTACCCTATAAAAATGCGACACTTGGAACGTTTGTTGTCGTTTTTCTGTATGCGTTGTTCGTGATTTCAAATCTTAAGCCCGATTGGGAATTTTTACGGTGGCTCACACCGTTTCACTATAGCAGCACGTCCTTTATCATCAACACGGATACCATCCCTTGGAAATATATCGCCGCCAACTATGCGATTAGCTTTGTCTTTTTATTCTTAGGACTGTACCGCTACACGAAACGTGATATTGATTACTAACAAAAAATGACCCTCCTGATATAGGAAAGGGTCATTTTTCTGTTTAACACTTAATTAACGGAAACAGCGCGCCCACCGACAGGGTAGAGGGAGCCGCTCACCTCGGTTACGCTATTTTCTTTGACGAGATAGTCTAACTCACCGCGGCTATATTTTTCGTAATCGACGCGCAAAGGAATGTGTCCGTCACTGTAAAAGCGTTCGCGGTTATTAGGATTTTCTTCTTCACTCAACCAGGTAGCGCGCCAAATTTGCCAACTGACATGTCCCACTTTACGGCCAGAACTGATTCCCATGAAATAGCTGCAAAAATCATTTTCACAGATAGGGTCACCGCCAATCCAGGTCAAATCTAATTCATTTAATTCCTTTAAGAACTGTACTCGGAGTCCCTTGTCACTACCAACGCTAAACCAAATAACTTCATACTTTTCAATTAAATCTTTCAAACCATACATATTTCTGCCTCCTTAAGGCGTTTTATTCCTATAAAGAAAGGCAAAAAAATATCCCATCGCCACCGATGAGATTCCAGAAAATATGAACCCATCGGCCAAGCTGAAGCACCTTACATATGCAGGTTGCTGTGCGGTCAACGAGCTTGTCTCTCGCGCACTCTTTATAGGTATATGAAGTATAGCATATAAATTACCATTAATTGCAAAAGAAGGTCGAATCTGAGACTGGAAGATTACGTTATTAGTGATTTCAGATCAACCTTCTAGTCATAGATATCTTTTCTATGCCCAATTTGAAGCATTAAAATAGTTACTGTCTCATCGTTGATATCCGCTATTAAGCGGTAATCACCAATTCTATATCGCCATTCTCCTGATCGGTTAGCTGTTAATCCTTTTCCGTACAAGCGAGGATTTGTACAATTTACTAAATTCTTTTGAATCCAACCCATGATTAATAGTGCTTGATGTTTATCCATCTTCTTTAAGGCTTTTTGAGCTCCTTTTTCAAAAGCTACTTGATATTTTGAGCTCATAATTAATCAGACAACTCCTCTAGCATATCTTCGAAAGAAATACTTTGTGGATTCCTTTTGTGTTCGTTCATTGCTTGAGTGTAGAGGTTTAAGTCAATTTCATCTTCTATTTTTTCTAAAACAGAGTTTCGGATGAGGGCTGACACAGAGATATTTTTGGCTTTAGCGTATTCTTTGATTAGTCTATCTTCTTTTTCATCAATTCTTAGTGATATGACAGTCATGATAATGAACCTCCTTTGTCTTTTGTACGTACATTGTAATACAAAAAGTGTATCTAATCAAATAAAAAAACTGGAATCTCTTTATGAGTTCCAGTTTTTTCGTTTATGCCGACACAAGCGTCCTCTCTTCATTTAAGTAAGGTTTGAATTGCGTGTCATACATTAACTTGTACATCCCGTCATTTTGAAGCAGCTGTTGGTGTGTGCCGCGTTCGACTTCTTTTCCATCTTCCAACACGAGGATTTTATCGGCGGACATAATGGTCGACAAGCGGTGCGCAATGACCAGGCTGGTTTTATTTTTCAATAAAGAGCTTAATGCTTCTTGAATCAAGCCTTCAGAAAGAGAATCCAAGCTGGAGGTTGCTTCGTCCAGAATCAGAATTTTTGGATCTTTCAGGAACACGCGGGCAATGGAGAGTCGTTGTTTTTCACCGCCGGACAGCTTAATGCCGCGGTTTCCGACTTCCGTATCGTAACCGTCTGGAAGGTTGGAAATGAAGGTGTGGATGTTGGCTTCTTTACAGGCTTGGATGAGTTCTTCTTCCGTCGCATCACTCTTGGCGTACAGCAAGTTGTCGCGGATGGATGCGTTGAAGAGGTACGTTTCTTGAGTCACCATTCCGATGTTTTGTCTCAGGAAATGAAGGTCCAAATCTCGAATGTCATGACCGCCCATCTTAATCTCGCCGCCAGTTACATCGTAAAGACGGGGAATAAGATTGAAAATAGTTGATTTACCAGCGCCGGAAGGACCGACAATCGCGAGCGTTTCGCCCTCGTTCACTTGGAAGTTGATTCCTTTCAGAATAGGCGATTGTTCGGTGTAATGGAACGTGACAGCGTTAAAGCTGAGGTCACCGGTAAGAGTGTTTGGAAGCGTCGCATCGGGTTTGTTTTCGATCTCTACCGGCATATCTAAATAATCGAAAATACGCGTAAAGAGGGCGAGTGAGCGGATGAATTCAATGTGAATGTCCATTAACTGCATCAACGGTCGGTACATGCGTGACATCAACGCAACCAAAACAGTGATATCACCGACTGTCAGACCCTGGTGATTATTTACGAGTAGCATGAAGCCACCGACTAAGTAAATGAACATCGGACCGGCTTCAACGAACGTTTGGGCAATCATTCTGAACCAGCGGCCGACTGTTGCCTCTTTGATTTTAACCGTAGTCAGATTTTCGTTGATTGAACTGTAGCGCGCGTACTCCGCTTCTTCTTTGGTAAATAATTTGACGAGTTGCTGACCGCTGACGCTCAATGTTTCGTTTAAGAGCTCATTGGCTTCATCGTTTAAGTCTTGGGATTCGTTGGTTAGTTCCCAACGCTTTTTGCCGACTAATTTAATCGGGAAAATTAATAGCGGAACAATGAGAATGGCCACGATTGCTAAGGCGCCGTTCATTTGGAACATGGCAATCATGGAAGTGGTAAGTGTTGCGAGATTGGCGATGGTTTGGGTTAGGGTTCCGGTCACGAAGCTTTGGACACCACTGATGTCGCTGGTCATCCGTGTGATGATTTCGCCTTGTTTACCGGAAGAATAAAAGCCTTGCGAGAGTTTCTGAAGGTGGCCGTACATGTGATTACGCATATCTTTTCCGATGTTTTGAGATAGCCAGGAGCCGAGGTAGCTTTGAAGGAGACCGACCAGACCTGTTAAAATCAAAACGAGAAAGGATGCGGCGATGAGGGTGACAAGTTTGGTGAAGTTTCCGCCGATAAAGCCTTCGTCGATAATGCGACCGGTCAGCATAGAGGGCAGAACACCGAGGAGAGAGGCAAAGAGAATAACCAGAATACTTAAGCTGACTTGAAGACGGTAAGGTTTCAAATACATATAGATACGGTTCAGTAATCGGCGTGTTACTTTTGGTGGCTGTGCAGTAATTTCTCTATCTAGTTCTCTTGTATTGATTCTTCTCAATCAATCACGCTCCTTATTAAAGTTCCCAACCTTGTTCATCGATAACTATTTCCAGTGCGTCCAATACGCGGATAAAAGCCTGGATGTCCTGTTCATCGACCCGACTCACCAGCGTTTGAATAAGCTTTTCCTGTTGGGCTTTTTTCTCTGCGGCCATCTTTCGGCCTTCATTACTCAAGGTAATAAAAACATTGCGGCGATCTTCAGGTGAAATTTTACGTTCAATCAGGTTTTTAGCTTCCAGTTTATTGAGAATAGTCGTGATACGGGGCGTAGAGACATTCATCATTTTTCCGAGCTCGCTGGGAATGACGTTAGTGTCATTGTCATAGAGGTAAGAAAGAACGATGCCGGTTCCGCGCCCAGTTTTTTGTTGGGAGCGACGTTGTAGCTTTAAGCGATTGATGTGTGTGAGGATTTCAGTGACAGGGGTATTCGGATTGTTTTCCATCGAACCATCCTTTCGTTCATAGTTGTTAATGATTAACCTGTGTTAACTATTATAAATGATTAAGTATGCTTTGTCAAGGTGGAGAGCATTATGAAGCGTTAGCTCCCCAGTACTTTTGGGAAATCGATAAGGTGGTGAAAGATTTCCGAGAGCGTTAAGAAGCATTGAATAAGTTTAGTAATATTGAGATAATAAAAATAAAATGAAATATCCGTTTGGCTCAGTGCAGATAGAGGATAAGGGAGTCATTCAAGCTATACTTACTGTAGGCATTGATGGGATTGAATATAAAGTCATTTTTATGCAAACAATACGATAACAAAAAAGCAAGGAGAACTGCATAATGATTCCTAGAAATGATGAAAAGTGAACGTATGTAGGAGTCTTATGTAATAATTAAGGAGGAACAGTATGGAAAAAAATATTGAAGAAATAGTTGGTTTCCTGTGTCAACAATACGAGCGTTTAAAAAGTTCTATAAATTTTGTGAACGATGATTTATTAGCAGAACAACGCAATTATTTTACAACCAAATTTTCGAAAGAAGTATTAAAGAGGATGACACCGGAGGAAGCTCTTGAAAATTTGATGAACTCAAAAAATAGAGATAGTCTGGTTTATCATTTGGAATTTAAAAATGATGAGGATTTCAATACAAGTAACTTTGGCGGCATCGGTGGGGGAACGGCTGGTAAATTCACGATTTTTCATTCTAATAAGTTCGGTCAATGGGTAAAATGGGAGGGGAATTCTCAAGTTCCTATTTCCGATCAGGCGGCACAAGAAAGAGCTTATGAAATTAGCCAAAACCTAGTTAAACTACATCATCACATTGAAAATAGCCCGCATGAAACTTTAGAGGATATTCGCGAAATGGTTAGAGCAATCGAAGCGGATCAAGAACTTGCTCGCTTTTATAAATATGGGTGGGTTCATAAATATTTCCATCTTTTTTATCCAGAAAAAGTTACAGATTTTTCCTCAACGAACACTTTCAGATCCTTATTGGTAAAGCTCAAGCATCCATTTGTAAATGAAATTTCGGTGGAGGAAGAAAACAACACCTATATTCTTGACTTCCTTTATAACGAACTTGTAAAAAGGATTGGCTTGACACATCCAAATTTAAGCAAAATTGTTTATTCCGTCTTCGAGTTAGGTTCAACAAATTACTATAAAGTGGAACTCAACAAATATTCTGTATCAGACCTTGATAAAATGATTCAATCAGAATATTTCTTCCCACCTATAAAATTAAATAGAGACTTATCTGACTTTACCTCCACAAAAGAGTTGAGAGAGTTTACTAAAGGAATTGATTATCGGGAGTATAGTGCTACACAAATCAACTCATTAACGATAGGCCTGAAGCGAAACGATGTACTTTTGCTTGTTGATGAGCGGGAAGCTAAATATGTTGGCGTCTTAAAAGGGGAGTATGAATTTATAAGCGAGGAAGCCTTTCAACACCGTGTGCCCATTGTTTGGCACAAAGTCAAAGATACTTTTGAAATAAGTGGAAAAGTGCCAAAACTAATCAACAGAATCTACCCTATAAAAGATCAAGTAAACGTGGAACTGGCAGTTGAGAAGGGGGACACGGTTTCTTCTGAAATTTTGCCAAACAAAAAAGAAATAAAACCACTCAAAGGGATTATGAGGGAAATCAACTCGCTACTGATGAAGAAGAAGCAAATTATACTGACAGGCGCACCAGGAACCGGTAAATCGTATTGGGCCTTAAATACGGTGTATGAATTAGTGGCTCGACAAAACTACCAGAATAGTTTTGTTAATTTACGCTTTGAGGAACAAGACCAAGTTAAAAGTTCTGAACAAATCAAAGTAGTTGTCATGCATTCAAACTACGGTTATGAAGAATTTGTAGAAGGCTTACGTCCTGAAAATATCAATGGTGATTTAGTTTTTAATGTAAAAGAAGGTGTATTAAAAGAATTCGCGAACAAAGCTGCATTGAAACCCGATAAAAATTATTACTTAATTTTAGACGAAATCAATCGGACAGATTTGACGAAAGTTTTTGGTGAATTGATTTACTCAATCGAAAATACCAAACGTGGTGAGTATATTGACCTTTCAGTTTCAAAAGATAGGTTTACGGTACCTAGTAACCTCTACATAATTGGAACAATGAATAATGCTGATAAATCAGTCTCCCTGATTGATTTAGCTTTAAGACGCCGCTTCGGTTTTATAAACCTGGAAACAGATTACGAACTAATAAATCAAGTTATCCAAGAGTCCCCAGTGTTAGTGGATGAAGAAGGAACGGGTGAAGACCTGGAGCTTGAACAAGTAACAACCGGAGCTGAAATCAATATAAGTGACTGGCTCCTTGCTGTTAATGAACGAATTGTAGATACACTGGGATCAGAAGGCAGGGATTTACAAATTGGACATTCTTATTTCCTTTCAAAAGGAGCGGTAATTTCTGAACCCGCACAGTTCGTTGATGTTATTAAGTATGAGATTATCCCATTACTGGAGGAATATACCTACAATAATACCGATCAACTAAAAAAAATATTAGGGCGAAAAATATTTGATTCATCAAATCGTCTTAGAAATGATTTACTGTCAGAGACGAAATTTTCTGACTTGGTCGAAGCCTTAGATGAACAGGTGCTATGATGGTCTTAAAAACAATCCATATGAAAGAATGGGAGACAGTAAAGCTGTCAGATTATGATAATGCGACACTTCAGGAATTGCTCGATTTACAAAAAAGAAACATCATCAAAACGAGTCTCACTAATGAAGGAATCCTAATTACTGCTAATTCAAATGTCGGATTTGAAGCGAATCAGTCTTTTTCATTAGTAATCGAGCCTAAAATTACCTCTCTCTCGATGATGAGAATGATTGGATTCCTGCATGGGTTTATTCCAGCTAATGAAGAAAATTTAGCCCAATTAGGCGCGGGAGAAAACTCTTTTCGTGATTTATTAATTCTTCAATGGCTTGATTTAGTTGAAAAGCTGAGTGCTCAAATCAGAAAGAAGTACGTTTCAGTGCACAACAATGAAATTTACATCAAAGGTAAAATAAACCTTAAAGAACTCGTAAAACAAGGAGTTGTCACAGAACGGACACCGATTGAATACCAAATGCTTCAAACCAATCAACCACTGAATCAAGTAATCAAATCCGGGCTATTGTACTTTAAAAAAGAGAGTAGCAATCCCTTTATAGTCAATAAAATCAATCTATTGTTACGAAACTACATTTCCGTTTCAACCATCTCCCTCAGTATCAAGTTTCTTGAGGGGATAGTTTCTCGATTAACAAGACTGGAAGAGGCCTACAAAATTCCGCTGAATTATTTAAGCTGGTTATTAACGGTTACTGGTATCGCACAAGGGAATCGACTCGGTAAATCGATTTGGGTTAACATGAACAGCTTATTCCAGAATTACTTAACCAAGGTTTTTAATGTTTATGTCCCTGAATATCGATTTATGGCTGAGGTTTCCAATCGAACGATTTTTAAATACGAGGATGATTCAAATCCTTTCAATAAAGCGCCGGTTTCTATCCGACCTGACTTGATGGTTTTTCAAGGTGGCAAACTACATACTATCATTGATTTTAAATATAAAAATTTGATTGAAAACAATGTATCCACATCGGATTTGTACCAACTCTCAAATTATGGTTTGTCCATTGGTGAAGGGAAGATTAATCCCATTATCTTATATCCGAGTACTCAAGACGTCCCTGATCAAAAAATTCGAGTAAACATCTCATTGTTGGAAAACAAGCAACAAATTATTCTACGAGGCGTGAATTTGACGGAATTAGAGAGGCTGATTGAGAGAGGTAGGTATGAAGAGACAGTGCGTGTTGTTCGTAGAATATTAAGAGCTAATGCTTAATACTAAATTTTTTCACAATAAAGCAATCTTTAGAAGTTTTATAGAGATAAATAGTGAGGGATGAAAATTTATGAATAAAAATTGGAGAAAGTTAAAACAGTCCTCCAACGGAATACCTACTTGGGATTCATTATTTCCATATATTTTAGAGGTAATTAAAAACGGTGAAGAAACAACTAACAAGGTTATAAAAGAGAGACTTATGGATTATTTTAAGCTCCCTGAGGAAGTACTCCAGAAAACACATGATGAAAAACCAAATTCTGAACCCATTATATTTAGCCGAGTGAGTTTTACTTTAAGTGCGTTATATAAAGCGAGTGCCGTTAAGAGGCCTAAGAGAAGCGTTTATCAAATAACAAGCATAGGTAAAGAATTGTTGGAACAGTATGATGATAAGCTGACGCTTGAAATATTAGAAGCCCAACCAGAATATGCGGTAGTCAGATAATGATGAACAACATTATTTTCGTCAAGATAACAATCGTAATATTCATCGTAAACAACATCGCGATTCTCAGGTTTTTTTCTGGGACGTGTGTAGGGAAAGACAGGAGTTATT
>JACBXN010000033.1 GCA_015863215.1 Aerococcaceae bacterium DSM 111176
GTCGGCCAGTGTGTGAGGTTTGAGGAAGCAGTTCGGCATCAGGGATCGAATCAACAAATAGACTGATGAAGCGAGCATCGTGGGTGGGAGAGATATCAAAATCTAAATTGAGTACGAATGCGGTTTCGGGTGTGTTATACTGTTTATACATGGAAGTTCCTCCTTGGTGTTTTGTGGTGTGGTTACTTCTATTATACCATGAGAGGGCTTTCATTTTAATCGAAATCAAGTAAAAACGGGATTCCACAATGTTTATTGTGAATCCCGTTTTTGTGTTTTAGGGACTTTTTGCCCAGCCCCATTTTTTTATTTTCTTATAATATAAATTGATTAACACAATAATTCCTTCATAAATCAATATCGCCAGAACAAACAATATCATGAAATACGTTTCAGGCAATACATTAATAATTGGATCTAATTGCGGGTCGAATAACCAATAATCATTGGTAAATAGAATTTGATGAAAAACGATAAACAAACGATCAAAACTAATAAAGATGACAAACAATAATACTAATGGTAAGCCGTATAATATTGTAAATCCATTATCTAACACGATATTACGGCGTGCTTTTTTGAGGAATCGTACTAATCTTGGTATGAAAACCAGTGAGACCAAACTAATAATAGTATTTACTTGAATTAATAATTTTACATCTCTAAAATGATGAACACCTTGAGGTGAACTACTAAAATAAGGGATTTGAATATCATCGGAAAATGGATGGAATAAATACTCAACAATAGCTTTGTACGACGTTTGTAATTGCTCATGAGTGAGTCCGACTGCAGCCGAAAGTTCATTAACTTGACTGTATAAATCATAAATAAAAATCGAAAGCAATGCTGTAATGGTAACACTCAATGAGAGTGCTGCAATGGCTAGTAATGCAAATGCTCCCCCCTGTTTTACCTGCGTCATCATAATTCCCACTCCGATAAATCATTCACAACATAAGTTGGTGGTACTGGTAAATTAGGTACGTCTTGTGCTTTAGTTACACCCGTTAAGACTAGCAAAGTATCTATTCCCGCATTGATCCCTGATGTAATATCAGTTTCATAATTATCTCCAATTAGGAGGAGGGATTCCTTAGGTATAGCCATTTTATTCACTGCCCCTTCAATGATTGGGGCAAATGGTTTCCCCATTATGATTGGCTCTACTTGTGTTGCGTATTTTATAAATGCAGTAAGTGCCCCTGAACTCGGTTTAAAACCATCTTCTGTTGGAATAACACGGTCAGTGTTAGTCACAATAAAATGAGCGCCATTTAGTATTGCTTGTATAGCAGTAGTTAGCTCATCATAATGCACATCGCGGTTTAATGCTTGGACTACAACTTGTGCGCTTGAACTCTCCACTAAGGTAAATCCTGCATCAATCAGTTGCTCTTTCAATGCCATTTCACCTACACAAAAAATAGACTGACCTTCATGATTGTTTTTCAAATAATCGATTAAAGCAAGTGTGGATGTGTAGACCATTTCTTTGGTTGCTTTTATATCGTAATTATTGTATAAATTATCTACTACCTGTTGGACTGATTTTGTTGCATTATTTGTAACAAATTGTAGTGGTTGCTCCTCATCAATCAAGGTGTTGATAAATTTTTCTGCTGTAGGTATTCGATTTTTCCCGAAGTATGTTGTTCCATCCAAATCAATTAAATAGCCCTGATATTTCTTCATTTTAACACCTCTATATGATTAATTATCTTTCTTTCGTATGACAAATCTTGATTGTTTTTTGGTTGTCTTCTTTGCATTTGATTCTTGATTAGCTTCCGCCTGTTTTATTTTAAATGGCGTTCTACTTTGCTTAATTGTTTTTTGTTTTCTTTGCGATTTATTCTGCGTTTTCTTCTTGTGATTTGATTTAGACTCATTTTTATTTTTGCGTACTTTTCGAGGTGTCTTATCGACTACATTTGAATATAATTTATCATAATCCTCTATGGCCGCTTCTTTTCCTATTACAAAGTAACGTGCGCCAAAATTACAATATTCAGTAATATAATCCTCTAATAAGTCAATTGTTTGGTCATAAGGTGCACCAGGTGTGTTTAATTGGTAAAACCCTCTTAAACGTAACTGCTCGTGTCCCCAATCACCTACAATGAAGTCAAACTTTTCAAAAAATGGTTGATAACGATTTTTAAAGGCCTCTAATTCAAATCCTTCGCGGTAATCTTTTACGATGAAATACGTTTCTTCCTCTATGAGTAGCGTTTCATTATCTACTTGTGAAATGAGTGATTGTTCACCATCACCTTGAGTAATGTCTTTAAGTAAATTCGAAATTTCATCGCTTATATTTGTCTCAGACATTGCCATCCATCCCTTCCAATTGTTGTAAGCTCTTCCCTACAACATCTCTAAATAATTCTGGAAATAATAATTCCGTTTCTGCATCTTGTAAATGTGTAAAAAAAGGTAAAAACACAAGATGATCAACTGTAATGAGTATATATTGTTGATCCAGTTGTATTTCCTTACCATTAACTTCCCATGTATTGTGTCTTATATCATACTGAGCATCCTTAAAGACTAATTCACCAAATATTTTCCCTCTAAATCCTAGTCCTTTAATTGGGCGATCAATCAGGTCAGGACCTTTTTCATTAAATTGGTTTAAAATATCTATTAATTGTTCTCCGTTTATTGTAACTCGAGCAAGGTGCATAGGATGTGGTAAAGCCTTTTGTAATTCAGAGTGATTTGTTTCAATAGCAGTGAGGTCATCTAAAAACAAACCACTATTTAAAACGGCTACATCAGCCTCACCAAAATCTTGAATCGCTGATATTGCAAATTGAATGAAACTTTGTTCACTTGTTAATTCTCTTGCGCGCAAATCATATTCAAACATTGGATATTTCATTTGCTTTAACAATGATTCGCCTTCTTTTATGAAAGGGTCTTGAGTTGATTTAATCGGAAATGTTTCTGCATTCAAAATGTACGCATCATCATTTAATTCAACCGTAATTTCACCGATATATTGACCATAACGTCCACAACCCGTTAAAAGAGTTTCATTGGCCCATTCTCCTTGGGAAAGTAAATGATGGGTATGCCCTCCTAAAATTAAGTTAATTTGTGGGAATGTTTGAGCGATATATCGATCATCACTTAACCCTAAATGTGAGAGCAATATTATAAAGTCGACAGACTCTTGTTCGATTCTTTTCAATACATTTCTCAATACATCCATTGGATCAAGTATATGATAGCCATTGTAATTATAAGTATAGTAAGGAGCAGTTAGTCCCAATATTGCAACGCGTTGATTGTCAATTTCATAAATTTGGTATTCCTCTGCAAAATTTGGAATATTATGAAATCGTCCATCTAAAACATTGGCAATCACTACATCGTACTCTGCTTCATCGTATAATTGTTCGAGTACCTCTGGAGTGATATTAATCCCTTCATTATTTCCGATTGTCACGCAATCATAGCGAAGTCCATTAAAAAGTTCAATCATCTTTTGGCCTTTAGTTGCTTCAATTACTGGATGATGACTATCAATTGCATCACCGACATCAAGTAACAAAGAATCCAATCCTTGTTGATTAAATGATTCGCGGCGTTCATGAACAAATCTTTCAATGCCTGACCAATTTTCTAGATGACTATGAATATCATTGGTATGAATGATTTTAAACATGATACACCGTTCCTTTCTAATGCAATTTACTGATTATTTAACACTTAACGAATAATATTATAACAAATTTTATAACAGATACCTATATTCTTAAAGATTATTCCTCGCTTTGGCATTAAATTTAAATAATTGAATACACCGATGGTGTCAGGTATACTTATATTAATAAAGATACGGGAGGCAAATTCATGAAACAATGGAAAATCGTAGCAGATTCACTCTGTGATATTCGTACAGTAGATAATTTAGAAGATCATGTAGATTTCGAATCTGTTCCACTAATTATTAATGTTGATGATGAGACGTTTATTGATGATGAAAACATTGATTTACCCGCACTTAGACAAGCATTAAAAAATGCAAAAACAGCCACATCTTCTGCTTGTCCAGGTCCAAGCCATTACGCAGAAGCTTATAAAGGTGCAGAAAATGTCCTTGTCTTTTGTGTTTCTAAAAACCTTTCAGGTAGCTACAACAGTGCCATGTTAGGTAAAGAGATAGCATTAGAGGAAAATCCAAATTTAAATATTCATGTTATCAATACAGCAACTGCTGGTGCGGAAATTAATATTGCCGTACAACGTGCAATCGATTTAGCAAATAAAGGTTTAAGTTTTGATGAAGTTACTAAAGAGATTGATGATTACAATAATCAAACATCGATTCTCTTTGTTCTAGAAAGTATTAAAAACCTTGTTAATGCAGGTCGAGTAAGTAAATTATTAGGTCATATGGTTGGTTTACTGAATATTTTCCTCATCGGTAAGCGTACTCCTGAGGGGACTATAGAGTTAGCTAATAGAGCACGTGGTTCAAAACGTGCATTGAAAACATTATTAGAGGAATTAAAAGAGCATAATTTCAATGGAAAACGCATAGAAATTACTCATGCAAATAATTTAAGCTATGCTGATAAAATCAAACAATCAATCCTTGACCATTTCCCGACAGCTGATATTACTGTTGCAGAAATGGGCGGTTTATGTGAATATTACGCAGAGGAAAAAGGAATCATGGTAGGTTTTGAAACTAACAACTAAAAAAATACTCATTTACCTTGTTAATTAAGGTAAATGAGTATTTTTAATTTATCATAGACTGAACATTTTGGTAAATTAACGAAATTAATGCATAGAGTGGACTATCTTTGTCGAGCAAATTTTCATGTCGCCCACCAGGTACATAATAAAGTTTCGCATTGGGTAAATAATGAGTCGCTGTATAAATCCCTGCTGAATTAATTAAGTCATCTTCTTCGGAACGAATTAGCATAATTGGTAACTTTGCTTTACCGAGTTCATTTGGAGCGACCACATCCATCATCGTTTTGAAAGAATTACTCACCCATTTTATAGTACCTGCCTGCGAGGCATTTCCATATAACGCTATGCCGAGGTAATAAATAAAATCACGTCGAATCGTTGAACGACTTAGTATAACTTCCTTCAACAAGTAATTAAAACGACTATCTTCTAAAATTTCTTCTGAAAATATTAATTCACTCTTAGTATCAAATTGACTCACAATCTCAACCAAAAAATAAGCAAACAACGGTGGTAGTTCCCCCGAGTTCAACATAAATTCAGGTGAATTTAATACTGCTCCATCAAATAAATGAGGCTGGTCTTCCAATAAATTCAGCCCAATTAATCCCCCCATTGAATGAGCTAACATAATTAAGTGATCCGTTGTTTTATTCTTATTTACTATATGTTGTGTGACATTTACCGCGTCATCTGTATACAATCCAAAGTCTTCAATTTCAATGTTTGAATCCATGTCGACCCTAGCTTCACCATGGCCTCGATGATCGTATATAAATACTTCAAAATTTAATTGCAGTAGATAGTATATAACCTCAGAATAAACTTCCTTAAACTCTCGAAAACCATGCAGTATTAAAACCGTCGCAGATGGCTTCGAATTCCTTGGTGTGTAGTGGTTAATTTTAAATTCAACACCATTACTGATTAGAGTATATTGTTTAAGTTGTTTGTAAATGGCAGGTATGACATTATCTGTCATATCCACAGTATAATGAGCTTCTTGAATCCAACGAATCGGAGGGAGCATTATTTTATCGGCTTCGATGGCAGTCTCGGACTCATCCAATTTCACATAAGAAAATTTCTTACGGTAGTAACGATTGAAGACAAATCCACCAACAGTCAAACCACTCGCAAGTAACCCCGCATTCTTTATCCATGGTTTCATTTATACACCCCATCTGCCAAAATTCGACTAATACTCTACATTTCGTTGATGTTGAATTAAGTATGGATCAACAATGTGGTAGCCCATTTCTCTGTATCCATCAATCATTCGCTCTAATGCACCATAAGTCCATGATCGGTCATGCATTAAAATATTTGCGCCACCTCTTAGATATTCATTATCTAAAGAAACTTCCGCAAGAGGATCTGCCTCTAAATACTCATCCATCCAATCATAACCAAATGACCAAGTCATCAATTGTAAGCCTAAATCATTACAAATACTGACTGTTTCTGAATTATACAATCCAAATGGTGGTCTGAACCAACGTACAGGTTCTCCGGTAATCTCTTCGATTTTGTCATTGGTTGTTTTCAATTGGTAATATTGTTCTTCATAGGTTAATTCGCGCATGTTTTCATGAGTTTCAGTATGATTACCTATTTCAAATCCCATATCATGAACCTGCTTAATGATATCAATATTTTCTTCACTGTTTAAATACATACCATTTACAAAGAAAATAGCATTAACATCCTTCGATTTCATTAATTCAGCCATTTCAAGTGCATGGGACCCAGGTGTTTGAGGCGCATCATCAAAACTAAACAGTAACACATCTGAACTCGATCCTGTAATTGGTAAAATTTCAGATGAAATATCTGAATCAGGATGGATTTCGTATGCATAACCTTCTTCATTTGGTTCTGCATAAGTTGAATAATCTGTCCAAGCAACAGGCACACCATCTGCTCGAACTTCCTTCTCGTACTGTTCATCTTGCTGCGCTGTAGCGTCTTGAACGGAATGTGATTCCTCTACCACTGCCACCGATTCATTTTCCACTTGATCTTCCACAGCAGAATTATCAGTCGTCTGGCAACCAACTAAAAATAACAAACTAAAGACCAATAGGTAATACTTCACACAAAAACCCCCATATATTTTTTACTATACTTAGTATAGCAAAGTTTCTGGGGGCTTTAAACACGATTATTTAATTAAATTATTCCATTATTCTGTTATAGCTTCTTGCATAATATCTGATTCACTACTGATTCGTTTTAAATAATCTCTAAAATTGGCCAACTCTTCTTCAGATAACACTGAAAATGCTTTATCAATTGCATCTGCATGAATTGGGAAAATTTCTTCAATTAACTCTCTACCAGATGGTGTGAGTGATGCATAAGTAACACGGCGGTCATTACTACATGGTACACGTGTGACCAGTCCTTTTTTAGTCAATTGATCAATAATGTATGTAGTAGAGCTACTTGCAATCAGTATCTTTTCTTTAATCTGTTGGATTGGTGTATCACCCTTATGTAAAAGTAACTCCAATACCGCAAACTCATTTAAATTTAAATTGTGTTTTTGAGTAGTACTGCGGTCTAATTGATTTAACTTTTCATTAGTACGACGCACCCCAACGAATGCTTTTAACGCTTCTTCTTTGCGATTCATCGGCGCCCCTCTTTCTCTTAATTATTAATTCTAATTCTAACATATATTTATCGAAATATTAATTAAAATCGTTTAAAAGTAATACCATATTATCAAAGTACTAACAAAAACACCAGATTAATGGTCACTATCAATTCCTGTAATACTAATTTACCCAAACAAAAAAGCCCAGTGGGCTTTTTATGCAGTAGTTCGTGATAGTCTCCTTGATAATAGTGATAATGAATAACAAATAATAAAGTAAAGAAAAGCCATGGCAATAAACATAGGTAAGACATATGCTGTATTTTGGCCATAAATAATCTTGGCATTATGTGTTAATTCTGGTAAAGAAATAATGGTGGCAAGTGAAGTATCCTTTATCAACGCAATGAGCTGACTTACTATCGATGGTAATGTCTGTCTAATTGTCTGTGGCAGCAAAACATGCACCATCGTCTGAGTCATCGTTAACCCTGATGCCAGAGCGGCCTCTCTTTGGCCTTTTGGTAATGCAAGTAAGCCACCTCGAATGATTTCCGAAACCATTGCCGATTCAAATACTGACATAGCAGCTACTGTTGACCAAAATAAATTCAAACGCACTCCCATTTGTGGCAATGCAAAATAAGTAAAGAAGATAATTAGTAATAACGGCAAGTTACGAATAGTATCAATAATGATGCCTAACACTCTTGAAAATATTGGTATTTCAATATAACGTAATACACCTACTAAAATCCCCATTATAATACTAATTACAATCACGATAAAGGCTACTTCAATGGTAACCATAAAGCCTTGAAGGAGAAAACGAATATTCTCCCAAGATAATGCTCCTATTAAATCCATTTACTTGCCCCCTCTTAATATTTGCGCTTCAATCGGCGTTCAACTGCTTGAGTGCCGAATGTAAGTGGTACTGTGATAAATAAGTAAAAAATCCCCACTAAGATATAAGTATCTATAGTGATAAAGGTTTCTGAAGCAATGAGGTCCCCATAATACATTAAATCCAGACCCGCCACCATTGCTAAAATAGAAGAGTTTTTAACTAAGTTAATTGTCTGATTTCCGAGTGGTGGGATAGCAACACGGATTGCTTGTGGCAATACGATATATCGCATTACTTCGTTTCTTGTAAATCCTTGGGATAATCCCGCTTCATTTTGACCTTTATCAATTGATTTTATTCCAGCTCGGACATTATCAGCGATAAAACTTGATGTATAAATCGTTAATGCAATAACCCCAGCCCAGAAACCAGAAATCATCACACCATAAATTGGCATTACTACATAGAAAAACATCACAATCACAAGTAATGGAATATTACGGAAAAATTCAACATAAGCTGTCGCAATAGTTGAAATGATTTTATTATGATGCAATTCTAAAATTGCCATCAGTGTTCCGATTAATAAGCTAAAAACTAACGCAATGGCACTAGCAATAAGTGTGTTCTTAAACCCTTCCAGTAATAATGGCAGAAATTCATTAAATAAATCTAGCATTGTCATTATTCGATCCCTCCCAATACTTCTCCAAACCACTTATCATAAATCTCATCGTAAACACCATTTTCTTGAATTGTATCTAATGCTTCATTAACTTGATCTAAAAACTCTTTTTGATCTGGTGAGATAGCAATTCCATAAGGTTCTTCAGTGAAGTTTTCACCGGCTAAACGATAATTATTATTTTCAGAAATCATCCCTAGTAGAATGGCATTATCTGTTGTTAATGCATCCCCTTGTCCAGATTGTAATGCTACAAATCCCTCACTATAGTTTTCTAATTCTATAACGGTAACTTGAGGCGCTAAATCACGAATATTTTGGGCAGATGTTGAACCCTTGATTGCAATCACAGTATCATCGGCTGTTAAATCACCTAAGCCATTTAAATGTGAATCATTGGGTACTAATAATGATTGCCCTGCATCAAAATAAACATCAGTAAAGTCAACCACTTCTGCACGCTCTGGTGAAATTGTCATTGTAGCGATAATCCCATCAATATTTCCGTTTAATAGTAATGGAATACGTGTCTTAGATGTTACTTCAATTAACTCAACTTCACCCTGTCCGTCTGTCATGACATCCGTTAAAGCTTTAGCAATATCAACATCAAATCCTTCAATTTCCCCTTCGCCAATATTATAATAGCCGAATAACTTGGTGTCCGCCTTTACTCCCCAACGTAATACCGGATTCTCTTGGTTCAATACTCGTTCAGCAATGTTAGGGGCAGTACTTGTACTACTAACGCATCCTGTTAGGAATAATAATGTAAATAATAATAATGTTAATACCTTAAACTTTTTAGATTTTTTAAATCTTAACATTTCATCACCTTCTCTATACTCTGTCAATAACTTGTTCTAGGAAGTCTTTTGCACGTTGGTCTTGTGGATTCTCGAAGAAATCTTGACTTGGACGATCTTCAACAATTTCCCCATTCACCATGAAGACGGTACGGTCTGATACTTCACGGGCGAATCCCATCTCATGCGTTACAACAACCATTGTCATATTATCCTCAAAGGCAATTTGTTTCATTACTCCTAATACTTCACCAATTGTTTCTGGGTCAAGTGCTGAGGTTGGTTCGTCAAATAACATCGCTTTAGGCTTCATCGCTAGCCCGCGAGCTATCGCAACACGCTGCTTCTGACCACCCGAAATTTGACTTGGATACTTATCTTTATGTTCATACATCCCAACACGTTTCAATAATTGGTCTGCAGTGGCAGCAGCCTCTGCTTTACTTTGTCCCAATACCTTAACGGGTGCTAATGTAATATTCTCCAAAATAGTCATGTGTGGATATAACTCGAAATGCTGAAACACCATCCCTAATTGTTCTCTAATTTGGCGAATATCCGTGCTTTTATCTGCAATATTTTGGTTGAAAACATACAATTCACCACTTGTAATTTCTTCCAAACCATTAATACAACGTAACAACGTACTCTTTCCTGATCCTGATGGCCCTAGTAAAGTAACAACTTCTCCTGGCTTTATTTGCAGAGTAATATCTGATAATGCCTTAAAGTCTCCATAATATTTATCTACGTGTTCAAATTTAATCATGCCAAAGCCTCTTTCTAATATTAATCTCATTTTTTAATGTTTTATTAATGACACGAATATATCATAGCATAATATTTTAAATTGTGTCATTTTTAATTACTTTTCACCTAAAAATGTTATGTTATCTAACATAATTCACCTTGATTTCTGTCCTTGAAATATGGATTTGTATTGCTCCGAATTCATGTGTACTAAGGTATGGCAGCGCTTTTTCATTTAAACGTTCAATCACTTCATCATGTGGATGACCATATTGATTATTTTCTCCTGCAGATATAATAGACAATTTAGGTTCTAATGCATCTAGTAATTCTTCTGACGTCGAAGTATCACTACCATGATGTCCTAACTTTAAAATTAGAGGACTGATTGACTCAAAATAAGACAGTAATCGTCGTTCATCACTTACTGTTATATCGCCTAAACTTAAAATAGTCTTGTTATAATAAGTCACATCTGTAACCAATGAAGTCGAGTTAGATAAGGATTCCTGTTGATAAATTTTACTCGGGTCTTGTGTAAAAACTGCTAGTCTATTTGGTATTAAAGTGACTCTCTTTTCTGTTGGAATGAGATTTACTTGAAGATTTGGCTGCATTGTTGTTATCCTTTTTAGGATGGAATTAAATGTTGAATCATCAAATGTAAATTGATTAATATAAATATTCTCAATTGGCATTTCTTGGGCTAGTCCCTCTAGATTCCCCATATGGTCTATATCAGGATGTGTGATGATCACCCCAGTTAAGCGGTTAACACCGAGTGCCTTTAAAGATGGAATTAAATATCTCTGACTTTCTTCCAGATCAATCGGATTATCCTCGTCATTCCAATTCATTTTCCCTCCTGTGTCAATTAACCACGTGTCGTAACTATGTGGCGTTTGAATTAACATGGCATCCCCTTGTCCAACATAAAGGACAGTGATTTTAGCTTGTGGATTTATTAATGGGGGCAGAAAGATTAAGGCTGTATATATCGTTAATACATAAGCAATGACAGATACGGGAGATTGATTAATTCTATATAAATATACTAAACCACAAGTTAGGAGTATCAGAAGTTGAACAAGTGTAATTTCACCTGTTGTCCAACTCAAATCTGACACTAAATTATAATCACTCGACAGAAGTGTTATTGATTCAAGTACTACTGAGAGGGTCTCGAAGAGATAATTGATTCCTGGTAATTTAAGAAATATTAGAACGGTCGTAATAATAAAACCTATTAATAATATATCAGTCAAAAAGTGCGCAAAGAGAATACTGACTACGAGTTGCAGTGGAAACCATGTATGGTGAATATTCATAAACACTGGCCAGACGAGCAATAAACATAAAATACTAATTAAACTCTGTTGCTTAAATGCATTTAATTCATAAAAATTCGGATAATCATTCATAAATAGACGGATTGCGATTGTTAGTCCAAAACTTAATTGATAGCCCAGTGACCATAAATATGAGGGATTTATCCATAATAGTATCAAGCCTATTACAGCTATTTGATCAATTCTTGAAAATGGTAAATCAAAATGTTGAGTAAGTCGGCTCAAATATTGGCTAAGAAGTGCTCTTAAAATACCAATCGGAAAGTAAGTTATAAATCCATAAATTAATAAAATTCCCTCGATCATCCAATGGCTCACTTCAACTGTCAGTCCTAATCGTCTGAGTATAAAGTTCCCTTTACGCCGCATCCAATTTATTTGCATCCCAGAGATTGAAAACAAGTGAATAATTCCCCATGATGACATTAAATCCATAGTAGTATCCAATGATTTATTATCCATCCTAAATAACACTCGATTATTAAGTTGAACCCAGAGGTTATCATGATTACGCAACGGTTCTTTCAAACGATAAATGAAATTGGTAATTCGAGCATTGATTGAAAGAACCTTTTGTCTTGTATTCATTGATTTAATTTCAAATTCTTGGAAAATCCCTCTCTTTGCCATGTAATCTTGATAATCAAACACATGAAAATTCATTGGGCCATCTATCGTTGCGAGGTCACCACTCACGGAAATACTTTCAACTTCTGAGAGTGGGTGTTGATTAAAGTGATCAACAATATCCTCTTCATAGGATGAAAATCGAACAGGAACTGTGCCATTTTCCGTCAATACTTCCCCTTCTCCTGAAATATACCGCTCTTCAACCATTAACTGTTCTGGTTCGATTTTAATATTAAGTGAAATATCTGAACTATCAGGAATTTTTTGACGCATACTCAGTAATTGATTCACTGAAAAGAATCGCCCGCCAAATAATAATCCCATTAGCACTAGAAAAATGACTAGTTTTCGGTTGATAAATATGAGTCTTGCCACGCAAAACATAAACAGCAATAGTATGAACAAATTAAATTCAAAAAACATTAACTGTCCAAAAATAATAGTTAAGTAAATTAAAAGCCAGTAATACTTCAGATGCTCTATTTTCATCTAATCACCTACACGAATATAAGGCGCTAACTTCTCAAATGTTTTCTCTCCAATTCCTGAAATATTCATCATCTCTTCTACTTGCTGGAAGCTCCCTTGCTCTTCACGGTAAAGAATAATTGCCTCTGCTTTCTTAGGTCCAATTCCAGGTAAATTTTGTAATGTCATACTGTCTGCTGTATTAATATTAATGGTGGTTACATCAGTAGTTTCACTGACGAAATCAGTTTGCACTGCCACCTCATTGCTTACTGCATTTTGTTCCCACTGCTCTATATTTGGAACAATGACACTCATTTGATCGGTTACAATCATCGCTTGATTAATCGCATCTGCGGCAGCCATATTGGTCAATCCATTAGCCTGTTCAATTAGATTAATTACACGATCTCCTTCCTCTAACTGATAAACTCCAGGCTGATTAACTTCACCTTTAATTTCTGCATAAATTAGTTGTTCTATACTTTCATCTGGATTTACTGCTTCTTCAGTACTATCCTTAACTAATTCCTGACTTTCTGATTCCAACTCAACCGGCATAACTAACATTTCTGCACTGGGTTGATTAAAATATCCTAGACCACTATAAATAAGAACAGCAACTGCTAATATGAATAATATTACTTTGACAATCCCATTATTTTTTAGCATCAATTTATATTTTTCCATTTTTACACCTCCTCTATATAAATAGGCTAAAAAATTGAAAAGTTGAAAATAATCGTAAAATAATGGCAGAATTTTTAAAATTAATTTTTGATATGTTCCTTATGATGATTTATTAGGTTGATGGATAAGGCGAATTTTGGCTGTTTGAGTTTAATCGTCGAAACAACATACAAAGTGTTGGTTGTTTGCATCGGAACAGGGAAACTTCATACAAAATTGGCTGAACTGTATCTTGTTTATAATTAATATCCGAAACAACATACATAGTGTTGGTTGTTTATTTCGAAACAGTAATACAACTAAAATATTGAGAAAATCATTGTTTTTATTCTCTTTTCACGCAAAAAAACACCGTACTAAATCATTCATAGAAAATGATTTAATACGGTGTTATATAAAATTAGCTCAGTAACTTTACTGATTATATTTTTCTTTCATTGCTATCTCAACGTGCGGTGGCACCATTGTGCTGATATCACCTTTGTAATGAGCAATTTCTTTTATGATAGATGAACTTAAGTAGCGGTATTCATCCGCTGAATAAAGAATGACGGTATCTAACTCTTTGTTTTGCGTGCGATTTGCTGATGCGATCGTAAATTCATAGTCAAAGTCTGTTGTGTTTCTAATTCCTCGGACCATTGCTGTTACGCCATTTTCTTTAGCGTAAGTGGCAGTTAATCCATCTCGTAAAACGTCTACACGGACATTGTCCAGATGCGCAACAGATTCTTTAACTAATGCTATACGCTCTTCTTCATTAAATACGTGTTTCTTAGAATAATTAATGGCAATAAGTACGATAAATTCATTGAATAACCGACTGCCTCGTTCAATTAAATCAACATGCCCGTTTGTGATTGGGTCAAAGCTACCAGCAAATAAACCAATTGTTTTCTTCATTATTTCTCCTGACTATAAATCCAAATTTGAGTCTGTCCATAAGTTTTATGTTTTGTTAAAACACATGTACCAATCTTTTCAGGTAATTGAACCGAACGATCTGATTCACATAAAATCAGGCTGTCTTCATTCAGTACGTTCAGTTGCTCAAATAATAAAATATCTGATTCATAATTGTTTAAATCATAAGGTGGATCTAAAAAAATTAAATCAAATGTTACATCGGGATATTTCTTTGCAAATGTTGTTAAAGTCTGGTGGTTATTCCCTTTTAACAAGGTAAAACGATCTTCAGCTTTAGTCATTTTAATATTATCTTCGATCGTACGGATTGCTGTACGATCTTTTTCAATGATTACTGCATGCTGGAATCCACGTGACACGGCTTCAATTCCTAAAGAACCCGTTCCACCATAAAAATCTAAACAATAATCCATTCCGTATAAAGGTTGAATTACATTGAAGATACTTTCTTTAATTTTATCGGTAGTAGGTCTTGTGTTTTGACCTGGGACAGCCTTTAATGGACGGCTACCGAATTCACCTGAAATAACTCTCATAACTTGCCTCTTCCTATCTTGTTAACGGCTTTTCATTTTGAAACTTGCAACAATATCGTCAATCGATCGTTCCTGATGACTCCCAGTTAAACTACGAACAAAAGAATTGTCATCCGGATCAAGCGCCTGGGAAAAGTTGAGGTCAATCTCATTTTTAGGTGAAAGTGAGACAGATTTTACAAAATCTAATTGTTCAATCTGAGTTTTAACTTCCTCAGCAGTTGCTACATTTACATAAAGAATCGCATATTTTGATCGTCGGCTCACATAATGAACATGCCCAAAATGTTGTAGCTGTCTTGTATTTCTTGTTGAATACAAATTAACGATGATTGCTTGTCGATCCACTATTTCAAATGTCATATTCAACCTCCTCTAGTAAATTTTTTTGATAATTTTTCTCTTCTATTATGGCACGTAAAGCGATAGCCAAAGTCATCATATACATTAGCATACTTGACCCACCTTCACTAATAAATGGTAAAGTCACTCCAGATAAAGGTATTAAACCTAGCATTCCTCCAACATTGACACAGACTTGTACAAACAATAAAATGCCAATCCCGAGTAATACTTTACTACGGTAAGAGTCTTTACTATTCGTTGACCACCAAATTAAACGAAAAATAACAAAAAAGAATAATCCTAATACAGCTAATCCTCCGACAATACCAAATTCTTCAATAAGTATTGCCAAAATAAAATCATTTTCTGCTGCTGGTAATCGTCCGTCATGTTTCATCAACGATTGCCCCAAACCACGACCAAATAATCCACCATTAACAATCGCTTGATATCCCTGGATTAATTGAAATCCAAAGGTATCCGCATATTTAAATGGATCTACGTAAGATATTATACGGTTTAAAATATAAAATCGATCGTCTCCGGCGTCACCAAGAAACAATTGTACGAGAACACTCACAGCTACAATTAAAACTAACACACCTATGAAACCAATTAAATTCAATCTGATTGACCAAATAGATAAAGATACTAGTAAAATACCTGTTGCAAAAACTATCAAAGTCATTCCATAATCTGATTGAAAAATAATGAAGATGATACAGATAAACAATAGCCCGTACAGCCAAAATGTATCTTTTTTTTGATATTTATCTTTCGTTAAATTAGGAATCCGTTCTGTTTGTACTAATATCCATGAGATAGCGAATATCACAGCCAATTTTAAAAATTCACTTGGCTGAAAAGAAAATGATCCAATTGCCATCCAACTTTTGGCTCCTCCAGCTTCTATACCGAAGAAAAAGACATAAATTAACAATCCTAATATAAGTAAAAGACCCGCTCTAATAACTTGATATTCTTTAAAAAAATTACTTGGTATGAAGAACATGATAGCTCCAATTAAGAACCCTAATGCTGCAGAAATTAATTGAGTTTGGAAATGTCCAACTGGATCGGTTACCTCTCCATTTACACCAATTGATGTAGTGGCACTAAAAACCATTACTAGACCAATAATAATAAGTGTTAAGGTTGATAAAAATAATGGCCAATCAAGACCAAATTTAATTTTCGCCACTTGTAGATCAATATAATTCAATACCCTGGGTATTGTTGGTTTCGAAGATGATGTATTCTTTTCTT
Source organism: Aerococcaceae bacterium DSM 111176 (assembly GCA_015863215.1). Classification (GTDB taxonomy): domain Bacteria; phylum Bacillota; class Bacilli; order Lactobacillales; family Aerococcaceae; genus DSM-111022. The sequence continues at coordinate 16,624 of JACBXN010000033.1, forward strand.
TCATATCACATCTCCTCTTTTTTAATTATCTCTAGCTATTATATAATAAATGACACTTAGGTTAAAGTAAATGGATAAATATGCTTTGTCTAGACAAGTAATCAACTGATGCTGTTTAAAAATGACTATGAAACCTAAACTCCCGTTATCGTGACATGATGGTTACTCTGGATAACTAATTCCTGTTTTTGAATATAATAGTTTCTGCGCAATTGTCGTTTCTCCGATGGTTGCGCCGTATTTTGTATGTGTCAAAATA
>JACBXN010000023.1 GCA_015863215.1 Aerococcaceae bacterium DSM 111176
ACTCGCAATACTACTAGATAATCGAGGCTAATAGGCTTCGTTTTTTTATTTGTATGCCAATATTAATTTTAATCAACAAAATACCCGAGTTGAATGAGCTTCAACTCGGGTTTGTCTACGGTCTGAAGGGACTTCGGTCCCTTTTTATTATGCTGAAATATCATAGTATTAACATCTAAAATTTGCTATAATCATTTTGATACTTTAATGAAAGAGGTAGATTTTATGAGTGAATTCCCATCATGTCCCCAGTGTCATGAAAACATGACATATACGGATGGTAACTTATTTATTTGTCCAATGTGTGGTCACGAGTGGACGCAAGAAGAAATGGATGCAGCTGCCGAGGCGTTAATCGTACGTGATTCTAATGGTAATCCTTTAGTAGACGGTGATAATGTCATAGTCAATCAAGAAATCAAGGTTTCAGGATCTAAGAAAATTAAGCAAGGAACTAAAATTTCCAACATTCGCGTGTTAGATGAGCCCGTGAATGATCACAATTTAGAATGTACAGTCGATGGATTTGGACGCATGTATCTAAAATCAGAATTAGTGAAGAAAAACTAATTTTTTAATAACTCAGTATTAGGTAATTAACCGCTATAAATCACATTCAAGGAATGCTGATTTATAGCGGTTTTTGTTTTTGAGTAACAACTCAAGTAATTATAAAAGTTGTTACCCGATACGTCTGTTTTTGAGTAACAATTTATTTGAATCTGAAAGTTGTTCCTCGAAATAAAATAAACAAAAAACCACGACCTAAGTCGTGGCATATATTTAAATTATTTACATGATGTGGTCTTCGTAGACCTCGTTATGGTCATATGCCCATAATCTACTTGCGATAATAGGTGTAATAATACTCGTAATAACAACACCGAATGCAATTTGTGCAGTGGCGTCTGATACATAAGGAGCATAAGCTTCATTTCCTGCTGCTATTAAAGCCGGAACAGAAACTGACATACCGGCAATTGATGCCATTGAGATTGTTGTAATCCCATCTGTATGTAAGAACTTACGTTCAAAGAAGAACATAATTGGAATCATAAACAGGAAGTAAGTGATTGAAAGTAAAATCCCTTGAGGACCAGCTTGGACAGCGTCGATTAAATTGATACCTGCTCCGAATGCCCAACCCATGAATGGCGTTAAGACAACGATACCAGGTCTAAAGAAATTTGCCATATCTTTATCTAAGTTACCGATAATCATACCAAAAACAATAGGTACAATCGTTGATAGAATTGGAGTCCAATCAATTGGAGTTGCTTGAGAAATACTGAATACTAACATTGGATAAGCTGGAACACAAAATAGTCCAACTAAACCAAATGCACCCATATCATCCTCAGTTCCGTAATCTTGTTCTAAGGCTAGGTATAGAGATGGATTTGTAGAACAAATTGCAGCAATAAAAGCAATTGCACTAATACCCCAAATACCGTCGAGTCCAAACATTTGAATAAAGAAGAAACCAGCAGCAATACAAATGACTGTTTTAATTAATAAGAGTAGCCCTTGTTTCTTTAATACTTTTTTGAGACGTTGCATATCAATTCCAGCGCCAGAACAAAAACAGGTCGCTCCGATCACGTAGTTGATACCATCCGTCGTAAATAATGCCTCTGACACACCACCAAAACTTGGGAAGAACTCAGGTGCAAATGTATGTATTAATGCGCTAAGTAGCATGGGCACTAATAACAAACCTGCAGGTATCTTCTTCATGAATTTATACATTTTTATACGCCTTCTTTCGCATTTTATACCCTCATTTTACCATTAATTTCTAATATGTCTATTGGAAATTTAAGATTAATAGCGGGGTAGAGGGAATTGAGTATAAAATATGATGGAAAAAGAAAATTCCTCACCCAAAAAGGTAAGGAATTAATAATAATTATGCGTCTTTTAGAATGTTATTTAAAACACCGTTGATAAATTTACGTGATTTGTCGTCACTGAAAAATTTAGAAAGTTCAATGGCTTCATTCACTGCAACAATTTTTGGAACGTCACTATCATCAATATGCTTCATTTCATAAACAGCTAAGCGTAGAATAGCTGCATCAATTTTTGCTAATCGGTCGATTGTCCAATTGTTTAAATAAGGTGTAATTAATTCATCAATTGTTTCCCTATTAGCCATTACGCCTTTGATTAATGGAACATATAGTTCTTCTGGCACAGAGTTTTCATAGCCTTCGTCAGGGAAATGACCTGATTCTAATACAAAATCGATGGCTTCAGCTAAACTCGCTTCATTTGTTGGGCTAGTTAGAGCATAAATTACCTGAACAGAAATTTCACGGGCTTTTCTTTTATTAATTAATAAATCGTCTCTTTCCAAAATTATTCACCGTCAACTTCGTCTTGAAGTGGGCCAGTCTCGATAGATAAGACATGAATATTTACTTCTTGAACCACTAAATCCGTCATAAACATAATTTGTTCTTTAACTGCTTCTTGAACAAGTAATGCAATTTCTGGAACAGAGTAGCTGTATGCAACACGAATTCTAATATCTACACGAATTGCCCCAACATCTGTAATAGTTACTTTAGAGTCGACTTTATTTCGGTTTAAGCCAATAAAGCTACCCATTTCAGTTTGTAAGTTTGTATTTCCTGATAGCACACCATCAACTTCACTTGCCGCTTTAGATGCAATGGTTTCTAAAACTCCCATTGAAATATTCACATCACCTAAATTTTGATCTGAAATTGAATTAAATGTATGTTCTGAATTTTTGATAGGCATAGTAATCCCCCTTTGATTTAATAATTCTCGTACCATTATTGTATCGAAAATCTGTGTCAGTTGCTATATAATAATGAGTTCTTTTGGACTGCTGTTGATAATTTTAGTTGCACCTTCATAAATCACAATATCATCTTCAATACGAACTCCACCTAAACCTTCTAAGTAAATACCTGGTTCATTCGTAATAACATTTCCGGCAACAATTTTTTTATCGCCTGAAGAAGCGACACGCGGATTTTCATGAATATCTAATCCAATACCATGACCTGTTGAATGACCAAAGTATTCCCCATAACCATGTTCAGTAATATAATCACGTGCAATCGCATCGATTTCAGCACCTGTCATACCTGCTTTGGCTTGTTCATTTACTAAACGTTGTGCTTCGAAGACAATTTGGTAAATTTCTTTCAATTTATCATCCACTTCACCAGTTGCAAATGTACGGGTCATATCTGCAGTGTATCCTTTATAATAACAACCGAAGTCAATTGTTACCATTTCGTCTTTTTCAATTTTCTTATCTGAAGCGACACCGTGTGGCATTGCAGAACGAGGGCCGCTAGCAACAATTGTGTCGAATGACATGCTTGAAGCACCTTTTTCTTTACAGAAACGTTCTAATTCATTGGCAACTTCCAATTCAGTCATGCCAATTTCAATGAACTCTAAAATATGAGCATAAGCTTCATCCATGATTTTTGCAGATTCCTCAATTACCTTAATTTCAGCTCCATCTTTGATTTCACGTAGCGTTTCAATAACTGCTGAAGTAGGAACCATCTCAGCTTCAAATAAATCATTTAATTGATTGAATAAAGAGACAGTAACATTATCTGCTTCAAATCCAACGCGTTGAATATTATCTTCAGCGATGATATGAGCGATTTCTTTAAACATAGAGCTTGAATGAATAACCACTTCATAACCCGTTGCTTGTTCATGAGCTTGCTGGTCATAACGGAAGTCAGTTATAAAATAAGCCGTTTCACTCGTAATAAAGAGTGTCGCTGTAGATCCTGTAAATGAAGAAAGGTAACGAATGTTCTTCGGCTCAGTTATGAGCATTGCGTCGATACCTTGTGTATTGAATGTTTCTGTTAATTTTTGAATACGAGCTTGATGCATATTTCATCCTTCTTTCAATATAGATTCCTATTAGCATTATAACAAACTATGAGGTGTTTGAAAAAAGAAAGGTTATAAGTCTGATTTAAACATAAAAAACCACATTAGATTCTGATATCAACAGTGATCTAATGCGGGATTATTAATAAAAGGACTTCACCAATGAAAAGTTAGGATTTGTTAAAATTCAATCAATAATCGAGGTGAGGTGAAAATGAACGAGATTTAGGGTAAATCCGTTTCTGATACATTTGGTGAAAATGTCCATAATTGCCCATATAATCGGTAATTGATTGATGGGATAACTAAAGGTGTAGTGTATGGTTGATCATTATCATCAAGATAACTAGTGATAATAAAATGACCTTGTTGTGTGTGAATTTCAGAATTACCTGAATTAAATCTCAAATTGGTGAGAGGGAGATTTGAGGCAGTCCAATTTAAAATTTTTGTCGTTTCAAAGTATTCTATTTCGTCCCATTCCAACTGCTGAAGTTGTTGGAACAAATCATTGATGCTAGTTTCTGTGTTACTTAATAATTTATCATGGAATTTATTTTGATAGTATTCTTCTTCATCAACAAAACTTATCTGCGGTAATCCAGTAATATTTTCATATACCAAGTTTTCCGGTGAGATTAAGCTAATAGAAAAGACATATATTAAATCTTGATCAGGGGAATCACCTTCAATGTAAAATGATCCAAATTGATCATTAAAAGGTAATACCGGATAAGATTGATCTATACCAAATAATAATTGATGTTTAAAGGTATCAATTTCATGAAACATTTGTTGCCCAATCGTTGGGAATTGGTTCTCGAGATGTTCGTCAATCATTTTTGTTGTGAAATGTGTTTGGATGTTCCGTTGATAATGCTCTTGTAAAATCGTGACGTGTCGCGTTTCCATTTGCGTAATTTGTAAGATTCCAATATAAACTAACTGACTAATGACTAAGAATACCAGAACTATTGGCATGACAAACCCTTTATTTGGATGTTTCATGGCTGAATTCCGTTAATAGGGATTTGACCTGAATAATAGGCATTATTTGTAAATTGTAAATCAATAAATAAAATATTGTCTGTGGTTAGAACTGTCCAATCCTGAACTTCAAATAGTAGTGGTTGATAACCGGGGGTAATATAAATTTGATTGTTCGAGAATCGTATCATCATTGGCTTTTGATCGTCAATTTTAGTCATCCGCAATTGATTACTTTCTGCATAAATATCGGAATAATTCGTTAGTTCCTTCTCGAGTAGAATAAGAAATTGCAACCACTCAATATCTTTAGAATCATGATGATGTGTATAGATGGTTTGATAATTTGTGACTGAGACGATTAAAATATGCATCACTAAAGAGGTGATGAGTAAGCTTATTAAAGATTCCATCAGTGTAAATCCATATTTCATATAACACCTCTTAATAAAAATCTGTTAAACCAATAAAATACTCAGTACCATCCGAAAAGGTAATGCTTGCAGCCCATTCATCTTGATAAAAGTCTAAAATTTTAATTGTTGTATTTTGATTATATCTTTCGATGGTTGATGACAAATGCTTCGAATCATTGAATTTAACGAGTGTTTCAAAAACTGCCCATTGATTGCTTGATTCTTGGACCATTTGAAATCGATAAATATTTTGTGTCAGACTCGGCAAATAGAGCAGCATCATAGAACTAAGCAGGACAAAACCAACCAAAGCTTCAATGGCACTAAATCCCTTATTATTTTGTATAATTAAGCGAATAACGACCACTCCCTAGTTGAAAATTTAAGTCTATTCTTGAACCAAACTCGCTATTTTGTAGAACAACGCGCTGATAATTTCTAACGCGACCATTTGGATTGTATGTAATGAGCGCTTCTTGGGCGATTTGCCATTCATTGGGTAATGGAAGAATATTTTGCCTCAAGTCAGATGAATTTGAATATATGACGATTTGATCATTCCAACGGTCAAAATGAATATCTACCTTAACTTGATGTAGAATACTCACTTCCTGGGCATACTTGATCGTTGAATCTAATTCAGTCAGGAAAAGTCGGCCACTAGTTTCAGATTCAATTCTGTCGTAAGGAACGCGTAAAATCAGTATCATCAAAAAACTCATTACTACTAGAATAATTAAAAGCTCAACCAGGGTGTAACCCTGGCGAGCATTTTGATGTTGAGTCATTAATCTGAAGCAATGATTGTAGAGATTGGCGTGTCGGGTGCTAGATCAATGAGACGTGTAGCTTCTTCAACTTGCTTTGCTGTTAAATAGCCATCTGCAGCTAACATTTGTGTTGTTACACCATCAGTTGAACCTTCAACAATACCATAAGTATTTAGCTGAGTTGTCACAATTTCAGTAATATTTTCAGCGCCTTGCGCTTCGATTCTGTCTCTTTGGCCAGCCACGTTAGGGATAATAATAGCCATGAGAAGGGCAACGATTACGAGAACAATTAGCATTTCTATGAGTGTGAATCCATTTCGTTTTCGAGTCTTCTTGTGCATTTTAATCAGCAACAATTTCAAATAATTCATACTTTTCCTCCTTTAAAAACCTTCCATTGTTAACATAGGTAACATCATCAATAAATACATAGCCATAATTAAAACAGCGATTAAAATAAATAGTATCGGTTGGATATAGCTCATTTTTTTGGCGATATCAGTCAGTAAATCGTGAAATAACTTATCGGAATAGACGAGGCATTTTTGGGCGGTTTGACTCGTTAATTCACCTTGCTTGACGATGATGGGGAAAACTTCCGTAAATAATTGAGTGTGTTCAATAACTTCAGGAAGGGGCGTGCCAGCAATTAATTCATCACGAATCACTTTACTGATCTCAGTGAGAAAAGGATCAATAGGATATGTTTCTAATGTTTCAACAATCTGTAATATTGAATAGCCACTTGCAAAGAAACTACCTAATTGTTTTGCAAGTTTATATGTGCAATAACTGATTGTCCAACTGCGAATGATTGGAATTTTGTGATATATTTTAAAACGTTTTAATAGAGGTAATCTTAAAATATAAAAATCTAACATGAGCCACAAAATCAAACTGATACTGATAGTGAGACCGAATATTTGAGGTAAATAAGTAAAAAATAGAATAATAAAACGGACAAAGATTTGTTCTTCATACATTTCTGCACTAATAAAGCTGGTAATATGTGGCAGTAAAAATGCACGCATACCAAATAATAAAATGACTAAAGCAACCGCCATAAAGGCTGGATATATGAGGGCTTTAACCATTTTATTTCTGTAGTCCCATTTAGTTTGTAAATGAGTTGCTACAATTTTAAGGGCATCGATAAAATTACCTTGTCTTTGTGCATAGAATATTTGTGCTTTTGAACTTAATGAAAAGCCTAGCTCTTCGAGGGTTGATTCAAAAGAGTGGCCAATCATTAGTTCATTATTCACATATTCAAGTGAATGTTGGTATTTGGGTATGAGTAAAGTCATAAATTGAATACTCTGATTGAGTGAAAATCCTTCAGAGAGTAATTCATGTAATAGATTGAGTAAATAAATTTGAGTCTTTTGCGGCAATTTATGCGTTTTTTTAAAAACTTGAATTTCTGTTGATAATAATTTAGACCAATTCATAATGTTGATACGCTTTCTCATCGATATATCCATAAGCCCAGGCACGATTCAGCTCTTGATTGAGTGTGCTGAAAAGATCGGGGTGAGGGTGATGTAAATTCTTTTCAAGTGCTTCACCGTGCAATATTTCAAGTAGGGCTAGCCTTTGGACATCTAATTTAATGTGGGTACAATCCGATGAACACTGTTCACCACATTGAGCGCAGTATCTAGGAACGAGTCGTTGAGAAACAATGCCAATTAATGTTTGAGATAATTGTTGTGATGTGATTTGCAATTCCTGGAGGCGTCCTAAAACACCGATGGCATTTTTGGCATGAATTGTTGCAATCATTAAATGGCCTGTTAATGCGCCTCGAATACACATGCGAGCAGTTTCTTCATCTCTAATTTCACCAATCATTAAGACGTCGGGGTGGTGTCGTAGAGAGGCCTTGATTAGAGTGTCATAAGTTACATTTGCTCGTGTATTTACTTCCGTTTGTAAGAATTGTGGTTCATAAATTTCAACAGGATCTTCCATAGTAATAACCTGTAAAGGTTCATCCCGCATTCGTTCGCGTAAGAGTTGATAAATTGAGGTGGTCTTACCAGATCCAACTGGACCTGAAAATAAGATTAATCCACTCTTACGCCTTATAAGTTGCCTGAGAATTTCTTGAGATTTAGGAAAATAAGTTCTTAATGTAGTTTGATCTATTTTTGACTGCTTAAGAATCCGAATAACGATTGATTCATATAGTTTGACATTCGTGATCGTCGAAAACCTCAATTCGATCGAATTTGTTGAGAGTGGAAGTGTACAAGAACCTGATTGTGGTTTTCTGCGTTCACCGACGTCCATATTAGCCAAAAATTTAAAATAACTAATTAATCTTTTTCCCCAGTCAAAATCAGCCTCCTTATGTAATACCAATTTGCCATTAATTCTAAAGAATGTTTTGTAGTCATTTTCTGCGGGGAGAATATGTATATCCGATACCCCTTGGCTAATGGCATATTCAATTAAAATTTCTGCATCTTTTTCTATCATTATTTTTCTACCTCCTTTTGACTACACTATATAAATAGGCGAAAAAATCGAAAAGTTGAAAAAAAAGTGAAAAAAGTTCAAAAAAAGTGAAAAAAGTTGCTTTTTTATAGGCTATACTTGAAAAAGTTAGTGTGTTAAAATGGAGATAGTTATGTTTTTCATTTACAAATTGAATTTAAATATAAGTTGACGAGTAATACTTATATAATATTGAATTCAAAATAATAATGTTACAGAGGAGAATAAAATGATTTTTAAAGTAATGTACCAAGAATCGAAAACAGCAGCACCATTGCGCGAAGATACAAAGAGTTTATATATTGATGCAGCATCAATTCCAGAGGCACGTGAACAAATTTCACAAAATACACCATACATAATAGAATACATCGAGGAGTTATCACAAGCTCATTTAGAATATGAGCAAGAGAATAACCCTGATTTTAAGGTTTTGACTTTCTAGATGGCAGTCAATCTAAAAAATAATGAAGTAGGCGTTTTTGCTGTCGGTGGTCTAGAAGAAGTTGGAAAAAATATGTATGGGGTCCAATTTCAAGATGAAATTATCATACTAGACTGTGGAGTACTCTTCCCGGAAGATGAGTTATTGGGAGTAGATTATGTTATTAATGATTTCCAATATCTTGTTGAAAATAAAGACAAAGTAAAAGCACTCGTCATTAGTCATGGACATGAGGACCACATTGGTGGAATTCCTTACTTATTAAAACAAATTAATGTACCTATTTATGCGGATCCATTAGCAAGTTCTTTAATTCGAAATAAATTACAAGAGCATGGTTTATTACGAGATGCAAATATGACAGAGTATCATGAAGATACAGAAATTAAATTTGATAAATTATCTGTCAGTTTTTACCGCACAACACATAGTATTCCTGAGGCATATGGAGTGGTTGTACACACACCACATGGAAAGATTGTCTTCACTGGAGACTATAAATTTGACTTTACACCTGTAGGTGACCCAGCAAATATTCACCGCATGGCTAAATTAGGTGATGAAGGTGTGCTACTGATGATGGGAGACTCAACAAATGCTGAGATTCCTACATTTACCATGTCAGAACAAGTGGTTGGTAAATCAATACATAATATTATTCAGAGTATCAACGGTCGTGTAATTTTTGCGACATTCGCATCAAATGTTTCAAGATTACAACAAGTCGTTGAAACAGCCATTAAAACTGATCGTAAAATTGCCGTATTTGGTCGCAGTATGGATAATGCATTTAAGAATGGTCGAGAATTAGGCTACATTGATGATCATGGTAAAGATGTTATTATCGATAGCCGTGACATTAATCGTTATCCTGCTGAAGAATTAATTTTATTATGTACGGGTTCTCAAGGTGAACCAATGGCAGCGTTAAGTCGTATTGCTAACGGGACGCACCGCCAAATTACAATCCAGCCAAATGATACAGTCATTTTCTCAAGCTCACCAATTCCAGGGAATACAACATCAGTCAATAAAGTGATTAACAAATTAACTGAAGCAGGCGCTGAAGTGATTCATGGAAAATTGAATAATATTCATACATCAGGTCACGGTTCTCAACAAGAGCAATTACTGATGATGCGCTTATTGCAGCCGAAATACTTTATGCCTGTCCATGGGGAATACCGCATGTTGCATATTCAATCGCAATTAGCACACATGGTAGGAATTCCAGAGCAGAATACATTTGTCATGAAAAATGGGGACATGTTAGCTTTAACAAAAGATTCAGCACGCCGTGCTGGCCACTTTGAAGCCCAAGATGTTTACGTTGATGGAAGTGGTATTGGAGATGTCGGAAATATTGTATTACGAGATCGCCGTAATCTATCAGAAGATGGTTTAGTGATTATTACAGCAACGATTGATTACAAGAATAATCAACTCGTAAGTGGCCCAGATATTATGTCACGTGGATTTATTTATATGCGTGAATCGGGAGATTTAATTGCTGAGATGCAACAAAAATTAAAGGCTGCTATTAATCGTGGTTTAAATGAGAATGGAAATAATGTAACAGAGCGTATGATTCGCGACATTATCTTCGATACAATTAAGCCATTATTGTATGATCGTACACAAAGAAAGCCAATGATATTACCAGTATTACTGGACATCAATAAAGGCGTTCGTAAACGCAAAAAACAAGCATAATTAAAGTGATTGAAAAAAGTCACAAAAAATAGCCCCCAAACTCGTTGAATTATGAGTTTGGGGGCTGTTTTTAATATGAATTATAGTGACCAGTCGATCTCTGGACCTTTCGGAACAATTAAGTTTGCATTAATTGTTGGGTGACTACCATAATAGTGGGTCTTGATATGGTAGAAATTAACCGTATCTTGAACACCTGGCATGTGGTAGATTTGGCGAGTATAGCGCCATAAGTTTTCATAATCCCATAAATGACGTAAATTACATTTGAAATGACCGTAATAAACACTGTCAAAACGTACAAGTGTTGTGAATAAACGAATGTCAGCTTCTGTAAATTGGTCACCGACTAAATAGTCTTTTCCTTCTAAAATTTCTTCTAATTTATCTAAGTGAGTGAAGACATTCAACATTTCTTCCTCGTAGACATTTTGGTCAGTAGCGAATCCAGCTTTATAGACGCCATTGTTAATATTGTCATACGTTAAATCGTTCATCGCATCGATTTCCTTGCGTAATGCTTCAGGGTAGAAGTGACCTTCTTTAGCTCCTAAATCATCAAATGCTGTATTTAACATACGAATAATATCTGATGATTCGTTGTTAATGATGCGGTCTTCTTTTAAATCATATAAGACAGGAACAGTAACACGGCCTGAATAGTCTGAATCTGAACGTGTATAGATTTGGTGCATGAAATCTGCATCCATCACTGGATCTTTGATGACACCTTCATCATCAGCAAAAGTCCAACCATTTTCTAACATAATTGGATTTACGATTGATAAACCAATAAAATCTTCTAATCCTTTTAATTGACGAACCATATAAACACGGCTTGCCCATGGACATGCAAGTGAAATATATAAGTGATAACGTCCTTTTTCAGCAGGAACACTCTTTTGACCTTCAGGACCGGCTTCGCCATTTGGAGTAATCCAGTCTCTAAATTGTGAGTCTTTACGGATGAAACGTCCACCAGTGCTCTCTGTATCATACCATTGGTCTTTCCATTCACCATTTACTAATAATCCCATAAGAACCTCCTATAATTTGATTACTTAGAATTCGTACTAATTGTACAACAAAAACTCAAATAATACAAATCTAATGCATCCCTTATGAATAATCGTTATACTAATACTTATGATAACATGTATTATTAAAGGAGCGTTCAATGGATAACGAAATAACAGCTAAATTAAGATTAACGAGTTTATTAACAGATTGGCTAATGATGAATCTCGCTTTTCTAGCTGGAGGGGTCATTATATTAGCCATAAATTTTATCGTACAATTATTTACTGGTAGCTATTTACCGCTTTTCATTAACCAACTGCTATTAGTTATTATTATTTATATACCATGGTTAGGTCTGCATGTTTGGTTTGATTTGGAAAAGGGTGGTTCACTGGGTAAACAGATGTTTCGACTATCAGTTAATTATCAAAATTCAAATATACTTGTAATTGTATTAAGAAATGTTTTAAAATGGATAGGAACATTCATAATATTGAGTAGTATGGTTCATATTCTTTTTAATGAAATTACAACTGTCAGCGGTATTTTATTTATCTTAAGTTTTATTTGGTTACTGGCAAATATTTTAATCTTAACTGTAAACAAAGGGAAATGGCATTTTATCGATAAAATTGTAAATAGTCAGGTTAATTTCAAAGAATCATTATCATAAATCTTTCACTATAATATCCAAAGGGGGAGTAAGATGGAAAGATTAAAATCACTGAATCGATCTCAAAAGATAATCATTGGCTCTATTGTATTGATCGTAGTCATTTATTTAATCGGTGTTGTTTATCATAATAATCATTTTCTGCCCAGAACCAATGCAGGAGCAGTTAGTGTTTCAGGTCAAACGGTAGAAAGTGCGACAGAGAATATTAATGAAAACTTACAAACTTATCCAATCGCTATCACTGAAGACGACGAGGAATTTGGTTATATTGAATTAGGGCAAGTCAATGCGCAGTTCATCGATGACCAAGTCTTACGTAATGCCATGACTGAACAAAATCAATGGTCTTGGCCATTCGCTATATTCGGTAATCGTCACATAAATATTAGCGATTCAGTAGACGTTGAAGAAGGCTTAGTAGCTGGTTTAATCGAAGCTTTAGGTATTAATAATGATGAACGTACACCTTCAACAAATGCTTATTTACAAGAATCAGATAATGGGATGGATATCATCCAAGAAACATATGGAGATCAAATAACCGTTGATTCTCTTGAAATAGGGCTGAAGGATACCTTTGACAAAAATACTGAAACATTGGAGTTAAATACTTCTTATGATAAGCCATCGATTCTAGAAGATAGTCAAGCGATTCAAGATCAAATGACACATTTAGAAGCAATGAGAAACACACAAATTACGATGACTTTCGATGGAAATGAGGTAAAAATTCCTCAAGAATCTATCTCTTCCTGGGTATTTGTAGATGAAGAAGGGAATCCACAAGTGGATATCACTGCAATAGAAGATTATATTCTAGAGGTAAACCGTGAACATTCACAGTTATTCAAATCTCATACATTCAATAGTACCTACCAAGGGCAAGTTCAAGTTGATCCAGGAACATTAGGTTGGTATATTGATCGATTTACAGAATCTGAAAATATTGCGAGTTTAATTCACCAAACAGGGGAATATCACTATGAACCATTTATTGACGGCTATGGCTATGGAATGGATGGAATGGTTGGTAATACTTATGTTGAGGTGGATTTGGCCAATCAGATGATGCTCATTTATGAAGAGGGCGAGTTATTATTAGAGACACCGATTGTGTCTGGTAAAATTGGAGCCAATACTATTCCAGGTGCTTATGAAGTGTGGCAAAAATTAGAAGATACAGATTTAACAGGATATGACCCAACGAGAGACCGTGATTATGTTCAGCCGGTGGATTATTGGATTGCATTTGATGATCAATTACAAGGTATACATGATGCTGGATGGCAATCATACTTTGGGGGAGATGCGTATCTTAATTCTGGTTCCTTAGGATGTATTAATACACCACCAAGTGTCATGACAACCGTCTACGAAATTGTTCAAGTTGGATATCCAGTTATTGTGTTTTAATTTTTGGAAAAAATGGATATGATTTAAAAACATACAACCGCATAAAATCATTGAGCTATAAACAATGATTTTATGCGGTTGTTTGTTTAATTACATCACAAAAAAATAAGAGTTTGTTTGAGGGCGGAAAATCAGTACAGGAAAAGTGGAGATTATGTGTGAATGCGGAAAAACGTCTCCTAAAACAGTAGGTTTTTCCGTATCATACGATAACTATGTGAACAGAAAAAAGGGCGCCATTTCGGCAGCCCTTTTAAATTTCGTCTAAATCGGGTTCATCCTCAAGACCATCTTCGATATTATATCGTTCTAAATAAATTCGGATTAAATTATTTAGTTTATTAATTTCCTCTTCATATCGATAAATAGATGACATTATATGAATGACACCATTAACTTCTGTGGCATAACTATCATCATTATGTAAATGTATCTTTGCTTGTTCAAAGAATTTCTCTAAGTATTCATCGCGCCAATCCATTGGTTGTTCTATAAAACGAACTTCATCGGGCGAAACGCGTCCACTAAATTTAAGTAAAATTTGTTCATGGGCCGATAAGAGTGTTTCCATTCTTTCTCGAACTAAGTCTCGTAGTTCAGGAGAGAAATCATTATAAACGTGATCATTTTTGTGGAACACACGAACCATTGAGAAAGTCCGTTTAGTTAATCTAACCATATGTCTAAAGATAACTAGTCGCCGTGCTACAATTGGACGTCGCCTTTTATCGATAATCACTTCTTCACGCATCAAAGAAAAATATGTCTCAATACTACTAACTTTAGATTCTAATTGTTTATGATCTTGGTGCATAATACTGAAATTTGTACTTTGACGTAATGAAGCACGAATGGATACGAGCATTTCATTCGTTGTTTCAGTTAATGTTTCATAAAAAATTTGATCGTAATGTGGTGGATAAACAATCCAATTAACTAAAAAGGAAATGATAACGCCAATCACAGTTTCTAGAACACGGTAAATTGCAATTAATACAAAGTTTGGATTGGTTGTTAACATGATGACGACAACGGTAATGACAGCTAAAGTAATCACATCGCCTAATTTTAAGGCATTCAAGATAGCGATGGTTAACATCACTCCGACCCCGATAGCTACCGGACTATTACCTATGGTAAACATCAGGAAAACACCGACGAGACCACCTATCGTATTACTGACAACACGTTTTGTAAAAGCATCATAAGACTGTTTTACAGAAGGCATTGTTGTTGTGATAGCAGCAACAGCTGCTAAGGATGGACTATTGTCCGGAATTAACCAAGTTGATAAATAGACTGAAATTATAATAGCAAGGCCTGTTTTGAAGACACGTGCTCCAATTTTCATAAATCTAACCCCTATTTCATAATTTAATATACTATTATTATACACGATTAATTTTAAAAAGTTTATTTAAAGGAATAAAAGACTAGAAGAATTCTTGATTAGTTACAGTTTTTGTCAAATATGGTATAGTTAAAGGAAAGAAAGGGGGATGATTATGAATAAAAATGTCAGCCATCAATTAGAGAGCTTTGATAAGGAAGTCGACCATGGACTGCAATTATTAAAAGAGCATAAAATTCGCATCACCCCTCAAAGGCGAGCGTTATTGGAATATCTAATTAACACAGATCAACATCCTACCGTTGACGAAATATTTAATGATTTAAGCCAAAATGAAATGTTAGGGATTAGTCTTGCGACAATATATAATAATTTAAAAGTATTAGTTGACGTTGGCTTAGTTAATGAAATGAAATTTTCAAATGTTACTAGCCGTTATGATTATAAAGGCCATAATCATCGCCATATTTTATGTACAAACTGCGGTAATATTGGTGATTTTCATTACGACGAAATTGTTAATTTAGATAAAATTGTCGCCGAACAAACAGGGTATCAAGTAAGTTTTAATAAATTAGAAGTGTATGGACTCTGTCCAGAATGCCAGAAGTTATTAAAACAGTAGTTCGCGTAAAAGAACAAATGCTTTCAGAGAGTATAAAATAGCGCGCCATCAATGAATTGTTATCATTGATGGCGCGCTATTTATATTGAATCTAATAATTAACCGAGTAGACTAATCGTTAACGAATTCCCATTGCTTTTTCCATTTTCTCTAAAGTAATAGATGCAATTTCATTAGCACGAACAGCACCATCTCGAATAATATCTTCGACTTCGTCGCCAGCCATTAATTGGTTATAACGCTCTTGAATCGGTTCGATTGTTGCCACTGTTAAGTCAGCTAAATCTGATTTAAATGCCCCGTAACCAGTACCTTGATATTCGCTAACAATATCATCGATATCACGCATTGATAAACTTGAATAAATATCCAGTAAATTGCTGACAGCAGGTTGGTTTTCTTTATCGTAATTCACTTCACCAATTGAATCTGTTACAGCGCTCTTGATTTTTTTAGTGATTTGTTTTGGTGTATCTAATAAAGAAATAAAACCTTTAACATTTGAATCGGATTTACTCATCTTGCTTGATGGATCTTGTAAACTCATTACACGAGCGCCGTGATCTGGATATAGACCTTCTGGTTTAACAAGAATATCATTGCCGTTACCAAAACGACTATTAAATCTATCAACAAAATCACGTGTTAACTCAATATGTTGTCGTTGATCGTCTCCGACAGGAACAAATTCAGCATCATAAAGAATAATATCACCAACCATTAAAGCAGGGTATGTAAGTAAACCAGCTCCAATGGATTCTTGCTTAGCTGCTTTATCTTTATATTGTGTCATACGTTCTAATTCACCTAAACCAAGATTACATTGAATTAACCATGCAGCTTGAGAGTGAGCTGGAACATCTGATTGTTTAAAGATAATTGATTTACTTGGGTCAATTCCCATAGCTAAATATAGAGCAGTTAGGGATTTGGTGTTCTCTCTTAATACCTTAGGATCTTGTGGAACAGTAATCGCATGTTGGTTTACTACACAGTATACTGCTTCATAGTCATCTTGAAGTTCCACAAATCCTCTCATTGCACCGATATAGTTTCCGATCGTGGGTGTTCCAGAAGGTTGTACTCCTGAAAATATACGTTGTTTCATATTGGTCCTCATTTCTTTAAGTCTCTTACCCCTTATTATAGCGAAAAGTAAAGTTAAATAAAATAGGCAGATTTTTGAATAAAACTATGTTAAAATAAAATTAGTTCGAAATCGAGAGTTGTTTTGGCTTTGTCCAAAAATTCTGCTCCCTTTATTTCACAAAGATGATAAATAAATGAGAGATAGGACTTTAGTATGACTAAAATTTCTCAAGATATAATATAATTGATATAATGACTTGTTATAAGCTATTATACATAGTTTTATTAGTTAATTGCTAACAATATTTGATGAAAGGGTTGGGATAAATCGCCTTTCGTGTTATAATAATTTATGGTTAGATTATTAAGAATATTATCTGGCATTATTAGTCATGAAACAGGCCCGTAACACTGAACAAAAGAGAGGAAAATTTCTTATGGTTACACTGTATATTACACCAAGTTGTACTTCATGTCGTAAGGCACGTACATGGTTAGAAGAAAATGACATTGCTTATAAAGAGCGCAATATTTTTACAGAATCTTTAACGATTGATGAAATTAAAGAGATTTTATCTTTAACTGAAAATGGTACTGAAGATATCGTATCAACGCGTTCAAAGGCATATTCAGAATTAAATATTGAATTAAGTGAATTACCACTTAATGATTTCTTCGAGCTAGTACAAGAAGAACCTGGTTTATTGAGACGCCCAATTATTATCGACGACCGTCGTTTACAAGTGGGGTATAATGAAGATGAAATTCGACGCTTCTTACCAAAAGAAGTTCGAGCACGTGAACTTGCTAAAGCAAGAGCAAGTGTAAATGAATAAAAATTAAGCGGCTTAGGTCGCTTTTTTTTTTTTGCTTTGTAATTGTGTCTTGCAATATGGTCAGTGTTTGTTACAATGCAACTAATAAGGTAAAAGATTTGTTTATTGAAACATAAGTATTATAATAGTATTATAGAGAGTATTATGAAGAACTTACGGAGGTGAAAGTTATGGAAATGGAACACATTAATGAAAATCTGATAAAGGTATTTATCAATGCGAACGATTTAGAGGAACGAGGTATTTCGTTTTTAGATTTAGTTAGCGGCCAAGAACATATTGAGCGATTCTTTTATTCGATTTTAGAAGAAGTTGATATTGATCAGCACTTTAGAGATTCCGAAGCTGTTACCTTCCAAGTTATGCCAAAACAAAATGGAATTGAACTTTATATCAGTCGAAATGATTTTGGTGATGTTGAGGGATGGAGTAGTGAGTTGACAAAACATCTCATGGAGTCACATGATGAGGATCCCCAACATGAGGAAATGAAGCAGTCTACAGATAATCAAGCAGTTGAAGTACACCCTGATGAAAGCACACGCTCTTTAATTGTTAAATTAAGTGAGCTTGATGATGTAGTTGGAGTTTCAGTAGCCATTCATAACATTGAAAATATTCACGGCGATCTCTATTATTATCAAGAAAATTACTACTTAGATATTAAATTTGGTACAAGTTTAGTATTACCACATCAAATAGAGGCAATTAAATATGCAGCTTTTGAGTATGGTGAAAAGTCAAAATTATCGCAACCAATTTTACAAGAACATGCTAGTTTAATACGTGAAAGTGATGCTATTAAGTATTTTGCAACTGAATTAAAATAATTTACTCGACACTTACAGTTTGTAGGTGTCTTTTTTTGTTCAATTTATAGCAATTTCCGATATTTTTCTCATTCTCAGTAATTTAGCTTATTTATTATATGAGGTGATTACATGTATGCTGCATTAAATGAATCAGGAAAATTGTATTATGCATCAGAATTAAACTTAAATTCAACGAGTAAATGGTACTGTCCAAATTGTCGTGAACAGGTGCGTCTATCTATTAGTAATAGAGGAAAGTTATATTTTAAACATTTAAGAAAACCATCACAAACCGGAGGTGGGGAATCATCAGAGCATTTGAAAGTAAAAAATGACTTAATTGAATATTTTCAACAGCAGAAATTACACATTAATCAGGAAGTTAGTTTCAATTCGATTGACCGAATTGCAGATATTGTTCTATCAGATCTGTCGTTAATTATAGAAATTCAACACACTCCCATATCAAGTAATGAAATACGGAAGAGGACGAAAGCCTATAATCAATTAGGGTATCGTTGCATTTGGCTGATGACAACATCACTTAAAAACCTAACTAAGCATCACCAATGGCAACAAGTTTTGATGCAACATAATGATGAACTCGACTATTTCCGAGTCTTTTATGATAATGGAATCAAATTACAATGGGGCTATGAAGTCGTTAATAGGGGAGTTTTAAATTATTTTGAATACCATAGCGATAACACGATATTATTGAATTTTGATGCATCAGCTATCAAACGTAGTTCAGTTAAGCAAACACATTCGCATTCTTTAGGAACTTCCAGAATCAATTATCATAAACGGATGAGGTCACTAAAAAAAGATTATAGCTCACATGAGTTTATTATGAAATTGTACGAAGCAGGAGTAAGACTAGACGACATACCACAGTGGATCATTATGGAACGGTGTTTTTTATTTGGTATTAAAACACTGCCATGGAAGTTCCTGACATTAATTTGGATTAGAAAGAACCAATCTGATCAATCCGTTGAATTAATAATTAAGAATCTAATACTTGAAGGTGAAGTTGAATTTATGGACTTACCATTTATTAGTAGAGAAAGATGGCTAAATGATTTAGCAATTGGGATCAGTAAGTTGTTTGAAGATAACCAAGCATAGATGATGGAGAAAATATTCAAGAGATTCCTAATGAAGATAGTAGGATTTATTAAAAATAAGAACCTGAAAATTAGAAAACGATAACATAGTTGCGATGTAAATTTGGAATTAATTGAAAGTGAATAATTATTCGTGTAAAAGATTATCCGACAAAAATCCATTTATATGAGCGTTTATCGGAGTTCTTTTCCAGGGTGAAATATAATAAATTCTATTTCGAGAAAATAAATAGTGAAAAGACTTGAAAAACACCTGTTCTAATTGTATTCTAATATATAATAACTAAAGTTAGGTGGTTTAAATATGCATGTAGAATTTAGAAGTCATTGGAGCAGTCATTTAAATAGAGAAATGGCTATCAATCGTTATGGACACGCTGGGTTACCAATCGTAGTGTTTCCATCTTCAGGTGGATCACACAGTGAGTATGCGGATTTTGGTATGATTAATGCTTGCCGCGAATATATTGAAAATGGACAAGTTCAATTCTTTACACTATCAACAGTAGATAGTGAAAGTTGGTTAAATAAGCAAAAATCTATGCATGACCGAGCACAAATGCATTCGGCTTATGAGAAATACGTTATTAATGAAGCAGTACCATTCATTAAATATGAAACTGGAAATTATGGCCCAATGATGACAACAGGGTGTTCAATGGGAGCATACCATGCATTGAATTTCTTCCTACAGCATCCAGATGTATTTAGGTCAACAATTGCATTGTCAGGTATTTATGATGCGCGTTATTTTGGTGGAGACTATGGTAATGACCCATTAGTTTATCAAAATTCACCATCAGATTACATTTGGAATCAAAATGATCCATGGTTTATTGATCAATACCGCCAATCGGATATTATTATCTCAACTGGTTTAGGTGATTGGGAAGAGGACGGACTACCGTCATATTTCACATTGCGTGAGGCATTCAATGAAAAGAATATACCTGCGTGGTTTGATGTATGGGGCGATGATGTTTCTCATGACTGGATCTGGTGGCGTCACCAAATGCCTTATTTCCTTGATAAGGTTATCAACAAGTAATATTAATACAATAAGGGAGGAATCGACATGAATTTTATCGTTACTTCACCGTTTTTCCCAGAGAATTTTCAACAGTTTTCTGTCGAATTACATAATAAAGGAATCACTGTTTTAGGGATTGGCGAAGAACCTTATCAACAATTAGGGGCTAAAATACAAGCTGCTTTAACGGAATATTACCGTGTTGATGATATGAACGACCGCGATGAAGTAAAACGCGCGGTGGCATTCTTTTATCATAAATACGGTAAGATTGACCGTATCGAGTCGCAAAATGAACATTGGTTAGAATTAGATGCAGATTTAAGAACAGAATTTAATGTTTTAGGCATTAATAATTCTGATATTCGTAAAATTAAATACAAATCAGAAATGAAAAAGTTATTTGATGAAGCAGGGGTTCCAACAGTCGAGGGAGCAGTTATTACAACGACAGATGATTTCAAAGATGCAGTTAGTAAAATTGGCTATCCCTCAATTGTCAAACCAGATAATGGCGTTGGAGCTGCAGCAACTTTTAAATTAGAGAATGAAGAAGATAGTGAACGATTTTTAAATGAGTGGGACAAATCAGTTGTTTACTTCATGGAACCGTTTGTTTCATTTGACCGCATTTTAACTTATGACGGTTTACTCGATCAAGATGGGGAAGTGGCATTTGAAACGAGCTTAGTTTACGAAATTGCGCCATTGGATTTACTAACAACGAAGCAAGAAAATGTCTATTTTATCGATCACAAAATGGATGACAAACTCAAAGAGTATGGACGTAAAATAATTAAAGCATTTGGATTTAAAGAGCGTTTCTTCCATATTGAGTTGTTCCAACGAGGAAATGATTATATTGCATTAGAATATAATTGCCGTCCAGCAGGTGGAAATACGATTGATGCATATAACTATGCGTATTCAATCAATTTATATGAACAATATGCCAATATTGTTAAAGATAATCAGTTTGTACCAAGTGAGACAGAATCTGAATATTGTTTAACTGTATCACGCCGTGATGAATTTAATTATAGATATTCAAATGATGATATCCGAGCAAAATACGGTGACGATGTTAAATTAATTACACGTGTTGGTAAGATTTTCTCTGAAATTATGGGAGATGACTATTACTGTATTAATTGCCGTTCAGAAGATGAAATCCAAGAAATTATTCAATATGTATTAGAGAAGGCATAATCAATATAAAAAACGCTTAAAATCAATGAGAACGTTCATTGATTTTAGGCGGTTTCTTTTTTAGTAACTTTTAAATTTGTATCTCGTTATTATTTCTAAAGACAGCTTCTAAACGGTAGATGGGTTGGCCTTTAGCTGAGAATTTTTCTTCATATTCTGTCATGATATTACCTTCAAAATCAGAATGGTGTAAGTCTAACCAAACTTGTTTGAAATACATACCATATTTGCTCATACTTGAAAGTGAATATTCAAACAGTCCCATGTTATCTGTTTTAAAGTGAATTTCACCCGCATCAGGTAAAATATTTTCATATTGTGTTAAAAATTTTGGTGAGGTTAAACGACGTTTCTCATGGCGTGTTTTAGGCCATGGATCACTAAAGTTTAAATATACTTGAGATACTTCAGCTTTTTCAAAGTATTCGTCTAAATCTCCACCATGACCATGTAAGATCATTAGATTAGGTAAATCTTCTTCAATTTGAGCTTCAAGTATACTAATTACAACGCTCGTTTGTAGTTCCATCGCAATATAATTAATGTCAGGATGAGCTTTAGCCATTTCAATCATAAAACGGCCTTTTCCTGATCCAACTTCTAAGTGGATGGGCTGATTCTGTTGGAAATGTTTTTGCCAATTGCCCTTAACATTATCATCTTCCCAAACGACATATTGAGGATGTTCCCTTAATTTGTCACTAGCCCAAGGTTTGTTTCTTAAACGCATGTATTACTCCTTAAATTTAGTGTCATCTTGATGGATGATTCGAAGCAAGAGAATCATATCATTGACTTTATGTATTTGATTTTCACGGTGATACTGTTTGATTACAAAGAGTGCATTCATCTGGCTGTACCACTTAATTCGTTTATACTCTTTCGGTGTCACAGTCGCACCGTAGCGACTTAACCAATATAACCAGTCTTTGCCACGGATATATTGAATGAGTAATTTCGTAATGTCACTCATTGGGTCTGAGATACTACACTGTTCCCAATCCACCAAAAATAATTGATCTTCGTCACTTAATAGAAAATTGTGATGATTTAAATCTCCATGACAAACCGTATATTCAATGTCATAGAAATCATTATCAATTTCTGATTCCAAATCAGCAATCACTTGATTGAAAAACTTGTGTTCCGCTAATGACTCAGGTAAATCTTCAAAGTACGCATTAATGAAATCAACGGGACGTTTTACTTCGCCACCAATTTTTTGGAAAGTTTCTAGTAAGTTCTCCGATTCATGAACATGTTTGATTAATTGAATCACTCGATTGGAATTCATATCACCACGCTCTAACGTGTGGCCATCCTGCCATTCCTGAGCGGTTAAAATATCTCCTGAATAGGTACGTTGTGTCCATTTTAATTTTGGAGCGATACCTTTTGCAGAGAGAGTGGGTGTGAAAGGTGAGATATTGCGCTTAAAAAAGACACGTTCATTATCACGGATACCCATGAACGCATCTCCTGTCTCACCTTGTAATGGATGGAATTCCCAGTCTGGATCTTGACTAAACAATATTTCGCCTCCTCACAATTTCAAAACGATATTGTATCATTTTCAACCATCACTTTAAATAGATAAATGAAATTAAATTCCTTGTTTTTTGATTGGATATGAATCAATGATGTTACCAGTGTAACAATCAGCAGCAAATTGGTAGTTTGTTTCTGTATCACCTACACGTACTGTAACGCCTCCGATATAAACTAAAGGCTTGCTCTCGAACAGTGTGTATTCAATTGGATCGTAATCTATCCATGATCCTGTCACTTCTCCAACTGTTTCATAGTATTTTTTAGTTTCATCAAGTACAGTTGAAGCTTTTATAGGACGATTTTCATTAATAAACATGACAGCTGCTGCACCAAGAACAAGTCCGGTTGCTAACAGTAGTCCACCGAGTAATTTATTTTCATTTTTATCATTCATTTTAAATGCGCTCCTTATTATTAAGTCGTGTCGAATAAGGCTATTATAGCACGAATTCAAACCAGTTTGAAATCCCCGAACATGTTGGGGTAATGTGGATAAGATTGACCAGACATCCCCCATATATTGGGATTTAGAATGGAAAAAGACAAGATTAACAAAGTTCTTGTAACATTAAAACTAAATAAAATTATATATAAAATTTAAAGACATCCAGTTAAGAAATAGTGTAATAATAAGCATGTCAAGATTTCACTCTTTAACTATTCCTATTTCTAAGTACCTATGCATTGATTTTGCGGTGTTTTTGTGACAAAATGATATAGATAATGAAGTATGGAAGGGGATTGTTATGCCATTAGAACAAGATAGTTTGGCTTTAATTAAAAAATTTACAGAAGCTCAGGGGATTTCAGGTCAAGAAGGTCGTGTAAGAGCATTACTTGAAGAAGAGATGACCCCTTTAGTGGATGAAATTGAAATTTCCCCATTAGGAAATATTTTTGGTATTAAAAAGAGCAAAACACCAAATGCACCACGTTTAATGGTCGCTGCTCACATGGATGAAGTTGGCTTTATGGTGAAACTCATCCAAGAAAATGGACTGATTAAGGTAATTCCAATCGGTGGATGGAATGTATATGGTGTTTCAGCACAACGTTATACACTGCAAACAGAAAAGGGAGATTACCCAATTGTTTCTAGTATGGTAGCACCTCATTTATTAAGAGGTAAAAAACAAGACCAATTGAAACCTGAGGATATTATTTTCGATGCTGGATTTACTTCGAAAGAAGAGGCGGAGGAATATGGTGTAAAACCAGGTGACGCGATTGTCCCTCAAGTTGAAACGATTTTTACAGCAAACCAAAAGAATATGATCGCTAAATCGTGGGATAACCGTTACGGGTGCGTTGTGGTAATTGAAACACTTAAACAACTTCAAGACGCTGAATTGCCATTTGACTTAATTATTGGAGCAAGTGTTCAAGAAGAGGTAGGACTACGTGGGATTAAAGGTGCTGTTCATAAATATCAACCAGATGCTTTTATTGCTGTTGACTGTTCACCTGCCGGAGATACTGAAAAAGGTGAGGACATTCAAGGTAAACTGGGTGAAGGCTTCTTACTACGTATTCAAGATCCTGGTATGATTACACATCGTGGTCTTATTGATTATTTCATTAATACTGCTGATAAATTTGATATTAAATACCAACACTTTTTCTCAAAAGGAGGAACAGATGCTGGAGCTGCTCATTTAATGAATGAAGGAGTCCCATCAGCTGTTATTGGTGTGCCTGCTCGTTATATTCATGGTCATCAAGCATTATTTAACATTGAGGACTACCAATCAGCACGTAAAATGTTGTATCATACAATCACTGAATTTAATCAAGAAACTTTACAAAACATTTTAGATAAATAGAGGAGAATTTATATTATGTGGTTAGCTTTTTATAATCCAGGAACACTGGGTGATGTTTTATTATTAACAAGTGGTAAAGCAAGTGTTGTTAACACTGAATCGAAAGATAAAGTCACAGTTATTAGTGATAAAGAAACTGAGAAGGCTGTCTCTGTCAATATTTTTGGTATTGCTGATGAATTAGGTTTGACTGGTAATGGGCATATTCAATTATCTAATGAACAAGTGGATGAAGTGAATCGTATCATTCAAGAAGCTGGTTTTGAAGTAACAATTGTTGTGGATAATTCTCCAAAATTTGTAGCTGGTTACGTTGAAGAATGTGAAGATATGGAAGATTCAGATCATTTATCTATTACACAAACGGATATCGGTGACGACGAAGTTCAAATCGTATGTGGTGCATCAAACATTGATGAAGATATGACTGTTTTAGTCGCATTACCTGGGGCTGTAATGCCAAATGGATCAATTATTTGGCCAGGTGAATTACGTGGCACACCAAGTCATGGTATGATTTGTTCAACGCGTGAATTAGGCTTAACACATATCGAGGATGCTCCTGGTATTTGGGAATTAGATGATGATATTGAACCAGGAACACCATTAGATAAAGTTATCCAAGCGTACCAAGGATAATAGAATGAAGGATTATAGAGGGCCTGCTTTTAATTCAAATAAGAATAAGGATCCTGAATGGAAAAATTCCAAACCGCACTTTGCACAATCAGATCGCTCTAAGTACATTTCATTGAATGATGAAAAGTCGAAAGATAAAGATATCTCACCACTCCTACAGAAAAAGGATTTTCGTCAACCAGAGTTGCCACAAACGGTAGATTCAGATGAACCAAGTGACAAATCCGAATATCAGGTTGCTTTTAATAAGGAAGTTGTTGACGATTCAAAATGGGAATTATCACCCGAAGAAACGGGAGATAATAGGACCAATTGGTCGGCCCCAAGATCAACAACAGCGTCACACTATGCACCTGCGATGGATAAATCGAAGCATAAAGTAAATGTTTTAGAAGTTGAAGAAGACAATACTGAAGAAGTGACAGATGAATTTAAGAGTATAGATAAAAACATTCGTGAAATTGCTAAGCGTCTTACGAAGACGCTGGATAGCTTTCTATTGTTTAAATAAACAGGAGTTGAAAAAGTAATGAACAAAGATACAATTTATCATTTTGTCGGAATTAAAGGATCAGGGATGAGTTCCTTAGCGTTAATTCTCGATGGTGAAGGTTATAAAGTCCAAGGTAGTGATATAGCGAAATATTTCTTTACACAACAAGGACTTGAAGAGCGTGAAATTAATATTATGGAATTTGACGCAGGTAATATCGAAGAGGGACAAACGATTATTGCTGGAAATGCCTTTGGTGATGAACACCCTGAATTAGTGCGAGCGAGAGAATTAGATTTACCTATTTTCCGCTACCATGAATTTTTAGGAAATTTAATAAATAATTATACTAGTATTGCTGTAACAGGTTCACATGGTAAAACTTCAACGACTGGTTTACTAGCGCATACACTTAGTAAATTAGCTCCGACGAGCTATTTAATTGGAGATGGAACAGGATTTGGAGATGAATCAGCAAGCTTCTTTGCTTTGGAAGCTTGTGAATACCGTCGTCATTTCTTAGCGTATAAACCAGATTACGCTATTATTACTAATATTGATTTTGACCACCCAGACTACTTTACATCACTACAAGATGTTATCCAGGCTTTTGATAGCTTTGGTGCTCAAGTAGGTAAAGGGATTGTTGCGTGTGGTGAAGATGAATATTTACGTAGTTTAGAATCAGACGTGCCTGTATATTATTATGGATTTAGCAATGAGTTTTATGCGTATGCAGATAATATTGACCGTACAGAAGACGGTTCAGCATTTGATGTATACCTAGAAGGAAAATTCTTTGCGAGAGTTGAAGTGCCAGCTTATGGTGAACATAATATTTTAAACGCACTAGGAATTATTACAGTGCTTGCTCTTGAAGGGTTTGAAGGTGAGGCAATTGCTGAGCATATTAAAACTTTCCCAGGAGTAAAACGCCGATTCTCAGTTCGTTCAGTGAATGACTTAACGATTATTGATGATTATGCACATCATCCATCAGAAATTAATGCGACAATTGACGCCGCTAAGCAAAAGTATCCTGACAAAAAAATTGTCGGAATCTTCCAACCACACACATTCAGCCGAACAGTTGCTTTACTCCATGAATTTGGTGAAGCATTAAGTTTAGCAGATGAAGTGTACCTAGCTGATATCTTTACTTCAGCAAGAGAAGCTGAAGGGACAGTCACTATTGATGACTTAGCTAATACGGTTAATAAAGAAGTAACGATTATTTCTGAAGAACACTTATCACCATTAATGAATTATAGTGATGAAGTATTAATCTTTATGGGTGCCGGCGATATCGACAATTTATCGCGCCAATTTGAAGAAGCGTATTCTCAATTAAATATTCGTAATTAAATATATTGCTTTTTGACACTCTGCCATAATTTTTTACTTGGCAGAGTGTTGTTGTTAGGAGGGGAGATTTTTATGGCTGGTAAAACAGTTTTATTAATTGATGGAAGTAGTTTGGCGTTTAGAGCATTTTATTCCATCTTAGATTTAGATCGCTTTAAAAACTCAGCTGGGATGCATACCAATGCGTTATTTAGCTTCAATCGCATGTTAGATAATGTATTAGACCAATTTAAACCAACACATGTCTTAACTGCATTTGATCAAGCGGGACCAACTTTTAGAACCGAAAAGTTTGACGAATATAAAGGTGGGCGTGACAAAGCACCAGGCGAATTTAAAGAACAAATGCCTTATTTCCGTGTATTATTAGACGCCTACGGCATTAAACATTATGATATGGCAGAATTTGAAGCGGACGATATTATTGGTACATTTTCACGCCAAGTTGGTCCTGAAGATAAAGTAATTGTTTTATCTGGAGACAGAGACTTAATCCAATTAGCATCGGATCAAGTAACCGTGTATATCACTAAACGTGGAGTAAGCGACATTGAACCTCACACACCTGAATCAATCAATGAGCAGTGGGGAATTACTCCCGAGCAGATCATTGATATGAAAGGGTTAATGGGGGATACTTCGGATAATTATCCAGGGGTTACACGTGTTGGCGAAAAAACTGCCGTTAAATTGGTGCAACAATTCGGTTCGGTAGATAATTTATATGAAAACCTAGATGAATTAAAGCCTTCGAAAATGAAGGAAAACTTAATCAATGATGAAGACAATGCCCGTATGAGTCGGTATTTAGCTGAAATTTTAACGGATGTTGATATGGAAATCACTCTCGATGATCTTAGTCTCAAAGAGAAAAATATTGATCAACTGGTTGAATTTTATAAGCAAATGAACTTTAATACATTCTTATCTAATTTAGATGTTGAATTAACTGATGATGAACAAGAAACGGCTGATTCATTCATCGAATCTTTTGATTATGTCATTTTAGATGAAATTAAAGCAGAACACTTACCAAAATTAGCTACTTTTTATACAGAGACACTAGATGATAATTATCATTTAGCAGAAATTGTCGGAGCGTCTTGGTTTGATATCGAAGCTAAGAAGAGTTACTTCGCTCCGTGGTCAGTCTTAAATCAATCAGATTTAATGACAGAATGGCTAGCGGATGAGTCCTCTAAATTAATTGTATTTGACTACAAAAGGGAGCAAGTATTAGCGCATCGTTATGACATGACTATCTCAGGTGTTGATTTTGACGTCTTAATTGCGAATTATTTGATTGATACTCATAATAGTCAAAGCATTGCGGATATGTTGGAAACTCACGGATTACCATTAATCGTTCAAAATGATGAAACAGTTTATGGTAAAGGAGCTAAAAAAGCCATTCCAGAAGATGATGCAGTCTTTGCTGCTCACTTACAAAACAAAGCAATTGCCTTAAATATGTTAAGAGAGCCACTATCTGAAGAATTAAGTCGTCAGGAAATGATGGACCTCTATACTGATATGGAATTACCATTAGCAGAAGTTCTTGCACAAATGGAAATTAGAGGTATCAAGGTTAATGGTGACGTATTACGTGAGAAGAATGAAGAATTAATCGGGCGCTTGGAGGAAATGAGCCAAGAAATATACGACTTAGCTGGGGAAGAGTTTAATATTAATTCACCTAAACAATTAGGTGTCGTATTATTCGAAACACTAGAATTACCAGTCATCAAAAAAACTAAGACAGGATATTCGACAGCAGCTGGTGTATTAGAGAAATTACTTGATAAGCATCCAATTATTGAGAAAATTTTAGAATATCGATCAATATCTAAATTACAAGGAACCTATTTAGCAGGACTTCCAGACTATATTTTAGATGATGGACATATTCATACCCGATTCGTACAAACATTGACGAATACAGGTCGTTTATCATCAGCCGACCCTAATTTACAAAATATTCCTGTTCGCTTGGAAGAGGGGCGTCGTATCCGCCAAGCATTTGTACCAAGTCACGAAGGTTGGCAATTATTTGGTGCCGACTATTCTCAAATCGAATTACGTGTATTGGCTGATATTTCAGGTGACGAGCACATGCGTGCAGCCTTTACTGAAGGCGAAGATATTCACTCTGCGACAGCTCAACGTGTCTTTGGATTACCAGAGGACGAACCTGTTTCAAGCGAGCACCGCCGTCAAGCCAAAGCCGTAAACTTCGGAATTGTTTATGGAATTTCAGATTACGGATTATCACAAAACTTAAATATTCCTCGTAAAGAAGCGAAGACATTTATCGATACTTACTTTGAAAAGTACCCTGATATTGAACGATATATGACGGTGATTGTTGAACAAGCCCGTGAAAAAGGCTATGTAGAAACTTTATTCCATCGTCGTCGTTACTTACCAGATATTAAAGCAAGTAATTTTAATGTTAGATCCTTTGCAGAGCGTACAGCAATGAACTCGCCAATCCAAGGAACCGCAGCAGATATCATAAAAATTGCAATGGTTGAACTGCAAAAAGCGCTTGACGCTAGTGATTTAGAATCTAGACTACTCTTACAAGTCCACGATGAGTTGATCCTTGAAGGACCAGCCGAGGAAATGGAAGAGTTAAGCGAATTAGTACCTCGAGTGATGGAATCAGCAGTAGAATTATCCGTACCATTACTTGTGGAATACAACCAAGGATCAAATTGGTACGAAATATAATTTTTAAAAAGTAGACACACAAAGCATCGCCTATAATCATTGTTTTTCGACAATGATTGTAGGCGAATTTTTGTGTATTGAAAATTTTGGTTGCTGATTTTGGGAAGATGCGCAACTTGTGCCACTGCTCGGATTTTAAACCTTCTACTAATTTTAAAACCTGAAATAATTTCCCTCAACGCAAACACGAATGTTACAGCGAATAATTCACCGATAAGTTCGCCAAATCGAGCATCAATATCTCTAAAGAGACTATCTCGAATTCGAGACAAACCGCAGCTTAATATCATCCAATATTCCAAAACGCGTTACCAACACCAAAGTAAACGCAATCACCTAAATACGAACATTATTTTTTATATTGAAATAATTGTCTGTTTAAGATTCAAAAGGGATAGATTTTATTCTACAATAGGGGTGTAAAAGTTTTAGTCAAACAAAAAGGAGCGAGTATAAATGGAAACAATCTACCAAGGTAAGACAAAAGATTTACTTCGTGACGCAGAGGGCAATACTTATTTTCACTTCAAAGATGATATGACAGGTACGGACGGGGAATTTGATCCAGGTGCGAATCATGTTGGTTTAACCGTTGAAGGTTCTGGTAAAGCAAATATTGAAGTATCAAAATACTTCTTTGAAAAATTTGAAGAAAAAGGTATCCCAACTCATTATATCGACTCAAATACAGACGAGAATTTAATGCAAATTAAGAGAGCAACAGTATTTGGTCAAGGTTTAGAAGTAATTTGCCGTTTTGTAGCAGTTGGTAGTTTCATCCGCCGTTATGGTTTATACATCGAGAGTGGAACTAAAATTCCAGATTACGTGGAATTTACACTTAAAGATGACGACCGTGAAGATCCTTTAGTAAATGAGGATGCTTTAGTATTATTAGGTGTTTTAGAAGAAGGCGAATATGACAAAATTAAGCAATTAACCAAAGATATTTCAAATGTTATCAAAGAAGAATTAGCTTCTAAAGGCTTAGAATTATATGACATTAAATTAGAATTCGGCCGTTTAGAAGGTAGCGACGAAATTGTATTAATTGATGAAGTATCTGGTGGAAATATGCGTGTCTTTGATGGAGATTATTCAGTAAATCCGTTAGAAATTGGTAAATACTTAGCATAGTAATAGAGGAGCCTAAAATGAGAGTTATCACACAAGAGTTAAATCATCGTAATCAACATGTTGATTTATTGGAAAAGGAAGCCATTGACTTCTTAGGATGGTCAGAAGGCTTTACCATTGACGAATATAATGTTTTCGATTTTGAAGGTGCATCTGCAGAACAAGTTGAACAAATCAAAGAAAAAGTTTTTGCAGCACCTTCTAGAGCTATTTATGACACCCTGATTCCTGAAGCGGGTGAGCATCTATTCCGTTACCGTCAAGTAACTGGACAATATAATGAAACTGAAGAAATGACTCAAAAATTTGTCCATAATATTTTAGGCTTTGAAAATGTCCAAGTACATCACTCAACAATGCTTGATATTAAAGGCATTACAACAAGCCAATTAGAACAATTTAAACATTATCTATTAAATCCAGTTGAGAATACTGAAGTAACTGTTGAACCAAATGCACCAAAATTAATGGACTCAGATTGGTCTGAATTAGGCCCAATCGAAGGTTTTATCGATTACACAGAGGATGAATTACGTGTATTTGGTAGCCAATTTGCGATGGATTTAGATGATTTAACATTCGCTCAAAATCATTTTAAAGAAATTAATCGCAATCCAAACCTTTGGGAATTAAAGGTAATCGACACATATTGGTCGGATCATTGCCGTCATACTACATTCAATACTCATTTAGACAATATTGATATTGAAGATGGTTTCTATAAAGATTTATTTGCGACTGCTTTAGATAACTATATGGAACAACGTGAAAGCTTAAGTCGTACGGATCGCCCGGTGACTTTAATGGAACTAGGAACAGTTCAATCGCGTGACTTACGTGCCAAAGGCATGTTAGATGACATGGAAGTATCTGCGGAAGTGAATGCTTGTACTCTGGAAATTAAAGTCGACGTAGATGGTCAAGAGGAAGATTGGATTTTATATTTTAAGAACGAAACACACAATCACCCAACTGAAATCGAACCATTTGGTGGAGCATCAACTTGTTTAGGTGGTGGCGTTCGTGACCCACTATCAGGACGTAGCTGGGTTTACCAAGCAATGCGAGTAGGTGGGGCATATAATCCAACACTCTCATGGGATGAAACGCGTGAAGGTAAATTACCACAACGTGTTATTTCACAAACAGCCTTAGCTGGTTATTCTGATTATCTAAATCAATATGGTGTTACAGGTGGATTTAACGAAGAGGTTTACCATCCAGGATTTGAAGCCAAACGTATGGAACTAGGTGCATTAATTTCTGCCGCACCAAAAGAAAACATTATTAAAGAAGAACCAAACGCAGGCGACAAAGTCATCTTACTAGGTGGAAAGACTGGCCGTGATGGTGTTGGTGGAGCAGTTGGATCTTCAAAAATTCAAACTGAAGAATCATTAGAACAAGCAGGAGCTGAAGTTCAAAAAGGGAATGCTTCTGTTCAACGTAAAATTGGTCGTCTATTCCGTAATGGTGAAGCGACTAAATTAATTCGTCGTTGTAATGACTTTGGAGCAGGTGGAGTTGCTGTCGCAATCGGTGAATTAGCGGACGGTTTACACATAGAATTAGAAAAAGTACCTGTAAAATACGACGGTATGCATGCTGGGGAAATTGCGATTTCTGAATCACAAGAACGTATGGCAGTTGTTGTTGGAGAAACTGATGTTAAGGCATTCATGGCTTATGCAGCAGAAGAGGATGTTGAAGCTACAATCGTCGCAACAGTCACTGATGACGCAACAATGACAATCACTTATAACGGCGACCCAGTTATTCAATTAAGCCGTGAATTCTTAGATTCTGCAGGAGCAGATAAACATGAGAATGCTTTATTAGTACAGCCAGACATGGATTTGTTCAAACGTGCTGAAATTGAATTAACCGTTGAAAGTATCAATGACTATATTACAGATATCAACCGCGTTAGCCAACAAGCAATGGATGAACAATTTGATGCGACCATCGGTCGTGCAACAGTTCTATATCCATATGGAGGTAAGTCTCGCCGTACGAAAGAATTAGGTATGATTTCAAGATTACCTGCACGTAAAGGTGACACTACAACTACTTCAGTTATGGCTTATGGATTTGAACCAGAATTAGCGGTTAATTCACCATTCCACGGTGGTTTCTATGCGGTGATTGAATCTATCGGTCGCTTAGTCGCGTTAGGATTTAACTATAAGACTGCTCGCTTAACTTTCCAAGAGTATTTCGAGCGCTTAGAATCAGTGCCTGAACGCTGGGGTAAACCAGTACTTGCCTTATTAGGAGCGAATACAGTAATGGATGAATTAGGTTTAGCTTCAATCGGTGGGAAAGACTCAATGTCTGGATCATTTGAAGAGTTGAATGTGCCGCCTTCATTGTTATCATTTGCGGTAGCTACTGGATCAACTAAATCAGTATTATCACGTGCTCTTAAAGCTGCAGGGAATAAAGTTGTTTTAGTTGAAAACCCAATTTTAGAAGACGGTACGATTGATTTTAATAAAGCAAAAGTAATTTATGATGCAATTTATACAGTTAACCAAACTGGACAATTATTGGCTGCATCAACCGTTGGTTACAATGGACTACTCCAAGAATTAGTTGAAATGAGCTATGGAAATAGTATCGGAGTTGAATTAACAGATGCTGTTTCAGGACGTCTAACAACACCAATGATGGGGTCATTCTTATTAGAAGTAGCCGATGAATCTGTCCTAGCAGGTATCGATTATGAAGTAATTGGTACAACCATCGCAGATACTATTAAATTAGCGAGCCTTACTTTACCTATTGAAGAATTATATGAAACATCAAATGAAGTCTTAGCTTCTGTTTACAGTAGATTAGACCGATTTGAAATTGACGTTCCAGAATTAATGAACAATTTTGAAGAGAAAAAATCATCAGAAGAAAATGCGAGAGTATTAATCCCTGTTCATTTAGGGGCAAATACAGAATATGACTTGCGTGCAGCATTTGAAGCAGCTGGATTTGAGTCAGATTTCCATATTATTAAAACATCAAACAAAGCGGCTTATGACCAAAGCGTTAAAGAGTTTGCCGAAAAAATTGCTGACTATCAAGTCATTGCTTTTGCAGCAGGATTTGTTTTAGCAAATGAACCGGACGACCTTGCACGTGGATGGGATTTAGTATTAGAAGACGCAGCAGTTAAAGAAGCAATTGACGCTCACTTAGCGAAAAAACGTTTAATCTTCGGTTCAGGTTCAGCCGCAGCAACATTAGTTCGTACAGGATTAATTGAATTTGGCGAGATTAAAGCAGGAACAGAATTAGAAATGGTCTTAAATCCATACGCTAAATTTGTCAGCGATATTCAAGTAGCACAAATCGTTTCGCAAAATAGCCCTTGGTCTGACGCAGAAACAACGGTTTATTCAACTGCCTTAGCTACAAAATGGGGTGGCATTGACCTAGCGTCTAAACATGATGAAATGTTTGGAAATGGACAAGTATTATCAATGTTCCAAGAACACTTTAACGAATACGCAGTTGATACTGTAACGAGTCCAAATGGCTTAGTACTGGCAAGTGTGTCGAATGTAGAACGCATGGATGACGATTTATACCAAAATATCGATATTGTTGGACTACCAACATTTATCCAACAAGCACGCGCTTATTTCGCTTAATTATATAGCCAGTCAACATAACAAGTCGACTGGCTTCGCTTATTATTTAGAAAATGACATCAATTACTAGAAACTGATCAATCTTAAAGGAGAATTTTAATTATGATTACAATTGTTATGGGAAGTTCATCAGATAAAGCAATCGCCGCTAAAGTTGTTGACCAACTGAAAGAATTTGGTGTTGAATATAAAGTCTTAGTTATTTCAGCGCACCGTGCCCTAGATTTATTATTAGCAGAAGTTGAAAAAGATGAAGCAGATATTTATATCGCTATGGCTGGTAAAGCAGCTCATTTAGCTGGGGTATTAGCAGGAGCAACAACGAAACCAGTTATTGGAATTCCCGTTAAATCATCAACTTTAGATGGTTTAGATGCACTATTATCGACTGTACAAATGCCTTCAGGTGTTCCAGTTGCGACAGTAGCCATTGATGGTGGACAAAATGCAGCGATTTTAGCCACACAAATTTTAGCATTACAAGACGAAACTCTAGCTCAAAAATTAAAAGACTATAAAGTATCGATGCAAGAGAATGTTGTCAAAATGAATGACGACATCCAAGACTTATAAAATTAAGAAGGTAAAATAATGAGTGGAATTTTTGGGTACTTTTCAACACGAGATGTATCTGCATTTCAAGAAATTTATTTCGGACTCTACGCACTCCAACATCGAGGGCAACAATCGGTAGGGATTGCGACTTTACACGATCAAGGGATTGACAGTCATATTGGTCGGGGCCAGGTGAAACGTAATTTTGCTAAAGACTGGCATGACGACCTTCGTGGGAATAAGGGATTGGGCTTTGTGAAATATAAATTCCGATATGATACAACAATGCCTGATATGCCAATTGTGCACAATGGTGGATTGCTGACGATTGACGGTATTATTACAAATGACGATTTTACGATAGAAGAGTTGATTGCTAAGCTAGAATCAGCAGATATTTCAATCGTCCGTGAGTATTTACAAAAACTAACAGGTGCCTTTACGATTTGTTACATTTCACATGAGAAAATGATTGCTTACCGTGATTTGGAAGGGATCAAACCACTTTGTATCGGATATGATAAAGATACAGCAATTATTGCGACGGAATCATGTGCTTTTGAGGCGACAAATACGCGCTTTGTCCGTGATATGCAACCAGGTGAATTGTTTGTACATACTTTACATGGCCAAACTTCTTATTATTTATCGAATGAAGAAGCAACCGTATGTGCCTTTGAATACGTATATACGGCTCGTCCTGACTCAGTCATTGATGGTCGTTCAGTATATGAAGCACGTTACCGCATGGGTGAAAAACTATTTGAAGAATCTCCGGTAGATGCTGATATTGTCATCGGAGCGCCAGATTCAGGAATCATTGCAGCACTAGGATATGCAAATGCATCTGGGATTGATTATCAACAAGGATTCATTCGTAATAATTATATTGGTCGTACTTTTATTGAAATGTCACAAGCTGAAAGAGAACGTGGTGTGACAATCAAATTAACGCCAATCAGAGTAAATATCCAAAATCAAGATATTATCTTAGTCGATGATTCGATTGTTCGTGGGACAACGATTAAGCGCATTGTTAAAAATCTCAAGGACAAAGGAGCTAATAAAGTTCATGTTCGTATTTCAGCACCTGAAATTGTGAAGAGTAACAATGTAACTGTTGATATTCCCGATGAAGAAGATTTAATTTCAGCCAATCATACGGTTGAAGAGATGGTAGAAATTATTGGATGTGATTCTCTTGCATTTTTATCACTCGGTGGCATGCATAAAGCGGTTGGTACCAAGAATTTATATCAAGACTACTTTTTAACAGAAGAGGAGACAAACTAAGATGTCATTAGATTATAAGGCAGCAGGCGTTAACAAAGAGGCCGGCTATCAACAAGTTGAATTGATGAAGGAAATGGTAAAACGCACTCACACACCTGGTGTATTAAATGACCTAGGTGGATTTGCGGGTGCCTTTAAACCAGATTTAACGGGTATGAAAGAACCTGTCTTAGTTTCAGGAACTGATGGTGTTGGAACAAAATTAATGTTAGCTCAAAGTCTGGATATTCATAATACAATTGGTATTGACGCTGTAGCGATGTGTGTCAATGATATTCTATGCCAAGGTGGTCAGCCGTTATTTTTCTTAGATTATATTGCAACTGGGAAGAATATTCCCGAAAAAATGGCTACGATCGTTGAAGGAGTAGCGGAAGGCTGCATTCAAGGACATATGGCTCTTATCGGTGGTGAAACTGCTGAAATGCCTGGAATGTATGATGAAGACGAGTATGATATTGCAGGGTTCGCAGTCGGAATTGTAGACCGTGGAAAGATTATCACTGGTGAAAAAATTAAAGCTGGCGACATTGTACTAGGATTACCATCTTCAGGTGTTCATTCGAATGGATTCTCTTTAGTACGTGCTATTTTAAAACAACAAGGTCTTGAATACACGGACACAGTTGAAGGATTAGATAAAACTATTGGTGAAACATTACTAACACCGACTCGTATTTATGCCGATGAGGTTTTAGCTTTAATTAAAGAGGTAGAAGTTTCAGGAATTGCTCACATTACAGGTGGTGGACTGGAAGAGAATTTACCTCGTATTTTACCAGAAGGATTAGGCTTAACAGTTGACCCAACCGCAATCCCAACACAGCCCATCTTCAGTAAATTACAAGAATGGGGCAATGTCGATTTAATCGAAATGTTTGGAACATTCAATATGGGCGTAGGGATGGTTATAGTAATGGACCCAACTCAAGCTGAGACTGCTCGTAAAGTTTTAAATGATATGAACTCTGATTTCTTTGAAATGGGAACCATTGAAGAATTAGATCAAGGAGTCGTATTTAAATGAGCAAAACCAAGTTAGGTGTTTTGATTTCAGGTGGAGGCACCAATTTACAAGCGATTATTGATGCCTGTGAATCCGGGCGACTAGACGCTGAAATTGTTCTCATCGTCTCTAATGCATCGAAGGCATATGGTCTAGAACGTGGCAAAAACCACGGTATTAACACTTTAGTATCCCGTAATGATGAACAAATTCGAGATGCCTTTAAAGAGTCAGGAGCAGAGCTGTTGGTTTTAGCAGGCTACTTACGTACAGTGACTCCTACCTTAATTGACGCTTATCCTGACCGGATTATTAACATCCATCCGTCCCTTATACCGGCCTTTGCAGGAAAGGGATATTACGGGATAAAAGTCCATGAAGGCGTTATTAAAAGAGGCGTTCAAATTACTGGAGCGACGACACATTTAGTCAATGATGAGTTAGATGAAGGCCGTATTTTAAGACAAGAAAGTCTTCGCGTTCATCCAGAAGATACAGCCGAAACATTACAACAACGTGTATTAGAAATTGAACATAAAATATTGGTTGAAACGATACAACAAATGATAGGAGAGATTTAATTGCGCGCACTTATTTCAGTATATGATAAAACAGGCATCGTTGAATTTGCGAAAGAACTCGTTGAGTTAGGTTGGGAAATTATCTCAACAGGCGGAACTTATAAGACAATTGAAGATGCAGGTATTGAAGTGATGGACGTTGAGGAAGTAACTGGTTTTCCAGACATGCTTGACGGCCGTGTGAAAACATTACATCCAAATGTTCATGGTGGTATTTTATATCGCCGCGAGGATTCGAGTCATCAAGAAACGGTTGATGCTCATGGTATTAAAGGGATTGATATGATTGTTAATACCTTATACCCATTTGAGGAAACGGTAAAGAATCCAGAGGCAAGCCACGCAGAAATTATTGAAAAAATCGACATCGGTGGCCCATCAATGATTCGTGCTGCATGTAAAAACTATCAAGATGTTATTATTGTGACGGAACCAAAAGATTATGACGCGATTTTAGCTGAATTAAAATCAGGTGAAGTTTCACTTGAAACACGTCAACAATTAGCAGGTAAAGCATTTGGTCTAACAGCTTATTATGATGCGCAAATCGCTGCATACTTTAACCAATTAAATGGTGTTGATTTCCCAGAATACTTAACAAAAGGTTACCGTTTTGGTGAAGAATTACGTTATGGTGAAAATCCACATCAACAAGCAGCCCTTTATTTAGAATCAGATCCAACATACGGATTTAAACAATTACACGGTAAACAAATTTCATATAACAATATGAATGACTTAAAAGCGTGTATCGAATTAGTACGTGAATTTGAAGTGCCTGCAGCTGTAGCGGTTAAACATGCGAACCCATGTGGGGTTGCGATCGGAGACACTCTAGCAGAGGCATACCAAAAAGCGTATGACTGTGATCCGGAGTCAATTTTCGGAGGAATTATTGGTCTTAACCGTCCAGTTGATAAAGAGACAGCTGAAAAATTATCACAAATTTTCTTAGAAATCGTAGCTGCGCCATCATTCGATGAAGAAGCATTAGAAATTCTAACGAAAAAGAAAAATATCCGCTTATTAGAAATGGATAACTTAATGGAAGCAGAACGTGCTCCGATGATGATTCGTGAAACAGTTAATGGTGCTTTAGTTCAAAATGTTGACTTAGAATTATATGAAGGTGATGTTGAACTTAAGACAACCCGTGAAGTATCTGAACAAGAAAAAATTGACTTAGACTTTGCTTGGAAAGTAGTGAAACATATCGCGTCTAACGCAATGGTTGTAGCTAAAGATGGCATGACATACGGTTTAGGTCATGGTGAGGTGAAACGTGTTTGGGCCTTAGAAAAAGCACTTGAACGTTCAGAATTTGATTTAAATGGAGCCGTAGTTGCTTCAGATGCGTTCTTCTTCAAAGATACGATTGATACACTTGCTGAATATGGTATTAAAGCAATTATCCAACCAGGTGGGTCAGTTAAAGATTCTGAAGTAATTGAAACAGCAAACGAAAAAGATATTTCAGTTCTCTTTACCGGAATGCGTCACTTTAAACATTAATACGAGGAGGAAGACCTATGAAGGTATTAATTATTGGATCTGGCGGCCGCGAACATGCATTAGGCTGGAAATTAGACCAATCACCTCAAGTAGATGAATTATTTTTTGCACCAGGAAATGCTGGAACAAGCTTTTTGGGAACGAATGTTTTGATTAATGCAATGGAGATTGATCAATTAGTGGAATTCGCAAAGTCTGAAGCCATCGACTTAACCGTTGTTGGACCGGAGGATCCTTTATGTGCAGGAATTGTAGAGCGATTTGAAGAGGAAGGTTTAAAAATCTTCGGACCAAACTTAGAGTGTTCTCAGTTTGAGTCATCGAAAGATTTCACTAAGAAATTCTTACAGCGACACGAAATTCCAACCGCAGCCTATAATACTTATACAGACTATGATTCAGCTGTTAAAGGGCTTGGCGAGGTATCATATCCCATTGTGATTAAAGCAGACGGTTTGGCTTTAGGTAAAGGGGTTGTAATCGTATCTGATTATGATCACGGGGTTCAGACATTGGATGAAATGATGAACCAAGCACAATTTGGTGAAGCTGGGGCAACAGTTGTTATCGAGGAATTCCTTGATGGACCTGAATTATCACTGCTTTGTATTGTGTCACATAACCGTGTGATCCCACTTGATTTAGCCCGTGATTATAAGAAAGCTTATGACGGAGACCAAGGTCTCAATACGGGGGGAGTAGGGTGTTTTTCACCAGTTCCTATCCCGGATGATGTAGAACAAAGTATTAACGAAATTAATAAAATGATTGAACAAGGTCTAATCGAAGATGGTTTTGATTTTACAGGAATTTTATTTGTTGGGTTTATTATTCAAGACGGCAAACCTTATGTACTAGAATTTAACGTCCGTTTTGGGGATCCTGAAACAGAAGTCTTAATGCCACGATTAGAATCAGATTTATTTGATATACTAAATAAAGCAATCGATGATACGCTCATTGATGAAGATCTAATCTGGTCTAACGACAAAGCAGTAGGAGTAATCTTAACTTCTATTGGCTATCCAGCAGAATATGAACAAGGTCACGCTATTAAATTACCAGTTGCAAACCCAGTTGGCACAATTCTCTTCCATAATGGTACAGCCTTTGACGGTGATAACCTTGTTAATGCCGGTGGACGTGTCTTAACGGCAGTTGGACTCGGTAAAACACAAGAGGAAGCGAGACTATTAGCCTATCAATTAGTTGGACGCATTGAATCAGATAATTTAACATATCGAACAGATATTGCGAAGTAAG
Source organism: Aerococcaceae bacterium DSM 111176 (assembly GCA_015863215.1). Lineage (GTDB taxonomy): Bacteria > Bacillota > Bacilli > Lactobacillales > Aerococcaceae > DSM-111022. The sequence continues at coordinate 41,526 of JACBXN010000023.1, forward strand.
AGAGGAATATTTATGTCACATTTAACAGATATTGAAATTGCACGTAGTGTAGAAACAGCACCCATTCAAGAAATTGCTGCATCAATTGGTTTAAACAGCAATCAACTGTCACCTTATGGTCATGATAAAGCTAAAATTATGGTTAACAAAATTGATGGATTAAAAGATCGTCAAAATGGTAAATTAATTTTAGTAACGGCTATTTCACCAACACCTGCAGGTGAAGGTAAAACAACGACATCCGTTGGACTCGCTGATGGTTTAAAAGAAATCGGTAAAAATGTTATCGTTGCATTACGTGAACCATCATTAGGACCAGTATTTGGTGTAAAAGGTGGTGCAGCGGGTGGTGGTTATGCACAAGTTGTCCCGATGGAAGATATTAATTTACACTTTACAGGGGATTTCCATGCAATTTCAGCAGCAAACAATTTAGTAGCGGCTGCGTTAGATAATCATATTCACCAAGGTAATACATTAGACGTAGATTTACGTTCAATTACTTGGAAACGAGCAGTGGACATGAATGACCGCCAATTACGTAATATTGTGTCTGGTTTAGGTGCTAAATCGGATGGATATACTCGTGATGATGGATTCCAAATAACTGTTGCCTCTGAAATTATGGCTGTTTTATGTCTGGCTGAAGATATGTCAGATTTAAAAGCTCGTCTCGGTCGTATGATTGTTGGATATAACAATTCAGGTGAACCTGTAACGGTAGCTGACCTAGAGATTGTTGGGGCATTAGCAATCTTACTGAAAGATGCGATTATGCCAAACTTAGTTCAAACTTTAGAGAAAACACCTGCAATTATTCACGGTGGACCATTTGCCAATATTGCGCATGGATGTAACTCAGTTATTGCTACTAAAACAGCAATGAAATTAGCAGACTACACTGTAACAGAAGCTGGATTTGGGGCGGATTTAGGTGCTGAGAAATTCTTAGACATTAAATCACGTATGGCAGGTATTCAACCTGATGCTGTCGTCGTAGTCGCAACAATCCGTGCTTTAAAAATGCACGGTGGTGTGGCGAAAACAGACTTAGGCACTGAAAATGTCGATGCACTTAAAGCCGGACTAGGCAACTTAAAACGTCATTTATCTAATGTGACCGATACTTATAGCAAACCAGCTGTGGTTGCGATCAACAAATTCCCAACGGATACTGAAGCTGAAATTCAAGTCATCATTGATGCAATGACTGAATTAGGCGTTGAAGTATCTTTAGCCGATGGATTCTCAAAAGGCGGTAAAGGAATGACTGATTTAGCTGAAAAAGTAGTACTAGCAGCAGAGAAAGAATCAGAATTAACATTTGCCTATGAATTAGAAGATTCTATCCAAGACAAATTAAATAATATCGTTAAAAATGTTTACGGCGGAAACCAAGCAGTCCTAACACCTAAGGCACGCCGTCAAGCGCGTCAATTGACCGAATTAGGCTATGGTAACTTACCAATTTGTGTTGCTAAAACACAATACTCATTCTCAGATAACGCTAAATTATTAAACGCACCAGAAGACTTCGACGTCACTGTTCGTGACCTAGTCGTATCAGCAGGTGCAGGATTTATCGTTGCCTTAACTGGTAATATCATGACAATGCCAGGCCTACCAAAAGTCCCAGCCGCAAACGGTATGGATATCGATGAAGATGGTACCATTGTAGGATTATCATAATTTTATTGATCTAGAACACTTGAATGACCACCAAAACTTGAAGAGAGTTTGGTGGTTATTTGTATGCTTATAGGAAGGGGCATAAATTGTGCTCCAATTAATTAATGGTCAATAAGAATTACTTTTGCTAAAATATGAGAAAGGGGTTGGGAGTATGGCAAAGGGATCAACAAAGCATTTAATTGCAGAGACATATTTTGAATTGGCTGAAAAAAAGCCGATGGACAAAATCAGTATTACTGAGTTAGTAAAGGCATGCGATATTTCTAGACAAGCCTTTTATTATCATTTTGAAGATATCAATGCTGTAATCGAATGGGTCGTTCAAGAAGGGGTAGATCAGGCCTTAGCAAGTAGTTTAGAAGAAGTGCGTTCGATCGATTCGCTTGAACTTTTCATTGAACGCGTTTATCATTTCCGGCAAATTATCAATCGATTACTAGACTCCGATCGTCGACTTGAAATGGAAGAGATTCTCATAAAAGCAATTCGACAATTGATATTAGCCATGGTTAGGCAAAGGAGCGAAGAAATTCAAGTCCCGCTAAATCAGCTAGAATTATTAGTTAATTATCATACATATGGGGTAGTTGGAGTATTGGTGGAAGAGATGAAGAAACCAACCTTTGATTCATCGAAATTAGCCAAACAAATATACCAATTAATGCAAGCAGAATAAATACCAAAACAATAATGAATAAGGCACACCGCCCAACATCAATGCACTAAGTCATTGATGTTGGGCGGTTTTACTATTTAATAGAAGAGATGATGAAAATCTTAAGTTTTAAAAATAAATAAACCTACACACTCTGAGAAGATGCGCAAGGCGTGCATGTTCCTCACGTGAATTCTAAATAGATGCGTAAGTTGCGCAAGTAGATGCGCAAAGTGCGTATGTTCGTCATACCAAATTTGGGTATATTCGTAAAGTGCGTATGTTCTTCCAGCCAAACCAGAGAAGATTCGCAAGTTGTGCCTATTTCCTCTTTTACACTTTAGTCAAATTGACAAGACAAATGACTGACATTGATAATTCTATTAATCCATTTACTAAGTGATAATATGTATTGGAGGTAGTTATATGCGCGAACAATATTATGAACGTTTAAGTACTCAAGCAAAATTAAGTAAGAATGATTCACTTAAACAATTTAGTCAGGCTCAATTAGATTATATTGACGCTATTGATGAAGCTTTAAGTGAAGAAGATTTAACGTATCAAGAATATAAGGAAGCATTATTATTGTATGCTGAGATGACCGAAGATTTTTGCGAGCTCCTTCAATGGTATGTTGATAATCGTTTAGATGAAATTAAAGAAAGATAGGAATGATCAATTGAAAGAAGAGAATAACAATCGTAAGTCGTTGATGTACTATTATGGCGTTGTGCTGGTAATTATTTTAGCGTTTAACTTAATTATCATGCCATTTATAGAGAATAGACAAGTCCATGAAGTGGATTATGGCACTTTTACAGAGATGGTATCTGAAGATGTAGTAGAACAAGTTCAAATTAGTGAAACAGAAAATCAAATTTTCTTTACAACAGATGAACAAATTTACCGTGTCGGTATGGTTGAAGATGTGATGTTAACGGAACGACTTCTCCAAGCAGACGTTGAATTCTCGGGAGAAATCAGGGAACAAATGTCACCGCTCTTGAGTTTTTTGCTGACCTGGATACTGCCAATCGGGATATTCATGCTGATAGGAAATTATATGCAGAAACGCCTGATGAAAGCAGGTGGTGGTAATTCGATGAATTTTAATATGGGTAAAACTAATGCGAAAATTTATGATCAATCGACTGAGGGAATTACTTTTGCAGATGTCAGAGGGCAAGATGAAGCCAAAGAAAGTTTAGAAGAAGTGGTTGATTTCCTTCATGAACCAGATAAATATACACAAGTTGGGGCTAAAATGCCGACCGGTGTGCTACTTGTTGGACCTCCGGGAACGGGTAAAACGATGCTTGCTAAAGCAGTAGCTGGAGAGTCGGAAGTGCCATTCTTTTCAATATCCGGTTCAGAATTCGTTGAAATGTTCGCAGGTGCTGGTGCAGCAAGAGTGAGAGATTTATTCAAGCAAGCTAAAGAAAAAGCACCATGTATTATCTTTATTGATGAAATTGATGCGATTGGTAAGAAACGTTCAGGTAAAACAATCGGTAATGATGAACGTGAACAAACATTAAACCAATTATTAACAGAGATGAATGGATTTGAAGATAATCCTGGCGTTCTCATTTTAGCTGCAACAAACCAACCAGAATCATTAGATCCAGCTTTACTGCGCCCTGGTCGTTTTGACCGTCAAGTGCAAGTTGAGTTGCCAGATTTAATTGGCCGTGAAGAAATTTTAAAGGTACATGCGAACAAAGTGAAACACAGTGTAGTAGTGGATTTTAATAAAATTGCACGTATGGCATCTGGTGCCTCAGGGGCAGACCTGGCAAATATCGTAAACGAGGCAGCGCTACGAGCAGTTAGAATGGGTCGTCAAGAAGCCACACAAGAGGATTTCCAAGAAGCAGTAGAGGTCGTTATTGCTGGAGCAGAAAAGAAAAATGCGATTTTATCGGAAGACGAGAAGAGAATTGTTTCTTATCATGAGGTAGGTCATGCATTAGTAGCAGCTTTACAGTCACATTCAGCACCTGTTGAAAAAATTACAATCATTCCAAGAACATCCGGAGCGCTAGGATACACACTCCAAGTTCCAGAAGATAACAATAATTTATTATCTAGAGAAGAGCTATTGGATAAATTAGCTGTTTATGCTGGTGGTCGTGCTGCTGAGGAAATTACATTTGGTTCAATTACAACAGGCGCTTCAAACGACATCGAACAAATGACAAAAATTGCCCGCAGTATGATTACACAATACGGAATGGATGACGAATTTGGTATGGTTCAAATGGAATCACGTAACGCACAATATTTAGGTGAGGAAACATCCAGTTCAGTTTCACCAGAAACGCGGACTCGCATTGATCAAGCCGTCGTCGAATTGATTAATGAACAATATAGTAAAGCCAAAGAATTGTTACTAGAAAATCAAAGTCATTTAGTTGCCATCTCTGAATATTTATTTACCGAAGAGACAATTACAGGTCGAGAGTCTATGCAAATATTAAATGAACGTGGTGTGTTTGACGAGGAAGATTTAAATGAATAATCCAGTCATAAATTTACTCTTTGCGATCGATGACCGATATGTACCTCAAATGATGACCACTTTGTACTCAGCTAAGATTAACACGCCAAGCCGAGTTTTAAATGCCTATGTTATTTCTAAAAAGCCCTTAGACAAAGAACAAGACTTGCTTCGATTTGGAGCAAGTCTTAATATTGATATTTTCCCAATATATGTGGGTGCAGACACATTTAATAATGCACCAACGACTAAAAGGTGGCCTGAGTCTATATACTACCGACTATTAGCACATAATTATTTGCCTGATCGATTATCTAGAATACTTTATTTAGATGCTGACATTTTAGTTATCAATGATTTGAGTTCATTATATGATATAAATATGCAAGACCATATGTATGTTGCAAGTCAACACTCCGTATTTCAATTATTTACGGATAATATCAATAAGCTCAGACTACAAAATGATGAAATGGATGGCTATTATAATTCAGGCGTCATTTTAATGGATTTAGATAAGAAACGCGAGATTGTCAATGAGGCGAGTATCGTAGAATACATATCTGTAAATCACCAAAACCTCTTATTACCTGATCAAGATGTATTAAATGGCATGTATAGTCAATACACACTTTCTGTGCCGGAGCGTATTTACAATTATGATGCAAGGTATCCCATGTATTATGAAGCAACAACCTTCGGTTCCTTTGACTTAGAAATGGTTATGAAAGAAACAGTTATTCTACATTTCTGTGGCAAAGATAAGCCGTGGAATACCCGCTATAAAACGAGATTTTCTGGACTATATAAACATTATTGGTGGAAGACACAACAGTTGTTGGAAAATAATGCAAAATAACACAATAATATTCGAGGAGATTTCATTATGTATGAAGTCTCCTCGTTTTTCTTGTTATGTGTCAATTATTAACTTAGAATATAAGTAATGACTATAGGGATGGAGAATGCATGATGAGTATATTTACAGATCAAGAAAAAATAAAAATGTTACAAGATCTCGTTCAAATTAAGACAGTAAATAGTAATGAAGAAGAAGCGGCAAAGTATATTGCTAAACTGTTATTAGATCATGGTATTGAAAGCTACGGAGTGAAATATGATGAAGGTCGTGTATCTTTAGTAGCAGATGTTAAAGGTCAGGACTTCGGAAAATTGTTAGTCCTTTCTGGACATACGGATGTTGTTTCTGAAGGAGACGAGAATTTATGGACTTATGATCCTTACGGGGCACAAATTGTCGAGGGTAAAATGTATGGCCGTGGAACAACGGATATGAAAGCAGGTTTAATGGCCCTAGTTATCGCAATGATTGAGTTAAAAGAGGAAGGTGCCGATTTTAATGGTACCATTCGTCTGGCAGCTACCATAGGCGAAGAAATTGGAATGTATGGATCAAAGCAACTATCCGAAGAAGGTCACTTAAACGGAGCTGACGGATTTATTATTGGAGAACCATCAGGAATGGATTCAATTATTTACGCTCATAAGGGGTCGCTACAATATGAAATTCATTCATATGGAAAATCTGCCCATAGTTCAATGCCACATTTAGGTATCGATGCACTTCAATTATTAGTTGATTACATTAACCTTTCAAATGAGAAATTCCAAGAAGCCTTTGCCAAGGGGACAAATGAGCATTTGGGAGATACGTTGAATATAAACACCGTTATTAATGGTGGCGCTCAAATTAATTCAGTCGCTGAGAAGGTAGTCATGAAAGGCAATGCGCGAACAGTGCCTGAGGTAGATAATCAAGTTGTTTTAGATTGTATCAATCAAGCAATCAATGAGATCAACGCCAAGGGAAAAGGTAAATTAGAATTAAATATTTTACAAAATAATTATTATGCGATATCTGAAGCAGACAACACTCTAATTCAGGCTTTACAAGAAGCATCTCCAGTAGAGAATGTTCAGCCGATTGCGATCTCAGGCGCAACCGATGCATCGAATTTTGGCCGTATTTCAGCCAATTACGACTTAGCTATCTATGGACCTGGTAGTCTATCTCTAGCGCATGTCGTTGATGAATATGTTGAAGTTCAAGAATATTTAGATTTTATCAATATCTACAAAAAAGCCATTAAAGAATATTTAGCGATTTAAAAGTATTCCATAATTATTAATAAACAAAAAATGAAACGCTATAAATCATACATTGATACAATGTTGATCTATAGCGTTTTTTCTTATGCAATTCAAGTCTTTATTCATACGTGAACCGAGATAAGTCAGCAATATCATCCACAAAATGAATATTGTTAAAATCCTTTTGATTGATAAACCCTTCCTCTAACATATGCTTGAAGAAGTGTTCAAGATGGTCGTAATATCCATTAATATTAAGAAAAATACAGGTGTTGTTGATTTGATTCACTCGAGCTAAAGAAATGGCTTCAGAAATTTCTTCAAGCGTTCCAGGGCCACCTGGTAGTGCAATACAAATATCTGATTTCTCCAACATTATCGTCTTACGTTCAGCCATCGTATCTACTTCAATAAATTCGCTTAAATCATCCCGGTGGATTTCACGGTCAATGAGATATGAAGGCATTACACCTGTCACATGACCATCATGGTCTAGGACAATATCAGCTACTTCCTTCATCAAGCCAATGTTTCCACCGCCATATACTAGATCATGTTGATTCGTTACAATCCATGACCCTAATTCCCTTGCAGCTTTACTATATACCTCATCAAATCCAGTACTAGAGCCACAATAAACAGCAATTTTCATATCATCACCTCGTTATTATTGTTGTTTTTATTTTAGCATAGTGGATGTGTGAAGTAGATTTATATATCAATAAAATAACCCTCAAACTCTATTAACCAGAGTTTGAGGGCTCGCGTAATGAATTATAAATCAAGAGAATCTCTAGAATTTACCATGAAGTTAGGCCAATCTGTTTGAATTGTATTGAAACCTAAATCAAGTAGTTTTTGCAACGTTTCTGGTCCATCATGAATTACTGAACCATCAGTAATATTTGCTAGTAAATTATATTCTGAACCTAAATCCTCAAGATTAGCCATTACAATAGGATAATCTTTGATGGTATTCATAATATTGTCTTCCAGTAATTGAGAGTTAAAATCTTTTATGATTAATTCATAACCAATCACATTTAAATTACTGTATTGATTGAGAATATCAAAATCTTCAACATAATTAACGATTGCGACATAAGGAATATCAATATTATTTTTCTCTAAATGGTCCAGAAATTTAGCTTGAACCGGAGATTTGATAAAAATTTGATCTACCTTGCCGGATTGTTTAATAATGTCAAAAAAGTTTAAATCATCCCAATAAACAAATGAACGATCAATATTGATGAGCATATCTTCAGGCAACCATTCTAAATAATCTGTCAATTTTTCAAGTGATTTCCCTGAAGGACTTCCGACGCTATTGATAACCTCAATCTTATCGATTTGTTCAGAGTTATATTCACTAAAATCTTTTTCCAAGCCAAGTAGAAAATCCTCTTGACCATCATGGTATAGATAATATTCTCCATCTTTTGAGCGACATACATCAATTTCGACTAAATCTGCCCCTGCATAGGTCGCAAAAAGGCTAGATTCTTTCGAATTTTGCAGGATATTACCGCCCCAGAAACCTCGGTGGCTCATTATCCTTAGAGCTTGTCTATCCTTTAAAGCTTCAAACTTATGACTGTTTTTCATAGTAACTCCTTAATAGTAACTATTTAGAAACGAATTTACGGCGTTTCCATAGTTTACTTACTTGTTCCCCACCTGAACCATATACGAAGTAGATAACTACTGCGTTAATAGCCATCAAGATAACTGAATACACTAAGTTGATTGCTTTAGCATCAACCGCTGCTTGTGGGTCAGAGTTAGAACGAATCACAATACCTAAAGTCGGAGCTGAAGGTTGGTATAAGAATGCAGATAAATCATAGTCATCTAGTTTACCGTTAAAGTTAATCGCAATCAGTGCTAAGATTGTTGGTAGCAATGCTGGAATAATAACTTTAAAGAAAGTACGTACACCAGAAGCACCTAAGATTTGTGAAGCTTCCTCTAAATTACTATCGAATGAGTAATAGCTCGCCTTAATATATCTTAACGTTGATGGTAGCATAACAATCATATAAGCCAGAGGTAATACCCATAGTTTACCAATGGTTGTATTTCCAAATAATAAGAATGACGGTTGGTCATAAGCTAAGATTAGACCTAAAGCCATTAATAGTGCAGGGAGTAGCCAAGGGATAAAGAATGGCATTTCCAATGACTGAACAAATCGATTCTCTTTGAATTGGAATAATAGACGTGCGACTAATGTCATGAATATTACAGCTAGCACAGAGGCAATCGCTGAGAAAATAACAGACGTGACAAATGGTTGGTAAGACGCAGTATCACTTAAAATACTTGCATAATTTTCAACTGTAAAGTTAGCAAATGAAATGATATTTTGACGAATCGCTTCGAAATCCATAAATGATAATACAACAACAAGTAAGAATGGAATGACATAAAGTAACCATAATCCCCAAGCTAATACATGAACTACTACGTTAGCAACAGGACTCGTAATCTTTGCTTTCTTCAATCTTGTTTTTGTCTTTGAAATTGACATATAATTACCACGACGTTCATTAGCTGAGATAACAACTAATAAGATAATTTGGAATACCCCAAGTAATAATGAGAGCACTGCTGCTAAGTCACGCGAACCAGGGCGTCCAGCAAAGGTTAGGATTAATGGTGAAATCGTTTGGAAATCACGCCCACCAACCATTAATGGAGCAGACATTGCACCTAAACCAGTTTGGAAAGTCATAATAATTAAAGTTAATAACATTGGTTTAAGTGATGGTAATACGACTTTACGTAAAATTTCCCATTGGCTTGAACCTAAGTTTTGAGCAGCCTCAACAATGTTATAGTCTAGCCCTTTAACCGCATTACGTAGGAACATCATATGAATATTCGTACAGCCGATTGTCATAACAAAGAGTACAGCCCCGTAACCTTGGAACCACTCAGGATCCATATTAGGGAAAATATTCATTAAGAAACTAGTAATGAAACCAGTCTCTCCATAAGTAAGAATATAACCATTGTTAATAATCAGACCACCGAAAATTAATACGGTGTTGTAACCTAATGATAATAACCATGAACCTTTTAAATCAAAATATTCGGTCACAAAAACTGCAAAAATACCAACAATATTACATGTAACCGTTAATGTAAAAGCTAAAATAAAAGAGTTTTTGATTGCATTTAAAGCTCTATCTGAACCGAATATATTTGAAACAGCAGAGAAATCTAAACCAGCATCACTCGTGAAAGCATCTACTAATACTGACCATACAGGATTAATGATAAATGCTAGTAAGAACCACAAAATAAAAGTGATAAAGATGATGACAGGGAGATTCTGTTTCCAATCAAATTTCTTTGTGTTCATCATATTAATTCACCTCGTAAGCTAAAATGTCACGAGTTGTAAATGAAACAGCGGCCTGTGATCCAATTGGGTAATTTTGTACATTATCGTTTTTATTTAAGATGCGTAATGTGTCTCCGTCGATAGAAACTTCAATAATATACCAAGACCCTTGGAAAGTGATGTCTGTCACAGTCGCATCTAAAGTAACAACATTTGGACCAGTAATATCAGGACGATCAAATAGAATCTTTTCTTCACGGATATAGTAATTCTTATTTGGTGAAGTAGGGTATCCTACTTGTTTATGAGCTTCAGACATAATTACTGAGCCTAATTTGTTTGCTTCACCAATGAAATTGCAGACAAATTCTGTTGCTGCAGCATCGTAAATCTCTTTAGGTGTACCAATTTGTTCAACGCGTCCAACATTAAATACAGCAATTTGATCTGATAATTCTAATGCTTCTTCCTGATCATGTGTTACATAAATAGCAGTTAAACCAGTTTCGCGTTGAATTCTCTTTAACTCTTTACGTAATTGTTTACGTAATTTTGCATCTAAGTTAGATAGTGGCTCATCGAATAAAATAATTTCTGGGCGCTTCGCAAGTGCACGAGCGATTGCGACACGTTGTTGTTGTCCACCTGATAAATCAGATACATTTTTTTGCAATTGTTCATCAGTTAAGTCAACGAGTTTAGCCATTTCGTGAACAGTATCATCAATTTCTTTTTTTGATTTTTTGTCTACTTCTAGACCATAAGCAATATTTTCATAAACGGTCATTGTTGGGAATAGGGCATATGACTGGAAGACCATACCAAAGCCACGTTTTTCAACAGGTTTATGTGTAATATTTTCGCCATTGTTTTCTATTGCACCATTTGACACTTTATTAAAACCAGCGATGGCACGTAATGTTGTTGTCTTCCCACAACCAGAAGGGCCTAATAATGTGAAAAAATCCCCTTTATTAATCGTAATATTAACATCATCAATGGCGATGAAGTCTCCATAAGTCACTTGTAAGTCTTTAACTTCTAACATGTAAAAGCCTCCTATATTTATAAAAAGGGCTAAGTGACGTTCACTTAACCCCGAAAATTTTAATTTTTATTATTTAATTATGGTAAAAGATCTAATTCGATTTTTTCTACCCATGAATCAATATTTTCACGGACAAAGTCCCAATCTACATCCATTACGTCAGTATTTTCAGAGATGTATCGGATTGTGTCACCGGCTTGCTCTTGTGCAGCAGGGTTAACTGGCCAAGTTCCGTGAGCTTCTGCCCAACCACCTTGTACTTCAGCCGAACCAAACCATTCAACAAATTCTTCTGCAGCAGAGTAGTCATTGTCATCGCCTTTTTCAACAATACCAACTTGTTCACGCATTGTAATTACGCCTGGTTCAAAGTTAATTGGTTCCATGTTAGCACCATACTCTTCAATCGCTTGAGAAACTCCTGATGACCAGTAGTATGTAACAGGGAAAGCACCATCTACATAAGATTGAACATGGTCTTCACCTTCTGCAGTTAGATATCCATTAGCTAAGAAATCTCCTAACGCAGTCCAACCTTCTTCAGAAATACCTAATTCACCATTTTCATCTTGGTATTGTAATAGAATTGATAAAGCAATCTTTTGGTTAGTTGAACCACCAAAATCTACTGGAACACGGTATTGCTCAGTCCAGTTTTCGTCTTTACCAAAGTCCTCCATACGAGCAGGAATATCTTCTGCTGATACAGAATCTGAATTGTAGTACATTGTAATACGTTCTTCAGTAGTTGGGTGGAAGTAACCATCTCCAGTTAATGCATCTTCTGGTAGGTCAGCTGCCCATGCTGGTGAATATTGACGAACTAAACCTTCTTCAGTAATTGTTGTCCAGTTTACCTCATCCATTCCGAATACAACGTCAGCTTGAGGGTCTCCAGCTTCTGCTAATAAACGGTTATAAATATCTCCAGATCCACCTTCAACGAATTCTAATTGGAATCCAGCTGCTTGAGCTTGTTCATCTAACCACTCTTGACGACCGTTAGATAACGCGTTTGAATATACCGTCAATTCTTTCGTGTCTTGAGCTTCAACATCTACTGCTGTAAACGCAGCTCCTAAACTTAATACTGCAGCTGAAGTTGCTACAAATCCTTTTAACCATTTTTTCATCGACGAATTCCTCCTAATATTTGAACTTCTGCATCTCTGACAACATATAAGCCCATTGGCAACTTCAGTTTACCATGATGTAAAACGCGACTTTGTAAATCTGGTATTAATATATTGTAAAATTCTCTCATCAAATCTTTACACAAAATTTACACTAGATTTACAAAGTGATAGAATTAATCATGATAATGTGAAATTATATGTATGCGAAATAATAATTTATACAAGAGGAAACATTAAGAGGAGAAGACAAAGATGAAATTGAAGGCATTGAAAGCTCAACCAAAGATTGATAATAATCGATTTTATAGTCATGCTCGGTTCAATGAAATGTATATTGCGTCTTCTTTTAAAGGTATAGAGGAATTTAAGGGTGTTTTAGTACAACTAAAGTCAAGAAATTATGGAAGAGCGATTAACATCTTGAATCAACTGATTAAAGAGGATAAGCAAGTAATTCTAGCTCGTCGTTTATTAGGTGAAATCTATTTTTATATTAATCAATTTGAAGCAGCATGGATTCAGTTTGATCAAATTTTGAAAGAAATACGAAATGATAATCAAGCTTTAACCTTAACTATTATATTTGCTCAAATTTTAGGGGACCATGAAGAAGCACAAACCCGTTTAAATACGTTACAATTTCAAAATGGTTATTTATTTGAGAAATTGGTAGATACAAATAATTTTATTGAAACTAATAAAACGCGTAATAATTTTGAAGAATACATTCAAGAAGATGATGAAATTGATATTCTAGTGGTTTACGGACAACGTTTAGAAGAAGATGGGACAATAGGAGTGAATTTAGAGAGAATTTTGATGAAAACTCTCTCCTATGCCAAGAAATATCCTGAGAGTGAAATCATGTTATGTGGAGCGGCTGTTCACAATTCATATATAGAATCGATATACATGAATCAATGGTTAGTAGATCAGGGCGTTGATAATAATCGCATCACAATAAACGCCATCTCACCTCATACGGTTGGTAATTCTCTCGAAGCGAGTGAAATGATTATTTCAAATAAGTTTAAGAGTGTCTGCGTGATTGCATTGAATACACATCTCCCAAGAGCGTGGATGTCACTCGTGACCACATTAAAGAAGAAGAAATATAGTATTCCAGTTTACGGTGCTGCTTACGAAGTGCCAGAAACATTTGAGATTAGTGCTGATGAGCAATTCAAGTCCTATTTTACCGTCCTTTACGCGGCTGAATTAGTGGATTATAAATATTATAAATAAAAAATTTATTATCAAATATAAAACCGTCCACCAAAATGAATTGGGAGGACGGTTTCTTTGAGTTGTTACTATACAGGTTCATTCACAATTTGATAATAAACCCGTGAAGTTAGCCAGTAAAATACGAGATAGAAGATAGAAAAAACGACCGTGACAATTAAGAATGAGCTAGCATACACTGAAAACTCAGTTAGCCCAAGCATTCCCATCAATGTGAATAGTAATTTACTTGCAACCATATTGTGGACAATACCAATTAACAAGGGTAAGAAGAAAATCCATAGAACTTGTCGGCGAATAGTCTTTTTAATCAGTGAGTTAGGTAAACCGACTTGTTTCATAATTTGGTAGTTCTTTTGATCTTCGACGCCTTGCGAGATTTGGCGGTAATACAATAATAAACCTGTCCCAACGAGTAGTAAGAATGAAATTAAGACACCGATGAATAATAGTCCGCCATTTAATTGATAGATCACTTGTATTGCTTCACGTTTAGTTTCAACTACGCCCTCATTTTCCTCTACAATCTGTTTAATTTCTTCTTCCTTTTCAAGAGAATTATTAGCAAGATCAAAATGTAATGTGTATTCTAAATCATTAGAAAATTCGTATTCGAGCGTGCGTGACAATTGTTGCAACTCTTCGATAGAATTAACGGCAATATATAATACTTCAATACCATAAATGGATGAGATAACAGTATTATCAACTGTTTGAGTGTCGAAGGTTTGGTCATTTACCGTTAACGCGTTAACATCGTCGATATTAAGTGTATTCGTTGTAATGATCCAAGAGTCATCATCAGTCGGTGTTTGATTTATTGATTCATAATAATTTTCCTTAGTTGATAATAGTAAGAAAATACGTTTAGTATCATCCGGTATTGATTCATTTCGAGGGTCATCTGGCCCATAAAGAGGTAGTAATTCATTATTTACAAAATTCGCATTAAGGAATTGCGTTTTTTCAATATGACTATTAGTGACATTAAATTCTTCATCGATTTGAGTGAGTATATTATTTAATGATGAATCTTTCTCCTCATTAGAAAGTGTAAACTGACCTTTCATAAATACTTGATACTCACTCGGTTGCACATTTACTGCTTGATTTTCCATCGTTCGATATGTGCTAAACACCAAACCTGAGACTAAAATTACACCAGTTGTAAGAATAGCAGTTGATGCAAGTGCTATCGTGTTATTACCAAGACGATGCAACATACCACTAACTGTTAGGAAATTAACGGGTTTATAGTAATGATTTTTATTTTTCTGCATTGCTTTTAATAAAATCGTTAATAGTGAACTCATTAGCAAGTAAGTACCGATGATAACACAAAATATTGCTATAAATATTGAGGTTAGTGCTTGGAGGATATCGGTAACGGTTAGTGCTAAATAATAACCATAGCCAGTTAGAGCTAAACCAGCAATAAGGGTAATCCAACGATTTTTAGGAGCACCGTAACTTGAGCGACTGTCTTTAAATAGGTCAAGTGGATTTAAACGATGAATCTTCCAAATGGAAACAATATAAATTGCGCTATATAGCATTGTAATCAGTACAATAACGATTCCAACACTCATCCAATCGATTGGATAGTCCATAAAACCTGCGCCCGTATCCTTGAGAATACGATTGAGCATGACAAAGAGAAATTGTCCAATCAAATAGCCAGTAATTGGCGCAGCGATAATGACTATGAGATAAGGAATGAGTAATTGATAGAAAGATACCCGTCTGACATGCTTTTTCTCTAAACCAAGAATAGTATATAATCCAAATTCCTTAGTGAGTTGATTTTGAATAAAAAAGGATGTGTAAAAAGCAATAATTAGTACAACCAGTGAGCCTAAGATTAATCCAATAGCGAGTAATTGTGGTAAAGCTGTATGACGTTCTTGGATATAATCATTCGACGATAACGAGAGTAAAATATACTCCCCAGCAAATAGTAATACATTAGTAAAGATAAACGGAATATATGTTTTCTTATGACCCGCGATAGAGCGTTTGGCTAGTTGCCATAAAAGAGGTGTCTTCATTATCGTTCACCTCTTTGACGGTGCACTCCTGAAGTGATTTCAACACCAGGTTGATTGACCATTGCTAAACTTTCCGCAATTCGTTCATGGAAGTCTTGATCAGATTGTTTACCTCGGTATACTTCATGGAAGATGATACCGTCACGGATAAATAAGACACGTTCTGCACTTGTAGCAGCTTTAACCGAATGGGTTACCATTAGAATAGTATTTCCTGTTTGATTCATTTGTTTTAAAACATTCATTATATTAGCAGCTGTCCTTGAATCTAAAGAACCGGTCGGTTCATCAGCTAAAATAATTTCAGGTTGTGTAATTAATGCACGGGCAATCGCAATTCTCTGTGCTTGTCCTCCGGAAATTTGATAAGGGTATTTATCTAATAAATCTTCAATTCCTAGAAAGGTAGCAATTCTTTCTAATCGCTCATGCATCACTTGTTTTTTTGCTTCAGCTAGAACTAATGGGAGTAAAATATTATCACGATTTGTAAATGTATCGAGTAAATTAAAGTCTTGGAAAACAAAACCTAATTTGTCACGACGAAACGCTGCAATTTCTTGTGGCTTAATTTTCCCAAGGTCTTGTCCGTTTAATAAAACATGACCTGTTGTAGCTTGGTCAAATGTAGCAAGAATATTTAGTAGGGTTGATTTACCAGAACCAGATTCCCCCATAATTGCGACGAATTCACCTTGCTTTACACCAAAGTTAACATCTTGGAGAGCCATAGTTTCATTTTCTTTTGACTTATAAATCTTATGTAAATGTTCGACGGTTAAATATGTTTGTGTCATATGATTTCCTCCTTATTGATTAACTTAAGTATAGGACGAAATTTTACTTGAAGCTTTTATCTATCCTTACAAAAAAGACAAGTTACCTTACAAAATTGTAAGAAACTTGTCTAGAGTGTTTCTTCAAATGTATTAAACTCGATAGTTAGTGTGGTTCCTTCACCTAACTCTGATTTTATTGAAACAGGGTGATTCAATCGTTTGGATATGAGACGGACCATATACAGTCCAATCCCAGATGATTTTTCATTTAATTGGCCGTTCATCCCCGAATAACCACGTTCAAAAACGCGCGGTAAATTTTCTTCAGAAATTCCTTGACCATTGTCTTCGATGGCTAAGACATCTTTAGAATAACTAATCCAAAGATCCCCTTGTTTATTATACTTCAGTGCATTTGATATGATTTGTTCAATCATTACTTGGGCTAAGTTAGGATCCGTTAATACCTCAGCTTCAATCTTTTCATAATGTAATTTAATGTTCGATTGGATAAATTGGGTACGGTATTTACGTAAGAGAGGGGCAATTATTTGGTCTAGCGTAACTTTGTCGTAATTCAAATTACTATCTGTATGGCTGACTTTTAAATAATTTAGGGCTAGATTCGTGTAGTTATCAATACTAATTAATTCCTGTTTCAATTGTTGATTCAGAGGTGTTGTCTGCGCGCTCTCTAGTAAAAGTTTAGAAGCAGTAATGGGTGTTTTAATTTGATGAACCCACAACATAAAATAATCTTCCAAAGCTCTTTCTTTTTGGATATTAGCAAATTTCACTTCCTTGAGTGTATTCTGTGTTTCTTGTAATTCTTCTTTAAGAGATACTTGTTGTTTATAAGTCACAAATTGAATTGCAATTGAAAAGGCTAATATTAATAAAACTAAGCCCGCTCCTCCAAGATAAATCGTCCAATCTAAGGAGTAGAGAGCGAACAAAATCGCAAAAATGATTAGGCTTGAGATAGTGATTAAAATAGACGGAATTATTTGCTTGATAAACGCATTGAATTTCATAAAGCTAATCGCTCTCTATTTAATCGATAACCTTCATTACGTTTGGTTTCTATTAGTTGACTTAGATTGATTTCTGTCAGTTTTTTTCTTAAACGTGAAATATTAACAGCCAGAGTATTGTCATCAATATATTGATCATTTTGCCAACAGGCATCTAACAGAGTATCTCTGGAAACATAATTCCCTTGACCTTGAATAAGACTTTCTATTATTAAACGCTCAGTATGAGTTAAATCAAGTGACTTATCACCGAAATTAAGCATATTCTTCCCAATATCTAGAGTAATTGTTTCAAACTTCATCTGTTTGGAATAATCACTAACTGTATTGTAACTGCGTCTTAAAATAGCTTCAATTTTAGCAACTGTTAAAGGTAAATCAATGGGCTTAACAATATAATCATCTGCCCCTAACTGAAGAGCCATCAATTGGTCCATCGACTCACTCATTGATGAAATAAAAATAATGGGAACTTGAGAGAATGTTCGAATCTGGGTACACCAATAATAACCATTATGATGAGGCAAATTGATGTCTAGTAAAATTAAATTAGGATTTAAAGACTGCACTTCTTGTGTGATTTTTTGAAAATCATTGGCAATAACCACTTGGTAATCATGACGTTCTAATTCATGACTTAATGCCTTTGCGATTGTGAAGTCGTCTTCTACTATATAAATCAGCATATTTCCACCACCTATTGGTATTTATTATAACAATAATTTGAAATAAATAACTAGAATGACTATTTTAGAAATTTATTATTAATATTTTAAGAGGCACTCCTTAAGCAAGTGCCTTTATTTTATTGGACAATACGAGTATACTAACACAATATTAGGGAGGGAAATAATGAAAAAATTAATATTTATAATATTTACAATTATTTTATCTACAAACAACACTCATATACTAGCGCAAGAGGTTAATTATGAATTAGGGGACTTTGCAGGAGATTATCAAATTGTTGCAGAACAATCTGATTTTATTACTGATGAAGAATTAATGATTGATTTTACTCTTGAGGGAGAGGAATTTATCCAAGAATTGGTTGATGAATTAATACCTCAACTCGACTTAGAAGTAGAGGAGAGTGGACTTGTTTCACCAGCTCTATATACGATTGATAATGATGGCACAACTGCTTGGAAGGGAAAAAATGGCGCGGGTGAAGAAGAAATTCGAAGTTATCCAGTGG
Source organism: Aerococcaceae bacterium DSM 111176 (assembly GCA_015863215.1). GTDB lineage: Bacteria > Bacillota > Bacilli > Lactobacillales > Aerococcaceae > DSM-111022. The sequence continues at coordinate 60,328 of JACBXN010000023.1, forward strand.
TATACGAAAATCCCAATGGAGAAATTCCGCTGTTCGTGTCAGAAGATAGTGATGAAGGAAGTATTCATGCTCTAATCTTTGACCAGGAGTACTTGTATTATGTCACAGTAGTCGACCAAGCTGCTCTGGAAGGGACAGATGAATCTAAACAGTGGTTTGAATGGCGGATTTACGAAACTGTTGAACAAGATGTAGTAAATGAAAACTTGGATGAGGCGATGATTAATTGGGAAGAAGTGCTGGAAGAAAAGGAATCAGAATAGAACTCATATAATCATTAAAATTCAAATTAAACATAAAATAGCCCTCGAACTCTATTCATTTGAGTTCGAGGGCTATTGATTTAAATATTACTAAATTAGTAGAGGGTAATACCGAAAACTATTTTAGTTAGCTTCAGTTTCTGACTCTGCTGATTCTACTGCTTCTTCAGCGTCTGATTCAACTGCGTCCGCTGACTCTTCAGCAGCTTCCTCTGTTGATTCAGCTGACTCTTCAGCGGCTTCTTCTGTTGATTCAGCCGACTCTTCAGCAGCTTCTTCTGTTGATTCAGCTGACTCTTCTACAGCTTCTTCTGTTGATTCAGCAGATTCCTCAGCAGCTTCGCCTTGAGCTTCAGCGGCATCTTCTTGAACTTCATCAAGGTTTAAGACTTCACCAGTGATTGCGTCGACATGGACTTCTGTTTCATTGTCAGCATCCATATCTTCAACATCCATTACCCAGATTGGGTTTTCGTTAGCTTCGTCACCGAATAATCCCCAGAATTCAGCGGTATCTGATTCTAAAGTCCATTCAACAACTTCACCTGAACCTGCTTCTGTTAATGCAATTTCAGTAGCTTCATCTAAAGTAATTGTTTGTTCTAAATCTAAAGCACGTTCTTCAAATTCAGCTGTCTCTTCAGCTGATTCTTCAGTCGACTCTGCAGATTCTTGAACTGATTCTGCATCTGATGCAACTTCTTCAGCTTCAGTTGAAGCCTCTTCAGCTGGGGCTTCTTCTGATGAAGCTTCGTCAGATTCTAAAGGTGGCGCTTGATTTTCATCTACGCTAACACTTTCAGCACCTTCTTGATCTTCATCATCGTTGTTTAACCAACCTTCGCTGAATTCAGATTCAACGACTTCACCGTTAGTGTAAACAAGATCTAATTCATATTCATTTAATTCAGCATCTAAACCTTCGATATCGTATTCGAAAGAAACTTCTTCTGTTTCATCATCTACAGTACGTTCGACATTGATTTTAGCAATGCTTGATTCAGGATATTCTGTTTCGAATAAAGCTAATGCTTCATCTAATCCTGTTTGAGCTTCGCTCATTTCCTCAGCTGGTACTTCTTCAGCACCACTTTCATCTGCAGTACTCTCTTCTGGCGCACTTTCAGAAACTACTGATGATGTTTCTTCTGTTGAGCCTGATTCTTCCTGGGCTGCTACAAAACTAGTAGAAGCACCTGCAAGTAATACCGCACTTAAAGTTACCGTTAACATTTGACGTAAAGATTTTTTCATAATCATATTCTCCTCTTTGATTTGAATTTAGACTGATAGTTCTCTCGTCTACATAAATAATCATAGCAATTTTTGAAAAATAAGTACAATGATATGCACTTAAAATAGTGGTCAAAACATTAATGTTACATACCTGTATTGTTGTTGTAACAAAGTTTTGGTTCTTCTTTGATTAAACTGACATTAGAAATATGGCATAAAATTAATCACGAATTCTACATATATCTTATACTAAATAAACTTATATTTTATCTGAATTACTCATTTAAAGCGAAGTTATTTGCGGAGACTTCATTTTCTAGGTAGAATGGTATTAGTAATATAGAGGAGTGATTGAATGAAAATAGCATTAATTGAACCGTTACGTGTACCAGACTCTTATATAGAAGAGTTAGCAAAATCAATTACAGATTTAGGGCATGAATTCGTTTATTATAATGAAAAAACGACAGATGCTGATGAATTATATGAACGCAGTAAGGATGCTGAAATTGTAATGATTGCTAATAATCCTTACCCTGCGGAAGTAATTGATCGACTTGAAACGACAAAGTTAATTAATGTAGCCTTTACCGGAGTGGACCACGTCGACCAGCAAGCAGCAGCAGCTAAAGGAATCCAAATTGCGAATGCTTCAGGTTATTCAAATACAGCAGTTCCAGAATTAGCGATTGGCTTAGTATTGAACTTATACCGTGATATTGTACAAGGGGACGCAGACACTCGTAAGGGTGAAGATTTTAAAGCGCCATTCCAAGGACGTGAAATTAAAGGTAAAACAGTTGGTATTTTAGGTACAGGGAATCTAGGTATTAAAACGGCTGAACTATTTAAAGCTTTCGGTGCAAACTTAATTGGTTATAATCGCTCTGAAAAAGAAGCAGCTAAAAATTTAGGCTTGGAATATAAATCATTAGAAGAAGTGATGGCTGAATCTGATATTATTTCAATCCACTTACCAAATACTGATGAGACAAAAGGGATTATCAGTCGTCAATTAATGGAGTCGATGAAAGAGGATGCGATATTAATTAATGTGGCTCGTGGCCCCATTGTTGATAACGAGGCATTGGCTGAACTATTAAATAATGCTGCAATTGGTGGCGCAGGTATTGACGTTTACGATATGGAACCACCATTACCAAATGACTATCCTTTAATTCACACTAAAAACTCAGTATTAACACCACATATTGCTTATCTTACAGATGAAGCGATGGTAGATCGTGCGAATATTGTCTTTGATAATGCAGTTAAATACTTAGAGGGTACACCTCAAAATATTGTTGAGTTATAAAATTTTTTCTAATTACTATAAATCAACTTAAGTAGCCTGAGTGCCTGTTTTAACCGGCTACTTAAGTTTTTATTGGTTAGTGAAACCGTATACAATCTATGTTATAATAATTCCAACTATAAAGGAGGGAATTTGGTGAAAACATTTGAAGATCAGCTTCACATTTGGACAATTGCTGAAGTGATAGCATTTTATCAAAAAGCATATCCAGACATGGAAATCATAAAAATTAAACTCTCATATAAAGGGCAATTTTTAAGATATGAAATTAAAGGACAAGATTTGACAATGAGACAGACTTTGCAATTGAATGCCCAAACAGGTGGAGTATTGAAAGAGAAGTCCAAATTTTTATCACCTATAGAATGTGCAGACCAAGACAGTAAAGCCATCGATTTAGAAAATTTGCTCACACTGAATGATGTTTATAAAACAATTAAATCAAGCCATCCTACGTTTAGCCCTTATCGAAGTAGATTAATGTTGGAAAACGGCCAAACGATTTATAGTATAGACATTTATGATGAAACGAATGAAGTTAAAGCCATGGTTAAGCTTGATGCGCATGACGGTACAGTATTAAATTCAATTTTTAAACCTAAATAAAACGCACTCCCGGGTAAAGGAAGTGCGTTTTTCTATTGAAAATTTTATTTTATGGATTCCTCGCGTCGTTCTCTCAAACTGTTTCTTGTTGAGAAGTATATCTCAAAGATCGAATCTGACATAAAAACACCCAAAGCAATAGCTCCAGCCGTCATTACAGTACGGACTAAGTAATTTCCTGCCATTGAGAAATCTCCATTAATAAAATGGAAGGCAGTTTGATAGATTGCTGACCCAGGTACATAAATAAAGAAAGTCGGAATATAAAACATGGTCACTGGTGCTTTAAAATGACGTGAGAAGAATTGTGACATAATCGACGCAATAAAACAAGCATAAAATGTTGATAAAAATTCAGAAACACCAATATGGGTAAAGAATAAATACGTAGCATAAGATGTCACGCCAATAGGCCAAATTTTAAAGAGGACTTGTCGTGGCGCTTCTAGAGTAATGGCCGAAAATGTTGTTACCATAAAAGCTGCGAATAATTGGACAATAATATCAATGATTACCTTTACATCCATGCACTGACACCTCCATAAAGTGATAACCCAACGGCAACCCCTAGAGCAATTGATAAAGCAATAACAAACGCATCCGCGATCCTTGCTACTCCAGAAACATAATCACCCTTTAAAGTATCTCGAATACCATTGGTAAAGGCAGTACCAGGATACAGTGGCATTAGAGCAGCGATGATAATAATACTACTCGACATATTAAGTGAAGGAATTAAATTTGTGAACAATTCTGTTGCAAAGGCAGTTAATATGGTTGTAAACATGGTAAAGATAAAGTCATTCATATCGATAAAGTTCTTCCAAATACGCGAGAGAGCAACAACCGCACCAATCAGAAATGATAGAATAATATCATATAAATTACCGCCACCTAAAATAGTGAAGGCAACAACAAGTAAGATGGTCGCAATATCAAGACTGTAGACCGTATACTCCGATTCATTAACGACGTTTAAACGACGACGCGCTTCTTCGTGGCTAATTTGGCCGCTTGTAAGAGCACGTGAAATATTATTAACACGGTAAATTTTGTTCAAGTGATTTCCACGTGAATCAATACGACGTACAATAGTAATTGGGTCCATTGATGGATCAGAATCATCCAATGTTAAATATAAACCTGTGGTATTGGTTACAACATCGATAGAATCCATTCCTGATGTTGCTAAAATACGGCGCACAGTATCTTCAACACGGTAGCTTTCGGCATGTGATTCCAACATGATTGTCCCTGCCAAGGCAGCGACCTCTGCAATATTTTTTAGTTCGGGGTTCATTATCTCACCTCAATAAATTCTATTTGGGATAAATCTTTATAAATGGTAACATAGTTACATAAAATTAACTATCCATTATTAACTTAAAACGATTTCAAAATGTATAGTAGAAGTTTACAAATATTGCCACTTAAAGCAGTTCTATACACTAATTTCAAAGGGATAGAATGGGGTTTTCAAATGAAAATTACGAAAATAGAACGTCAAAAGAAAGACAAACAGCGTTATTCAATTTATGCTGATGAAGAATTTTTAGTTGGTGTTCATGAACAAGTGTTACTCGATTTTTCTTTATTTACAGATAAAGAGTTAACACCTGAATTAGTACAACAAATCAAATCACAAGAATTTGAATCAAAAGTTTATCAAAAAGCATTAAATTATATTTCTTACCAGCTTCGATCAGTAAAGGAAGTTCAAGACTATTTAACAAAACTAGAATTAACTGATCCGAGTCATCCTGATAAGAAAATAATTATTGCCCCAGCAACAAGGGAGAAAACCATTGATAAACTGATAGGGCAAGGATACCTAAATGACCAGATATACGGTGAGTCTTATGCTAGAAATCAAGCAAATATTAACTATAAAGGGCCGCGTAATATCGAACAAGAGTTGATAAAAAAGGGACTTTCTGAAACGGAAATTCATAATGCGCTCGACGAGTATTCACCAGAACAACAACTTGAAAATGCCCTCGAACTAGCCAGAAAATTTATCCGGAAACAAAAGAGATTAACACCAAAAATGATTGAAAATAAACTCCAACAACATTTAATCACAAAAGGGTATAATAGAGATATCGTCCAACAAGCTATAACAAAGAGTGATACTCATAAAGATGATGAAGAGATTGATTCACTCCTTGAAAATGATGCAGCAAAGAGTCTACGAAAACGACGTCGAAAATATTCAGGGTATGATTTGAAACAATTTATTACCCAAGATTTACTTGGAAAAGGGTATACTTTTGACAAAATAAACTTTTGGTTGGAGGACCATGAACACGAATTAGAAGAGGAAGATATTTAATTGAACAGTAAAGATAATTTTGCAATCGATTGGTCTACGGAAAAAATCGAGGCATTCCGTAAGACCTTGCTCGATTGGTATGATTTAAAAAAACGGGATATTCCTTGGCGACACACTAAGAATCCGTATTATATTTGGATCAGTGAAATTATGTGTCAACAAACGCAAGTAGCGACTGTTGTCCCATATTATGAGCGGTTTATCCAGACATTACCTCAAATTGAAGACCTTGCTCAAGCTGATGAAGAAGTATTAATGTCATTATGGCAAGGGCTAGGATACTATTCAAGAGTCCGAAATATGCAAGTGGCAGCCAATCAAGTGTTAGAGGATCATAACGGGGAAATGCCCAACACATATGAAGGACTACTCAAACTTAAGGGGATTGGACCATACACAGCGGCGGCCATTGCCAGTATTTGTTATGACGAAGTTGAACCTGCAATCGATGGTAACTTAATGCGCATTGTAACCAGGCTATTTGCTTTAGATGATGATATTACTAAAGTCAGCTCAAAGCGTAAGTTTCGCCATATTTATAAACAAATAATGGATCCTGATCGCCCTGGTGACTTTAATCAAGCATTAATGGATATGGGGGCGACGGTTATGACACCATCGAATCCTTATCCTGATCCACATCCTTTAATTGCCTTTGATAAGTCATATGAATTAGGAACGGCACACTTGTATCCAAATAAACCAAAGAAAGTAAAGCAAACAGAACATATCATCTATGCTTATGTTATCACAAATAATCAAGGGCAGCTCTTATTAAGGCAACATGAAGAGGGTGAATTAAATACCGGACTATGGCATTTCCCATTGGCTGAACAAATGAGTATCCAGGAAGAACCGGATTATGGTTCAGCGATTACTAATTGGTTTAATGAAGCAGAAATACCAGATTATAGTATTCAACGGATTGATAACACGGATATACCAAAGGTTAAACACATTTTCAGTCACCGCATTTGGCATGTCGAGCGAGTGATGATGACGACAAATACATTCCAAGCGCCGGAGGGAATGGCTTGGGTCAACCCTCAAAATGTTAAGGATTATCCGATCTCAACTTTACAAAAAAAATTATTAAAAGGACTATAGAGGTGAAATATGCAGCATTTATGGAAATATTTTGAAGGGCGTAAGTTACTTAGTGCGACCGGACCGCTCTTCAAACTAATTGAAGCAGTTTTAGAGTTATTAGTTCCGTTAGTTGTCGCTAAAATTATTGATGAAGCAATACCTTCGGGAAATAATTCTTATTTAATAACGCTTGTTGCGGTAATGATAGGATTAGGGCTTGTTGGATTCATACTCGCCATTGCAGCACAATATTTTGCAGCTAAAGCAGCAACAGGTTATGCCCGAGATTTAACGGCAGATGCATTTGACCATGGACTTAAATTATCAAAGACTCACCGTGATAAATTGGGTGGCTCAAGTTTGATTAACCGAATAGCGAGCGATACGTTTCAAATTCAATCTGGTTTGAATACATTTTTTAGATTATTTCTAAGATCACCATTCATTGTTTTAGGGTCTCTTGTCATGGCACTTCAAATTAATCGCCAAATCTCAATCTGGTTTATCTTGATGATTGTTCTTTTAGCGGTCATTGTATTTACTATTATGAGAGTGGCGGCACCAATTCTAAATACCATTCGCCAAAAATTTGACCGTTTAGTCACTCAAACGCGTGAACAAATTCAAGGAATTCGAGTGATAAAGGCATTTACCCAACAACATCGAGAAATTGATGCATTTGAAGAAACAAATGACGAATTAACTAAGATGCAGTTACATGTTGGACGAATTAACGCATTATCGAACCCACTGACATTTTTAACAGTGAATCTAATCTTGGTAGCTATGATTTGGCAAGGTGGATCACAAGTTTCAGTAGGGACTTTAACGCAAGGAGAGTTAGTTGCACTCATTAATTATTTATTATCAATATTAGTAGAACTCGTTAAATTAGTGGTTGTACTGGATGTGATGAACAAATCAATCACGAGTGCGCGTCGTGTGAATGAAATATTAGATTTACCGACCGAAGATTTAACGGATTCGGCAATCCAATCAGAAAAAAATGCCATCGTTCACTCTGCTATCGTAATCGATAATATGGACTTTACGTATCCAAATGCCAATTCTAGTGCATTATCGAATATTAATTTAGCGATAAAAAAAGGTGCTTTTGTAGGGATTATTGGGTCAACGGGTTCAGGGAAATCAACTTTATTACATTTGATTTCAAAAACGTATGAACCTACTGGAGGCTCAATTTACTATAATCCGTCATTATTTAATATAAATAATTTAGCTGGGATACGTGACGATATTGCGGTAGTTCCTGGTCAAGTGACTTTATTTAAAGGTACAATCCGGTCAAATTTACTTATGGGGAAACCGGATGCTACTGATGAAGAAATGTGGCGTGCGCTGGATGATGCACAAGCAAGTGAGTTTATTAAACCGCTTAAAGAGGGACTGGATAGTCCAGTATCTGCATTTGGTAGCAATTTCTCTGGAGGACAACGCCAAAGAATTACCATTGCTCGTGCTTTGATTAAACCGGCTGAACTATTGATTTTTGATGACTCAACTTCTGCATTAGACTATGTAACAGAATCGAAATTCCAACAGACATTACAAGAACGTTATGCTGACCGGACAATTGTTATGATCTCTCAGCGGATCCATAGTTTACGTAATGCCGATCTAATCACAGTCCTAGAAGCTGGAGAACAAGTTGGAGTAGGAACGCATGAAGAATTGTTGGAATCAAATCCTATTTACCAAGAAATTTACACTTCACAAGCAGTTACGGAGGTGGACTAGATGAATAAAAATTCAACAATTTTACGCATTGCTAAACGCCTTTTTGCAAATAAGGGATTAATCTCTCTAGCCACAGTTTTAACCATTGCTCAAGTTGCATTGACCGTTTATTTACCAATTCTAATTGGGCAAGCAGTTAACCAAGTAGTAACAATTGATCAAGTAAATTTCGATGCTTTATTTGGAATTCTTGTTCAAATGGTTATCGTGATTGCTATTAATTCGCTTGTACAATTAATCAATCCATTGATTTATAATCGATTGATTTACACAATGATAGAAGATTTAAGAAATGAAGTATTAGAAAAGATTCATTTGATTCCATTAAATTATTTAGATACACAATCAACCGGAGCGGTCGTCAGCCGGATTACAACAGATACGGATCAATTAGCCGCTGGATTACTTATGGTCTTTAACCAGTTTCTAACGGGAGTTTTAACAATAGTTATTACGATTGTGACTATGGCGCGGCTTGATACACGAATGATGTTAATAGTAGTTCTGTTAACTCCAATCTCTATGGTCATTGCTCATTTTGTTGCGAGCAGGTCTTATAATTTGTATACTAAGCAAACTCAAGTTCGTTCGACTCATTCTGAGTTGATTGAAGAGGCAGTTCAGCAATCAGAATTAGTCCGTCTATTTAATCAGCAAGACAATAAGAGTGCCCAATTTGATGAAGTGAATAATGTTTATAGTGACTATTCACACTCAGCTATCTTTATATCATCAACTGTTAACCCAACGACACGATTTGTTAATGCCGTAATTTATGCACTTGTTACCCTTGTTGGGGCAATGCGCATCATATCAGGTGCTTTTACCGTGGGTGAATTAACAACATTTTTAAATTATGCCAATCAATATATGAAACCATTTAATGATATATCTAATGTTTTAACAGAATTACAGTCAGCAACAGCTTCCGGAGACCGTATTTTTGAATTGATTGATTTAGTGGATGAGAAAGAGACAGGATCTAAGGTATTTGATTCAGCAGAAGTCGATGGTCAAATTAGTTTTGATGACGTCGCATTTAGTTATGTTCCAGAAAAGGAATTGATCCGTAATTTGACGATGGCCGTTGAACCGGGACAAACGGTCGCGATTGTAGGACCAACTGGAGCTGGGAAATCAACATTAATTAATTTGTTGATGCGTTTCTATGATGTTGATTCAGGAGCCATCTTTATCGATGGTGTAAATATGAACGACTATACTAGACGTTCGGTTCGTGAACAATTTGGTATGGTGCTCCAAGAAACTTGGTTGAAAACAGGAACCATAGCGGAAAATATTGCTTATGGTTATCCAGATGCTTCAAGAGAACAAGTGGTTGAAGCGGCAAAAAGAGCTCATGCTCACCGATTTATTGAAATGTTACCAGATGGCTATGATACGGTTCTAACCGATAATGGTAGCAATTTATCGATGGGACAACGTCAATTATTATCTATTTCTCGATTATTTGTTCAATTACCAGAAATGTTAATTCTTGATGAAGCAACATCTTCGATTGATACACGTACTGAAGTGCTGATTCAACAAGCATTTGACGAGTTGATGATAGGACGCACGACCTTTATCATTGCGCATCGATTATCAACAATACAAAACGCAGACATTATACTTGTTATGAAAGAAGGACAGATCATTGAGCAAGGAAATCACGAAGCTTTAATGCGACAGGAAGGTTTCTATTACCAAATGCAAATGGCAGGTTCAGGTCAGAGTATATAATATTCTATCCCACATTACTGTTAGGTATTGTGGGATTTTTTTAATGCATTTAATGTGCTAAATTGCACATACTATTGCCACATTCATCTACATATAGCGAATAGATAAAAGAGAACATTTTACTTTAAATAAGTATATTCTGTGCTATAATTAATAGGTAAAATACTCAATCTGACAGATTGCTTAGTATAAAAAATTTAGAAAGTTGGCAAGTGATGATACAACCTAAAGAGGGGGAATTCATCACTATTAAAAGTTATAAACATGACGGATCGTTGCATCGTACTTGGCAAGACAATATGATTTTAAAGACAAGCGAACAATCAATTATCGCTTGTAATGATCATACGCTAGTAACTGAATCAGACGGACGCAAATGGCATACACGTGAAGTGGCATTGTTATATTACCATAAAAATTTCTGGTTTAATGTTGTAGCAATGCTTAGAAAACGTGGCGTAACATATTATTGTAATTTGGCTTCACCATATGTTATGGACAAAGAAGCAATTAAATATATTGACTATGATTTAGATATCAAGATATTTCCCGATGGAGAAAAACGATTGTTAGATGTTGATGAATATGACTTACATGGTAAAAGATATCATTATTCAGACGATATCGATAAAGTCATTAAATATCAAATTCAAGAATTAGTTAGATGGATTGATGAAGGAATTGGTCCATTTAATCAGGAATTCATAGATATCTGGTACGAGCGTTATTGCCAGTTGACACATCAATATAAGAAAAATATAACTAAATAGTAGTGAATTCCCTAAAACTCATTTTAGAGTCGAGAGAAACTGTAGATAGGCTCAGTCCGCAAGGGAGTGAGCCTATTGTTATGAAGAAAGGAGCAGCAAGTGAGAAATCCATTAATTATGCGAAATAATTCGCAACCACAAAATGAATACTATCAAGAAGCGCTAATGCGTCTTGGTCAAGATAGTGTATTCACGAAAACAAGATCTTACAATGGTAAACTTGGTGCGATTTATAAAAAAGAATCAACAGAGTTTAGATTATGGTCACCAACGGCTTCTCAAGTAGAGTTGTTACTCTATGATGATTGGTATGGTGATATCCATTATAGTTTTGTAATGCAATTTGACGAAGATTTACAAGTTTTTAGGTATGGTCTTGAAGGTGATCAACATGGCACTACGTATGCTTACCGTTTGACCTTTTTAACTGGCGAACAAGTGATTACAAATGACCCATACGCTAAAGCAGCGACTGTTAATGGTCATCGCAGTGTAGTTGTTGACCTCGAGCAGACTAAACCAGAGGGGTGGGGAGCGCGAATGTCCCCATGGGAGACCCCCGATAAGACAGTCATCTATGAGTCTCATGTACGAGATTTAACTGTCTCCAAATCATCCAATATTCAACATAAAGGGAAATTCATAGGTTTAACTGAAACAGGTCGCGTTAATGATTCCGGATCACCGGCAGGATTAGATTATTTAGTTGATTTAGGAATAACGCATGTTGAATTACTACCAGTCTTTGATTATGCAACGGTAGACGAAACTCAACAACCACCATCAGCTTATAACTGGGGTTATGATCCCTATAATTATAATGTTCCTGAAGGATCTTATTCATCTAATCCATTTGATCCCTTTGCACGTATAACAGAATTTAAAGAATTGATTAAAGCGATGCATAAAAAAGGGTTGCGCGTCATCATGGACGTGGTTTATAACCACGTTTATGAAGTGGAGAATCATGCATTTCATAAAACCGCACCAGGATACTATTTTAGATATAATGACAAAGGTCATTTAACAAATAGTACAGGTGTCGGTAATGATACAGCTTCTGAACGCTCGATGATGCGAAAATATATTGTTGATAGTGTCGTGTATTGGGCGAGTGAGTATCATGTCGATGGTTTCCGTTTTGACTTAATGGGAATTCATGATATCGATACAATGAATGCGGTTCGTGAGGCACTCAATGAGATTGACTCATCAATCTTATTATTTGGTGAGGGATGGAATTTATATACACCATTAAGTAATGACGTTAGAGCAGCGAACCAAAATAATGCGAAATTTATGCCTGGAATTGGGCAATTTAATGATGGTTTACGTGAAGCAGTTAAAGGTAATGACTTTGAAATCACCGCTAAAGGCTACGTAAATGGTGCTTGGCATATGGAATCGCAAGTAGTCCAGAACTTTATGGGTGGCGTTGACTTTGGGAATTATAATGACCCACTACAATTAATTCAGTATATTGAAGCGCATGATAACTTTACACTCTATGACAAATTAGTGGCATCGAGTCCTGGAACGAGCATCATAACAATTGAAAGACAACATATGTTAGCAACAACAATCATCATGTTAGCACAAGGTGTGCCTTTCTTACATGCTGGTCAAGAATTCATGCGAACCAAAAATGGTGTGCGTGATTCATATAATAAACCGGATGAGATTAATCAAATCGATTGGAATCGTCAAGAAGATTACAGACAATCGGTAAACTTAGTCCGTGATTTAATTAAATTGCGACATAGTGAGCCATTATTAAGACTTAAAACTCATGAAGAAATTAGACAGACGATGAATGCTGTGCGTCAAGATTATCAAATTGTTCATTTAACTTATGATAGTCCAGAATATGAATTGATTCTTATTATCAATGCCCAAATGAATACGTTGAATGTACCGTTATTCCCAGATGAATATATAGTTCTCCTTAAAGATCATGAAGTTTTTCTTGATGAAACGAATACTGTTGAAATTACTGATACTATTTCGATTGAATTTATTTCAACATTATTACTCAAAAGATATAAATAATTGAGCAAAGTCAAAGCGCTTTCTTACAAGGAGCGTTATACTGAATTCAATTAAAAATTAAAGGGGTTTTAATATGTTATTTAATAATATTCTTGATTCAGTAGGAAACACACCGCTTGTTAAGATTAATCATTTAGATGAAGATTCAGCGGATGTATATGTGAAAATCGAAAAAAATAATCCATCTGGTTCAGTGAAAGACCGACCAGTTAAATATATTTTACAAGACTTATTAGACCGTGGTGTTATTAAACAAGGCGATACAGTCATTGAACCAACATCAGGAAATACAGGTGTTGGATTAGCAATGGCTGGAGCCGCATTAGGTTTAAAAATCGTTATTGTAATGCCAGACTCAATGTCATTAGAACGTCGTCAATTAATTCAAGCTTATGGTGCAGAATTAGTGTTAACGCCAGTATCTGAAGGTGCTATGGCAGGAGCTAAAGCAAAAGCTGAAGAATTAGCCGAAGAACGTGATGGTGTTATTTTAGGTCAATTTGCAAATACTGCAAACATTAAATCTCATGAGGAAACAACTGCGCGTGAAATTTTAGAGGATTTAGGAACAGTAGACGCATTTATTGCGGGTATCGGTACATCAGGTACTATTGTTGGTGTTGGAAATGTCTTTAAAGAAAATAATCCAGACACATTAATTGTTGGTTTAGAACCAGAGGATTCCCCGTTATTCTCAAAAGGTGAAGCAGCAGGACATAAACTACAAGGTTTAGGTACTAACTTCGTACCTGAATTATTTACAGATGAAAACATTGACCGTTACGTTGGTGTTTCAAATGAAGATGCCTTTGATGGTATGCGTGAATTAGCATCGACTCAAGGAATTCTAGCAGGTATTTCGTCTGGAGCAAACTATGTAGGGGCAAAACGCTTAGCTAAAGAATTAGGTGCTGGTAAAACAGTTGTTACCGTACTTCCTGATTCAGGTGAGCGTTACTTGTCGATGGGGATTTTTTCAAGTGACCAATAAAGGTCCAGACTATTGGCGCGGGGAAGCTGAATATATCTTTGAACAAGATCCAGCTTGCCATTCAGTCGAAGAAGCCTATTTATATCCAGGTTTAGTGGCGCGTCAGTATCATGACAAAGCGCGAGCAGAGTATTTAGCTGGACATTATTATCAGGCGCGTGTAATTTCAGAGGAAGCACGTCGTGTTACAGGTATTGAAATTCACCCTGGAGCAACGATAGGCGACCAGTTCTTTATTGATCATGGAATAGGTATTGTCATTGGCGAAACGTCAATAATAGGCGACCGTGTCACCATGTACCATGGTGTTACACTAGGAGGCATCACAAGTAAACAAGATGTTAAACGCCACCCAACTGTCGGTAATGACGTCATCATTGGAGCTGGCGCGATAATTTTAGGAGATATTACGATTGGTGATGGTGCCAAGATTGGTGCCGGAGCGGTTGTACTCAAGGATGTCCCAGCCGGAGCGACCGCAATTGGAGTTCCAGCGAAGATAATTGAACAGAAATAATTTAAACCCAAGCAGTAATTTCTGTTTGGGTTTTTATTTCTATACATTTACTGATATAATGGTATAAATATAACAGTTTTTAATAACTGTTTCATTATGATTAAAGGAGAATTAATTATGACTAAAGTATACACAAAAACAGGTATGTGGCTAAAAGAAGTTGAACCAAACACAGTAGTGATAGGTATGTCACCAAAAGGTCAAGATGATATTGGTGAAGTAGGTTTCTTTGAATATTTAGATGATGAAAGAATCACTTATGATGAGCCTTTTGTAGCAATTGAAGGATCAAAAGCTGTTTCTGAAATTCCAGCCCCTATCACAGGTACAATTATCGAGAAGAATGAAACACTTTTAGATTCACCTGAAACACTTTCAGCTGAGGGTGATGAGAACACTTGGATGATGAAAGTTTCAGTGGATAATTTTAATGCAGCTGACTATTTAGCTGAAGATTTACCTATCGAAGATTAATCGGTAATAACTGAAGATTAGTTTGTAATATTATTTTAATTGCCATATTTTCCACAGAAACTTAAGGTCATCCTAGCCAAAGTACTCCTTTTGCGTTATAATTAATTAAAATCTCATTAGAAAGAGTGTTAATATGCAAAAATTAGGAATTATTGGAGCAGGGCATGTTGGTGAACATGTGATTGCAAATGCGGTTAAGTCAGAGTTATTTGGTGAAATTGTTGTATTAGACAATCGTGAAGAAATTGCATTTGGTGAAGCATTAGACCAGGCACATGCGACCGGTCAATTTTCACGTGTCAATGTTAATGTTCATGAAGGTACTTATGATGATATGGCTGATGCAGACATTATTATTGTCACAGCGTCACACCATTACGCCCCAGAACCAGTACCAGAAGACCGTCAGGTATTACTTGGTAATAATGCAGCTATTGTACGAGAAATTATGGGGAATATTTCAAGTCGTACTAAAGAACCAGTTATTATCTTTATTACTAATCCAGCGGATACGGTTGTACATATCGCTTCAACAGAATTTGATTACCCAATAAATAAAATCATGGGTACAGGGTGTATGTTAGATTCATCACGTCTACGCTACACAGTAGGGCGTCACTATGATGTGGATCCTAAATCAGTATCTGGTTACATGATGGCTGAACATGGTTATACTGCGTTTCCAGCATTAAGCCGTTTAACTGTTTCGGGAATTGCTTTTGATGAGTTAAGTGACTATTTCCCTGATGTTGAACCACTAGAACCACAAGATGTGAAAGACAATATTGTAGAAGCAGCGTACCATGTATTCCGCGCCAAAGTTGGGGTAACAAATGCAGGGGTAGCTCAAGCAGGAATCGACTTAGCACGTGCAGTATTACTTGATGAGCGTACAGTATTACCAATTTCAACATATATGGGCGAAGGTACTCCTTACGCAGATAATCCTGTTTCATATTCAACACCTACAAAGGTAGGACGCAATGGTTGGGAGAAACAATATTTTGTGACTCTTAATGATTGGGAACAACAAAAGCTAGACGAATCGTTAGCATCAATAAGAGCAAATATTGAATTGGCAAATGAATTAAAGAATAAATAATTATAAACGATACCGGTAATTCTTAGGGATTGCCGGTATTTTTATTATTATTGAAGAATTAACAATATTGGTATCTACGCACAAATATGATAAAATGAAGGCTAATTTCAATTTTAGAATTTTGTAAATAGTATCAATAATTAATGAGGGATTTATGAAAATAGGTTTTATATCAGATTTACATATCGATTATTTGAAGAGTTACTTACCAGAGGATATGATGCGGACATTAGCTACAGTCAGCTCAGAAGGAGAACTTGATTATTTAATCATTGGTGGAGATATCAGTAATCATATTCAGACAACAATCAATTTCATCGAGACACTAGATAAAGAATTGGCACCTACAAAAGTTTACTTTATTCCAGGAAATCACGATTATTGGCAAGATCGTAATGAGGAAAAACAAACATGGGAACTTCATAAAATATTTGAAAGTCATCCTCAATCATTAATGAAAGAGCCTTTAATTATTAATGATAACTTAGCAATTGTAGGACATTTGGCCTGGTATAACCATGCTTACTATCAGCGAGATAAATTTACACCAGAGCAAATTGAAGCAGGACGCTATAAAATTGCAACCTGGCAAGATAAACAACGGATGTCATGGGAACTTCTTGATAGTAAAGTATCTAAAATCTTTAAAGATGACATTATCAATCACATGAATCAAGTTGGAAATCGTAAAATAGCGCTAGTAACGCATATGGTAACAACTCCCGACTTTATTATTCCAATGCCACATCGTGCCTTTGATTTCTTTAATGCCTTTATTGCGACGAATGATTTAGATGATGTCATTAATGCCTATCCTGTTTCACATAGTATAATGGGGCATGTTCATATAAGGCACAGTATCTATAAAGATAATGTTACTTGGGTGACCAATTCACTTGCGTATGAAAAGGAATGGCGCAGTAAATCTATTAAACAAGAAATTGATCATGCATTGTATGTGCTTGACACTGATAAATAAAATAAGCTGCGACCGTGTCTGGTCTCGGCTTATTTTTATGGCTAGTTATAGATATTTCGGTGGTAGGAGTCTTGATAAAAGGGTCCAAGAGTAGAGTAATGCTTTTTGTTGTATGGAATTGGAAAGCGTTCAACTCCGGGGACTAATTCACTGTTTAGTTTAACGGAATTCGTAAAGCGTTCAACTTCGGGTACAATTTCACTTTTTAGTTTAACGGAATTCATAAATCGTTCAAGTCCGGGTACAATTTCAGTGTTTAGTTTAACGAAATTCGTAAATCGTTAAACTCCGGGTACAATTTCAATGTTTAGTTTAACGAAATTTGTAAATCGTTAAACTCCGGGGACTAATTCACTGTTTAGTTTAACGGTATACTTAAATCGTTCAAGTCCGGGTACAATTTCAGTGTTTAGTTTAACGTCAATCGATAAAATGGAGGGATTCTTTCCAATCAAGGGAACAAAAATTTGAAGAACAAAAAAACCATCGAACTCAGAAAGTTCGATGGTTTTCACTCTACATAAAGTGAGTATTATTTTTTATCGATAACCACTTCGTAGTCAGCTTCTAAATGCCAAATGTCGCGGTTGTAATCAGAAATTGTACGGTCTGATGAGAAGAATCCTGCATGAGCAATATTCTTAACAACTTTAGTCATCCATAATTCTTTATCTTCGTAATCTGCATACATTTTCTCTTTGACTTCAATAAATTCTTCTAAGTCAATTAATGCCATGAAGTAGTCTTTATGAACAATATCATTATGTAAACGATATAGACGGTCAGAGTTACCAATAGCTAATGTTTTGTCAGAGATAATGAAATCAACTAATAAACGTAATTTTGGATCGTTATAATACTCATAAGCATTATATCCTGCAGTTTCATATAAGCTAACAATTTCATCGGCGTTTTTACCGAATAAGTAAATATTTTCTTCGCCAACTAATTCAGCAATCTCGCGGTTTGCACCATCAATAGTAGCAACTGTTAAAGCACCATTTAACATGAATTTCATGTTACCAGTACCAGAAGCTTCTTTTGAAGCAAGTGAGATTTGTTCTGAAATATCAGCTGCTGGAATTAAATATTCAGCTGCCGTAACATTATAGTTTTCTACCATTACAACTTGTAAATAAGGTGAAACAGCTGGGTCCTTAGCAATAATTTCACTCATAACCATAATAAAGTGGATGATGTCTTGAGCAATGATATAAGCAGACGCTGCTTTACCACCGAATAAAATAGTAATTGGTGTCTTAGGTGTATTACCTTTTTTAATATCCATATATTTATGAACAATATATAAGGCTAACATTTGTTGACGTTTATATTCGTGAATACGTTTAATTTGTACGTCAATGATAGAATCTTCATTAATCACAACAGCTTGACGATGTAATAAGTGATCTTTTAATTCTCGTTTATCCTTCGCTTTGATTTCTACTAAAGCTTCATGGACTTCTTTATCATCTGCATACTTTTCAAAAGCAGTTAAATCATGATTAACACGCCATTCTTCACCAATTTTTTCATCTAATAATGAAGATAAAGCTTGATTGGCATTCATAATCCAACGGCGGAATGTGATACCATTAGTCTTATTATTAATACGACCTGGATATAAATCTTCAAATTCCTTCAATTCAGTTTCTTTAAGAATTTCAGTATGGAGTGCTGCAACACCGTTTACTGAGAATCCGTAGTGAATTGACATATTTGCCATATGCGCTTGACCGTGGTCATCAATAATAAATCCACCTGGTGTGTTTGGATGTGCTGTTCTTACACGTTTGTCTAAATCACGAATAATATGTGCAATATCTGGAGATACGCGTTCTAATTTACCCATTGGCCATTTTTCAAGTGCCTCTGACAGGATTGTATGGTTAGTGAAAGCAATTGTGTTCTTAACAATATCAACGGCTTCGTCAATTCCAATGTGGTATTTCTGTGTAAATAAACGGATAAATTCTGGAATAATTAAGGCAGGGTGAGTATCGTTAATTTGAACGACAGCATAGTCAGCTAAGTCATGAACATTTGATCCACGTTCAATTGCTTCGTCAATAATTAATTGAGCAGCATTCGATACCATGAAATATTGTTGGAAAATACGTAATAATCTACCGTCAGAGTCTGAGTCATCAGGATATAAGAATAATGTTAAGTTTTCTGCAATATTTTGTTTATCAAAGTTAATTGAACCATATTCAATAATTTCACTGTTAATACTATCTAAATCGAATAAACGTAATCGATTACGTTTTTTGTTACCATAACCAAATACATCAATATCATATAGAGTAGATGTTAATGTAAAGTTAGCAAATGGCACTTCATACGATTTTTGTGAACGTTTAACCCATGTGTCTTGATCTAACCAAGCATCTGGTACAGCATGTTGCTCACGGTGTACTAATAATTGGTGGAATAAACCAAAGTGGTAATTTAGTCCTACACCATCACCGTTAATACCTAATGTTGCAATTGAATCTAGGAAACATGCAGCTAAACGCCCTAATCCACCGTTACCTAAAGATGGTTCAGATTCTGCTTCTTCAACTTCTGCAATCGATTTCCCAACTGACTGTAACTCAGCCTCAATTTCATCATATAGACCTAAGTTTAATAAGTTGTTTGATAATAATTTACCGATTAGAAACTCGGCAGAAACATAATATAATTTTTTCTTTGAATTGTTAAGAGGGTAGTCATTAGCTTTATTTTTAATTAAATCTAATAAAGCTTGGTATAGTTCTTGATCAGTCATCTGATCCAAGGACTTCCCGTACTGCTCATTAACTAATTTAGCGAATTTACTCATATTGTTTTCTCCTTTAATGGGTTTTATTCAACATCACTACATATATAGTTAAATATATTCTATCACGTTAATGTTTTAATAACCATCAGAATGGCTAAAATCCGATTTTACGGCTCAAACGTGACATTAAACTAGTTTTTATTTACCAGCTTAAGGACATTATAAACGTTTTCTAAAATTAATGCAAACGATTTCTTTTTAATTAAAAATGTGTTATAATAGATAGTATATTGTTAAAGTAACGGCTTACAACTATAATATGACTTAAATAATAATTAAATTAAATTTAAAGGAGGGAAAACTATGGCTGTAACCATCAAAGATGTTGCAAAGAGAGCTAATGTTGCCCCATCAACTGTTTCAAGAGTTATTTCAGATAATCCAGCTATCAGTGATGCTACAAAAGAAAAAGTAAGACAAGTTATGAATGAAATGAATTATCGTCCAAATGTTAATGCACGAAATTTAGTAAGTCAAAAAGCGAACGCTATCGGAATTGTTATTCCTTCAGAAAATGAAGACTTCTATGAAAATCCGTTCTTTCTAACTGCTTTACGTGGAATTAATGATGTTGCTGTTGAGGGAGGTTACTCGATTCTATTATCTATCGGGGACGGTATTGAAGAACGATTCAAACATGTTCAACAATTAGTCTTTGAAAAGAGAGTAGATGGTCTAATTTTTCTATATGCCAATGATGAAGATCCAATTTTGAAATTTGCTTTGAAAGAAAATGTGCCATTTACAATTATTGGATCAATTGATCGCCCAGATATTCACTTTGTTGATAACAATAACTATCAAGCTGGTAAAATTGTAGCGAATCAACTTACTGAAATGGGCTATAAGAAATTCCATATTTTAGGTGGAAATACTGAATTTCGCCATATTACCGACCGTGAAAGAGGGATTCGTGACCATATAGCAAGTGACATTGTCCTAACGGTAGATAATGACATTGGATTTACTATGGAAGATGGCTATAATACTTATGAAAAGATTGCTGATTTGGATAAAGATACGGCATTAATCGTGACGGATGAAACGATCGCAGACGGTTTAATTTTGGCTTCTTGCCGCATTTCAAATACATTTCCGATTATTACTTATCGAACTACTGGTCAACATGCCTTCTCATTTATTGATGACAATAGTTATGTCGACTTAAATACAGTTGAATTAGGCGTGCAGGCAATGCAAAACTTAGAAAAGCAACTCCTAAATAACGAGATAGTACCTGAACAGAAATTTGTTGATGTTAGTTGGGTGGAAGTTTCAAGTTAATAAATCAAAATACTTCAAAGAACGAGCGACGTCATGTTGCTCGTTTTATTTATAACTACTTTTATCCAAAAATAATTAAAAAATTAATAAAAATGAGAAAAAGATGATAGAATCTATTGACTTTTTAATCTTAACTGTTAAGATAAATTCATGAAAAACATTAAGGAGTGGCGAAATGGGCTATAATACCAAATTAAACTTATTATTAAGCAACGCATTATTATTATTAGAAATCAAATAGATCTCTAACAATGCGTTATTTTAGGCGCTTAGAGATTGAATTGAAAACTCTAAGCAGCCAAATAATAAGTGAATGTGTTTCGTCACTATTAACGGCTTGCTCAAGATGAGGCAAGCCGTTTTTTCATGTTAATAAATTAAAGGAGCGATAAATAATGGCAAATATTCAAGATAAGATGGTTAAATGGGATGGCGAGTTACAACAACAAGGTTATGACATCTTAAAAGGTGATGGAGGAGCTATTGTTACTCCCACTAAGGTAGGTTACATTATCCAAACGTCTGATATGGCTGGATTAGAACGAAAATTTAAAGCGAAAAGTCGTAAACGTAACAAACCTGGAGTTGTATTAGTTGGTTCTTTAGAACAATTATTTGAATTAGCGGATATGACACCTGACATGCAAGAATTATATAAACGTTGCTGGGAAGAAGATGCGCTTTTAGGGTGTATTTTACCTTGGAAAGAAGAGGGGAAAAAATACATTCCTAACGATGGTTCAGAGGAGTTAATGACAGATGTACGCGGGACAAGCTGTTTTGTTATTAAATTTGGTGTGCCAGGTGAACAGATTGCTAACCAACTATGGGAAGAAGAGAAAAAATTAGTATTTGCTTCTTCAGCTAACCCATCAGGTAAAGGGAATCGTGGTTTAGTATCTGGGATTGGTGAAGCAATCGAAGAGGAAGTTGATTTAATTATCGATGGTGATGAGTATGTAGCATCCATCCAACCAGATAAGACAGTTGAAACTAGATATGAACAAGGGGTCATGGTTTCTTTTGTTGATAAAGATGGAAAATTAGTGGAAGACCAAGGTACAAGGCGTTCAGTTCATCCATGTCCAGTTTTAATCCGTAAAGGTCTAGACAATGAATTTATCATGGCCCAACTTGCTGATTTGTATAATACATGGGATTACCGCCACGGTGAATATTACTAAAATCGAGTCATAACATATAAGGAGGACTATGGGATGCAAAAGGTACAATTTTTTGACACAACACTACGTGATGGCGAACAAACTCCAGGAGTAAACTTTAATACACAAGAGAAGGTTCAAATTGCCTTGCAATTAGAAAATTGGGGTATTGATGTTATTGAGGCCGGTTTCCCTATTTCAAGCCAAGGTGACTTTGAAGCAGTTCAAGCCATCGCAAGGGCATGTAAGACTGCGCAAATTGGTGGTTTAGCACGCTGTAACAAAAAGGATATTGACCGTGCTTATGAAGCATTAAAAGATGCAGCTCATAGTCAAATCCATGTATTTATCGCGACAAGTCCAATTCATCGTGAACATAAATTAAATATGACAAAAGAAGAAATACTTGCTTCAGTTAAGGAACATGTCAGCTATGCTCGTACTTTATTCGAAAATGTTCAGTTTTCACCTGAAGATGCGACGCGTACAGAATGGGAATTTCTAGTAGAAGTTATCCAATTAGCGATTGAATCAGGGGCAACAGTCATTAATATTCCAGATACAGTAGGCTATACGAATCCAACAGAATATGCCAATCTCTTTAAGTATTTACGTGAACATGTGGCTAGTTTTGATCAAGCTATTTTCTCAAGTCATTGTCATGATGATTTAGGAATGGCCGTTGCGAACACGATGGCTGCCTTTGAAAATGGTGCTCGTCGTGTTGAAGGGACAGTCAATGGAATTGGTGAACGTGCAGGGAATACAGCGCTCGAGGAGGTAGCTGTAGCTCTTCATATTCGCCAAGACGCTTATGGGTTTGATTCAAATATCAAATTGAGTGAAACAAAACGTACTTCAGATTTAGTTTCAAGGCTTGCAGGAATGCCGGTGCCTCGTAATAAAGCGATTATCGGAGCGAATGCTTACGCACATGAATCTGGTATTCACCAAGATGGCGTATTAAAGAACCCAGAAACTTATGAGATTATTACACCGCAATTAGTCGGTGTTGAGAAAAATGCTTTACCATTAGGTAAATTATCTGGTCGCCATGCCTTTATAGACAGAATGGAGTCATTAAACTATGACATGTCTGATAAAGAAGCAGTGAATGGCTTATTTGTTAAATTTAAAGATTTAGCTGACCGTAAGAAATCAATTACGAATGCTGACTTGCACGCAATTTATGCAGGTAAACATATTGAAGATACAGGACGATATGAACTGGTTCAATTAACTGTACAAATCATTAATGATAAAATGTCAGCAGCGACAGTGGCAGTTCATGACCGGGAAGATGATAATAAATTAAAACATGCCACAGCCACTGGATCTGGTATGGTTGATGCCGTTTATTCAGCGATTAATGAGATAAGTGGTAAGGCTGTTCGCCTGCAACAATATGAAATTGATGCCGTTACTGAGGGTATTGACGCTCAAGCTCAAGTTCACGTTACAGTTCTAGGTTCTGATGGATTCATACATAATGGTACAGGGATTGACCATGATGTGGTTCGTGCCTCTGCCAAAGCCTATTTACAAGCGTTAGATTAGGAGAAATAGTATGAAGAAAATCATAACATTACCCGGTGATGGTATCGGACCAGAAATTATGGACGCAGCTTTGAGTGTACTTGATGTAGCAAGCGAAGGTCAATTCGAGTATGAAATAGCAGAACATGCCATAGGTGGTCACGGAATCGATTCACAAGGCCACCCATTTCCCGAAGCAACTCGCGAAGCATGTTTAACAGCGGATGCCATTTTACTTGGTGCCATTGGAGGTCCTAAATGGGAGCAGTCAGAAGTTACACCAGAGATGGGATTACTTCAAATGCGAAAAGTATTAGGTCTATTCTCAAATCTACGACCGATTCAATTGAATGAAACCTTAATCGATCGTTCTCCATTAAAACCTGAAATAGTATCCGGAACGGATATGATGATCGTTCGTGAATTAACAGGTGGATTATATTTTGGAGAACCGAAGTGGGAAAAAGAAGATGAAGCGTTAGATACGACGCAATATTCGAGGTCAGAAATTGAACGCATCATTCATTTAGCTTTTAAACAAGCACAAAATCGCAGAAATCATTTAACATCTGTTGATAAAGCCAATGTCTTATCTACAAGTCGCTTATGGCGCCGAATTGTGAATGAAATTGCACCACAATATCCAGATGTTCATGTAGATCATTTATATATCGATGCGGCTTCAATGAAATTAGTCACTCATCCGAAGGATTTTGATGTGGTTGTAACTGCTAATTTATTTGGTGATATATTATCAGATGAAGCTTCAGTTATCACTGGTTCTTTAGGTATGATGCCATCTGCTTCAATGAACGAGCAGGGGTTAGGTTTATATGAACCAATTCATGGATCTGCACCAGATATTGCAGGGAAAAATTTAGCCAATCCAATGTCAATGATTTATTCAATCACGATGATGCTGCGTACGAGCTTTGAGGAATTTGAATTGGCAGATAAAATTGAAGCTGCATGTGAAGCAGTGATGGCAAGAAATATCATGACGAAAGACATGGGTGGTACCGAAACAACTGAATCATTCACCCAAGCTGTAATTACAGAACTTAGAAAGTAGGCACATATTGAAGACGATAAACCAATTAACAGGACGCATTGTTGATTTTTCAGATTATCCATGGCATCTTAAAGATATTTTACCATCGGCATTTGAAAAGCAATTAAGTACGAGCGGTTATAGTGAGTTTCTCTTTTTTAGGGAGAAATTTGCACCAGGCTTACCTCGTCGTGTGAACCCAGATTTTGTTTTGGATAAATATTTGACTGATGACAAAATTTTATTGGTACAACCGTCGTTTGGTCACTGGGACCCAGAATTAGACCTCGAACCGCTCGCTTCGATTTTAGGCTTAATTGATTATAATATTCGTGTTATAATATCTACAGATATTCTAATTCAAGATTACTACCAAGTTGCCTTGCAGAAAGGCCTATTATTAGTCACAGTTACAGAAAATGATTTTAAAACATTACAAGTTAATGCAGAAAATAACATTGAAATCGATTTACCAAATGAGTTAATAAGGTTAGAAGATCAGACAATCACATTTGAGGTTGATCCTGGAGCGAAGGATTTTCTAAGTCAAGGTCAAGATTTAATAGATTATACAATGCAATATAAAGAGGCATTAAAAAGATACGAAGCGAATTACCGAACGTTTGATGATTAAATAAAGGAGGATATTATGGGAAAGACACTATTTGAAAAGGTATGGGATCCACATGTCCTAGCTGGAGAAGAAGGCGATTCTCAACTATTATATATCGACTTGCATTTAATTCACGAGGTTACCTCTCCACAAGGATTCGAAAGTCTAAGAAATGAAGGGCGTCAATTACAAGCCCCAGAAAAAACATTAGCAACAATTGACCATAACAATCCAACGAAAGATATTTTCAACTTTGCTAACCCGATTGCCTTAAAACAAGTAGAAACTTTACAACGTAATTGTGAAGAGTTTGGTGTTGAGTTATTAGATCATGGTAGTGCAGAACAAGGGATTGTTCACATGGTTGGTCCAGAAACTGGATCAAGTCAACCTGGTAAAACTATTGTTTGTGGGGATTCACATACGGCCACTAATGGGGCATTTGGTGCGATTTCATTTGGTATCGGTTCATCTGAAGTTGAACATGTCTTCGCCACTCAAGCTTTATGGCAGAAGAAACCAAAATTAATGCGCATTAATGTCATTGGTGAACTGCAATCAGGTGTTTATGCCAAAGATATTATTTTACATTTAATCCATAAATTCGGTACAGACTATGCGACAGGTTATGCTATTGAATTTGCAGGTGAAGCCATTGAAAATTTATCAATGGAAGGGCGTATGACTTTATGTAATATGGCTGTGGAGTTTGGTGCTAAATTTGGTTTAGTTGCACCGGATCAGAAAACATTCGATTACGTTGAAGGAAGACGTAAAGCACCGAAAGACTTCGATGCGGCCGTTGAGTACTGGAAAACGTTATATACAGATGATGATGCGACATTTGATGACGAATTAGTTTTAGATGTCTCAGATTTAGCGCCTTATGTTACATGGGGGACAACGCCATCGATGGGACTACCATATAATGAAGCATTCCCTGAAATTTCTGACCACAATGACGAACGTGCATATGAATATATGGAATTAGAACCAGGAATGTCATTTAATGAAATACCATTAGAGTTTGTCTTTATTGGTTCATGTACGAATGCTCGACTAGAAGACTTAATGGCTGGTGCGAAATACATTAAAGGCCGAAAGGTAGCAGACCATATTAATGCAATTGTTGTTCCAGGTTCTCGTCCCGTTAAAACACAAGCAGAGGAAATGGGACTCGCTCAGATGTATATTGATGCTGGTTTTGAATGGCGTGATCCAGGTTGTTCAGCTTGTATCTCAATGAATGGGGACCAAGTACCACCTAGAAAGCATGCCGCTTCAACAACAAATCGTAACTTCGAAGGCCGTCAAGGACCTGAATCACGTACTCATATTTGTAGTCCAGCGATGGCTGTATTAGCTGCGGTAAAAGGGCATTTTTATGATACGCGTTTAGACGATCAGGAGGTTCAATACCATGGAGCCATTTAAAATTCATAAAGGAACGACGGTTTCTTTAAAAGACGATAATATTAATACAGACCAATTAATGCCAAGTCGTTATTTAAGTCATATTACAAAGTCTGGTTTTGGTGAGTTTTTATTTGCGAACTGGCGTTATATGATTAGCGAAGAGCACCCAGAGTCACGGGAACCGAATATGACATTTCCGTTGAATTTTCCTGAACATAAAGATGCGACTATTTTAGTAACAGGAGAAAACTTCGCAGGTGGATCTTCACGTGAGCATGCGGTATGGGGGCTAACAGATTATGGTTTTAAAGTCGTTATTGCTGGTTCTTTTTCGGATATTTTCTATATGAATAGTTTGAAAAATGGCTTATTAGCATTGACTTTACCATTAGAGGACCGTTTGGAATTATATGAATTACCGGCTGATGTGGAAATTTCTGTGGATTTGGAGAAACAAATTATATTCACCCCAAATAAAGAATACCCATTCAAAATTGATGATGAATGGCGTCATAAATTACTAAACGGTATTGATGACATCACAGAGACTCTTGAATTCCATCAACAGATTGAAGACTATGAAGATAAATGGGAACCATTTTACGCATATTAATTAGACACATTTAAAAAGACCGTCTAGCAAATTTATGCTAAACGGTCTTTTTGAATTTTTTATTTATATTTTTCTTCTAAGTTGGTCATCCACCAACCAACCCAAGTTCCTAATGCAAGCATTAAAACACATAATGCATATTGCATGAAACCAAAGCCAGCATAAGCATCACCAACAGGGATTATCATTAATGTTGATGCAATAACAATACCGAAGATGAAGTGGAAGAATGGACTATAATGACGTTCGAATACTTTTTCGAAGAATTTTGCTAGACCAAAAATTGTCAGCGCGCCTCCGATTGCGATTGGGATAATAATTGATAAGTCTAAAGTTTTAAACCCATCAGACATTTGTTCATAAAGTCCCATATATAGAATGAAATTGGATGGACTTAATCCAGGAACTAAGATACCCAATGCGATTAAGAATCCACAAATCATCCAAGTAAAGAAATTAGCAGCGACTGAACCAGTGAAGAATGAAGCACCAAACTGTAGTAAAATGAAACCTAAAATAAAGGTAACCACAGATATGATAATGTCCTTTTGACTACGACCTTGCTCTCCAGCCTGACTCCACAAGGCAGGTAACGTACCAACAATAGCTCCGACGAAGAACCATAAAACTATCGTTTCATAATTCCCTAGGAAGAAACTAACTCCCCATGAAAACAGGACCAGACCAGCTAATCCACCTAAACCAACCGGGATAAAATAAACGACATTCTTAACGAAATCTTTCGTAATATTTGCTAAAAAACGAATAATTTGCTCATATAATCCAAATACAGCAGCTAAAGCTCCACCAGAAACACCTGGAACAATGAAACCTGAACCAATAAAAATACCTTTAATAAATCTTAACAACCAGCTGTCATTAGAATGAGCAGCATCATTAATTTGACGATTTGACATGATATCCTCCTGAATGTTATTTAAGACAATTTCACCATTTTATGATAATCTTAGATAGACAATAACCATAAAAGAGGTGATTAAATGAAGTATACACTATTTTATAGTGACAAGTGCCCTGATACTCCTGCTTTTTTACAAAAATTGCAAGAGAAGAACATTGACTTCCAAGAAGTTAATATAACAGATTCGATGCCAAATTTAAAGCGATTCCTACAATTACGTGATCATCGAGATGAATATCAGTTTGTTAGAGCTGCTGGGAACGTGGGGGTACCAACATTATTAGTTAACGACGAACGCATTATCCTCTCGTTATCAGAATTAGAGGATTTATAATGAAACGATGTATTTTACTGTTCAGTGCGAGTTTTATTTTGAGCTCGCCTGTATTTTCGAGTGAGTATAGTGTTAATGCACAAGAAATAGACCAAACAGCCGAAGTTGAAAACAGTGCGATACAAGACTTTAATTTTCTAAAGGAAAACCTAAAATTACATTCAGCAGATTCTATCGGTAGTAATGTGAGTGAAATTCCCATAGACCGTTTATCATTCGACGATGAATTTGATCATGAATTTGAAAATCAAAGATTGGTGACATATTTCTATGATGATGAAACCATCGAAATAGCTCTATATTTCATTGACGATTATTTAGTATATTTAGGATGGACAGATTATACCAACGACCAAGAGTTAATTGGGCAAGGCTTTTCTGCGGATAATAGTGCAACGATCACATTAGAGGAAGGTCATGAAAATCAGTTTACGATTGATGACGGCCAAACTAAATCTAGTTTCGATTATTATTCTACAATAAGCGAAAGTCAACGACTGACATTAGAATTTTTGCAGCCAGAATTGGAAATATTAATCAATGTACTCAACCTTCCAGATGTTTCTGAAATTGAAGAAGATACAAATGAAGAAGATACTACATTAGATTACTCGGAATTTGTAGATAATCCAGCCTGGATTGGTATTGAGACCGATCATCAAATAGTAGAATTGATCAATGCGTATGAATCACTCAAAGAAACAGGAGAATTCGATTTAGATCAATCAAATGAATCAACTGACTTTAGTGAAATTTATTATGCGAATACAGATAATGAGTTTGCTATGCTTGAAATTACTGATGGAGCAGACTCTTTAGTCACATTAAGTCATTACACTTCAGAAATTTATACTGCTTTTCCTGATGATATTAATGTCAGCCAAAATTACACATCTCAGGAATTGATTGAGTACTTCGGACCAGTGACGATTAGTCAATATAACCAAGCAGATGAAACAGAACGATTTGCTTGGATTCGTTTAGACAACGACGATGAAAAGGTACTTGTCGCATTGTTAAATGCTGAAGGTGAATATGAAATAGAATTTGTAGAAACCGAGGAGGAAACCTCATGATTAGTGAGAAAAACAAAAAAGAATTAATTGCAGTGGCAAAGAGAAATTGCGAAAAAGCATACGCACCATACTCTAACTTTCCAGTAGGAGCCGCATTATTACTTGCTGACGATACAATTATTGATGGCATTAATATTGAAAATGTGTCATTTGGAGCTACCAATTGTGCAGAAAGAACGGCAATCTTTACAGCAATTACTCAAGGTTATCAAGCAGGAGATTTAAAAGCAATTGCTGTTGCTGGAGATACAGAAGATTATCTGCCACCATGTAGCCTTTGTCGTCAAGTAATGGTTGAATTTTGTGATGGATCAATGCCTATTATTTTAACACGTCGAAATGGAGACTCTAAAACTGTTACATTGGATGAATTAGTGCCAATGGCGTTTGATTCGATGGAAATATAAGGGGATTTGATTGAAATCGTTACGTGAATTTGTTACGTTTACATTAATAAATATTAAGGAGTGAAATTTATGTCACAACGTTTATTACATGCTTGTTATCGTGTTCAAGATTTAGATGCTTCATTGAAATTTTATACTGAGGTATTTGATTTTGAAATTAACCGTCGCCGTGATTTTCCAGATGATGGTTTTGATTTAGTTTATTTACAATTACCTGGAGATAATTTTGAGTTAGAACTAACTTACAATTATGGTGAAGGTCCTTATGAAATTGGGAATGGTTTCAGTCATTTAGCAATTTCTGTTGAAGATCTAGAAGACGCTCACCAAAAATGTTTAGATTCTGGTTATAAAACAACAGACTTAAAAGGTTTACCAGGTAGTGAACCTACTTACTTCTTCGTAACAGATCCAGATGGTTACCGTTTAGAAGTTATGCGTGATAAATACGCATCATAATATTAACGATTATTAAGGGACAGAAATGAGTCGATTTCTGTCCTGTTTTTATTTTAAATTTTGCCATTTTAAATTTTTACTTTACCTTAATAATCCTAAGTGTTATACTATAAGTCCGATGAGCCGAATAGTGACCTGATAGGTCACATTCATGCGACATATCTTGAGTTAAATCTCAAAGCCGGGAAGGCTGATATGGTGAGGAATGCCGTGAACAGGACTCACATTTTCGCGGAAACCCCAGAGAATTTTTCTCTGGGGTTTTTTTGTCTTTCTTTCTAAGTGAAGGGGATGATTTTGTATGTATTTTTTTGGTAAATATGCTTATGCCATCGATTGCTTTCAAATATCTATCAAATCCAATAAAAAATGATTTAAAAATGATAAAATTGACTTGGAAATTTAAATGAAATCTACTCGAAAAAACCTGTTCTGATGCATTTTTTTGAAAAAGATGTAAACATTTTCAAAAAAGTTCTCAAAATTAAAGCAAAATTAAAGTAAAATTGGTATACTATAGTTAACGATGAATTTGATATTTAGGTAAAGAAAACGTTATCATAATTCTGAGCTGAAATATTTGTGTTAAAATTTGATTAAGCAAGATTAATAGAATGAGGTGAAATTGATGTCTGACGCTATGAATCCTGGTCTTGATTTAAATAAAGAAACTTATTTCTATAACCATGGTACACATACCAGTGCGTATCGGTTCTTAGGAGCAGTCCCTTTAGACAAAGGGTATAAGTTTACAGTTTGGGCACCCAATGCATTTCAGGTGAAAATTCAGGGGGATTTTAATGAATGGTCACTGTCATCAATGGAAAAGATTCCTGGAGGAATGTGGACGATTGATGTAGAAAACGCTGAAAAGGGTGATCGCTACAAGTATGCGATTGATAATGGTCGAGGTTATACAGAGTATAAAATTGATCCATTTGCATACCGGTTTGAAGATGCACCAAGGGATGCCAGTATTGTCTGGGATATTCCTGAAATGAAGTGGGATGATAGTCGGTGGTTACAAAAACGCAAACGTGTTAATCACTTTGAGAATCCATTGAATATTTATGAGGTACATGCTTCGAGTTGGAAACAACATGAAGATGGGACACTCTATAATTTATCTGAATTGGCAGATGAATTAGTACCTTACGCTAAGAAAATGGGCTATACACATATTGAGTTAATGCCTTTAATGGATCATCCGCTTGACGCTTCTTGGGGTTATCAAGTTACGGGTTACTATGCTGTAGCAGCACGATTTGGTACACCTGAAGATCTACATTATTTTGTTAATAAAGCACACGAAGCCGGACTGGGAGTCTTTATGGACTGGGTTCCAGGTCATTTTAATCGTAATCAAAATGCGCTGGCTTTTTATGATGGAACGCCGACTTATGAATACGAAGATTATAACCGTGCAAATAACATTGCATGGGGAACATTGAATTTCGACTTAGGAAAAAATCAAGTTCAAAGTTTTCTAATTTCCAACGCATTGTATTGGATTCGAGAATTTCATATCGATGGTCTGAGAGTTGATGCTGTATCAAGTATCCTTTACCTTGACTTTGATGAAGGTCCTTGGACGCCAAATGAAGATGGAACGAACCATAGTAAAGAAGGTATTCGATTCTTACAAAGATTAAATACCGTAATTCATGAAGAGTTCCCGGATGCTATTATGATGGCTGAAGAGAGTAGTGATTGGCCGAAAATTACCCATGCTGTTGAAGATGGGGGTCTAGGATTCGATTATAAATGGAATATGGGGTGGATGAATGACACCTTAAAATTCTTTGAGATGGATCCACTATTCAGACCAGCAAATATTCGCTTAGTGACATTTGTTTTCATGTATCAATATAATGAGCGTTACATTTTACCTTATTCACACGATGAAGTTGTTCATGGTAAAGACTCAATGCTTGGGAAAATACCAGGAGACAGATATCAACAATTTGCAACCTTACGAACTATTTTTGGATATATGCAAGCTCAGCCAGGTAAGAAATTATCATTTATGGGGAATGAGTTAGGGCAATTCTTAGAGTGGCGTTATTACTCGGGATTAGAATGGGAAGACTTAAAACAACCTTACAATACCGAATATCAACACTTTATCGAAACATTAAATAACTTTGTTATCAATGATAAATCATTTTACCAACAAGATCATTCACCTGAAGGCTTTGTAGGACTTGAAGCAGATGATTTAAATGAAGGTAAGCTATCTTTTATCCGTCGCGGGAAGTTAAAACGAGACTTTACAGTTGTAATGTGTAACTTTGTGCCTGTTGAACGTCAAAAAGTACGGATAGGGGTTCCTTTTAAAGGGACTTATGAAGTTGTTTTAAATTCAGAAATGGAAGAGTTTGGGGGAAATTGGAAGACACAAGAAACTTTATTCAAAACAGATGATACACCTTATAACGATCAGCCTTATTCGATTGAAATTACGGTGCCATCACTATCTGTTCTATATATTAAACCAAAACGTATCTATGGAGCCAATAAATAAGTAGAAAGGAGTAGAATATCGAAATTCGATATTCATAATCATTATGAAAAACAAAATGATTGCAATGATCCTAGCTGGAGGACAAGGAACTCGCTTAGGAAAGTTAACAAGTGAAACTGCCAAGCCAGCCGTACCTTACGGAGGTAAATATCGTATTATTGATTATGCATTATCAAATGCAGCCAACTCAGGAATTCGTAATGTCGGTGTAGTTACCCAGTATCAACCATTAACATTAAATGATCATGTTGGAAATGGTGAGCCATGGGGATTAAACTCTCGCCATGGTGGAGCAACTATTTTACAACCATATTCATCATCAGATGGTGAAAAATGGTTTAAAGGTACAGCGAATGCGATTTACCAAAATATTAGCTACATTGATTCATTAAATCCAGAATATGTCTTAGTATTATCTGGTGACCATATTTATAAAATGGACTACAGTAAAATGTTAGACTTCCATGAAGATAATGATGCTTCGCTTACTGTAGGGGTTATTCCAGTACCTATGGAAGAGGCTTCTCGTTTTGGTATTATGAATACAGACCAAGGGAACCGAATTATTGAATTCGAAGAAAAACCTGCAGAGCCTAAATCAAACTTAGCGTCAATGGGTATCTATATTTTCAATTGGGCAACATTACGTCGCTATTTAGTTGAAGATAATGCGAAAGATCGTTTACTAGAAGACTTCGGTCACGACGTTATCCCTCAATATTTAGAAAATGCTGAAAATTGTTTCGCTTATGCATTTGATGGATACTGGAAAGACGTTGGAACAATCGAATCATTATGGGAAGCTAACATGGAAATGTTAGACCAAGAGCACCCATTAAACCAAACGAATAATTCATGGCGTGTTTATACGAAAAATGATGTTACACCTCCTCAATTCATTACTGAAAATGCAACAGTAAGCAACTCGTTGATTGTAGACGGCTGTTATGTTGCGGGAGATATCGAAAACTCTATCCTTTCTAAAGAAGTGCGTGTTGGCCAAGGTTCTAAAGTATCAGAATCAATCATCATGGGAGAAACAACGATTGGTGAAAATTGTGTCGTTGAATATGCCATTATTGGTGAAGGTGCTGTAGTAGCTGACGGTGCTAAAGTACAAGGGACGAAAGATAACATCGCAGTTGTTGGATTTAACGAAATTATAGGAGGACCTAAAAATGATGGCGAAGAATAGAATTAGTGCAATTGTAAACTTAACTGAAGACAATACAGTAACTCTGCCATTAACGAATGCACGTCCTATTGCAGCATTACCATTTGCAGGACGTTACCGTGTCATTGACTTTGTTCTATCATCGATTGCATATGCAGAGATTGATTCTGTAGCGATGTTTATTGGTGAATCAGGACGTTCAATTTACGACCACGTTCGTTCAGGTGAATCATGGGACTTAGACAACAAAATTCGTGGTGGAATTTTCACCTATTCACAACAAAACTGGAAGAAACAACATCATGCAGAAAATGATCTTGAAGACTTCTACTACAATCACCGCTTATTCTTAGAGCGTTCAAAAACACAATATGTTTTCGTATCAGGGTCAAGTGTGATTGCAAGTGCAGATATTCAAAATATGTGTTCACAACATATCGCTTCGGGTAAAGACATTACTGTTATTTATTCACCAATGCAAGAAAATTTAGAATCAATTCGTAAGAATAATCGTATTTTCTTAGTTGAAGGTGAACAAGATGAAGTTCGTGCATTTGGACCACAAGATGTAGCTACTTCAGATAAATTAAATGTGAGTCTGAATAGTTATGTATTGAGCGTGGATAAAATGAATGAAATTATGGATGAAGCATTAGAGGCTGGAATCTACTTAGATTTAGATGCTTTATTAGAACAATATTTATCTGATTTAACAATCAATGCATATGAGTATACAGGATTTGCTAAGAAAATTAATTCAATTGAATCTTACTATGAAGCTAACATGTCATTGTTAGACCGTAAGAAATTCGCTTCATTATTACAAACAAGTATTCCAGTTCTTACAAAACGTAAGAATGGTTCACCAACATACTATGATGTAGACTCTAAGGTAAGACAATCAATCATCGGTTCAGATACATCTATTTATGGAGAGGTAACAGATTCTATTGTTAACCGCCGTGTTGAGGTTGCAAAAGATGCGACGGTTGCAAACTCAATTCTATTACAAGGTGTTAAAGTGGGTGAAGGTGCGAAAATTGAATATGCCATCATCGACAAAAACACGATTGTAGATGCAGGAGCACAAATTATTGGAACGCCAGATAATCTAGCTGTGATTGCCAAAGGCTCTCACATTGAAGCATAGGGTGATATTATGAAAGTTTTATTCGCAGCAGCCGAAGCCGCACCGTTTTTTAAAACGGGCGGTTTAGGTGATGTGGCATTTGCTCTGCCAAAAGAAATC
This sequence comes from Aerococcaceae bacterium DSM 111176, assembly GCA_015863215.1. Taxonomy (GTDB): domain Bacteria; phylum Bacillota; class Bacilli; order Lactobacillales; family Aerococcaceae; genus DSM-111022. Next base: position 96,200 of record JACBXN010000023.1, read on the forward strand.
GCTAAGCATGACGATATCGATATTCGTGTTGTATTACCATATTACTCAAGTATGCCAGAAAAATACCGTGAAGATATAACAGAAGTTAGACATTTCCGTTTCCAACAAGGGAACAAAAATGTGTACTGTGGTATTAAAGAATTAAAGATGGATGGTGTACATTACTATTTCATCGATAATTTAGAGTACTTCGATCGTCCATCACTCTATGGTGAGTGGGATGATGGCGAACGTTTTGGTTATTTCTCATTAGCAATTATTGAAATGCTTGAAGTAATCGATTGGATTCCTGACGTAGTTCACGTGAATGACTGGCAAACTGCAATGGTTCCAGTCTTATTAGTGGACCGTTATCACTGGAAAGATCGCCTAAAAAACATTCGTAAGGTATTGTCTATTCACAACATCCGTTTCCAAGGTAATTATCCTTCAAGCATGTTAGAAAATGTTTTTGGAACGAGTTTTAATACCTTTACTGACGATGGTGTTAAAGATGGTGACGACCGAATTAATTACTTAAAGGGTGGGATTAATTTCGCAGACCGAGTAACGACAGTAAGTCCGTCTTATGCAAGTGAAATTATGACACCAGAATTCGGAGAAGGCTTAGACGGGGTAATCCGACATAATGGTTGGAAAGTACGCGGTATTATTAATGGGATCGATTATGATATTAATAACCCTGCAACAGACCCACACTTACCGGAAAATTACGAAACAGGGGACTTAACAGGGAAATATAAGAGTAAAGAAGCTCTGCAACGTGAATTAGGTTTACCGGTAAATAAAGATACATTTATGATTGGTGTCGTAAGTCGATTGACTGACCAAAAGGGATTCCAATTAGTTGAAGCAGCACTTGAAGAATTACTTCAAACCGAAGTTCAGATTGTTGTATTAGGAACAGGTGATCCTCAATTTGAGCATTCATTCCGCTATTTTGAAGATCGTTACCCGGATAAGATGCGTGCATTAATCAAATTTGACGTTGGGTTAGCTCAACAAATTTATGCAGCAAGTGACGCATTCTTAATGCCATCCGCATTTGAACCATGTGGTCTTTCACAAATGATTTCAATGCGCTATGGTACATTACCGATTGTGCATGAAACGGGTGGACTACGTGATACCGTTCAACCTTATAACCAATTTACTGGTGGGGGAACTGGCTTTACATTCAGTCGCTTTGACCGAGATGATATGTTGCCGGCGATTTATAATGCGATGCACGTTTATTATAATGATAAAGTGTCGTGGTATAAGATGGTAGATACAGCAATGGAGAAAGATTTTACATGGAAAGATCCAGCTCAAGAATATATTGATCTTTACCGTGAAATTACTGGATTATAATAATAAAAGACCTGCTTCGGCGGGTCTTTTTGTATGCAATAAAAAAACGCACCCAAAGGTGCGACTTTCCATAAAATTTAACCTAATAATTCGTAAATTTCGATTGCGACTAAGTCGATATCATCGAAACGGTAAGTTGTGTTGCGTTCTGAGTCGCGTAACTCAAAGGCTTCTTCTTCTGGGAAGTAAGACACTTGGCATTTTTCAACGCCTTCTAATTCGAAACGACGAACTTCAGTTTCAGTCGCTTTAGTCATTACTTCTAAACGTTGGATAATTCCTGATAATACAGATTTCATAGAAAGTTCCTTTCTCTAGCTAAAATTAGCACTCAATTACTTAAGTTATGTTATCAAATCTCGGGCAAATTGCAAGTTTTCTAACCTAATTTATCAAATAAAATGCACTATGTTTCGTCACCAATAATAATATCCCGGATGAGTCCTTTAACGCCAGATTCTAATCGATTAACAAAGGGGGATTTATATTTGAGTAAGTCACCTTTAGTATCCAGATAAAATTGTAATACACTATTAACAAAGGTCTCAGCTGATATCTCTGTGAGTGCTTCTTCTGGAATCGTGTCTTTTTCAGAATTATTTCGGTCGTCTAAGAATTGTATCACTTTAGGAGCATAATCTTCAGATGGGTCGAATAATACGCCTAAATCTTCAGAATAAGCAATTATTTCTGCTAAATAATCATTGTAACGTGCACATATTGGTAAACGGTTCACCATTGCTTCTAAATAGGTTAGGCCCTGTGATTCTGAATCACTCGCGTTAACATATAAATCAGCCATTTGATAAAAGCGGCTCACTTCATCATGACTTACTTCACCGAGAAAATGGATGTTTTCTACGCTCTTAGTTGTTTTAGCAAGGTCTTCTAATTCTGAGCGAGCTGGGCCATCACCAACGATAACAAAATGAGCTTGAGGGTGGTGGTGATTGATTTCATCAAACTGTTCAATAAGTTGATGAATATTTTTTTCCTTAGAAACACGCGAGAGAGAAAGTAATATAAAATCATCCTCTGTGAAACCATATTTAGCGCGGTCTAACTGACGTCTTTCTTGGTTGTAAGCAGGGATTTTTACACCAGTTGGAATAATACGCATCTCAGTATTCACTCCGTATTCGCGTAACGTTTCATAAGTCATTAAGCTGGGTGAGATGACACCATGAACTTGTTGGCAAAATACGCGTGACATTGCCCGTACATGTTCAGGTTTAACTAATTGTCCATCTAGTATGTAATGTGTATACTTCTCATACATTGTGTGATAAGTATGGATTATTGGGATGCGTAATCGTGTCGCGACATATTGTCCAGCTAAACCAAGACTAAATTCAGTATGGGTGTGGACGATATCAAGGTCATATTGCCTTGCGATCCGTAAGGCTTTATCAAATCCTGAATAGGCTATTCGGCGGTCTTCAAAGCTAACAAACGGTATACTAGGAAGGCGTACGACGTCTGGTTCTGAAGTATCTGCGTCAGGATCTGTCGTCGTAAAAATAATGACACGATGACCTTTCTCAACTAATTGATCCCTTAATATTCTAATTGAGGTTGATACGCCACTAATTTGGGGGAAATATGTATCTGTAAAAAAGCCTATATTCATACGAGGTACTCCTTTCTTAGTTAGTATAGAAAATATTAAATGACATGCCAAAGGACCTAAGTCCTATATTCATGAAATAATTTCCTGATTTATATCCTTATCTAGGATACTTTTATTCTAATTATATATGATTAATCCGTCTCAATCATTAAAAAGCCTTTAAATTTAATTAATTCTATTTACTTTTACCAAAGAAATAGGCACAATACTAAGAGTTTGAATGGATGTTATCAATGTGATGACTTAACGAATATGCTATAATAAAATTATCAACTTATTAAATGAAATTAATTAGGAGCGAAGATGAAACATTATTTTACACCCACTTGGAAGGTTGAATCGATTTTTTCATTACAACCTGCTCAACTTATACAACAAAATATTAAAGCAGTGATTGTGGACTTAGATAATACTTTATTGCCTTGGAATGAAGCAGATCACTCTGAAGATATGGAACAATGGATCACTAGTATGCGTGCTCATGGACTAGGGATCTATTTACTGTCTAATAATAATTATAATCGTGTCGCCAAAGTTGCTGAGCCATTAGAGCTTAAATTCTCGGCATCAGCTTTAAAGCCACGTGGCAAGTATTTCCAATATGCGATTTCTGATTTAAATGTTCCTGAAGAGCATGTGGTGGTCATTGGTGATCAATTGATAACTGATGTCCTTGGTGCGAATCGACGTGGTTTAAAGAGTATTTTAGTAAAACCTATGGTGCCAAATGATAATATTTTTACTTGGGTAAATCGCACATTAGAACGTGGCTTATTGAAAATTGTCGGAATTGATCGAAATAAAAATTGGGGGAATGAGCTTGACTGAGGAAAAATTTCAATGTATCGGCTGTGGAGCGGTCATTCAAACGGAGAGTCCAAATGAGATAGGGTATCTCCCAAAAGGAGCCTTTGAAAAAGGGCTGGAAAAAGGTGAATTCTATTGTCAGAGATGTTTTAGATTGAGACACTACAATGAATTGCAAGATTTAGATATCTCAGATGATGTTTTCTTAGATCGTTTAAATGATATTTCACAAGATAATGCTTATGTTATCCATGTCATTGACATTTTTGATATCGAGGGTTCAATCATTTCAGGTTTAGAGCGTTTTATTAGTAATCAACCTTATATCGTTGTAGCTAATAAAATTGATTTGTTGCCTAAATCAGTTAAAACAAATCGTATCCGTCATTGGTTATCAGTTCAGTTAAATTCGATGGGCTTATATCCAGATGATGTGATTTTACTCTCAGCAACGAAACGTCAAACATTGGAAAATTTGACGCAAATTATCGAACGTGAAATTAAACAACGCAATGTTTATATTGTTGGGGTTACAAATGTTGGTAAGTCAACCTTAATCAATCAATTAATTGAGTATTATGGTGGTGAAGCGAATATTATTACAACGTCTAACTTCCCAGGAACAACCTTAGATATGATTGAAATTCCATTAACAGATGATCATTCAATCATTGACACACCGGGAATTATTCGTAAATCACAAGCTGCTCATCTATTGAGTCGTAAATCAATGCAACAAATTTTACCAACAAAGCCAATAAAACCCCGTACTTTCCAATTAAATTCGGGACAAGCGATGTTCTTTGGTGGAATGGCATATTTTGATTTTATCGAAGGGGATAAATCAGCCTTCACATTTTATGTGAACAATGACTTATACTTACACCGCACAAAATCTGAAAAGGCAGTTGAAGTTTACGCAGAGCATAAAGGCGATCTATTATCACCGCCAACAGCAGAGGATTTAGCTGATTTTCCAGAATTAGTGAGTGTTGACATTCAATTAAATGAAAATGAAGATTTAGTGATTTCATCTTTAGGGTGGGTGACGGTGAATAAACCAGTAAAACTGCGTCTTTATTATCCTAAAGGTATTCACTATTCAAAGAGAAAGAGTATGATATAGGAGGAATTATGACAGAATTAAACAAAGCACAAATGAAAACACTACGTAAATTATCACATACTGAAAGATCAATTTTACAAATTGGTAAACAAGGATTAACAGAAGCTTTTATTGAACAAATTGATAGCGCATTGGAAAAACGCGAACTCGTTAAATTTAATATTTTACAAAACTCAGTGGAAGATGTAACAGAGGCTGCTGAAGAGATAGCTGAAGCACTAGATGCTATCGTTGTACAAACAATTGGGAGTACAGCTGTTTTATACCGTAAATCATCACAGGATAAGTATCAAAAAATTACTGAGCAACTTTAAGATAACAGTCAGGAGAAGAGAAGCGGATGACCATTTCTACAGTCGAAACGGAAGTAACACTAGAAAATTTAATTGCTAATTTAACATTAGAGCAATTAGCAAGTGATATTAATAGTACATCTAGACGTCGTATTGGTATTTTAGGAGGAACATTCAGTCCTCCTCATTTAGGACATTTATTGATGGCTGAACAAGTTGGAAATCAATTGGAATTAGATGAAGTATGGTTTATGCCAACTGCAAAACCACCTCATAAACCAGGAAAGACAACGATTCAATCTCAACATCGCCTAGAAATGTTGAAACTAGCTATTAAAGGAAATGACTTGTTTAAAATTCAACCGTATGAAATCCATAAAGGTGGAACGAATTATACGATTGATACGATGAGGCATTTTACTAAGACTTATCCAGAATCGGACTTTTATTTTATTATCGGCGGTGACTCAGCCAATGATTTAAATTTATGGCGTGAAGTTGACGAACTAACACAACTCGTACAATTTGTTGGAGTGCGTCGACCTGGCCAAGAGCCCTATACTGGTAAGTATCCTATTTTATGGGTCGACTCACCATTAGTGGATATTAGTTCAACTGAAATTCGTCTTCGTGTCTTTTTGGAGCAGTCAATCCGCTATCAAGTCCCCATCGAGGTAGAAGAATATATTCAAAAACACCAACTTTATAATCTGATTTAACGAAAGGTTCCTTAAATATGTCACTAAATTTTGAAACACTGCGAAAAAACATATTAAAATATGTAAAAGAACATGTTAATCCCGGTCGCTATCAACATACATTACGCGTAGAGGAAACTGCGATACGGTTAGCGAATCAATACGGTGCAGATGTAGAATCCGTGAGATTAGCAGCTGTTTTACATGATGCCTGCAAAGATTTTGAATCTAAAAAAATGACAAAATTCGCCAAAAACTTCTTAAAAAGAGAAGGGATTGAAATAGATCTCTCAAATGCAGGAACAGCAATTTTGCATGGTTTAGCAGCAGCAGATTTAGGTTATCGTATTTATGGAATTAAAGATAAAGATATTTTATACGCAGTTGCATTTCATACAACTGGATGGTATAAAATGTCCCTCATAGGAAAAATCATTTTCATTGCTGATTATATAGAACCTGAAAGGAACTTTAATAAGGTTAAGAAGGCGCGTAAATTAGCAAATAAAGATTTAGACCGTGCAACAGTCTTTAAAATGAAAAATTCAATCAGGCATCTAGCCAAAGATGAAAATTATATTTATATCGAAAGTGTTAAAATTTATAATCACTGGATTAGCAAATAAATGGAGGTATTATGACAACATTAGAAAAACTAGAATTAATTACTAAAGCAGCTGACGATCGTTTAGCAAAGGATATTGTCGCTTTGGATGTAGCAGAAATGACACCATTAGCGGAGTACTTTTTAATCATGAGTGCGAATAATGAACGACAATTAGATGCGGTTGTAAGTGAAATTGTCGATATTTGTAAAAAAGAAAATATTGATATTAAAAATGTCGAAGGTAAAGCCGGCGGTCGCTGGACATTAATTGATTTACATGACATTATTGTCCATGTATTCCATCATAGTGAACGTAGCCATTATAATTTAGAGAATATATGGAAAGAAGCTCCAATATTTAATATTAACGAATGGATTGGCGAGTAAGCGATGAGCTTTAGTGATATTGCAAGTGTATATGATCGCTTCAATGATCTATCTGTATATGAATATTGGCTTGACTTTACAATGAATTCAACTCAAAACCAACCAGACCATGTGCTTGATTTAGCATGTGGTACGGGTTGGTTTACCCAATTATTAAGTCCTTTTGTGGGACATATTACTGGTGTAGATATTGACCAGGGAATGTTAGATATCGCTCAAGAAGAACTCGGAGGAATTGACAACATCACACTCTCTCAAGGAGATATGTTGAATTTATCATTCGAAGATAATTCATTTGATATGATCACTTGTTATTTAGATTCCTTATGCTTCTTAGAAAAAGGCGAAGATGTCAGCACTGCCTTATCTGAAATGTATCGTGTTTTAAAGCCAGGTGGCGTTTTATTATTTGATGTGCTGACGCCTTACATGATCACGGTTGGTTTTGATGAATTTAATTATCATGATTATGATGAGACAGGTGCATTAATGTGGGACAGTGAATCGAATAAAGAGTCAGTTTCAGTGACGCATTATTTAACTGTATTCGACCAAGATGAAAAAACAGGGCAATATATTCGTCAGGAAGCAGATTTAACAGAAAGTAGTTATCCGCTTCAAAGCTATCAAAAATGGCTTACTGAAGCTGGATTTAACAAAAATATCGAAGTGTTTGTTGACTTTGCTAGTCGACTATATGAAGAGGAAAGTGACCAAGATGCTGAACGTTGGTTCTTCAGAGTTTACAAGTAAAAAGGTATTAGGGATTATTACTGAATATAATCCCTTCCATTTTGGACATGAATACCAGCTTCACGCCTTACGGGAAAAGGCTCAAGCAGATGTTATCATTGTTTTAATGAGTGGTAATGTTGTCCAGCGGGGAGAATACGCAATTACGAGTAAATGGGCTAGAGCTGAAGCTGCTTTATCTTCAGGCGCTGATTTAGTGCTCGAAGCGCCTCTTGTAGCCTCGCTGCAAAGTGCAGATTATTTTGCTGCTCATAATGTACGAATATTACATGAATTAGATGTTAATATACTTGGATTTGGGACAGAAACGGCTAATGAATCGGATTTATTGAATTATGTTCATTGGCATAATGAGCAACGTGAAGCAATTGACAATGCTGTGAAACGACATTTAGCAGAAGGATTCTCTTATCCAGCTAGTTACCAAAAAGCATTGGATTCTCTAAATCCACCGGGTAATTTTGATACAACGAGCCCAAATCACTTACTGGGAATTCAATATGTGGCTTACAACGAAACGTTAGATCAGAAACTTGATATTGTGACACTTCCACGAGCTAAAAATTGGAAAGATGTTGAAATATTATCCGGTAGTCAAATTCGTCAAGCTCTAGAACTGGAATTTGATAAGTCAGTTGTACCAGAAGTGATGGCATCACAATTAGAGCCGTCAACTCTTATGAATTGGAATCATGCCTTCCCATTTTTGAAATTTCGACTAGCTCAGCATACACCTGATACGCTCCAGAAAATATGGGGAGTGAGAGAAGGTATTGAGAATCTAATTTTAAGGGTATATAAGGCGTCTAAGAGTTATGATGAGCTGATATCTAACTTAGTGAGTAAAAGATGGTCAAAGGCGAGTATACAGCGAATTTTGATGGCTGTACTTTTGGACTTCCAATCGGATAATTGGCAGCAAATGATGTCAGAGTTTAGGGACGAACCAACTGTTCAAATATTAGGTTTTACTGATGCTGGGAGATCTTATCTGAACCACATAAAAAATCAAACATCCGTAAATATTATTAGTAATATTAATCAATCGACAGCTGATCGGTTCCAAGGGAACTTACGCGCTGATGCGATATTAGAGATAATTCAAGCTGGAAAATTGACAGAACAGAACTTTACCAAGTATCCTATAGTAAAAATAAAATAAAACAACGAAATAATATTGACTTGAGTTAATAAATTGCATATAATGTTATTTGTTGTTTCAGAGGTGATAACGATGAAATGGACTATCCAACAAATTAAAGAACAACCCAGTCAATTGCTGAAATTAGATCATGATTTAGAAATCACTGAAGATTTAAAATCACGACACAAATCGGTAATTGATGTCAAAGCTACTCATGTAGATGGCTATTATGCAGTGGTTGATGCTGAAGTTTTACTTCATGCAACAATCGAGACAGATATTGTCCTACCGTCAACTAGAACACTAGAACCTGTAACGATTCATTTATCAATACCTGTACAAGAACGTTATGTAACAGATAATCAGTCAGTTAATCTCGATGAAGTAGAAGAAGTTACGATCGTTGTAAAAGACGAAGTACTAAATTTACAAGAGGCTGTGGCTGATAATATTGCACTTAATATTCCCATTCAGGTTGTTGGAGAAGATGAATCCGATGAGGATTTACCATCTGGTAACGACTGGGTAGTAATGACCGAAGATGCTTATCTTGCACAACAGCAAGAAGAGAAAGAAGCATCTGTTGACCCACGTTTTGCAGCTTTGCAAGACTTGTTAAATAACGAAGAAGACTAATCACTCGGAGGTGTATTCAAATGGCAGTACCAAAAAGAAAAACTTCAAAATCTAAGAAAAGAATGCGTCGTACGCACAAAAAATTAAGCGTACCAGGTATCACAACTTGCCCACAATGTGGTGAGATGAAATTAAGCCACCGCGTATGTTCATCATGTGGAAACTACGACGGAAAACAAGTAGTAGAAGCTTAATTATTAAATAGACCTTTCCTTTGAGGGAGGTCTATTTTTTTGCCTAAAAATAGCATCCAATCAATCGCCAGCAGACATTGATTGGATGCTATTTGAATTTAATGTGTAATTAATCGATTTAATATTTACATATTCTCGCGGTTATATGCAACTTCCCAATATGATACGTCCGGGCCTTTTGGTACAATAAAACGACTATAAACATGCGCTCCGCCAGTTCCAGTATAATAACCAGCTTTAATTGCTTCGAAGTTTGTTGTATTCTTAAAGGCAGGAATTTGGTACAGTTCACGCATATATCCTGATAAATGAGGGTAATCAGTTAATTGTTTTTTATTGGCTGAAAATACAGGATTATAAGCAACATCTAATCGGACTAGTGGTGTAAATAATACAATATCCGTCTCGGTTAATTGGTCTCCAATGAAATAACGATTATGACTGAAACGTTCTTCCATTTGCTCAAGAAAATCGAAATAACGATCAACAGCGGTGTCGTATTCTTCCTGATCATTGGTATGGCCTAATTTGTAAACGTCAGATAATAAACGATCACTGATTATATTATTCCACTTATCTATCTCTTCTCTCAGCTCTTGCGGATACAAATCAGGTGTATCCGATTGATGTAATTCTTTGAATGTATCTGTGAAATCACGTAGTATTTCTAATGATTCTTTACGGACGATTTTTCCTGAAGCAATATCAACTAAAACGGGTACAGAAAACGTACCATCATAATCTGGTTCACTATTCATGTACAATTCAGGGACCGAGGTAACTCCAGTTTCTGGGTCCATTTCAGTAAACTGCCATCCATTTGTTGTGTTGACAGGATTCACTGTTCCAAGTGATATATGCTGGTCTAAACCTAACAATTCCCGCGCAATAGCAGGGCGATGAGCGTATGGGCAAGGTTCTGCTCGAATTAAGCGGTATCGTCCCGATTGAATGGGTTGTTCCTCCGTACCAAATGGTTGATTAAAATATGTCATAAAAATCCTCCTTAAAACTTTTTCTTCTTTTATATTACGGTTCAAGAATGCCAAATGCAATTTAAGTGCATAAAAATACACCTCGCGTATTCACGTGCAAGGTGTATTGTATAAAAAATTGAAATTATTTAACTACCGTAGCAGAACCACCATTGAAGTAATTCGCGACATTTTCAAGTGAAGTAATCACAGCTTGACCGCCTGGTTTATTATCAACGAATGAAATTGCGGCTTCTACTTTAGGTAACATTGAACCTGGTGCAAATTGCTCTTCAGCAATCCAATCACGTAATTGGTCGGTCGTTACTTCTTCAAGTTTTTCTTGGTTAGGTTGGTTGAAATTAATATAGGCGTTATCAACGCCTGTTAAAATAAGTAAGTGGTCTGCATCAACTAATTCTGCTAATTTTGCAGAAGCAAAGTCTTTATCAATCACCGCTTCAGCCCCTTTAAGGCCTTTATCAGTTTCAAATACAGGGATCCCTCCACCACCAGCAGAAATAGTGATAATTCCAGAAGAAACTAATTGTTTGATTGTTTCAGCTTCGACAATACTGATTGGTTTTGGTGAAGCAACCACTTTACGATAACCTCGTCCAGCGTCTTCAACAAATGTTTCACCTGTTTCTTTAGCGCGCTTATCTGCATCTTCTTTCGAAATGAATGGGCCGACAGGTTTTGTTAAATTTACAAAGGCTGGATCTTCAGGATCAACCACTACTTGAGTTAATAAAGTTGCAATGGGACGATCGATGCCTTCTGATTTCAAAGCATCATAGAGTGCATTTTGTAACCAATATCCAATTGACCCTTGTGTCATCGCCACACAAGTATCTAAAGGCATTGCTGGGTTTTTTTCCGAGTCTGCAGCTTCTTGCTGTAATAGTAAATTTCCTACTTGTGGACCGTTACCATGAGAAATAATAATCTCATTTCCAGCTTTAATTAAATCAATCAGATGTTTTGCGGTTTCTTCTAAAGCGCTAATTTGACCTTGTGCTGATGGATCATCAGTCAAAATCGCATTACCACCTAATGCAACAACGATTCGTTTTGTCATTAAATGACCTCCTAGTTCAATATTTGAGAAAGATAATAGTAAGAGCCATATAACATGTCATTACCAGAGCTCGCTCCATATGATTGAATGTTCTGGATGTTAGTTTGAATTTTAAGATTATCTTCAGCTAAAATAGCTTCTAATAATAATAACCAATTCTGATTGACATGTCGATGAAATAAATTTTGATAATATGCATGGGCGATATCCGTTGTTCTCTTAATATTCGTGACATCTTTAACTGAATTAATGAATGTAGTATGGTCCATTAAGAGAGCAATAATCATCATACCTTGTACCAAGTCATCTCCACTGGGTGTTAGTCCGTGACCTGCGCCAATCCACTGTTGCAACCATTTTCTATTATTTAATAAAGTGTTTTTTTCGTCGATTGCTAAAATACTAGAATCGATTTGGAATAAGAATGGGTCACAATGTTTTTCTAAATGAGCTTGAGTAAGAGCAGTCCGAAAACGGTCATAAACCTCAAATTCAAATGGAGTAAAGTTTAATGATAAATCTAAGAATGTTTCTTTGTCTGGAAAAACATCAATAATTAATGGGTGTGTGTAGAACCGCCAATAATCATTTAACAATTGGACACGTAATCCCGGTTTTAATTTATCTTTTACATATTGGAAAGTCCTTTGCGACCATTGGATACCATGAGCAGATAATGGTTGATTCTCAGGTGAAATGAATATCAATTGTTTGTCCAACAGAATATTAAAACCATTTTTAAAAACAGAATGAACTTTCCCAATGCGTTTATTATTAGACAAGAGCTCTTTCTTAATGAAAGAGCTCATTGTCATGTTAGTGGTGAATTGGCGGTGATTATTATTCATCAACCTCAATACCAATTGATTTAGCATATGCAACTAATGCTTTTTCGAAACAACCAAGTGGTGCTCGAACAGTACCAGCACCTACTTGACCAACTCCGGCTTCTTTGTGAGCAATCCCTGTATTGATGATTGGAGTAATCCCAGTCTCAACTACTTTACGAATATCAATTCCTAGTGGAGCACCTTTGAAGTCCCAGTTTGGAATTGGCCAAGTTGGATTATTAGTAGTTACGATTTGTTCCATTTCCTCAGAAATACTCTGAGCATCTTTCAATCCGTTTAAACCAATGAAACGAGTAACCCCTGGGGCAGCAATCATAGCCATTCCCCCAACACCAATTGTTTCCGTAATTGCAGAGTCACCGATATCGGCATTTGCATCTTCTTCGGAATAACCTGTAAAGTATAATCCATTAGGTGTATTAACGGGAGCATTAAACCATTCGTCACCCGTTGCACCGATACGAATACCAAAGTTTTCTCCATTACGAGCCATTGTTGTTACGATAGTTCCTGTTTCTTCTTTACGGACATAATCCACAATTGCTTTTCCAGCTGCCATTGCAATATTTAAGAAGAATTGATCTGTATCAGCTAAGAACTGGATCACGTCACGTTTGTCCTGTTCATCAATGTCTAATGTAGAGATTGTTGGAACAATTTCTTTAAGGAAGACTAAAGATGCAGCGATATTACGTTGATGGAATTCATCCCCCATGCCAATTGCACGGGCCATAATAACATTTAAGTTTAATCCGCCTTTAATTTCACGTAATGCTTTTCCTAGAACGGGGCCAAGAATATCACGTTGCCATTCTAAACGATTAATAACAGTAGGACTATTAGCACCGAAGCGTAATACCTCTCCAATACCTTCGTTCATGATACAGTATCCTGTTGTTCCATCTACTTGATTTTCAACAATAAAAACAGGGAAGTTTTTCGTTGTAATACCCCCCATCGGACCTACAGCTCCAACTGAATGACATGGCATAAATGTCACTTCGTTATTATTTAATTGACGAAGTGCATCTTCGTCATCTGTTGCCCAACCTTCAAATTTCATTGCACCGATAACCGAACCTTGCATTGGACCAGTCATATTTTCCCATTTAATTGGAGGACCAGCATGGAGAACAATTTTTTCATCAGTATCGAGTGCGGGAATGACTTCCTTAGCAGGGCGATTATCCACTAAGAATGGTTGTGATTCGATGTAACGAGCGATTATCTTATCGTTATCTGCATTAATCTCCTCTTCACGTTTATCCAATTCATTGAGAATTTTAATTAGTTTTTGATTACCACCAGCACGTGGACGCCAAGTATATTGTACAGCTTCTCCGCCATAAGTATTAATTGGCTCTGTGAAACTCTCTAAACCTACATTTATTACTTTAGGTGTATTATTTAATAAATCGAGAACTTCTTTTGATGGAGATTCTAATGTTAATTTTTCTCCCATATAATCTGTAAATGATTTATCAGGGAAATTAATAGTGTGACCCATTAATTCAACCGCGTATCGAACCGCTTGTGCGTTACTATCTTGAACAATTACACCAGCATCTTCGAGTCTTTTAATTGTTTGGTCGTAATCCTGTGGATCTTGTGTTGTTCCAACAACTGAACCGATAACATAAAGTGATCGTTCATTGCCTTTTGCCTCATCTAAGGCTTCTTGGATTGCAGGTGCTAAAGCTCCCGCCATATCTGGATGAGATCCATATCCTAATACGATATCTAATAAAATAACGCCAGTTGTTTCATCGGCTAATACTTCTTTCAATTTATTAACACGTACATCTGGGTCAATCATAGGGTGTGGCTTACCTTGAGTATAGAAATCGTCACCTAAATCCATGACTTCGAAACCATTCGTATTCAAGATATAGCCGTTTTCACCTTTGACACTGTCTAACTCTAAAGCGTCTGCAATTAAAGTCGCTGCTTCACTAGCTAATGTACCACCTGAATAAAGACCTTTAACTGTTTTACCTTCAGGTAATTTTTCAGCTTTAACTGAGATTGGTTCAATATAATTAGCTTTTAATTCTTCACCATTAGCAAGGTCAACTGCAATTCGGGCAGCTTCTTCTAATGTGTAAGCTAATGCAACATTACCTTGGTGTTCAGTTGGTTTTTCGCCTAAGAAAATTGCAACAACCGGTTTAGATAAAGCTTGTAAAGCAGATACTACTTTATCACGAACTGCAGGTGCAGGTGGCTTAGAAATTACTAAAATAACCTCAGTAGGATCATGTGCTTCTAATCCAGCTAGTGCATCAAGCATTGTGATAGCACCAACTTCTTCAGCCAAGTCACGGCCACCAGTACCAATTGCGTGAACAACACCACCGCCTAATTGATCGATAATTGTCGTAGCTTCTTGGATACCTGTACCTGAAGCTGCAACAATACCTATGTTTCCAGGATTAATAACATTTGTAAATGCTAAGGGGATACCAGATAATGTTCCGGTACCACAGTCTGGGCCCATTAATAATAAGCCTTTATCATGTGCTTTTTGTTTAAGTCGTACCTCGTCTTCTAACGAGACATTATCTGAGAATGAAAATACATGGAGCCCAGAATCTAATGCCTTTTCAATTTCATCTGCAGCGTATTGTCCTGGAATAGAGAATAGTGCAAGATTAGCGTCAGGCATTGCCTCATGAGCGTCCTTCCAGTTATTAACTTTAACTTTACCTTCTCCGCCATCTTCACCACTAGCTAAATCAGTAATAAATTCATCAATTTTTTCTAAAACAATAGCCATTGCATCTTCGGAATCTGAGTCAACTACGACCGCCATATCATTTGGTCCAGCCCCATCTAGTTCTTCAGTATATAAATTGGCAGTTTTGAATAGGTCTTTGTTCGAGTCAGTAGCCATCATTACTTGTGCTTGATTGACCATGTCGAGAGTATTTAACTCATTTGTCAATAACATCAAATTAATTGAGTCTTGATAATTGTTTTTCTTAATCACACTGTATAACATAAAATTCCCCCTTTTCTTAAATTATAAGCGTTTTCATAAACCTGAACAAATGTTAATAATTATAAACATAAAATTTTTGTTGTGCATAACAAACAAAAATATTAACACTATAAACAAAACGCAAAACAATGTGATACACTATCAATATTATAACGAGGTGGTTCAGTGGAAAAAACGATTTTTCAAACAGTAACTGTGAATAGAATAGAATTATCAGCGTCACTTGTGTTGCCTGAGGTCGAAATGAAAGGTATAATATTATATTTTCATGGAGGGGGCCTAATTTTTGGGGATAAAGATGATTTGCCAATCGAATATCTAGAACTGTTTTCTCAAGCAGGTTATGGAATAGTATCATTTGATTATCCTTTTGCTCCAGAGTCAGATATTGAAATAATTTTAAAATGTGCGAAAGAACAAATTCAATGGTATTTTCAGGAAGGAGTAGAAAAATTATCACTTCAAGATGGTATTTCTACATTCTTGATGGGAAGATCAGCTGGGAGTTTTTTAGCAGCTCATTTAACGCATGAATTTAAAAGCAAAATAAAGGGATATATTTCATTCTATGGTTACTATAATCTAAATGATGCTCATTTTACTATCCCAAATCATCACTATCTTAAGTTTGGGAAAGTTGATGAGAACCAATTTAAACGGCTGGTAAACAACATACCAACCATTGCAGACTCAAATGATGCGCGGTATCTCATATATTTATACGCTCGTCAGACGGGACGATTTCAAGATTTGCTAGTACCACAAGGTGAAAAAGCAAGTGATTATAGTTTAAAACCAGCAGATCTCAAAGAATTTCCAGCTACATTTATTACTGCTGGCGAAGTGGATCCAGATGTTCCTGTTCGTCAATCACGTTTAATGGCTAAATATGTACCGCATTCCCAATTGCACATTTTAGAAGTTAATGAACATGATTTTGATCGAACCCAAATTAGTGGAGTGGGAATCCCCATTTATACAAAATTAGTTGATTGGCTGAATACATTAATAAAATAAAATTTTTAAAGGAGTTAATTATGCAATTAGATTTTTTCTTAACACTGCAAAAAGTGTTAATATTATTTTTACTTATTGTCATCGGATTCATTGCGGGTCGTACTAATTTAATCTCACAAAAAGGGCAGAAAGATATTACCAATTTAGTGCTTTATATTACAATGCCAGCCACCATTTTTAATGCGATGCAATTACCATTAGAACAAGAACGTGTACAAACTTCTTTGGTGATTATTGGGATTATGACTTTTTGTTATATAATTATGTTTACCGTTGGTTTCTTTGTATCGAAACAATTACCATTAACAGCTGGTCAAAAAGATATTTTCCATGTTGCGTTACTATTATCAAATACAACTTTCATGGGATTCCCAATCATCAGTAGTCTTTTGGGAGTAGAGGCACTCTTTTATGCAGTACTAGGTGCTGGTTTTATCTTTGAAGTTGTTTCTTGGACGTTAGGTATTTATTTAATGGGGCGTAATGCTCCTGGGTCAACTTCATTTAATTGGAAAAAAATAGCCTTTAGTCCTGGAATTTTATCTATTATCTTTGGGCTAATATTTTTCTTAACGCAATGGGAATTGCCGGTTTTAGCTCAAGAGGTAGTAGATTCACTGGCACCAGCAACATCTCCGTTGGCGATGATCGTTGTAGGATTGATGTTATCAAGGTCTGACATTGTTAAAGCATTTAAAAATAAGGTTTTGTACTTAGCAGCGGGCTTGAAATTATTAGCTGTACCTTTATTGGTAGTTCTGATATTGAAAACACTTGGATTTAGTGGAGTGACATTGGTTATACCCGTTATTATGATCTCAATGCCAACAGCTTCCTATGTAGCCATGTTTGCAGGTAATGCTGGTAATGATACTGATTTTGCGAGTCAAATAGTCTTCATGTCATCTTTGCTTTCAATCATTACTATTCCTATTATCACGTTATTCTTATAAAAAGAGAGAAAAAATTTTGTATTAAATCAGAAAACACCGCCCGTTTTGGACGGTGTTTTTTTATTCTGTCCCTTGTTCTTTTAGTAATTCTAAGGCAATACGTAAATTTAAGGAGGTTTCTGCATCACTGATATCAAGGTCTAATATTTCTTCACATTTTTGAATACGATATTTTACGGTATTTCGATGGACATAAAGTTGGCTAGCGGTCTTAGCAACTTCACATTGTGAGTTTAAGTAAACATAAAGAGTCTCTCTTAGATCACTTAATGATTCATCCTGAGGATCCGCAAATGACCCTAAAACATTTTTGATAAAGAAATTTGTTTGCTCCGTATTTAAATTTGAAAATAATTGATGAATGCCTTTGTTTTCATATGAGATGAATGTATCATCTAATCCATTCTGCAATCTTTCATCATGGGTGATTCTAGCTTGAGTTAAACTACGTTCGATTTGCTGAGTTGTATCCACGGCTTCACCAATATTGTAAGCAATACGGATATTGATTCTCTTTACCAATGTGATTGCTAATTTTTCTAACTTTTCAATTAAATTTGTTGGACGCTCTTGAAGTAAAATCAGTGTTTCAAGATTTGAAGTTGAATAGATTACTTTGGCTTTTGGAGAAAGTTCTGACAAAGCTCGCTCCAACCACAAAGCTATAAGCCAAAGGTTTTCTTTATGAGATATGCTCTGTTCTTTCTGTTTGTTTAATAAACTCAAATCAGTGATTTTGATTACCTGATAATAATCTGACGCGATAAAACCATGCTTGTTTGAATTGTTTTGAGTTTCAGTTCCTCGCATTGATATCCAATCTTTAAAGTAATCGGCTTCGGTTGTCAATTCTAGTTGATGAAGTTTATCATTTTTTAGGAGTACAAAACTCAAGACTAAAGCTGCTTGGTCAATAGCAAAATGATTTATTGGTTGTGGAATTTGTTCAGGATTGAGTATAACGAGATACTCATTAAAATAATTATGTATATTTAAGCTACGAACAGCAACCTGAGCAGGATTTCCTTGTAAATCATTAACAATATATGAAATAGTTTCGTCTGTAGAATAGTTTGATTGTATACGAATTTGTTTGACGAAGTCATTTAATTTACCTGGATAGCCTTTGAAGTAATTGGAATAAGTAATCACTTCGTAAAATGAATCGAGCAATATTACAGGGGATTTAATCATTTGGCTAAATTCATTGACAAATATTTGATTAGGAACGTCTCGAACAACTAAATCTTGAAAGGATCTTTGGATATCTAAAGCAAATGAAATTTCCTCATGTTGCCTATTCCAAACGATGCCCGACCATTGGTGCAAAATAGCACCTAAATTATAATTATCAGGGATTTGAAAGATTGGAAAATTTATTTTATTAGCATAGTCAATGATTGATTGATCTAAATATCCAAGAAAGCGGTTGACTTTAATCCCCAAACCAATCGCTTCCGCTCGTACTAAAGAATCGATAAAAGCTTTCATGTCTTGTTGATTTTCTTTGAAAATCATAGCAGTCGATAATAAAACAGTCCCTTTTGGAATATAGTGTTCTATATCTGGGGTTTCAGAGATTTCAATACTTTTAATATGTGAAGTATTTCCTGTTTCTTTATTTGTAAATAAATACAAATCGTTATAACGAGGTGTTTCTAGTATTTCATTTAGTGTAGTCATGTTGAAACTCCTTTGTAATATACTTTTAAAATATATTTTGTAGTATCTTGATAATTAAAATTATATACAAATGTTAACCTTTTGGCAATAATGCACAAAGGTTTTTGAGGGGTTGTTCAGAATTACAGTTTTTCTGCCATAAGTTTATATTTGAACTAAAAAATGATAAAGTTAGGAAAATACCAAAGGAGTATCAATACTATGATTAAAGATTTCACAATACCTCAAAGAACGATTATGACACCTGGCCCAGTAGAAGTGCATCCAAAGGTTTTACAAGCAATGTCAAATCGTATGCTAGGTCAATTTGATCCAGCATTTCTATCGATTATGGAAGATAATCAAGAACTAATGAGACCATTATTTGGAACTGAAAAAGGTAATACATTAGCAGTTAATGGTACTTCTCGCTCAGGAATTGAAGCGGCCTTAATCGGTTTAATTGAACCCGGAGATAAAATATTAATTCCAGCTTATGGACGTTTTGCTTATTTATTATCTGAAATTGCTGAAAGAGCAAAAGGTGATGTAATTCTAATGGAAAAAGAATGGGATAGTCCATTTGATCAAGAAGATATCATCCAAAAAATTAAAGAAGTGGAACCTAAAATTGTTGCGATGATACATGGAGAAACTGCAAATGGACAAATGGCACCAATAGATAAAGTAGGACATTTCTGCCAAGAAAATAATATTTTCTTTATGGTAGACTGTGTTGCTACATATGGTGGTGTTGAGTTTAAGATGGATGAGTGGGGAGTGAATGTAGCAGTTGCTGGTACACAAAAATGTGTGAGTGTACCAACTGGATTATCACTCATCGCATATGATGACAAAGCGAAAGATTTTTTTATGTCTCGATTCCAGAAAGAGGAAGGTATCCGAACGGAAAATGATGAAATTAATGACCGTCATATACAGAGTAACTATCTTGATATAAGTCAAATTATCCGTTATTGGAGTAATGATAAGATTAATCATCATACTGAAGTAAATGCATTAAATTACGGCTTACATACTGGACTGCGAATGATTCTAGAAGAAGGTAAAGAAGAAGTCTATGCAAGACATCAATTAAATAATGATGCGATCGTAGCTGGCATTCAAGCAATGGGCTTAAATATATTTGGTAACATAGATACAAAAATGAATACTGTTATTCCAATTATAATTCCTGAAGGTGTCAATCCAAACATTGTACCAGAATTTCTATTAAATCAATTTGGCGTAGAAATTGCAGGTAGTTTTGGACCATTAATTGGAAAGATATGGCGTATTGGAAATATGGGATATTCTAGTCGACGTGAAAATGTATTACATGTTTTAGCTGCCTTAGAAGCAACCCTTATTCATTTCAATGCCCCTATAAATAAAGGTGAGGCAGTTCAAGCCGCTTTAGGTGTTTACTTAAACAAAGTGAATTAGTAATTGAATTAAAATATTATTTTTTGATAAAGACCTCAAAAGTCGCATAAAGTCAATATTATTAGAGTATTGATTTTATGTGACTTTTATATTTAATTCATTTCTGTTGGTTTTCAGATAATTTAAATACGGAATGATATAATTGTTTTGCGCACAATTAAGTAAATATGACAATTGTTTGTTGATTTTGACCATGAAGAAACAATATTTTGTAATATTTAACAACTAATAAGAAAGCGCTTTTATATACAATGTAGTTAGTTTAAAAATGCACATAAAATTACGAACGGAGGTAAATTAATGATTAATATTGATCCAGAATATGTTGATGAAACACTAGATTGGTTATCAAGCATCTCAGATACGGAGGGGCCAGGAACTACCCGATTACTATATAGCAAATCATGGGTGGAAGCTCAAAATGCTTTAAAAGAAAAGTTTGAAGCTATTGGAATGGAAGTTGAATTTGATGCTGTTGGTAACCAATTTGCAACGTTAAAGGGTTCCAAAGAGCCTGAAGTGATTCATGCAACAGGATCTCATATAGATACAGTCGTTAAAGGAGGGCGTTTAGATGGACAATTAGGAATCATGGCTGGATATATAGCAATTAAGGCATTAATTGAAGAGTATGGACAACCTAAACAATCGCTTCGTATTATATCGATGGCTGAAGAAGAAGGATCTCGTTTCCCGTATGCATTTTGGGGTTCAAAAAATATCTTTAATATAGCCAAACGAGAAGATGTCGAAGGGCGTACTGATAATGACGGTATCAAATTCGAAGATGCAATGCGCGATGCAGGATTTAATTTCAATACGGAACCGA
Source organism: Aerococcaceae bacterium DSM 111176 (assembly GCA_015863215.1). Taxonomy (GTDB): domain Bacteria; phylum Bacillota; class Bacilli; order Lactobacillales; family Aerococcaceae; genus DSM-111022. The sequence continues at coordinate 117,642 of JACBXN010000023.1, forward strand.
ATGATGGTTTTGATAAAATGAACTCATTTATAGAATTACATATCGAACAAGGGAATTTTCTTGAAGAAGCGGGTAAACAGGTTGGAGTAGTAAATGCCATTGTAGGACAAAAACGCTATAATATTACACTTAAAGGTCAAGCAAATCATGCCGGAACTACATTAATGGAATACCGTAAAGATGCGGTAGAATGTATGTCTCGTATTATTGTTAGCGGTATTGATAAAGCAAAAGATGTGGGGAATCCATTGGTTTTAACTTTTGGCCATGTAGATGTGAAACCGAATGTTGTTAATGTTGTTCCAGGTGAAGTTTCATTTTCGATTGACTGCCGACATACCGACCAAACAATTTTAGATGAGTTTACAAAAGAATTGGAATTAGACATTAACGATATAGCAAATAAAATGGGCTTGACTGTTGAAATTGATTTATGGATGGATGAATCTCCTGTACCAATGGATGAAAACATTGCAAAATTAATTGAAGAAGTGTGTGATGACACAGGTTTAAATTATCAAGTAATGCATTCAGGAGCGGGACATGATGCACAAATTTTTGCACCAAGAGTACCGACAGGGATGATTTTCGTGCCTTCAATCGATGGAATTAGTCATAATCCGGCAGAGCATACTGAAGCGGTAGATATTGCAGAAGGAATTAAAGCCCTAGCTGCGGCACTATATAAACAAGCTTATTAAAAGGAGGTTAGGACATGAGTTTAAATGAGGGAATGGTCACTGTTGAACAGAAAGCCAGGTTCAAAGAACGAGGTTATAATAATGAAGATATCTTACCAAAAACTGCAGATGAAAGAATTTCTTCAAGAAATAATTACTTCACATTATGGCAAGGTTCGATTCATAATATCCCGAACTATGCAGCGGTTGTTGGATTCTTAGCGCTCGGATTATCACCATTGAACACAATCTTAGGAATTGTTGTTGGAGGATTAGCCGTAGCTTTATTTATGGCAATTAATGGTCGCGCAGGTGCTAAGTATGGAATTCCATTTGCAATGCACTTACGATCTGCATACGGGAGTACAGGTGCGAAATTGCCAGGATTCTTACGGGGAGCAGTTGCAGCAATTGCTTGGTTTGGGGTTCAAACTTACACAGGAGCAGCAGCATTAGAGATTTTAATTTCACGGATTTGGCCTGGTTTTAGTCAAATCGGTGGTGGTCAGGAAATTGTCGGAATTACAATACCAGTACTTATATGTTTCGCAGTTTTCTGGGCAATGAATATGGCTGTTGGTCTTGGTGGTGGAGGAGTACTAAATAAATTTACAGCTATCCTATCACCAATTATTTTCATTGTATTTGGTGGAATGACAATTTGGGCGATTAGTGTTGGTGGAGGGTTAGGAGCAATATTTTCTTATGAAACTGTATCGACAGGAATTAATCCAATCTATGCATTCATGATGATCGCAGCGTCATTTTTAGGAGTCTGGGCAGCACCTGGGGTTTCAGTAGCAGACTTTACTAAAGATGCAGAGTCACAAGAAGCTCAAAGCCAAGGACAAATCTCAGGATTATTTGTTGGACATTTAATCTTTGCAATTATGTCAGTAATTATCATAATTGGTGGAAGTATACATTACGGGGTACCGTCATCTGGGAACGGTGTCTTAGACTTTATCGCTGAATGGGATAATATTCCTGCGGTTATTGTTGCGACAGGAGTATTCCTATTAACAACCATTTCAACAAATGCGACTGGAAACATTTTACCAGCGGGGTATCAATTATCTGCTTTATTACCAGACAGAATTGACTATAAAAAAGGTGTCTGGATTGCCGGAATTGTCTCTTTCTTAATTCAGCCTTGGCGTTTTATGTCAGGTGGTGGGGCGATTTTAACCTTCTTAAACTTAATTGGAGCATTATTAGGTCCAGTTGCTGGGGTTATGATTGCAGATTACTTTATTGTTAATAAACAAACGATTGATGTTGAAGATTTATACTTCGACGAAGGACAGGATTCTAAATATCGTGGAGTAAATACTCAAGCGTATATAGCAACGATTGTTGGGTTAGTATTATCAATCATTGGTCAGTTTATTCCGGCACTTAAAGTCTTATCAGATATTGCGTGGTTATCAGGCTTTGCGACAGCATTTATTACTTATGTTTTACTAAAGAGATTTGGTAATGAAAATTAGTTGGTAATGTAATTTAAAGGAGGAAATAAAATATGAAGTACGATTTAGTTATCAAGAACGGTAAAGTTATTTTAGAAACAGGTTCAATTGTAACGGATGTAGCAGTAAAAGATGGTAAGATTGCAGCAATAGGGCAAGATTTTGAATCGGATCAAATTGTTGATGCATCTGACTTGATAGTAAGTCCAGGTATGTTTGATGCCCATGTTCATATTACTGAACCAGGCGGAGGTTACCGTGATGAATGGGAAGGTTATGTAACTGGAACATCTGCAGCAGCTAAAGGTGGGGTAACATCCTTTTTAGAAATGCCGTTGAATCAAGTTCCTGCAACAACTAGCGGAGAGACAATCCGGACAAAATTTGAAGCTGGTAAAGATAAATTATTAGCGGATGTGTATTCATTCGGTGGGTTAGTTCCTTACAATATTGAAAACGGTGGTATTCAAGAATTAGATGAAGCGGGTGTGTCAGCATTCAAATGTTTTATGGCTACATGTGGGGATCGGACTATTGAAGGCGACTTTATGAATGTAGATGATTATTCACTGTATGAAGGTATGCGCCAAATTGCTGAAACTGGAAAAGTGTTAGCAATTCATGCGGAGAATGCAGCAATTACTGACCGTTTAGGTGAAATTGCTCGTGCTGAAGGTAAGTCTAAATTATCTGAATATGTTGCGACCCGTCCAATCTTTACTGAAGTTGAGCCTATTCGCCGCGCTATTTTATTTGCAAAAGAAACAGGATGTCGCATTCATATCTGTCACGTGGCATGTCCTGAAGGTGTGGAAGAAGTAATTAAAGCACGTGCAGAAGGTGTGGATGTCACTTGTGAAACATGTTTACACTACTTATACTTCACTACTGATGAAATTGATGCTATTGGAAATACAGCGAAATGTTCACCGCCAATTCGTGGAGAACGTGAACAAATTGGATTATGGGATCAATTATTCGATGGTCAAATTTTAACTCAAGTTTCAGACCACTCACCATGTACACTAGATCTAAAAGATAAAGAAAATGCATTTGATGCTTGGGGTGGTATTGCTGGGCTACAAAATGACGTTGATGTATTCTTTGATGAAGCAGTACAAAAACGTGGTATGTCTTTAGAACAATTTGCGGATATTATTGCAACAGCTCCAACGCGTCGCTTCGATATTGAAGGTAAAGGAGCAATCGCCGTAGGAATGGACGCTGACTTCGTATTAATTAAACCGAATGCGCCTTATACACTACAGGCTGAAGATTTAGAATATAGAAATAAAATTTCTCCTTATATTGGTCGTGAGATTGGAGCACAAATTGCTGCGACTTTCGTACGTGGGAATGAAGTGTATAGTCAAGATAACGGTGTGTCTGATAATTTTGTTGGTGAATTCAAATAATTATAAGACTCACTTACTTAAATTATAAAGTTAAACCATCCAAGAAAATTGGGTGGTTTTCCTGTTTTTGTTAAATCCTACTTGGCGAAATGTAATTTATTGTTCTTAATTAACTAAAGACAAAATAATCGCACACAATCAATGGGTTTAATCATTGATTGTGTGCGATTTTTATTTTGTATAACTATCAGTTCTCAATACTTCTTTCAATGAAAATGAACAACTCTTAATTTGCAAAAATTCCTCTACCTTCATAATTGTTATAATGAACATCGTTGGAAACTAAGTAATTATAAATTGATTCAGGAATTTCTGTACCTTCTTTCAACGCTTCTGCATAACGCTCATTAGAACCTTGACCTGGATATTGCACACGATCAAAACCAGTTGCAGGTTTAATTGCATTCAATTGATCCATTGTAGTTGAAATTTTATCTTTAAATTGAGCAAGCCCACCGAAACGTTCCGGATCAATAACAATATAGGTTTGACCTAAGTCACGGCCAGAGTGCAAATCATGATACATTGAAGTTACTTGACCACCAAATGGTAGGTCAAGTAAAATGCCAGCGAAAATATCTACCATCATCATTAAACCGTAACCTTTAGGGCCGGCGATAGGAACTAAGCCAGCAACAGCATTTGGATCAGTTGTAGGAGCACCTTTGTCATCAACAGCCCATGAATCGGGAATCGAACGGCCTTTAGAACGTGCATCCAAAATTTTACCCCATGCTTGGACTGTTGTTGCCATATCGAAAATTAATGGATGCTCCGAATTATTTGGAGCACCAAAACCAATTGGGTTTGTACCATAATAAACTTCAGCACCACCAAATGGGACGACCATTGGGTCTGATTGTGTCATTGCAACTGCAAGTAAATCTGCTTCAGCTAGTTTACGTAAATAGTAAGATAATGTTCCAGTATGACTTACGTTCGCAACACCAACTACTGCAACACCCGCTTCTTTTGCTAATTCAATAGTAGGCTCAATGGCTAGATTAGCAATATAGTGTCCTTGTCCATTATCACCATAATATATCCCTGTTGCAGGACCGGTTTTTTCAAAGATTAAATGAGGGTTATGAGTAACACCGCCCTTAGCAATTCGTTCGGAATAGTATTCTACACGAACTGCGCCGTGAGAGTGAATTCCAATCATGTCAGCATAAGTTAAGTGATTAGAAGTCTCATGGGCAGCTTCTTCAGGAAGACCAGCTAATATTAATTTATCTTTAATTAATTTATGTAATTCTTCTTCAGTTACCGGAATTAATTTCTCTTTAGTCATAATTATCTCCTTTCAAATATGAATTAGACACCTGGATCTCGGTTTGCATCTTTAGAATAAACATACGATAGAGGTTCGCCACGACCAGATGCGTAACAAGCTTGAGGAACATAAGCCCCCATATAAATATAGTCACCTTTTTGAACCGGCATCCATTGATTATCTAAATTGTACATACCTACACCTGATAATAAATAAGCCCCATGTTCTTGATAGTGTGTTTCAATGTAACCGTGACTTCCACCTGGTTCGAAAGAAAGAATGTGCATATTCATATCGAAGCCTAAATCATCTGTTGGAAGCAAGTCCCATAATAAAACATCCTCCATACCTTCATATTGAATCGGCTCGATATCAGCTCGATTTCCAATAACACGATGCGCTTCATGCCCTTCTATGGCATCATATTTACGCTTATATAAGAAAGCTTCTGTTATTTCATCTGTCGCATTCTCGAAATACATTGTTTCATTAACAGGGTAGTAGGCATAACCCCCTGATGTTAAAGTATCAGTATCCTTACCGTCTGAAACGATTAATTCTCCTTGGGTGACATAGACAAATGTTTCAACTCCTTCACCACCAAAACCACGTGTGTTTTTGCCTCCAGGCAAAAATTCGCAAATAAAATCACTGAACGATGCACCTAGACGGGGGGATCCAAGAATAGAAATTCGACAATTTTCAAAACCAGGAACCACATTATTCACCAATCCATCATGTGGTAAAACTGCGTAAGAACCAGGTTTAACGATTGCGCGTGATTCTAATAACCCATCACGGTAACCTACTTTATTATTTTTATAACCCATTAAAATTCCACCTTTCCTAATGTAAAACGTTTACATTTACATTATAAAACGCTCTCCATAACTAATATATCTACTAATTGACAATTTAATATAGTTGATTGTGCAAACTTGACAACTGTAAGTTTAATTATAGTTTTTATATACAACTCATAGACAATTCACTGATGGAAGCGGTAATTAGGAATCATACTTTTATTATTGAATACGATCGGATCTGTAGCTTTTCAATGAAAAATACACCCCAATCAAAACCATCCAAGATTCTAATCAGAGTGCATTAATGATTGATTCAATTGTTGTTTAAGCAGGTTAATTTATCATTTCATCCCAAATGCTTTGATCAATTTGGCCACCTAATAGACTAGGGGTATGGAGATTCAAGTCCCCGAAGTAATAACCTGTTGTAGTATCGATTACTTCTGATTGGTCGGATCCATTCCAAATCACTGCATTGAGTAGACGTTTTGAATTATTATCTATGATGTAATCAATCCCATATAAATTGTTTTCTTCATTTGAAAATTGATCAATATGAGCATCACCAACAGCTTCTGTTAAGGCACTGAAGTCATCACCAAATATTTCACGGTAATATAGTATATTTGAGTCCCCTGACTCTACGGGGGCTAGCTGGTCGTGTTGTTCTATAATACGCTGGACAAAATGGCTATAGGCATTAAATAAATTTCTATCAGTAGATTGTACATCATCATTGTCTACATAATAGTAGGTGTTTTCATAAACTGTTCCAAAACTTCCAATGCCTTCTTCAACTAATGGAGCGATTAATTCCATATAAGGAGACTGACGTAGAGTATTGGCTGAGATGAATTGTTCTTCAATTGTTTCACCATTTTCAGTGCGAATTAACTGCATATCATAATTCGTAATTAAATCTATTGGATTAGCAGAGTTGAATTGAGTAACGAAGTCATCATTATTATTGTCAGCTTCTTCCTCGAAATCAATATTTAACGACTCGGCATTTTCATTGAACTGAGTTTCAACTAATTCATGAGTAACTTGGAAAAATTTCCCTAAATCCTTGACCGTCCCATTAACTGTACCAGAATTGATAACTCCTAATTCTTTATCCATCAAGTACTCAATCGCTATTTCATACTCAGCATTTGGTGAGACGATAACAGGTAAATCTATAAATAAACCTAATTCACGAGCCATTTCAGGATCTGCAAACTCTTTAGTTACTTTAGCGGTATTTTCGTCAATATCTTCAACAATCCATGTGTCGTCACTGGCTACTAAAAATTGTAAGAAATTTAAATAAACATAAGGCTGACGATTTGTTTGATCGGTCGTTATAAATGGTTCATTGTGAAACTGAGTGTGGTATCCAGCGTCGTCCCAGACGAATTGTTCATTTAAGATTTCACCATCATCAGAAACAGTCGTTTGAATTTCATAGCCTGATAATGATAAATCTTGATATGACTCAAAATTTTCCTGTGATTTGACCATTTCTAAGTCCTCAAAGGTAAAGGTTGTTTGTATTGTTGACTGACTTTGATCTAAAGATTCTAAATGATTATTCATTGCCAGTATCATTTTATCTTGATTATAAATTTGAGATGCCTCTTCAGAGGAGAGTGAGTTGGACGGATTTTGGGTGTCGTCCATTATTTGTTGACAGCCAACAAGCAGTAAACTGATAATGATTAAGGTCAATAATTGGGGTGTTTTTTTGAACATTTAGGTCTCCTAAAACATTTATATTGGTGATTAATTCGCTTTTATTCTATAATACAATTCAAGGTTTCGCAAACCAGAGTATTGGTATGCTCTTATAATGTAGAAGGCAATTTGATTGACCTTTATTGACCAATGAAGTATACTAAGAGAGTAAATTTAAATTGTTTATAAACAATTTAAAACTTGAGGAGGAATAATATGAATTTAGTACCAACAGTAATTGAAAATACGGCACGTGGTGAACGTGCTTATGATATTTATTCACGTTTATTAAAAGACCGTATTATTATGTTAAGTGGTCCAGTTGAAGATAATATGGCAAATAGCATTATTGCTCAGCTATTATTCTTAGACGCACAAGACCCAGATAAAGATATCTACCTATATATAAACTCACCTGGTGGATCTGTAACAGCAGGTTTAGCCATCTTTGATACAATGAATTTCATAAATGCAGATGTCCAAACAATCGTTATTGGTATGGCTGCTTCAATGGGTTCTGTATTACTAGCAGCGGGTGAAAAAGGTAAACGTTACGCATTACCAAACTCAGAAGTAATGATTCACCAACCATTAGGTGGAGCGCAAGGTCAAGCAACTGAGATTGAAATTGCAGCGCGTCATATCCTTAAGACACGTGATAAATTAAACAAAATTTTATCAGATGCAACAGGTCAACCAATTGAAGTAATTGAAAAAGATACAGACCGTGATAACTACCTAACTGCTGAAGAGGCAATGGAATATGGTTTAATCGACGGAATTTTGGAAAATTCTAAAGGTATGACAACTAAATAATAGTATGTATAGGACCACATCAATTTGATGTGGTTTTTTATTTTTTTAATGTCGTTGGTCAATTATAGACCTAGACTACTGATAGGATTCAAAATAATACAAAACGTTTTCAGACATAGAAGGATTATCACAACAACGAATGAAACGCTTACACAGGACGGAATGTATCCATCAAGGGTGCAAAACAGCGCTCTTATGGTTGACAAATGACCAGCTAGATGCTATTATTTACTCATGGTTAATAACAGACACAAGCCGTTTTACAAAGTGCTGGATGATTTATGACCATGATAGGGGGCTAAGCGATGGACGATGTTCTTCGTGCCATGAATTCAGTTGTCCCTGAAATAAAAGAGCTATTTATATCTCGTTTAAATATGCTTAATATTTTGTGTGATGGGAATCCAATTGGACGAAAAGCCTTAGCCAAAAAGTTAGGTATTACAGAGCGAGCAACTCGTACAATGATCGATACTTTAAGAGATCAAGATCTCATTCGAGTATCTACAAAAGGCGTCTATATCACTGAATCAGGTATAGGAGTAACTGAGTTACTTAATAAATGGTTTATTGATGATAAAAAGAGTCCATTTGAAGAAAAAGAGAAAGCGATTTCCGAGCTTTTAGGTGTGGATTATTGTATAATAGTACCAGGCGACAGCGAGAGTGATGAAAGTGTCTTTGAAGACTTGAGCGAAGCCGTTCAACGAATTTTAGATACAGAGTTGACTAAGCCTAAAAATATTATTGCCGTGACTAGTGGAACAACACTTTCACAAGTCGGTAAATATTTTACCCCAGAGTTAGCCAGGGACCGAGAACTATTATTTGTTCCAACCCGTGGCGGATTAAATGCCAATATTGGCATTCAATCAAATACTGTTGGTGGTGTGATGGCTGAGAATACGATGTCACAATATCTACCGCTTTTTATCCCTGAAAATATTGATGAACAAACTTATGAGTTGTTCTTAAAACAACCAAGTATCCAACAAGCAATCGAGACCAGCAAGCGTGCTGATTGTCTGCTGTTGAGTATTGGGAATGCAGATGTTATGGCACATCGCCGTGACGTTAACAACGAACAAATCGATCAGTTACATCAGGGACATGCAGTAGGTGAAGCATTTGGTGTTTTCTTTGATGAAGAGGGTAAGGATGTGTTACGATATCCTCGAATCGGACTTCAAATTGAAGATATTGATCGAATACCGCTGGTGATCACAGTTATTAGTGGAGCTAGCAAAGCAACTGCTTTAATTGCATATCATAAACTAACAGATAATCATGGTTGGTTAGTATGTGATGAAGCGTTGGCAAATCAGGTTTTAAATGAGCTTAGCTCATTAAAATAATTTTATATATCCTTAAGGAGGAATTTACTTTATGGCAGTAAAAGTAGCAATTAATGGTTTTGGACGTATCGGACGTTTAGCATTACGCCGTATTTTAGAAATGGACACAGATTTAGAGGTTGTTGCAATCAACGACTTAACTGACAACGATGACTTAGCATATTTATTAAAATATGATACAGCTCAAGGACGTTTCCCATATTCTGTAGGTGTTGAAGGTGACGACTTAGTAGTTGATGGTAAAAACATCAAATCTTACGAAGAAAAAGACGCTGCTAACTTACCATGGGGTGACTTAGGAGTAGATATCGTTTTAGAATGTACTGGTTTCTATACTTCTAAAGAAGCTTCTCAAGCGCACATCGATGCAGGTGCTAAATACGTATTAATTTCAGCTCCAGCTAAAGGTGACGTTAAAACAGTTGTTTACGGTGTAAACCACGACGTGATCACAGCAGAAGACAACATTGTTTCAGCTGCTTCATGTACAACTAACTGTTTAGCACCAATGGTTAACGCTTTAAATAAAGAGTTTGGTATCAAATCAGCAGTTATGACAACTGTTCATGCTTACACAGCAACTCAAAAATTACAAGACTCACCAGGCGGACGTAAAAACCGTGCTGCAGCAAACATTATCCCAGCTTCAACTGGTGCTGCTAAAGCAATCGGTAAAGTTATTCCTGAATTAGATGGTAAAATTGATGGAGCTGCATTACGTGTTCCAACAATCACTGGTTCATTAACTCAAGTATACGCTGTTTTAGATAAATCAGTTGCTGGCGCAGAAGAAGTTAACGAAGCAGTTAAGAAATATGCTTCTGACGCATTCGTATACAACACTGATGAAATCGTATCAAGCGACATCATCGGATTCCCTGCTGGATCAGTTTACGATGCAACATTAACAAACGTTATGGGTGAAGGCGACGATCAAATCGTTCAAGTTAACGCATGGTACGATAACGAATATGGTTTCGTAGCAAACATGGTTTCAACTTTAGAGCACTTTGCAGGTTTAGTTAAATAATTAATTTAGTTAACAATTAGACCCAGGTGGCGGGGAAGCATTCACGCTTCCTCGCCCTTTTTTTAAAGAAAAATTGGAGGCAAATAGTAATATGGCTAAGAAAACAATTAAAGATTTAGATGTACAAGGCAAAACGGTATTAGTTCGTGTGGACTTTAACGTACCTTTCCAAGACGGTAAAATCACAGACGACAACCGTATTGTTCAAGCTTTACAAACAATTAAATATTTAATCGACCAAGATTCAAAAGTAGTTTTATTCTCTCACTTAGGTAAAATTAAAGCTGAAGAAGATAAAGCGAAAAATGACTTAAAACCAGTTGCAGAACGTTTATCTGAATTATTAGGTAAAGAAGTTAAATTCTCACCTGAAACTCGTGGGGAAGAATTAGAAGCAATGGTTAACGGTTTAGAAGCTGGTGACGTGATGTTAGTTCAAAATACACGTTACGAAGACTTAGATGGTAAGAAAGAATCAGGTAACGATCCAGAATTAGGTAAATACTGGGCTTCACTTGGTGAAGTATTCGTTAACGATGCTTTCGGTACGGCTCACCGTGCTCACGCTTCTAACGTTGGTATTGCTTCAAACTTAGAATCTGGTGTTGGTTTCTTAATCGAGAAAGAATTAAAATATCTTGGTGAAGCTGTAGATAATCCAGAACGTCCATTTGTAGCCATCTTAGGTGGTGCAAAGGTATCTGACAAAATTAACGTTATTACTAACCTATTAGACAAAGCAGATAAAATCATCATCGGCGGTGGGATGGCTTATACATTCCTAAAAGCTCAAGGTAAAGAAGTAGGTACTTCTTTAATGGAAGAAGACCGTATTCCAGTAGCGAAAGAAATTATGGAAAAAGCTGGCGACAAATTAGTATTACCAGTTGATGTTGTCATTGCTGACGACTTCTCACCTGAAGCAAATGCTGAAGTAGTATCTATTGACGAAATTCCAGCTGACTGGCAAGGATTAGATTCTGGTCCAGAATCAGTTAAATTATATGACGAAATCTTAAAAGATGCTAAAACAGTAGTATGGAATGGCCCAATGGGTGTATTCGAATTTGAGAAATTCGCTCAAGGTACGATTGGTGTATGTGAGTCAATCGCTCATTTAGAGGGTGCTAATACAATCGTTGGTGGGGGAGACTCTGCTGCTGCAGTTGCTCAATTAGGATATGAAGAGAAATTTACTCACATCTCAACAGGTGGGGGAGCTTCATTACAATACCTAGAAGGTAAACCATTACCAGGTATCGAAGCAATCGCAGATAAATAATTTCAAACGTCAAGCAAAGGAGTAGTTATCAATGTCACGTAAACCCATTATTGCAGGAAATTGGAAAATGAACAAAAACCACAAGAACTCAGTAAGTTTTGTGGAAGAAGTTAGAGGGAAAATTCCGTCAAATGATGTTGTAGATGCTGTAATCGGAGCTCCAGCTTTATTCTTACAAGCAATGAAAGAATCAGCTGAAGGAACTGAATTACAGTTAGCAGCACAAAACTGCTATAGTGAAAATTCAGGTGCTTTTACTGGTGAAACTTCACCTGAAGCATTATCTGAATTAGGAGTCGATTATGTCATAATTGGTCATTCTGAACGTCGTGAGTATTTCCACGAAACAGATGCTGATATCAATGCTAAAGCAAAAGCTATTTTCGCCAACAACATGCTGCCAATTATTTGTTGTGGTGAAACACTTGAGCAAAGAGAAGCGGGCGAAACAAACGACTTCGTTACAGGTCAAGTTAAAGCAGCTTTAGAAGGTTTATCTAATGAGCAAATTGAAAAACTAGTTATTGCTTATGAACCTATTTGGGCAATTGGAACAGGGAAATCATCTTCAGCGGAAGACGCAAATGAAACTTGTGGCGTTGTTCGTTCAGCGATTGCTGAAGTTGCAACACCAGAAATTGCTGAAAAAGTTCGTATTCAATATGGTGGTTCTGTAAAACCGGGGAACATCGCTGAATACATGGCTCAAGAACACATTGACGGAGCTTTAGTCGGTGGAGCAAGTCTTGAAGAAGACTCATTCTTAGCATTATTGGAGGCGGTAAAATAATGAGCAAAAAACCTTATGCTCTAATCATCTTAGATGGCTTTGCTATCCGTGATGAAGTAAAAGGAAATGCTGTAAAAGCAGCAAACAAACCAAACTTTGATCGTTACTGGGAAGAATACCCACATCAACAATTACGTGCTGATGGATTAAATGTTGGTTTACCAGAAGGACAAATGGGTAACTCAGAAGTTGGTCATATGAATATTGGTGCTGGTCGTGTAGTGTATCAATCTCTAACACGTATCAACAAATCAATCGAAGATGGTGATTTCTTTGAAATTCCAGAATTTGTAAAAGCAGTTGAAGACGTTAAAGAAAAAGGAACAGCATTACACTTGATGGGGTTATTCTCAGATGGTGGTGTTCACTCACATATTAATCATATGTATGCTTTAGTTGAATTAGCTAAAAATCATGGCTTAGAAAAAGTGTATATTCATGGATTCTTAGATGGCCGTGATGTAGGTCCAACAACAGGGATTAACTATGTAAAAGAAGCAGAAGCTAAGTTAAAAGAAATTGGTGTTGGAGAAATCGCTACGATCGCTGGTCGTTACTACGCGATGGACCGTGATAACCGTTGGGACCGTGAGCAAATCGCTTATGATGCAATGGTTCACGGAAAAGGAACACGCTTTGAATCAGCTGAAGCTGGTGTACAAGCGTCATATGATAATGAAGTATATGACGAATTCGTTGTACCATTTGTAGTTGAAAAAGACGGACAACCAGTAGGACAAGTTCAAGATAACGATTCAGTTATTTTCTTTAACTTCCGTCCTGACCGTGCAATTCAAATGGCAACGGCATTATCAAACCCTGGATTCCAAGAATTTGACCGTGGCGAAGCTTTATCAGGATTAAACTTTGTATCATTTACAGAGTACTCAGATAAAGTTATCTCACATATTGCTTTCAAAAAAGTAGACTTAAAGAATACAATTGGTGAAGTATTATCAGATGCAGGCAAAGCACAATTACGTATTGCTGAAACTGAGAAATTCCCACATGTTACTTTCTTTATGTCGGGTGGACGTCATGAAGAGTTCGACGGTGAAGAAAGAATTTTAATTCCTTCACCAAAAGTAGCAACTTATGACTTACAACCAGAAATGTCAGCTTACGAAGTAAAAGATGCATTAGTTGAAAAAATCAATTCAGATACAATTGATGCTATTATCTTAAATTTTGCTAACCCTGATATGGTTGGTCACTCAGGTATGTTAGAACCAACAGTTAAAGCGATTGAAGCAGTTGATGAGTGTCTAGGTGAAGTTGTTGACGCTATCTTAGCTAAAGATGGTTACGCAATTATCACAGCTGACCACGGTAACTCAGATGAAGTTATTGATGTGGAAGGTAACCCAATGACTGCTCATACAACAAATCCAGTTCCTGTTATTGTAACGAAAAAAGGAATTGAATTACGTGAAGGTGGTAAGTTAGCTGACTTAGCTCCAACACTATTAGACTTAATGGAAATCGACAAACCAGAAGATATGACTGGTGAGTCAATTATTAAGAAGTAACATTGCAAATTGGGTCATAATCTAGTAAACTAAATGTGTAACAAGTCACAAAAGATTATGATCATTAATCATATATTTTAAAGGAGAGAATTAATAAATGCCTTATATTGTAGATGTATATGCTCGTGAAGTTTTAGACTCTCGTGGTAACCCAACTATCGAAGTTGAAGTAGTAACAGACAACGGTTCTTTTGGTCGCGGTATGGTACCTTCAGGTGCTTCTACTGGTGAACACGAAGCAGTTGAATTACGTGATGGTGATAAATCTCGTTACTTAGGTAAAGGGACTCAAAACGCTGTTAAAAACGTAAACGAAATCATCGCTGAAGCATTAATTGGATACGATGTACGTAACCAATTAGCTATCGATAAATTAATGATCGAATTAGATGGTACTCCTAACAAAGGTAAATTAGGAGCTAACGCTATCTTAGGTGTATCAATCGCTGTTGCACGCGCTGCTGCAGACTACTTAGAAATTCCTTTATACCAATACTTAGGTGGATTCAATACTAAAGAATTACCAGTACCAATGATGAACATTATCAACGGTGGGTCTCACTCTGATGCGCCAATCGCATTCCAAGAGTTCATGATTTTACCTGTTGGAGCACCAACATTCAAAGAAGCTTTACGTTGGGGTACTGAAGTATTCCATAGCTTAAAATCAATCCTTTCTGAACGTGGTTTAGAAACTTCAGTAGGTGACGAAGGTGGATTCGCTCCTCGTTTCGAAGGTACTGAAGATGGTGTTGAAACAATCTTAAAAGCAATCGAACAAGCTGGTTACAAACCAGGTGAAGATATCTTCTTAGGTTTCGACTGTGCAGCTTCTGAATTCTACGAAGATGGCGTATACAACTATGCTAAATTCGAAGGTGAAAACGGTGCTAAACGTAATGCTTCAGAACAAGTTGACTACTTAGAAGAATTAGTTAACAAATACCCAATCATCTCAATTGAAGATGGTATGGACGAAAACGACTGGGATGGATGGAAAGAACTTACTGAGCGTTTAGGCGACAAAGTTCAATTAGTTGGTGACGACTTATTCGTTACAAACACTGAAATCTTAGAACGTGGTATCGAAAACGATACAGCTAACTCAATCCTAATTAAAGTTAACCAAATTGGTACTTTAACAGAAACATTTGACGCGATTGAAATGGCTAAACGTGCTGGTTATACAGCAGTAGTATCTCACCGTTCAGGTGAAACTGAAGATTCGACAATTGCGGACATTGCAGTAGCAACTAACGCTGGTCAAATCAAAACTGGTTCTGCTTCACGTACTGACCGTATTGCTAAATACAACCAATTATTACGTATCGAAGACGAATTAGGAGATTTAGCACAATACAATGGTAAAAAAGTATTCTACAACTTAGCTGATTTCAAATAATCAGTAATTGAATAAAATAAAACCACTATCTCGATTGGGATAGTGGTTTTTTATATGGCTCTATGTCAAATAGTGTTGGTGAGTAGATAGACGACTAATTTGGCTCTATGTCAAATAGTGTTGGTGAGTAGATAGACGACTAATTTCGGTTAGTCGTCTTTTCTATGCACTTTGTTTGTTATACTTTTGGTCCGCGTCTTCTTCTGTAAAATATAAGTGACGTTTAGG
>JACBXN010000035.1 GCA_015863215.1 Aerococcaceae bacterium DSM 111176
TTTACTGTTCCCAGTTCGACTTTCCGGGTTGGTATGAGAAACTAGGAGACGGTACTTTAGCAGAAGCTATCCTTGATCGAATTATACATAATTCTTATGATGTACTTATAGATGGAGATATTTCGATGCGTGAAAAGCTAGGTTTAAATCAAGATAACTAGACCAATGGTCTTTTTACGACATAGCCAATAGATTTATAATATGTTGACCCCATTTCTACTCAAAAGTTGAGTAGAAATGGGGTCATTTAATTATTACTGGTAAACTATTCCGCAGACATTGGTAAATCTTCCCGCAAAGAGTGGTAAAAAGAACCGCACTACTGGTAAAAAACGTCCGCAATACTCAGATCCCTGCGTTTGACGTCATTATGATAGTTGAAAAACGCTGATATCATTATTTATCGAAGTTTCACAAATAATAAAACTGTCACAAAACCATCGAACTGAGTCTTATCTTTTGCATAATATTGACTTCTATTTTATAATTTTATTGAGGATATGAGGTGCAGTTTGAACATATATATAAATTCTAAAAAATAATTTTGGAGGGGAATTTTTATGAGTGGCAAATTTAACCGTAACTTTTGGATTGCTATACTCGTGATTTTTGTATTATATGGCTTATTTACCCGAAATTGGCAAGATGCTTGGATTATCTTTGCAATCGGTGCAGCTGTCTGGGGGATTTTACAGGCAACTGGCAGAGGAAAAAATAAAAGTTAAATGAGGGATTGATTCGTTTCATAAATAATCAGAAATTAAATGTGACATTTAATTACTGCATCCGTGTGGTTATTTGCGTCGATTTCTTTTAAAGCGACATAGACCAACCTTTGATCAGTGAGCAACAGCCCCACTTTTTGAAGGTTGGTCTTATTTTATGATTATTGTTAGTTTATAAATAAACTAACACATATTTAAAAAAAACGGGAATGCTGTTTTACCAACATTCCCGCGTATATTATGGAGATGAGGGGGCTCATCCGAAGCCTCTTACATCAACGTTTTAAGTAATATAGTAATGGTTTTGGTAATGGTTTGTACTAAATTTCACGCATACGCCTATGTTTTATGAATTAACCTAGGAATTTTTCCTAAAAACTTACTTTCTAATGATCTTCCATAATACTATGCCCTTCAGGCACTTTATTATATAAATAATAAAGATTTAATCAATCATTTCATCAATTTGGAAAAATATACTTCTATAATAACATGTATAAGAATATCGAAGTATTTTTCATGGTTCAGTGACATTTAATTAAAAACAGTTTGAATGATATGCTTCAATTTTTATATCAATCATTGGATTTTCAGTTACTAAATAAAGGTTCTCCTCCGTCTATGTATACTCTTTCTGGTAAAGATTCCCAAAATTTATTAATCGATTCTAGATAAATATAAAACTCTTTTTCTTGGACATTCAAAGCTCTATAATTATTATAAATTGATTTCCAAGTCTTAATTGTGTCTCTCTCATTACTGAATACAAAATCCTTATGCTCAAAATAATCAGGTCTAATCTTTTTTAGTTGTTTATATGATTTCCCATGTCCGTGTTTAATTACGTTCGTTAGCAATTTTAATTCGTGTATTTTATTGATACCTCGTAACGGGTATATCTTATGTAACTTTAGTAATTCCTTTTCTATTTCGCCATATTCTATAGAATCATGTGCCTCTTTCTTTAAGTATCTGTTAGCCTCCTCATTAATAAATACTACTATTTCATTTTCGAAATTCTGATATAGTACAGTTATAGATTGAAAAAGTTGTTGTGGGACTATTTGCCAAAAAATGTCTGCCATGTCAGACATTTTTTCTGTATAAATATCTGCTAAATCTCCTCCATCCATATTTGGGTTATATTTATATTCTTGGAGGCTTTGTTTGGCCTCATCTTCATACTTTTTCCAAAGTTTATCTTTATCTACTTTAGTGTCTTCATACAATCTACTAATTCGATTATTTCTCTGAATGAATTGGTTAATTGTATACTGATGGAAATATAGTAATGGTCTCATAATACCCCCTGAGTTTTAAAAAATAGATTTTAATGAACCGTAAAATCAGTGGTTAAGTTTAAAACTTGAACTACAGAATATACTTTTTAAATTAATCAAATCTTACTTAAATTATATTTATCGTAAGTTTTCTTTGTACATATATATGTTTCATTATTACTTCTAGTCAGAGCAACATATAATTTATTTAAAGTGGATTGACTCAAATTAGATTTTTCTAGACTAAAAGATTGATCCAATAAATTCTCTAGATTTCCCGTTAAAATCACTAATGTTTTAGAGTATGTGTCTCCTTTAGAATAACTCCAATTAATAGCAGGTTTATAAGGGAACTTAGATGAGTTACTAAATACTAATTTTGTACAGTTTTTATCGTACAGTAGTTCTTTTAACTCTTTTAATTCAGATATAAACTTTAATTTCCCTTTTCTCTCATTAGATGAATAAATATCAATCCCAAGTTTATCTGTTATTAATCTGCACATATCTTCAGTTACTCTTCTACTTGAAATGAGGGTATCGGTATCAACCTCAATTTTTGATTTTGGGAAAGAATCAATAAACTCTTCTTCCGTCACATCCAATTTATTTTTTTTATAAGGATATTGACTTGTTTCGAAACTTGGAGCAACAGAATGTTGATAAAAATCACCGACAGCAGTAACTCTAATACTTTCTAATCGTAGAAGTAAATTGATTATTTTAAAATCATCACCTTTATAGTCTTGAAACTCATCTATGTATATAGTATCAACTAATCCTACTAATCTTTCTTCTATATTTCTGTTAATTGTCTTTTTGTTCTTGTTTAAATGCTTTATTATTAATTTAGACATTCTAGAATTAAAATACTGATTATTATTTTTGTTTAGATAATGTCCTAACTTATCTACTGACTCATATAAAGGATTCTGAACTCTATAGTTATTTGCCAATTTAATTGATGGTAGCGGTGGTTCTGTGATTAGGTCTACACCGTCACTTTCTATACTTTGATTAAATGGCAGAAGTGGCTCTAATGGCCTTATTATCCATGAATATAGAAAACTAGAAAATGTTACAATTCTATAATTATTAGGAGGTTTATTTTTGAATCTCTTATATATTTCTCTCCTAATATTCTCAACATTTTGATTAGTAAACGTGATGAATAGCACGTTTTCAGTTTTAGTGAAATCATTAGATATATAATATGTTTTACCAGATCCAGCACGCGCCATCATAATTCTACTAACCAGTTTAAACCCTCCTCTATATAATTAGGTACACTAAGTTTATTAAATAAATTTCTATCTTCCAAAATTTGATAAGCAGACTCTGTTTTATATTTTAACATATAAGCTAGCGCCTTATTTTCGACATTTTCACCATCTACTAACGTACTAACTTTACTTTCTTCTTTCCAATCTTCTAAAGTTAAAATATTTTCTTCAAATAAAACTTTTTCAAAAGTGTATTTTTCAATGTTCTCATCACACACAATTTTTATATCATAGCCCACTTCTTTAAATTTAACATTTCTATTATCTATTTCATCAATTGTCTGTTGTTTTTTGTCATTATCAGTGATTATTAATAACGGTTTCTTTAAATCCTGTGCTATTTCAATATAATTTTTATATGAAATACCGTTCCCAGATATAATATGGATACCATCTTGATCTATTTCACTATCATATATTTTTTTAAAGAAGCTGGGGATATACATGTATTCAGCAGCACCTTCAACCAAAATTATCTTGGTTGAGAGTATAAACTCTAAAAGGTTTGTATTATCCAATTTTTCAAAATACTGTGCAGTTTCATCAGTAATATCTGATAGCGATTGCGAACAAGATTCATTAATCCATATTAATTTCTGTAAATTCAATCTATTTACAACTAGAGGGCTGTGAGTTGTAAGAATAATTTGATTACTCTCGTTTTTTCGCCTAATCAAGTCTATTAACTTTCTAGTATACGAATGACTTAAATGATTTTCAGGTTCTTCAACAAGAATAATATTGCTTTCCGTCTCTAAAGCAATTTCAGTTTTTATAAAATTTTCTTTACCTTTTCCTTTATTTTGAATAGAAATATCGTTTTCTGAAATATCGATTAATCTAGAAAATACAGCTTTTGAATAATCGATTCCTACCTGTTGTTGTCCAACTTTAAGACTATCTTTTTGCTCACTTAAGTAATCTTTAATTGAATTTCTAAATGAGTATGTAATTTCATGTCTCTCTTTTTCTTCAAACGTTTGATTAAAGACTTGTTTAGCGTATGAATTATAAACGTTATCAGCTTTAGAATTATCTATTAAAAGAGATTTAACATTTCCTTTCCTCTTATTGTATCTCCCCCCTTGAAATGTATTAGTATCAAATCGATATAACTCTATCGGTATGAGCTGATTTCGCTCGAAATTAATCCTCTCAAAATCTTCTTTGAACTCTTCATCAAATCTTGCTTCAAAACGAATCCCAGCTAGGCTCTCAGATTTATTTTTATCTCCGTAATGTAGACCATAAAAATATTGTTTGTTTAATTTATCATCTTCATTAAATTGTAGATATATTTCAATAACAATTCTTGGTAAATTGTTGTATTCAGGATTTTTATAAAAGTAGTCCAGATTTTCAATATTAAAAATCTGCTCATCTAAAAGTTCTGTATTAATATTTCTTCCGTTAAGAACTAAATCTAGCGCTTCTAGTATTGTGCTTTTTCCAGTCTCGTTCTCTCCAACGATAACATTTAAATCTTTATTAAAATTAATTTCAAAATCTTTGAACTTCCTAAATCCTTTGATTACTAACTTATCAATATGCAATTTTATCCCCCTAAGCTACCTAAACTTTCAAATTATCAGTATTATTTAATCAAATAGTAGTATTCTAGATATCAAGACATCCTTATATTTTCCATTGATAATTCTTGAACTCTATATTTAACGAGCTGATAATTTCAAAGAACATTTAGTAATTAATTATTCTTATAGTCCATTTCCATTAAATTATCAATAATTTTTCAATAGTTTAAATTTTATTATCTTTTATTCCTTACCAGTTTCAGCAGTTACGTCCAGTTTTATTCTCTTTCGAAGTACTTTCATTTTAATTAGACCAGCCTATTCATTCACTTACATATGCGATTTTAGAATCAAAATTAATGAAACACTTCATCTAATTTTTGTTCTAAAGTTCCATCTTCTGCATATGGATAGGCATCTAATTGTGCAAAGTTCTTTTGACTAATTCCTTCGGTCAATTCACTGAATATGAAGCTCGTAGCAATTCTATAAATAATCTCTGTTGGTGCTAACCCATACACCTGATTCTCTAGTATATGTTTCAGACGGTCATAATCATCAGGAATCTCTGTCTGGATTACCTCACTGTTATACAATCTTTTTACGACTTCAGTGATATATAAACCTGACTTCATATACAGATCAATAAAGGTTTTGGAGGAATCATCGTAAATACCTGGATTTTCATCTTCTAATTGTTGTACCATCTTTTGAACAACCCATTTAGGGGTATAAATCTGATTGGTGTTTTGAGGTGGAATATAGTCATAAATATTTTCTTCCGTATCTTCAAAGTAATTTGATAACTCAGATTTCTTTCGTAAAAATTCAAGTATAGATTCATTAAATACTACTTCGTTAAACAAGTTCCCATTAAATTGTTGTTCTTCACCTTCATCATCAACATACGTACCACCATCTCTTAAGAAAATGAACTCTTCTAATGTAACACCTGTAACATCATAAAATACTTCATCACTAACATACTCATCAAAATTCATTAAATTTAAATCTTCATTCCCATATGCCATGATAAAACTAGGTATTGCTCTAGAAAAACCACGTAAATTAGATCGAATATCATCTTCAACGGTATTCTTTTTCTTCTCTTCTTGTTTGACTTCATGTTCTTCTATAATTTCAGTAGTCGTTTCTAAAACTATTTCCTCTATTTTATCTTTCAAATCACTATAAGTTTCTTCAATAAAGGTTTTATTCTCTTCCTCGATTTTTTTAGGATCTTCTAATGCACCAACATCTTCTAATTGGGCTTTACGGTCTGCTTGACGTGCTTTTAACTCTGCTTCGAAGGTTTCAGTTGCTTTATTAATTTTCTCTTTAGCAGCACGCTCTTTTTGTTTGCGTTGGTTAATAGTCAATCCATACTCCGTACGCATTTTATCAAAGCTTGGCTCTAATTCTTGGCTTAGGGCATCACTTAACTTTTCTCGAACTTGAATATTGGTTGTAAGACCTATATCTGTAGGTTGAACAATCTCCTCGATTTCTTTTCTCTCGTAAATCTTGTCACCAAAAAGTCTGTCTCTTTTCTCTTCGACAACTTCATCTTCTACAAATGCATTTCCTTCTTCATCTACGTTTAAATCTTCTACATCTTTCGAATCTACTTTATCTTTATCTGTCGTTAATTTACCCTGCTCTGTTTTTTCAAACTTATTGATAATATCTAAGGCCTTTTTAGATCGGAAAATACCCGCAATATTATTAAATAATAGGTTACTCATGAATCCACGACGAACAACCTCTCGTGATTTGATTCTTTTTGGTAAAGTCAGGACTTGTTTTGCATCTAATTCAGTCATCTGACCGTCAGTATCTTCACCAATGACTGGAAAGAAATTTAGCAAACGCTTTATATTCTCTTCACGTTCTTCCATTGTTCCACTTCCGCCAGAGGTTGAACTATTTAAATTATTCGCAAATTCATCAATAATATCCAAAGTTCTCTCAGGTGCAAAGTCAAAAATGTAAGCATTTTGTTTTCGATAAGTTACTGGATTACCTTCAGCATCTCTATCAGGCCATTTATGAGGATTTTGAGCACGAAAACCTGCTTGCATATAAAGAGCTGGAGATTTCACATTGCTTAACATCAGAACACCAGACCACTCAGGAACTGTTACACCTGTTGTCAATTGGCCAACTGTTAGAGTAATCGTTTTATCGTTATTAGCTATAGCATTTTTTACACGTTCTAATGCACTATTTCGACCGTCAACATTCTCTTCATCAACTTCTATCTCTTCTCCGTTAATTTGTTCAAGTTTTCCATCTCCAGCTACAGAAACAACTTCATAGTTTTCAAATACAGGATGATTTCGTAAAATATTAGCGAGTGCTTTGGCACTATCTACTCTATTCAACAACCATAAAGTATGCTTTAATTCATTTCTTAATTCTGGAGTAGAAAATGGATATTTTTGATTACTTGTTAAAGAATCTAGCCAATTTAAGACATCTGCTTCATAAATTAAATTGCCCCTATCATCAGTAGCAAAAAATTCATTCAGATCAAAAGCATAATCCACATTCGTCTCTTCATCTAAATCTGCACCTTGTTTAATTTGTTCAACAATCATGTTCGACATTTGATATGTATACATGTTTAAGGTAGGTAATTCTTCATATGGATTATGTTCATCAGTTTCACTTTCATCCCAGTTAGCTTTCGCTTCCTGCTCATCCATATAAGACCAGTTAAATATTTGATTGGGTTCAAATTTGTCACCAGCAATTTGTTTAAATGGTGTTCCTGAAAGATGCAATATGTAGTCCGTTTGAATTCTCCCTAAAGCAAACTCAGTTTTATTAGTATCAACTGCCTCATGAGCCTCATCAATAACTACTAAATCCCAATCTACATCTCTAACCCAGCGCAATTTTGGATAATCCCCTCCAAAGTAAGCAGAACCCTTCAAGTCCTGTAAACTTACAAAAGCAATTTGCTTTAAATTCCAAGAATCTACAACTTTACTTTGGTACTCGTCGCGACTCAGTATGTCCCTGTTTGCAATCGCAGGACTATCACTTACAAAGTGGTAATTATGCTCTTTGTCGTACTTAATAAACTTTTCATAATCATCTACCCAAGAATTACCAACTGCTGGCCTATTTGTCAGAATTAAAATGTTTGAGAATTCCACTTTTTTAATCAGGTCATAAGTAGTTAGCGTTTTTCCAAATCGTGGTTTAGCATTCCACAAAAACTCTCCTGACTCACGACTTTTGAAATATTCAGCAGTCATTTCAACAGCTTCCGCTTGTTCTTGTCTTAGAACGTAACTCTCAGATTTTACAGAGCCCTCTAACTCATGAATGTCTTCTTTTAACATGAAAGCAGAAACCATTCGCTTTGATTTACTTACATCATTCTCAAAATTAAACCACTCAGTGCCGCTATCTCTAGGAATACCTTTACGAACCAAATAAGCATGGAAATCATGATCATTGAAATAATATCCATCATTAAAACGTGCGACATAGTCCCACAATTTTTCAGGAGTTATACCGGCCGTATGCGTTTGTTCACGAATACGTCTATCCACGTCTCTCTCTGTGTAACCAATTTTAAACCAGCCCTGTTTCTCCAGGTTACTTGGTGTTCGATAAGCATAAATTTTTGGAATAATACGTGTCTTGGTATTGATATTGGGGGTCTGCATATTATTCCATCTCCTTTACAATGGTCTCAATGTAATTAATATCATCATTATCAAGATTATACTTTTTGTACAACTGACTATCTATATCCGAAATAGATCCCATCCAATCAATATCTGAATCTGAATGAAAGTTTTGAAGTGGTACATAGCTCCAAACATCTTTACGAGCATTATCAGGGGTAGCTTTTTTAACGCTTAACATTACTCTAGCAAATTTACTTTTAATATAATTATTTAATGCTATAGCTTCATTTTCTGTGTCAAAATTCCCGAGAGTAATAAAGGTTTGAGTAGGTATCATATGTGGTTCGGCCACAAAGGGTTCACTTAATGCTTCTCCGATAGCACCTGTACCATTTGATTTAGCAACAAAGACTTTCCATTTTCCAATTGTTGGATGATCTTGAATATATTTTCTACGTATCCATTTAACTTTTCTTTTATGATTTTGGCGACCAAGTATTCCAATAAAGTCCTTTAAATTCTTTGGCTGTTCATCCAGAAATATATCAGAAAGTTTATCAAAAATATTTGATGTAATTGATAAGCGTTCAGATTTTTTAACCTTATTTTTCATCTCTGGGAAATCTTTATAAACCATATCTGTCAGTCTATAGCTACTACGATTATGATGAATTAAGTTGATAGATTTCTCCATTATTGATGATACTTTACTAGTAATTTTCTCCAATTCTTTGCTGCGAATAAATACTTCAATGGGGCCAAATTCTTTCTCATTATCATAATATGTTATTGCCACTCCACCCTTTATATCAGTGTTTTTGAAAATATTCCCACTGTATTGATCAAAATATAAAACTTTTAAATGTGGATTATTCAGCATTTCTTGATTCCAACTTCTTTTAGTTTGTCCGGCATCGGATAAAAATCTTGCTGGAGTAATTAAAAGAGCTTTATTTGAAATTTTATATGCTTCGTCCATAAAGTAAGGATAAATTGGAACATCTCTATTATTTCCTTCAGTTGTCATTTGATATGGTGGATTCCCTATTACAACATCAAACTTCATTTCTGTGTCATTCCTTTCCGAGAGCAATTTGAATTCGATTGTCTTGTCTTTTCCCCACAACTTTATTCTAGCCAGTTTAGGTGTGATGTTCTCTTCAGTCTCTATCTCTTCAAATAAACTTAATTGAGTACCAAAATCTCCAGTCCCACCATCTGAATATGGCACTTCGTATGTTAAACCGTCCATTTGAAATACATTAAGGCTTATTATTTTAGTAATTTCTAGTAATATTTTCTCTTTTGGGAAAGCTCCGAACATATAAAAATAATTATCTATAAATGTTAGAATTAAATTTTCTCGAGCTAGTAATAGTGAATCTCCTTGATATTCATAACCATAGCTTGCTTTATATATTTCAACAGCTAACTTCAGCCATTCTTCTTCTGATTCTATTGCTTCATTCAATTTTTTAAATTTAACATCAATGAAGCCTGATCGTTCTTTTAAAGGTATTACTTCTCCCGTTTCCATATCATAACGGTTTACCATATAGGGAGCTTCTCCACATGTAATCTCTAGCCACTTAGTTTGGATAAATTCAGTCAAAGGCAATTCTTGCATATCTTTTAGTGCAGCATCTACTTGTAACTTAATTACCCATGAGGGTGTGAAAACTTCTGCTCTATTACGCTGACGTTCAAGTTGGATATCTATATCTTTATCTACTCTTGGGCGAATAAAACCTTCATACCATCCAGTAATAAGATCTATTTTAATTTCTTGATCATCTCGGAATGAATAACCATGATTAATATAGCTATCTGTGCCCCATTTTATATTCTTACCAGTGGTATGATCCTTAAGCAGTAAACTTAATAGAGATTCATTTTCTCTTAAAATAGCTGAGTCATTTAAATCTGAGAGCGATAAGTTATTATTTTCTTTCAAAAAGCCACCTCCTTTTTTTTAATTAGTAATTATATTTGCTACTATTGTTAAACGATTTTTACCGCATTGTTGCTTAAGTATTGTGGTAAAATCATCGTTTTTTATTATTTTTCGTTGGTTATTTTTATAAATCATAATTATATTTTCTACTAACTCTTCATCTGTTAGATTATCTACCCAATATTCATCAACTATTTCATTAATTACAGCTGCAACTTCCCGTTGGGTTCGGTAAAATTTCTTCACTTTCACAGAATCACCTCTGTCATATTTAATTCTTACTTTTATTATACTTTGGATACAGATAATTATCTATTAAACTTTGAGAATGTAAAAAGCTTTGAAGAAGATAAATCATTATTCAGATTTGTTATTACTATAAACTAGACTAATATTTTTAGTTCGCTGTTGTAGCGAGCATTCAGAGCGCATTTCAAATCGAAAGAAAGGTCATTGTCCGTTTAAGTTTCTCTAAACAACTCACTACTACCCTATTAATTTCATTAATTGTTATTTTAAAGTACCACTTTTAAAAGTTTCTCAAGGAATATGATAATCACCTCTACTAGTTGAAGCATTTTCCTAACATAAATGATATAGAAAACACACTTTACTCATGTTATTCTAGTAAGGTGAGAATTTATAATAGAGTATCAGAAAAAGGAGATTGTATTATGTGGAAGAAAGCAATCGCAGAAGTAATGGGTACATTATTTTTGGTGTTAATCGGGACAGGAGCAGTGGTCTTTGGTGACAGTATGCTAAGTATTGCTCTAGCTTTTGGTTTTATCGTCATTGCCATGGCTTATAGTATCGGAACCATTTCGGGGGCTCATATGAATCCAGCAGTCAGTTTAGCCATGTTCTTGAACGGTCGCATGAACTTTAAGGGATTTATCGTTTATGTCGGTGCACAATTAGCTGGGGCAGTGGCTGGCTCAGCAATCCTAAAATATTTTCTTATCCAGTCAGGAAAAGATGCAACGAATTTAGGAGCGACTATTTTAGCGGAAGGATTAACTGTATCTGGTGGATTTATCATCGAGCTTATTCTAACTTTCCTTTTTGTTCTAGTGATTTTGACTGCAACAGGAAAAAATGGTGACCCCCATATGGCTGGACTTGTGATTGGTTTGACGTTAGTCGCTATCATTTTGATGGGTGGAACGACTACAGGAATTTCTTTGAACCCTGCCCGTAGTTTTGGACCCGCTATTCTCATGGGTGGGACAGCCTTATCGCAATTCTGGTTATATTTTCTAGCCCCTCTTTTAGGTGGTACATTAGCTGCTTTAGTTGCTAAGTATGTCTTAGACACTGAAGCTGGTGCTCCCGGAATGGAACAAGGAAAAGATGAAGCAATTACATAATTAAGAACGTTCAGTAGTAGCCAAAAAATAATAAGATATATAAATATTCATATTTATGTTAGAGGAAAGGAAATTAATTTAATGCTTGGTAGTATTGCAATGATTGTTTTATTAGGGGTCTTTACTCATGCAATTTGTAGAAAAATAAATATTCCTAGTTTAGTTGGTCTTATTTTTATCGGCATATTAATTGGTCCCTCGGTATTTGATTGGCTTGATCCAACGTTATTGGAAATATCTGCAGATATTCGACAAGTTGTTTTAATTATTATCCTTACTCGAGCAGGTTTATCCTTAAATTTAAAAGATTTAAAAAGAGTAGGACGCCCAGCAGTTTTGTTAAGTTTTCTTCCAGCAACCTTTGAAATCATCTCTACAATGATTTTTGCGCCAATATTTCTAGGTTTGTCTTTAATTGAATCCGCACTTTTAGGCGCTGTTTTAGGCGCCGTTTCCCCTGCAGTGGTCGTTCCTAGAATGATTACATTAATCCATGAAAAAAGAGGAACCAATAAAGGCATACCTCAACTTATTTTAGCTGGTTCTTCTGTCGATGATATCTATGCTTTAGTGATGTTCTCAGCCTTTTTATCCTTAGCACAAAGTGGAGAGTTTAGTGTCTTTAGTCTCTTAGATATTCCACTTTCAATCATTTCTGGCGTTTTAATTGGTTTTTTAACTGGCTACTTCCTTTCTATGCTATTTGAAAAAGTTCAATTACAAGCTATTATCCAAGTGCTCATCATGCTGAGTCTCTCTTTTATTTTAGTGAGCATGGAAACCTGGTTTATAAATATTCCGTTCTCCGGAATTTTAGCTGTGATGAGCATGAGTATCGTTATTTATCGACAAGTCCCTAGCCAAGCCGATCAAATATTACATCTCTATAACCAATTATGGATTCCAGGCGAAATTTTCTTATTCGTTTTAGTCGGTGCTTCTGTAGACATATATTATGCGTTTTCGGCTGGATTCACACCCGTGATCGTCATTCTCTTAGCTCTAATCCTACGAACAATTGGTACATGGTTAAGCGTCAGTGGTTCCATCTTAAATACTAAAGAGAAAATATTCACTGCGATTGCTTACATGCCCAAAGCCACTGTACAAGCTGCGATAGGTGGCGTACCACTGGCTTTAGGGCTTCCAGCCGGAGAATTGATCTTAACAGTATCGGTATTAGCCATTTTAATTACTGCACCTATAGGAGCTTTTGGAATAGACTATTCCTATAGCAAATTATTGACCCAAGATTAGATTTAAAAGAGCCTGCATTTTGTAGGCTCTTTTATGCTATCTAATAGAACTAGAAAAATGACCGGAAAACAATCAAACAATTGTTTGACTCAGGCTGTAGACAAACCCCTTGAAAACACTGATATATAGTGATTTCAAGGGGTTTTTCCTGTATAATAAAAATAAAATGGGTGATTAACATGATGTCCCGAGATGCTGATAGTAAGACATTTG
>JACBXN010000036.1 GCA_015863215.1 Aerococcaceae bacterium DSM 111176
TTAGCCAATACTTCTAGCGCATCTGCTACCTCTTTGCTCGTTTGTTCATTTAATCGGTCTATGTCAGCTTTAATGCGGTCTGTGAAGTCTTTGTATTCTTCTTCTGTTACTAAAGGTTCGCTTTGCAATTCTTCAATCTTGCCTGTATAGAACTCAACGATATTGCTTGCGGTTTGTTGGTCTGCTACTGCCTTTGAGAATGCGGTAGGGCTACTGCCCTGCTTTGCATCAATTACTTTCTGCTGTGCCTTATCTGCTTCTGCCTTAGCTGTTTCTAGTGCCTGTTGTAAGTCTGCAATCTCTTTATCATTCTTAGCCTTTACTTGCTCGAATTCCTTTTCAATCTGCGTTAATACATTCTTTTCTTTTGTCATTTATACATTCTCCTTAATATTTTCTTCTGCTAACTGCTTCTGTAATTCGATTCGGTCTGCTTACAGCGTTACTTTTCGGATAACCTTAGCTCTAGCTTTTGAATTTCTTCGTTATTCTTCCTAGTCTGTTCTTTATAATTGTTTAAGCGACCGTTAAAATATTGATAGTAATAACTTTCTTTAGATAAACCGTCCTTTAAAATACGCTTTTCTAAATCTTCTATAAATTCAATCATTTTATGACTGTGCTCATTATCATTTTCAAGAAAACTAAGCCGTTTCATATCTTGCCCTCGTTGATAGGCTTCGTCTTGCTCGGCAAAATATAAATCGTAAACCCTACTACTCACTTTGTTTTGTAAGGACTTAAAATCTTTATCCTTAATTTGTAGGTGGTCTTTCAACTTAGTAGCGTTCGCCTGTTTGATTACCTTGCCGTCTTTCCTGAACGTGGCTAGCGTTACATACTTCGCCATGACAAACGCCAATTCGTCATCTTCCAACTGATTAAGTACGTTGATTAGCTGCAATACATGCTCATTACTTTCGCCACGTTCGATATAGGCTTTAAGTGGTTTCATCAGTCGATTGCAAACATGTATTCTGTTTCTCATAGCGCCAACTCCTTAATTCGGTTCAATAAAGTATTACCTGCTTCTTTCATCTGCGCCTGTTGTTCCTGATCTAAGCCGTAACCTTTTAATCGTTCTTTTGTTTTTTGGTGTTCCGTCAAATAGTATTCCACCTCATTAATCGCTTCTAATGCTTGCTGTTCCAGTTCGGTCACATAATATAACTGTTGGTCTGCCATCAGCCGTTGACTGTCTAAAAAGGGCATTAATTCGTTGAATAAAGCCCATTTCTTGCTTGCTCGGTCTATTCTACATTGTATGATTGCTTCGCTATCTGCTATCACTATCGCCCCATATTCGGGACTAATCGAACGGTTGTAATTGTTTTCTTCTAAATCGCCTATAGGCATAGTTCCGGTCATGGAACAGCTAGCATAAAATTGTTTAGATATTAGCTGTTTTTTTGACTTCAAGCATTCTATTTTATCGGGTAGTTGTATATAAGTTAATATCTTATCTTTGGCTTCAAGGTTGTTATTCCATTCCACATAGTCACCCCGTTTATCTTAGGCTGCTAGCATTACCTCCTTAGCCATAATATTCAAGCTCTTCAATGCTTACTAATCCGCTTGTGGCTTCTTCAATTTTTTCATCAATTAATCGGGCGGCAGCGTGTTCTAACTCGTAAACTAATTGTTTTAATGATTTAACTTCTTCTGCAAGTTCTTCAATTCGATCATTCATTGTGCTATGTACTCGACTTCCCATGATAGACCGTCTACCTTACCTTTAAACTCCTCCAACTCTTGCTTTAAAAAGAAAACATCAGCGCCTAAACCATTCACATAATTAGTTAAGTCTAGGTTTTCTTTTTCAAGCTTCGCAATTCGTTTTTCTAATTTATCTGTCATTGTTTCTTCTCCAATTCTTTAATTGCTTTGTCTACTCGTGCGCTTTGTTCTTTAGTAAGTGGTGTTCTTAGCCATACGCTCATAGTAACGTGGTTGATGCCTACTTCTTCTGCTACCTGCCATTGAGTTAAACCTGCCTTATCAATTCGCTTTCTAACGTCTTGATTTGCTTGTGTCATAAGTCATTGCCCCTCTCTATATTGTGTGCTTAGGTGTATTTCCTATATATGTCGTTTACCACTATGATAACAATAACATTAATAACAACTATATGCAAGTATAAAATACATGTATATTTCCTATATATGTTATGTTTTGTAATAAAGCCTTATATACAAAGGGTTTGTAAGTATTAAATGTTTTTAAGTAAAGTATCTGTAAGCACTCTGCAGGTTCAATTTGTGATAGGTTCTAGAGGTTAATTCGTGGTAAATAGGTATTTGTACCTAAAAGAAGTTAAGGCTCTTAGGGGTCGTTTTTAAGCCTTATAAGAGGTTGCATAATTACAAGGTAGTTTCCTATGTATAAAAAAAGAGCCCACTTTTCAGCAGGCTCTAAATAACTATTTATCTTTTTACTAATGGTTTAACTTTCTTCATTCCGCTTCCTAACTTATATTGTTCTGTTGGTTGCAAGTTTGTATCGCTCTCTTGGAAGTGGTTATATCGTGGATCATAATCAAAGTTAATTCTGCCACCTGTTGTACCGTTTCTGTTTTTCAGTATAACAAGCTGTAACTTTCGAGGTAACTTGCTTTTTTCTTCGTCTGCATCTACTTTCTTATAGTCTTTGCTGTTCTCGCTTACGCCTTTATTTTCCTTGTCGTATTTTTCTTGAATAGAGAATTGTAACCCCATTAATACATCGCTCGAATATTCAATAGCCCCACTCTCTTTAAAACTCAACATGCTTGCGCCTTTGCTGTAGTTTTCTCTGTTGAAGCTACTAATGCCGAATACGGGTATTTTATAATCTCGTGCGATACGTTTTAATTCTAATACGTTCTTATCTAGGTTTTGCCGTTCGCTTGCTCTAAAATCATCAGGCGCTAGTATCTGTAAGTAGTCAACCATTACAACGGGCGGGCGCTTATCAGGGTTCGCCTCTGTGTGCCGTCTAACTGTTTCTCTAATGTGTGCGTGGTTAATATCGCCTAACCCCTGATGAATGTAGAGGTTGCCTGCAAACTTCTCATATTCTCTAAAGCTATCTTTAAGGAGATCCATTTCATCGCTTGAAAAGT
Organism: Aerococcaceae bacterium DSM 111176; assembly: GCA_015863215.1. Classification (GTDB taxonomy): domain Bacteria; phylum Bacillota; class Bacilli; order Lactobacillales; family Aerococcaceae; genus DSM-111022. Next base: position 3,101 of record JACBXN010000036.1, read on the forward strand.
ATTGCCACCGTTTATAGTTTGTAAAATCTCTAACTGTCTTTGCGTTGTTTCCACTTGATCCACTTGCTACATCAATTTCATAACTCAATCTTGAAAGGGTCTTAGCCATTATTTCATGCCTGCTCATTTCTAAACTGAATATAAGCACGTCCTGCCCTTGTTTAGCTATCGCATCTGCTATTTGTAGCATGAGAGTTGTTTTTCCTAGCGATGATATAGCCCCTAAGAAGTACAAGCCCTCGTATAAGCCCCCGTCTAGCTGTTTATCAAGTCTTTCAAAGCCCGTTGGTATTTCGGGCGTGTCTGTATCTGTTACTTTGTCAATGAAGCTTGTTAAGTGATGCTTAGGGCTTGTGTTTGCATAAAGTTGCTGTAGTTTCTCTTTATGCTGTGGTTTATTCAACTCTGCAATGTATAAATCCCCATTGTGTAATTGCATAATGCTATTTATATCATGTTTGCTCGTGTCCAACTCTGCTACTTCTTGCGCTATTTTTTGCTCTAGTGTTTGCTCTGCGTTTGCTTGTGTACCTGCAGGGGCTGTAAATTGTTCTCTCATGCTATATTCAGGTTTATCAGGTTTGTTCTTTTTGTATTCCTGCATTACTCGCTCATCTTTCTTTGCAAGTTCTAGCATCATCTTTTGACTTGGTAAGTTCTTAAAGTCTGCCTTGTCAGCATCTGCATCATGCTTACCATATTTATGCAGGCGTACTAAGTCATAAGCATTTAGCATTTGTTGACTTGCAGGGTCTGTATCATGATAAGAGTATAAGAAAGTGCCCTCGCCATAATCGTTATATACATGCGCCCCTCCGTCTGAACTTCCCTCTGTATAGGTGTAACGGTCTTTCTCTCGTGTTTCGATATATACATCAGGTATAAATTTCTCGATTGCTTCATGTATATTATAAGTTCGATTAAATGCGCCTACATAACCTGCTCGCCCTTTCGGGTCTGTTAGTGCGCCTGTGCCCTTATTTAGCCCCTGTGCGCCCTTTTCTCGTTCTCTAGGTGTAAACATACCGAGTTGCTTAAAAACGTCTGTATAGGCTCTATTTCCGTATGCTTCAAGTATAGTATCTGCATCTAAAAGCTCGCCTGTTTGATATTCAAAGATATAATCGCTTTCTGCATCATTGCTAATCGTTGCATAAAACATTGCCTGCCCTGCTACAAAGCTTGCTGTATCTACGGCTGTAAAGTCCTCGTCGTGCGCCTTAACTACCAATCGGGCTATTGCTTCATGTTCTCTAGCATTAACTTCTCTTGAAAGAGGTATTAATACTCTTATAGCAGGCTTTGCTTTTGTGTGTGAGTGTGTAGAGTACATAATAAAAGAATGTTCTTCATCGTAAAGATCATCAATCAGTTTCTCAATTAATGCAGGCGTTGCATTGTCATAGTCAAGTGTAAGTAAGGTTCTATAGAGTATATTCTCATTTGTGCGATGCAGGTTGCTTTCTTCCTGCTCTACCTCTAGCCAACCCCCTACAAATACGCCTGCTTTATCTTTTACGGTTGTTTGCTCTGCCTTAGCTAGTTCCTCATGATATTCTTTCAACGTTTCATAAGTCTTTATCGGGTTTCTAAACCGCTCTACAAAGTCATTCCATGTAATCAACTCATTTGTATATTGATTATTACCCTTAACAGTTTGTGCGCTTGCGATTTTTATTTTGTGCATTTGATCCGTCCTTTTCTTTTTTTGTTTGGTGTCGTTTTGGCGGGGCAGGTTTGGTCTTGTTCTTTTGGTCTGGCTCTTCCCTAAAGGAAAAGCCCCCGCCTGTTAAGAGAGGGGCTATTTCCGCTAATATATGTAATTTATATAACATATATAGTCAGGCTTTCTTGAAGTGCCCTAAAGCGTTGATACCATTGACTTCATAAAGGTTTTTTGGGTGTTTTAACGTGCCCAAAGTTACTAGGTAACGTGCCCAAAGTTACTAGGTAACGTGCCCAAAGTTACTAGGTAACGTGCCCAAAGTTACTAGCACTATAGGTTATACATTTTATACATATACATGCGTTATATATCTAGAATAACTTTAGTATCAGCCCGCCCACTATCTTTAGCGGGCTTAAAGCCTGCAATGTATTTCTTCTTTTTATACTGCTTTAATATCTCGTTAGCTGCTTCCCTTTGGGTTCTTTTCATTTTGCTAGTAAGTTCTCTACCTTTTATCTTTGCAATAATTTCATATATGCGTTCATAACGAATAGTGCGCTGTTTTGTGTGAAGCATTTTCGTTTTACTGCGTGTTTTTTGGCTTTTCATTGTTTCAATTCTGCTTATTAAATAATTGTTAATTGCTATTCGGTCAATAGTTGTATCTATACCTAAATCTAATAAATCACTGGGTACGCTCTGAACATGGTTAATTGCTTTTGAGTATGTGTATAAAAACGGTTCTCTAACTAAATAAATAGATTCGATACTTGCCCCTTGTATCTGTGCTTCTACAATACGATAATCTATTAAAGGTTCGTTACCTATTTTGTAAAATCCTACCATTTTGTCAATCTCACCATCGGACAAGTGAGAATATTCTTTGCTTTTCTTCATGTAACTTCTAACATGATCCGTTAAATCTGCGCTTACTTTAATTTGGTTCATCTTTCTAATACTATTCATAATTTCATTATATCTCTTTGTAGAGGGTTTATAGGTGCTGTCATAATTGTGCATTGTTCTATATATTGTGTTTATAGGAAAGACTTTGTCGCCTGCCTCTGAACGTGTGCATATTGCATCAAAAACGGCTTTATCAAAGTAGGTAAAGTCATGGTTAGATGAAAGTTCTATGCCTGCATCTAAATCAAACTCAACTAAGACTGTTATATTTTGCCCTACGTCTACCTCTGATGCGTATTCAGTCAACTCTGCAATAGGTCTATCTACTAATTGATTAACTACTTTAGCATTTGTCATAAAGTTTTTATCAATGTGTGCAAGTGTGATGTTTTCAAAGAGTGATAACTGCTCTATACCAATAGCTGCATGTTTTGTTGTTGGTTCTATTTCAGGTACAAAGCGATCAGAGGGCTTTAAGTATCTTTTGGTGTCGTTTTTCTGTTCATTCATACTTATTCAGCCCCCTCATTCTGCTTCATGATTTCCCTTGTAAAGTCTGCAAGTATCTTTTCAATGTTCTCTGTGATTTCTTCAACGGTATAATCAGCATAAGCGCTCACTATTTTTTTATAGCTTTTCTTGTTAGTGCGTGTTATATCTAATAAAGATTTGAATATAAATAACGGTTTATAATATTCAATTTTTGCGTCTATGTCAGCATCAACTGTCACTTGACCTAAGTCTGCGTGCTCATTCCATTTAAAAGCATAGTTAGTTAAAAAATCATGTGTGCGCCCTGCTTCTGCTCTTAATGATTGAATAGGGGCTTCACTAGGTGCATCTGTTTCAATCGCTTCTGTTAATCGGTCATTATTAAAAATTTCTGATAATAGCTTTACTAAGTCTTGCCATGCGTAAATTGTCGCTAAACCTATTGAGATATGATCGTATGATTGTTGGATAGATTGCATGTCCTCAGGGGTTAAGTTCTCTAATAACATTTGTTCATTGTCTATTGTTTCATTGTGTTTCTTTTGTAATTCGCTCATACGCATCTCTTTTATAAAATAAGCCATGCGCCATGCGTTTTGCTCTGTTTCTTCTCGTATAAAGTAAATGTTGTTTCTCTTAGTTGATAGTTTTACTGAAAGATTTCTATACGGTTCGTGCATTTCATTAAAAGTTTTTGTAGCTTCGAGATAGCGACTTAATGCCTCGTTTATTTCTTTGGATCCTTTATAGTCTGAACTCTCTATAGCCTCTGCAAGTGCTTTTGTAGTTAGTTGTGTACCTTGCGTTGCCCATTCTAAATTGATAGCCTTTCCTTGTGATAAAACATCATCAAAATCATTTCTTGCCTTTATACCTAAGCCCATTTCAATAAAAGTTTTACCTAGTAATTGTGCGCTTTTATTTAATTTCTTTTTTAAGGTGTCTTTTGTATCGTTCATAGTCCGCCTCGCTTTCTTGCATTAATTTATATCATCTAAATTACTTCTAAATTTTTCGTAAACTTTGATATAGGCTTCAATCGCCTCTTTGTTTTCTTCAAGGTATGCCTCTAATACATCGTTAATTATTCCGTTGACTGAATTATTTTCTAAACTTGATGCTAACTTCAATCGTTCATGCGTTGACGGCTTAACCAATATACTCATTTGTTTACTGCGTGGTTCTTCCTGCGTGTCTTTTTCGTTTCCTTTTTTAATGAAGTTGTTTGCAGGGTTGCTCATATTATTAAATTCTTTACTCATCTCTACCATTCCTTTTCTAATTCATTTACATAAGCTTTAATATCTCTTACTACGTTTGTATGTGGATCATACTTCAATATATCTTGTTGCATTGCCTGCGCCTCTGTGATTGCTATTGCATCTCGTATCTTTGCATCAAATACTTTAGTGTTCAAACTTTCGGCTGTGTCTTTTAGCATTTTATATATCGTTCTCGTTAATACTTTTCGTTTGTCGTATTTAGTGAGTAGTATGCCTGCAATGGTTAAGCTAGGGTTTAACGCATCTTGTACGGCTTCAATCGTGTTTCTAAGCTGTCCTAGCCCCTGCAAACTGTACGCATCAGCTAAAGCAGGTATAACAAGCGCATCAGAGGCTGTTAGGGCGTTTATAACAAGCGTTGAGAGTGTGGGGGGCGTATCAATGATAATCACGTCATAGGCGCTTTTTAAGGGTTCTAGCGCATTGCTCAAAGCAAAGTTCCCAATATCAGCGCTTGCTAGGAATTGTGAAGCAGGAATAATATCAGCTTGTTCAGTCTTTAAAATAGCTTTGCCTGCATCTGTTCCGTTTGTTAGTGGTTCATAAATGGTCTGACTATTTTCTAACTCTAAAATGTTAACGCCTAAAGAATAACTTAAATTGCCTTGTGGATCTAAATCAATAAATAAAACTTTGTAGCCTCTGCTTTTTAATTCATTGCCTGTAAATTGGGAGATTGTGCTTTTGCCTACGCCCCCCTTTTGATTAACTACTGTTATTATCTTTGTCATTGTTTACCTCATTTCTAGCGTGCCCTGTAGCGTTCTCTAGCGCATAGTTCATCAGCTTATACTTTGAAAACGCCTGTAAATCGTCCTTAGCAACGCCCTTTTATTTAAAGATTGCATCGCTTATTCTTTCCTCGCTGTTGTTCTTCATTCGTTCTAAATGGTGCGCATATATCATGGTTGTTTCTATGTTCGCATGTCCTAAAAGCTGTTGAGTTTCTTCAAGTGTACCGCCATTCAATAGGTTAAGAGTTGCGCTTGTGTGCCTTGTAGAATGTGCGCTCAAAGCTTCATTTGTTAGCCCTGCATCTTTAAACGACTGCTTTACAATGCCCCTTATAGTTCGAGTAGTTAAATGCCCGCCTTTATTGTTGTTACTTAGTGAAGCAAACAAAGGCTCGTTCGTGTCTTTTATATTTCTTTCTTTTAAATAAATCATGATCGCTTCATAAACTACAGATGCAATCTTTATATAGCTATCTTTCTCTTGATGCCCTTTTCTTTGAATATATAAAACCTTAGCATTTCCAAGCGTGGCTATATCTTTAACCTTAGCCCCGCTTACTTCAATCGTTCTTAACCCTGCTGTAAGCATCAAAGCTATCATTGCATAGTTTCTAAGCCCTGCTAGCGTTTCGGTGTCAATGCTCTTTAGGACGGCTTGCGCTTCATCAGCGGTTAAATAAGCCCCCTTGTGCGCCTTTGTATTGACCTTAGCGCCTTTTGCATCTCGTGCTATATTCGGGTATAGCCTGCGATTTTCAGCCCATTTAAAGAACAATCTAACGGCTACAGTATAAGTCTGTATTGTTGACGGTGCTTTCTGTTCCTGCTTCAAGTGATCTATGAAGCTTAGTACATCATCATAACGAGGTTGAGAGTTCTCTTTACCTATAAAATTAACAAACTGCCTTATAGCTGTTTTGTACGTTCGCATAGTGTCCTTTGATTGCGTTTGAGTTTCTTTTAAAAAAACATTAACTAACTCATGATTAATATAAATAGAAAAAGCTTGTGCGCTAGGCTGTTGCTTGCTCAATGCCTTAACTTGTATTGCTTCAATAGGTTCTATTTCATGCATATACATACCCCTTATATAGCTTATAGATTTTATTATTATTATACATTCACTTTATTGTTAGTCAACGTTAAGCAGATTTTACTTCCGATAATGTTTATTAACGGTTATAAAAAAAGGAGGCTTAACCTGCCCCCCCTGCTGTACTCTATGCGTTAATTAAGTCTTTTTCGGGTTTCTTCAATCTCGAAAGCAGCATCATTTTCTTCCAATGTGTAGCTTATTTCATTTAGATCTTTCATCATTTTTTGGTTTTTCTCAAACATCGTGTCTGTTAAGTCATATAAAGATTGATAGTAAACTGATAGCATACCCTCTTTAATGTTTCCCCCACTTGGTACAAGGTTCAAAGCGTGGTTATATAGTTCGATTGTTTCTCGCATATCACTTAATATAGCGCCCATTCTCTTTAGTTCATCTACTGTTAAGACTGTTTCTTTTACTGCTTCATTTTGTTTAGTCATTTTAATTTCCCCTTTAATTTGTTTTTGGCTGTAGTAGTGAAAGCTTTATCTGTTGTAATTTCTAACATGTCGATTGCAAGCATCAGTAACGTTTCTGCATCTGCGCCTTTGTCAATCTCTTTTAAGAAGTCGGTTCGCATACTACCTAGCCTCTTGTATTGATCCTGCTTGCGCTTATAAACTTCATTAACTGCGTTCACTCTCTTTTTGTGGTCGCTTGCTTGCTTAGTCTGTATCTCTTGTTTGTGAGGCTGTATAGTTGCCTCTCGTGCGTTCTTAATGTTTGGCTGTAACTTTGCTAGGCGCTTTTCTAAATCGCTCATAAGCCGTTATTTCCCCCTTTTATAAGGTTTGTATAATTCGTTTAAATCATGTAAACTAGAGGAAAGACTTTTAAGGTGTCGTTACCGTTCATGTCTTTGATAATGCTTACTAGAGGTTGTGCGCCTTTTGGTAAGCATTTTTTTGTTGTCTTAACAACGTCTGTGGCGTTCTTTCGTGCATAGTTGCTCACTAAACTATTTGAAACAGTCTGTAAATCGCTCTTAGAAGCACGTTATCGTTGTAAGTTCTTCATCTTGTATAAAGCCCACCACTCAATGTGGTGGGAAAAGAAGAGTGCTTGCATGGACTAAACGCTAACAATCTAATGTTAGGCAAGCTTATTTCTTATTTTTTTCTAACTGTTCCGCTACTAAGTGTTCAAAATCTTCATCGTATAAGCTAACCCCACCAACTATGTGATTAGGATAGCGCCCCGTCTTATCAGCGGATTGCAATACCATTTCTTTATATAAGCGCCATTGCTCAACTAGATCGCCACGTTCACTAGCCAATACACGAAGCGCCCTTAAATCGCCCGCTTCAGCTTTAGCAAGTAATTTTTCACGTTTAACTTTAGCGACTTCCTCGTCTTTGGCTTTTTGCGCTTGCTGATGCATTAATCTTTCGGCTTTCAGCGCTTCATTTTTTTCTTGTCGCTGTGCTGCTCTCTTTTCCTGCATCAACAACTTCACTTTATCGTTATAATCAGTATTCTTTTCCCAATCATTACGAACTCTTTTAGTTCCTATTTCCCTGCATTGAGAGCCACAATATTTAGCGTGATTGGCTGTCGTATAGAAGCTATTTCCACAAACTGCACATATAAGCTCCCTTTCGTTCATATAATCACCTCATTTCATTTAACTTACATCGTATAACGCGTGAGAATGTGTTCAGTGACGGCGTGAAGTCCGGAATAGGCGATACCCCGGGTACTCCTCCCCTTATGCTTTTAAACCTCTCTAACAGCCTTTAAATGCGTTTAAACAACATTGTTTTTATTTATTTTTTTAATTTTAAATTATTTTTAATTAATTATTTTTAATTTAATTTTGCGATTGCCTTTTGTATCGTATTCGTTAATCAAAGCTATCTTCTCTTGTGTCCGTCCGTCCGCTTGTGATTGCTCAATGTATTCTAAACCTCGGTTAAATGTTTCAACTAATTCCGGAATAGGAAAGCCACTCTTAAAGAAGTTGTTTAGCATTGGTCTTACTTCGCTTATATATAAACCCTCTACTAAATCGTGATCTACATCTAAATCATAGTCTACATCTTTATTCATATAGGTTGCTCCTCTCATGTATCATAAGGGCTAGAGTATCGCCTGCTACCTTGTTACCTAGCCTCCTGTTGCCCCCAGCCCCCTGTGTGTTGTTACAAATCTTTCAGCATACTTCTTAGCGCTTCATCATCTGCTTGTTGTTTGTCAGTCTTAACGCCATGCTTCTCAAAGATTTCTTTCTGTAGTTCAGCATCAGCTTTCTGTTTTGCTTTATCTAATTCTCTTTGTGCTTTCTCTTTCTTTTCTTTGTCTACGTGTTCTGATAGTCCACTCATAAGCCCTTGCATCTTAGCCTGCTCTGCTTGTCTCTTTGCTTCCTGCTGCGCTTCATACATTTTGCTTTGTACTAATCTATCTAGGTATTCAAGCCTAGCCCCTGCGTTCATTGCTTCAAAGTCTATATTACCTTTGCTATCTATAGTACGGGTGTTTAGGGATTCTATTTCTTCTTCTACTTCACTCATGTTCTTTCTACGCTCTACCCTTGCTATACTTTCCTGTAGTTCTTCTTCACTCTCAAAGCCTAGTTCTTCATAGTTAAAATTGTATTTAGTCATATATGTTTGCCCCTTTTAATTTAATAAGTTTCGTTCTTTTGCAATGCCTAAAATGTAATCAATCTTTTGTAATAAGCCATACTCTTTATGTCGGTTCTCTAAGTTAGATAGGCGTACCTTATCGCCCTTTGCGTTAGTCGTTGAAGCATCATCTTTGTATAGATCGTGCTGTAAGTGTTTCAGTAGTTCGTTCCCTTTGTTCAAGTGTTCCGTTAAAACAGGGTGTGCCTTAGCCAATACTTCTAGCGCATCTGCTACCTCTTTGCTCGTTTGTTCATTTAATCGGTCTATGTCAGCTTTAATGCGGTCTGTGAAGTCTTTGTATTCTTCTTCTGTTACTAAAGGTTCGCTTTGCA
>JACBXN010000037.1 GCA_015863215.1 Aerococcaceae bacterium DSM 111176
CTTCAAATGTCTTACTATCAGCATCTCGGGACATCATGTTAATCACCCATTTTATTTTTATTATACAGGAAAAACCCCTTGAAATCACTATATATCAGTGTTTTCAAGGGGTTTGTCTACAGCCTGAGTCTGTTGAATTCAACAGACTTTTTTTATTTATTTTATTTTTCTATTGTCTATACATAGATAAAACCTAATAAATTGTGAATTAAATTTTGAAATGTTAAACTATAATTAAATTATATAATACCATTTTTAGGGGGGAAGTCATGTTTAAGAGAATGAGCTGGATTACCGTATTCATATTTGTATTGTTAATATTTCCAATAAATATTAAGGCATTTGAAATAGAATCCGTAGAAGAAGATCTATTTAAAGTATTAGTTAAAATCTTTGAACCTGAGGATATTTATTCTGAAGATTATTCAGGAGAAGAAGAAGTTATGACTGAATCCGCTTGGATAAATCGTGCTTATGAAGAACTACGGTCTGAAATAAACTATATTAGTGAGTATAATTTTGATCCTCCTTTAGTTAAGAATGAGTATTATGACGCATCTGATCTTGACGAAGGAAGGTTTATTATCTTTGATCGTGATAATCAAGCTTGGACCTTCGAATCTACCGATAATAATCAAGGTCAAGCACTTAAAATTACCTTCAGAAATTCTAGATTACCCTTAGGTTCTAATGATGAATTTGATTTGTTAGGTAGAGTCGTTAAGACCTTAGATAACTCTCTTACGGCGGATGAAATATACCAGGCTTATAACGAGAATTTTCAATCCGATGCTCCTTATCAAATCGGAGAAGTTAAAGTCACTCGTGACACGAGTACTATATCCGTAGAAAGAGATTTGAGTGATGAAATTGATGACGAAATCTATCCAAACTACGCTTGGAGTCTACCAGAAGAACAAGAAAATGACTTATTAATTAGTACTGATATTATCAATCAGTATAATGAGGAGCAAGCAAATCTGGCCATTGAATACCATAATCAGGCAAATCAATTAATCATTAATGAATTGCATGGTAATTGGGATGTTGATTATGATCATAATATGATAGATTATGAAATTGAAGATATCCCCAATATATTTAGTGAAGATTATCCGGAGATAGAAAATCCACTTGTTAATCGCGAATATCTCAATCGTATCCTTTTAGAATTATTTAAGGTCAATAAGTATCTCCAAGATGCAAAGGGGCTATATAGCTATGGTAATGATTCCAATACCGCTTATTTTTATCCTGGACGAGATTTTGAACTCTATATGTACTCAGGTATTTATGATGATCGTCATTTAATCGAGTTGAGGTTGGCCAACAATAAGTTAAACTTTTATGATGAAATTCTCAAGCAAGGTTATAAGTATGATGATTTATTTAATTATTTTTCAATTTTTACTAAAACATTAGATAGTAGTTTGAGTCAAGAGGAAATCAAGTCAGCTTTTGATCAATGGATAGAAACGGATGAAGATTTTCAATTAGGAGATATTACTCTATTAAAAGAAGGTCTCAAAAAGGGTGTCCTATATTTAAGGCGTGATTTGACTGATGAAATAGCAGCGGGTGAAGCTCCTAACTACACAGAGTCATTAGCAAATCCTAAGCTAGAGCCTTTAATAAATGATGAAACAAATTTAATTGGGGAAGTTGAAAATGATATATCAATCATGTCTGAAGAACCGATTTTAGACGAAGATTTTGTCACACCATTAATCTATAGTGATTATTATTCAAGAGTGATGGATAATTTTTCTAATAGCTATAGTGTAGATTTTGATTTTCGGAATTATCAGGGTGAAATTGTTGAAATTAATGTAGAAAATGGCTTTTATATTTTTGAAACAGGAAGTAGAGGAAGTTCAATCCTAATTCAAGTACCAGAGGATTTAATAAAAGAGGAAGTTGAAATAGGGGATAAATTGACAGGATTGATTCGTAATAATGGGATTCGGTTGGATAAATTTAGAATTAATTTGTTACCTTCATATACCCTTGAATCCTTTGAATCCTTTGAAATTATTAAGGAAGAGGAGGAATAGATATGAAAAAATGGTATTACATATTACTGGGAGTGGTATTGATTGCTTTAGTAGGTTCCTGGATTCATTCCTTTTGGCCCACCGTTCCTGTCGCTACCCGCTATGAAGCCTTAAATGAAGTAGCTCTTGAACAAGCAGAAAAATATGAAGGAATTAATCAAAGCCAAGCGGGGAGTGTTCCTGAGTATGAGAGGCTACAGAGTATCAGCCACACCATCTTCCTTAATACAATTATGACCATTGACAACAATGAGGATATTAACAATGTGACTGGTAAACTGAATTTCTTAACTAAAGAATTTATCAGTCCTAATGAAACCATTGCTTATGAAATCAAGGATAATGAAGTGGTAGCTAAAGATCAAGATTCAGATATACTGGATGGAGTATTAAATGTCGCTTATGCCAATGCTAAAGAGAATCAAGCCGAAATACGCAACAATAATTTCTCCATCCTCTTATCATCTTTGAGAGTCTTTGTTTTATTGATTATTGGGATTCTTGTCTTTAAATTCGCTGAAGAAATATCAAGATTTTCAGTGAGATTGACGATTAAAGATGCAGAACCGAGTGAATTTTATATTTTTACCACAAAAGTAGGCGGAATATTCTTAATATTAGTTAGTCTCTATTTTGCCTCAATGTATATGTCAATGTTCTAGTGTTCTGCAAGCCTCCTTTTAGGAGGCTTTTTCCTACGTTTAGTCAAGTGAAATATTTAGAAATTTAGATTGATTATTACCCATGCCAAATAAACCTGCTTATTAATTCATTTTTTCAGGTGTAATTGGTATAATTTAGTTACTAGTTATATGAAGATTACTGTGGGGACAGATTATAATCATATAATTGACCGAGAAATACTAGATGATGGATGGATTTCAGAAACCGATCTATACATCCAATTAGAGCGACCTTGTGCTTTTTAGTGCGAGGTTTTTCTTTTGCTCTGTAATAATAATCAACAATATGATTTGGACCAGACTTTTGTGCACGAATCATATTATTGACAGTATTGAATAATATTTTTCTGGTGAACGTATTTCCTCTTTTACTGATACGGTCATACGTTCCAGAATTTCCGGATTGATAGCGTTGAATATCGATACCAACATATGCATTTAACTGCTTTGGATTATCGAATCGAGTTAGGTCACCCAGTTCAGCTATGAGTAATGCTGCAGTCAATTCTCCTACTCCTGGAAAACTTTTATATATATAGAACTCTTTAAAGTATAGTGCTTTATTGGTTAGTTCTTTTTTAATTTCATTTTTGAGAAGGATTAACTGAAGGAGTTCATTAGCCCAATGGGCTACTAAACGCACTTCTATTGAGTCTTCCGAAACAGCTGGATAAGATTGTTCGGAAAGTCCAAGAATTTCTTCTGCTTTAATTAAAGCTCTTTGGGACGAGATCTTTTTCCTTGTACTTTTTAAAATAAGATTTTTTATTTTAGTTCGGCTTAATTCTTCTAACCGCTTGGGATGTGGAAACAGTTGGATTATCTCTAACGCAAACTCACTTGAGATAGAACTAAAATATTTTTCATACTCAGGAAATGACTGAACTAAGAAGACATGTAGTTGATTTCTTGCCTTCTTTATTTCTTGTTCATTTGATTCATACCATCGTGATAGTTGACGCATTTTTTGGTATTGAGGGGTAAAATTATTTGTTGGCTTTCTTTCATGGAAATAATGTGTTTGTGCTAATTTATGTGCATCGCTGATATCTGTTTTATTCACTCTGAGGCTATCTGTTTGTTTGCGCGCCTCGAGAGGGTTCATTAAATAATAACGAAAGTTATTATTCTGACAAAACCTTTCAATTACGCGGGAATAGACACCTGTAGCCTCGAAAACAATCTCAGGTACTGAATGACAAGATTCAACCAGCTGTTTAATCCGCATAAATCCCTTCTTATTATGCTTTATCTCACCTTCAAACTGACATATATTATCTTGATAGAGTACGCAATAACTTCGTCCGTTACTTACGTCTAAAGCAATAACATCCATTTTTTTATCCCTTTCTTATATAATTTGAAGTCTTCATTTAACCTTACCGATTCCAATTTCCTAAACACGACCTCAAGGGCCCAACATACTCAAAACAGATTCTTATAAGGATATGAAGTGGACCAGTTTTTTATTCGGTTTACTAACCAAAAAGCCTCACGATCTCTTCTTCATATCTACCATATAAAAAATAGTAGTGAAAAATCCACCGTCGTGGACTTCTCACTACTAATCTTAGTATGTTTTTTATTGCTAAGCTATGTACTTTTTCATTGCAATCTGGAGGCATTTCTATATTGCCATAAACATGAGTAAACAAATTACAGTAATAGAGTACTTGTCTTCTTTTAATAATCACAATACTGAATGCATACTTTAGTTCTACAATATTAGTGGCGTTTGCTGTTTATTGGATGACATACACATGAAAGTTATTCTATTGTTTTACTCATTGCTCTCATTTTCTTCAAAACATTATACACTTTTTCTAAATCATCTTCGGAAGGAAAAAAATTAATATTGATAATATATTTTCCTTCAATGAACGGAATATGGAAAGTAGATAGAATAATGGGTTCAGATACTTTTTTTAATTGCGTGATAGATATTTGAGAATCGTTATATATATTAAAACGTACTTTCTTTCCAAAATGAAGTTCAAAATACTCCTTTAAAAAGAAAGCATGATTGGGTTCATAATTACACACAATAATTACCTCTATAATCCGTTTATTTTTATCGAGTTGGGTATATAACGTTTCCCACTGAATAAATAAGTGGTGGATAAGCCGATCATTAAGGAATCGATCCCATTTACTCCCCATTTTCATGCAATACTCTTGAAAGAGCTGAGAAGCTCTTGAAATAAAATCTGGGAAACGACGTGATAAATCTTCAATGAATTTTGTTTTGCTGTCAAGAAGAATATTTCCTGAATCAATATCTAGACGATTTAAAATAGCAGCGTTATGGAGATTTAAAATTAAGGGACCAGGGTTATCGAATGTTAAATCGAATTCTTTTTTTAAGGTTTCAACTATATAGTTGAAGTGGTTAAAGGATTCTATACGCTTATCGATATCTTTTGAAAAATTAATAATTTTAGAATTGGGGAAAATATAATCCGAGTTGATGAAAACATGAAAAAGCTGATTCACTGTATGTTGATTTAAAGGTACGCCTAATCGTTTCATTGTCTGTTTCGTTTGATCACTCATAAAAGGGGTTGATTGGAGTGTTTTGTAAATGTAGGCTGCTTTTTCGCTCTCAATCTCAACATCATGACCTTGTCTTAAACGAACGAGGTTGACAGCAACCAAAAATTTCATGTAATTAATGCCAATATAATTCAAAGGATAATGTATAGCATCCGTTACTATTATGATTAAATCCGCAATAGCAGCCTCATCAATATTTATAAAAGGCCATTCTAAAGGCGTATAAATATCTGAATAGAGTTGGGAAAATAAACCTCTTATCTTATCCTCATCTCCCTTTAGCTGGAATGGGTTGGTGTCTATTTTGACCTCATAGTTATGGGTGATTTGTTCATTGACTTGTTCAATCAGACGATAAACAGTCGCTTGGCTGAGTTCCAAGAGGGTTAACAAATCCTTAAGATGCGTCTGCTTATACAAAAAAAGCCGTTCGAGTAACTGGACGCCCGTATTGCATTGAAACATATACTGATACACATAACAAATATTGTAATGCGGCTCGATAGCCATCGTTATGCTTTGATTATTCACTTTTAAATTTAAAAAATGAAATTTCTCTTGAAGAGCCCTGATATCCAAAGCAATAGTACGTTCCGAGTAACCAAGCTTATTTGCCACCTCTGAAATAGAGATAGCTTGTCTACGAGCATAGAGAATGTCAATTAAATCGAGTTGTCTTTGTTCATTTTTTTTAAGCAAAGCTTTCATATCTAAAGCCCCCACAAATATATTTAGCTAGTTTGATTATTCAAGATAGCAATAATAGAATCATATCAAACCAGAGCACAAAAAACAAAATATATTATTTTTTTTTACGTTCGTTTAACATAAATTTAAAATTTGACTCAGATTTTGTATATAAAGGACAAAATAATCGTTGTAAAAGTCTGTTTTACTATTTTTTTGAATTTTTAAGAATATTCTACATTTTAATGTGAAGAAATTCTCTTTAGACGTGATTAAAAAAGGAAGGTCATCGGTTTTATAAAAAAAATGTATGAATTGAATAATAATTAAAATAATATGTAGATTAATTAATGTATAATCAATCTACATATTATTTTTAGGAGAGAGGAGACTAATTATAGGAGAAACTCTAGTGCCAAAATACAAAATAAATAAGACAAAATCTGTTCGTATAAGTAAAATATATTATGAATGGCTTCGAAAGGAAGCCTTTGAAAGAAATACCACGATTAGAAATCTCACCGATGAGATTATTGGCAAATTCATACGGATTCAGGAGTGAGCGTTATTTATTTTATCACCTGTTTATGAATATGTTTATATTTTATTTATGGTTTTTTATCAAACGTATTTTACACAGGATTATGGACTTGACTAAACTGCAAATATTTAGAATCACGTTTAAATTACTGCAGAAAAACATAAAATAACTAATAAATTAGAAGTATGAATTATTCAGGATTGTAATAAATAAGTTTTTTTATAGAAACATTCGAGGAGGAATAGTTGATGGTTGGAAAAAACAACAAAAAAGTTTTAATCGAAAAACAAGGAAATAAGTATTATCGTTACTCAATTAAGAAACTAAGTGTCGGTGTGGCTTCTGTAGCAGTAGGTGCCGGAATTTTCTTTGGTAATGTTTCGTCAGTATCAGCTGATGAAGGTGAATTTATTAGTGAAATTACTCACGAAAAGCCGGTCAATGAAGATTATACGCCCATCGAAGAACTAGAAGTTAGAGATTTAGCTACTGAAGATAGCTTTATTGAAGAATCAGTTACTGCTGAAGACGTGAATAATGAATCATTTGAAGAAGCTACCACCATCGCCGAAGAAGTAACTAATGAAGAGTTTAATGAGACTATGCAAGAAAAGACTTTTAGTGAAAATAATATAGTAGAACAAACAGAAACTACTGATCTTCAAGAAACTGCGGAAACAACTCAAGTTGAAAGTCACAACATTCCTGAATTAAAAACTGAAATTCAAGAAGATAGTTCGACAACGAATGAAAAAGATTCAGAAGAGATAATTGAAGAGACAGAAGAAACTGAAATCGAAATCAATCCAGAACAAAGAGATTCTCATGTAACTCTTGAGATTGATTCTCATCAAGAAGAAGATCCTACAGAAGTTCAATTTTTTGAAACCACCGAAGAAGAGATTACTGAAACACAAAATGGAACGACTGAAATCGTTCCTGTCACAGTGGATATCAATTCAGCTTCTCCAAGACCTGCTAATGAAGGCATGACCTTTGAAGAAGCCGGCTTAACAGCAGGCCCAACTTTCTATCGTACAAGGCAAGCTAATCAGGGTCAGAATGTGGATCATTTGGTGACCTTTGAGAACATTAAGTTTGTCACGGGAGAAGGAGAACAACGAGTAGAAAATCCCCAAGTTTATCAAAGAGCTTCTGAAAATGCTTTATATATTGAGGCTGATTTTAAAGTAGATGATTCGGTTCAAGCAGGCGACTATTTCACGATTAACTTTGATCCTAATCTTTATTTAGGATCTCTTTATGAGTTGGATGGTTTAGAAATAATTTTTAATCCGACCGGCACACTCCTGGCAGGAGGCTCGTATCCAGGGCATTATCAACAAAAAAGTGGCGCTCCCAACCAAATTAATATGGTCTTCACAGATGTGGTTGACCAATTTAATAATATTAGAGGGTCAGTTATAATTCCTGTAGCACCTAGACAAGAAATAGTTACAAAACAAAATCAGGAAATTAGTGCTAAGATTAATCTTGCCGGAGAACAAAAAACACACAATCTTCAAGTGGATTATGGATTTAATGGCAATCAAGATATTCAAGGCCAACCTATCCGTTTCCTCACACCGGATGGTAAATGGCAGTTCACGTCAATCGTGAATGCCCCTGGTAACAATATTCCAATGCGATATCAGACTCCTTATTATCCAGGAGTGGAGTTTGTTGATAACAACGGAAATCTAGACCTTAGCCAGCTAAGTTATAAGGTTTACGAAGTCCCTGATCGAACTGATTTGCTGGAAAGTTATTATGTTGACACGCAAAATCCGCCATCAGGCTATAATGATGTCACTTCTTCTGTACAAACCAACGGTAATAATGAGATTTTACTTCCTGGTTTGGCCCAAGAAGGTAAACGTTATGTAGTCGTTTGGCAAGTCCCTTTTGAAGATAACAATCCAAGCTTAGTCAATGTTACTACTTCACTTTTGAGTAGAGGCGCGTCAAGGTTTGGCTGGGGTGAAATGCCTATTATTGGTGGTTCTGCGTCTACAGGAGATAATACCACTGGAGACCCTGTTGCTCAGCAAGGGAGTTTTATTGAGCATCATCGATATGTTACGGTAGATGAACTTGGAAATGTTATTTCCGTTGATGCTACTTTTGATGAGCCTGTGCAAACAGGGACAAGTTCAGATTTATATACTACAGAGAGTGAAGACCGACTTGGATATGAAGAATATTCGTTTGTCGGAGTAGATAATCTTGTTAACTCTCCAACTTATAATGCTGATGGTAGTTTAGCTGCTGGAGCTTATATTCCTAATGAAACTCAAGAAATCACTTATGTTTACCAACGTGTTCAAATTCAAGAACCTGAAGAACTGTACGAAATGACCGTTGAAGATTCAAGCTTCAAGACCCAATTCCGTTATAATGGGACGGTGGCACCGGGTCAAATCGTTAAAGTTCAAGAAGGTCGCGACGAACGTGTTCGTGTCTTGTATCGTCATGTCGATCCTGAAACGATCCCTGATTTCACACCGGAAAACTTCATTCAAATGCGTGGTCAATACTGGGAAGAAGTATCGCGTGAAGTGATTCAAGAAGCGCAAGATGAAATCTTTGAGTATAACTTTGAAACAATTACGGAAACTCGCACAAACCCAGACGGCAGTGTCACCATTATTTATAACACGGGCCGTGAAGTGCATATTCCCGCACCGAAACCAGCAGAACCGGCACAACCATTACTACCAAACGAACCGATTATCATTACGGAACGTGTGACCGATACGCATCCAGAAACCGGGGAACAGGTTCCAGGAACACGTATCACTGTTCGAATCTTCAACCCGAATACCAATGAATTCGAAAAAGAAGAAGATCAATTCATTCCTGATGGTAAAGATGGAGAAGATGGGACTGATGGCGCAGATGGTCAATCACCAACGGCTGAAGTCCGTGACAATGGCGACGGCACACACACAGTGATCATCACCAACCCAGATGGCTCAACCACAGAAACCACGATACGTGATGGTGAAAAAGGTGACCCTGGTCAAGATGGCGCAGACGGAGCAGATGGTGCAGATGGTCAATCACCGACGGCCGAAGTCCGCGACAATGGCGATGGCACGCATACAGTGATTATCACCAATCCAGACGGGTCAACGAGCGAAACAATCATACGTGACGGTCAAGACGGAGCAGACGGCGCAGACGGCGCAGATGGCGCAGACGGTCAATCACCAACGGCTGAAGTCCGCGACAATGGCGATGGAACGCATACAGTGATCATCACCAACCCAGACGGGTCAACGAGCGAAACAACGATTCGTGACGGTCAAGACGGCGCAGACGGCGCAGATGGTCAATCACCGACGGCCGAAGTCCGCGACAATGGCGATGGAACGCATACAGTGATTATCACCAATCCAGACGGGTCAACGAGCGAAACAATCATACGTGACGGATCAGACGGCGCAGATGGTCAGTCACCAACGGCTGAAGTCCGTGACAATGGCGATGGCACGCATACAGTGATTATCACCAACCCAGACGGATCAACGACTGAGACAATCATTCGTGATGGTGATAAAGGTGACCCTGGCGCAGACGGTCAATCACCAACGGCTGAAGTTCGTGACAATGGCGATGGCACACATACAGTGATCATCACCAATCCAGATGGCTCAACGAGCGAAACAATCATACGTGACGGTCAAGATGGCGCAGACGGTCAATCACCAACGGCTGAAGTTCGTGACAATGGCGATGGAACGCATACAGTGATCATCACCAATCCAGATGGCTCAACAAGCGAAACAATCATACGTGACGGTCAAGACGGAGCAGACGGCGTAGATGGTCAATCACCAACGGCTGAAGTCCGTGACAATGGCGATGGCACACATACAGTGATTATCACCAACCCAGACGGATCAACCACTGAAACCACGATTCGTGATGGTGAAAAAGGTGAGAAAGGTGACCCTGGTCAAGATGGAACTGACGGAGCAGATGGCGCAGACGGTCAATCACCAACGGCCGAAGTTCGCGATAATGGCAATGGCACGCATACAGTGATTATCACCAACCCAGACGGGTCAACAAGCGAAACAATCATACGTGACGGTCAAGACGGAGCTGATGGAGCAGACGGCGCAGATGGTCAATCACCAACGGCTGAAGTCCGCGACAATGGCGATGGAACGCATACAGTGATCATCACTAACCCAGACGGATCAACCACAGAAACCACGATCCGTGATGGTGAAAAAGGTGAGAAAGGTGACCCTGGTCAAGACGGCGCAGACGGTCAATCACCAACGGCTGAAGTCCGTGACAATGGCGATGGCACGCATACAGTGATCATCACCAACCCAGACGGGTCAACGAGCGAAACAATCATTCGTGACGGTCAAGATGGAGCTGACGGAGCAGATGGCTCAGACGGTCAATCACCAACGGCTGAAGTCCGTGACAATGGCGACGGCACACACACAGTGATTATCACCAACCCAGATGGCTCAACCACAGAAACCACGATTCGTGATGGTGAAAAAGGTGAGAAAGGTGACCCTGGTCAAGACGGAGCAGACGGTCAATCACCAACGGCTGAAGTCCGTGACAATGGCGATGGCACGCATACAGTGATTATCACCAATCCAGACGGGTCAACGAGCGAAACAATCATACGTGACGGTCAAGACGGAGCAGACGGCGCAGATGGCGAAGATGGTCAATCACCAACGGCTGAAGTCCGCGACAATGGCGATGGCACGCATACAGTGATTATCACCAACCCAGACGGGTCAACAACCGAAACAATCATCCGTGACGGCCAAGATGGAACCGACGGAGCAGATGGTCAATCCCCAACAGCGACAGTGGTAGACAACGGCGACGGCACTCATACCGTAACCATCGTCAACCCAGATGG
>JACBXN010000038.1 GCA_015863215.1 Aerococcaceae bacterium DSM 111176
ATATTCTTTATATTCTGAATCATATTTCTGTGACATAGTAGACACCCTTTCTATTATCTTTTCTTTATTATAATTCAATATGAACTATGTTTCATTCTCTATGTCCACTTTTTAGTCTACCTCAACTCATGGCCTAAAATTTGCAATGGAGACCTGAACAAGTGGGCTCATGGCCAAAAATCTGCAATGGAGACCTGAGCAAGTTAACCCATTGCCAAAATTCTACAATAGAAGCCTGAGTCACACAACAAACAATGGCGTTAAATCCGAGTCGCCTCAGCGACTCCACCACTTAGAAAAATGATGTCGCTTTTGTTAAGCAAAAAGCCTCCTTATTAAGGTTGTGCTTTTCGCCTAAAGTCGAAAAGTATCATTCAGAAAAGGCGGAAGTCAATTTCTGGAGAAATTGACGGGATTAAATTCCGCAGTTTCTTTTGGAATGTTAAAACGATGGTTGATTTGAGACCTGAATTTGTTCGTTCTATTTCTATCAATGCCTTGTCTAGTAATCAACTAGAAGACGTATGTCCAGTTTATGGGGGCCAGTAAAATCGAATAACCGATTATCAAAATTATCTAATTAATGACTTGAAATGATAAAATATGGTCCAAAATTATCATTTTGACAAAGCCGACTGCTTGAAATGATAAAAATCAGCTAAAAATTATCATTTCAACCAAATTTCCTTCTTGAAATGATAATCCGCCTCCAACCAAAATCCCTCCACAGCCGCCATCACGCAAGACTTCGCCCGCGCCGACCAATACGGTCTCACCCTCATCCCCGCCATGGTCGTCGAAGAAAAACACATCATCCAAGGCACAAAACGCACCGACTTAGCCCTCAACCTCTTGAAAAATGTGGCAGAGGAAGAAGGTCTAAGCATCTTCGATGATAATAAATAAACAAATCGCAGTAGCCAGGACATAAAGTTCCTGCCTCTTTAAAAAGCAATATTTTTATATTATAATTAAATAAACAAAATAAAGAAGAGGTTAATCATGGTAAGTTCAAATGATTCAAAGAACAGTTCAGTTAAGAAACAAAATTTATCTCAATATACTTCCAACGTTCATGACTCTGAAATCGCCAATCGAATTGAAAAACATGACACCCAGAAAAATCCCAAAACTTACTCATCTGAAGAGCTAGGTATTGATTTGACCACAACTGAATGGTCAGAAGATGATGGTTGGGAGTAGTAGAAGTTATAAAAAAAGATTGCCGTCCTCAAATGAGTGCGGCAATCTTTTTTATTTCTATTTAAATATTGATAAACTTCCCATAAATGTTTGTAGACTCTTCGCGTCCCAAGGCATATGTTCAGTCATGATTAAAGAAACTAGTTCTTGATCAAGAGAGTTAATTATTTCAGATAGCTGATTGAATTTCATCGTCCCAATACCTGCTTCAAATTTCTCTAAATAAGGTTCGGCTGGCATAATTGATCTGAATTCTTGTGGTGATAAAACATCTAAATCGAAGAATACCGCAATATGCGTAAACTCCTGCTCCGCGATCCAAGCTTGGACCTTCTGGGACGCCGCTTGAACGTCTTCAATGTCCTGAGAATAGCAAGCTGTGCATTGGGTCATCTATCAACTACACAAATCGCTTCTTATCAACATTCCTATAACTGAAAAATTGATAGAAAATGATAGAAATAGTTGAAAATAGATTTAAATTGCACCAAGTTGCACCATACTAATTTGATATTCCAGCCATTTAATACAATTGAAAAGAGGAATAATTATGACGCTACCTTTGGAAAACTTGAAAAGTTTAGTGAAAAATATGAAAGATAATAATTGGATTATTGATTCTTTCTTATTTGAGTTTAACCAAGAAAGATATATCGTTGTTGTTAACTTAGATTTTAAGAGTTCAAACAATCTCGTCTCTTCAGAATTAATTTTTTATGATTACCAAAATATTAAACGTTCTCTTAAATGTTTGGCAAATCGCTTGAGACTTTTCATTGATGATAGTTCAATTTTTGATTTTTTTAATATTCAACCTACAGGAAGATTTGGTAACACAATTGAGTATTTTTTAACTCAATTAGGAGAATCTATTCCTCCTTTACCATCAAAGATAAAATCTGAAGATGAAAAACAAATATTACAAAAATTGGCTGTTTCATTAGATTCAAATAAAAACAGTGGACCTTACTGCTATAAAACAATTAGACATAATGGAAATAAGAGAAGGTCTAAAGAAAACAATACCAAGACCAAAATTTTGAGGCCTGAATTATATGAAATAATAGGTAATGATCATACCATTAGTTTTTGTTTTAGTAATGATCCATCGTTAGAAAAAAATGACGCTCAGATTCTCGCTAATTTAAATCGTTATATTTAGAGAACATAAACTATTTTACTATCAGGTAAAGTCGACTAAATTGCTCCTCTGATACCTGATAGTTTATTCTTAATTCCTATAATTTTTCTACTGGTCTTAGCCGAAAAGCTTGTCAAAATGGTATTGAGACGCGCTTCTGGCGTGTTGGTGAGTTAGTACTGGCATTAGAAAAGGCTTGGCAAGCGAACCAACTCGAGCAGTTTAAAAAGCAATTCAGTCGGGTGAAGTTAATTATTCTAGATGAAATGGGCTACGTCCCGTTTACAAAGAATGGCTCAGAATTACTCTTCCAGCTCATTAGTGATTGGTATGAGCAGAAAAGCATTATTATCACGTCCAACCTTGAGTTTAGTAGTTGGAACAAAGTATTTATTGACCCTCGCTTAACGTCTGCTTTGGTCGATCGTTTAATTCACCATGCCCACGTCTTATCGTTTACGGGGGAAAGCTATCGCTTAAAACACGCTTTGTCACATAGAGATTAAAAAGAAAATAATTGGATAGCAATGTTGTGTAGCTTTTCGTTGCAATCTTCTGTACTTTTAACTTGCAAAATACAAAATCTTTAAAAGCTTATTTCTTCCGTTTTTCTAGAAAGGTGCATCTGAATGTTGAGACCATTTCGATTGACATGTATACGCCTTATATTCACTTAATTCAACAGCTTTTCCCCAATGCGAAGATAATTATTGATCGTTTTCATCTCGTTCAAGCTTTAAACCGTGAATTAAATCGATGTAGAGTACAATTGATGAATAGGATTCAGTATCAAGATTCGCGGTTATATCGAAAACTTAAACGTTTGTTTGTTGTATTTTAAAAGTGGTCCATTATTCAGCGAATTGCTGTTGAAAATGGGACCACTTATTTTTATGCTTACCATACATGATTAAATGGATGGAGGCAGAAGGAGTGATTAGGAGAATGAAACAATTTGATGTCATCTCAAGATATCGTCAAGGGGAATCGTATCGGCATATCGCAAGAGAGTTAGGAATTGATCGCAAGACGGTGAAAGCTATTTGCGACCGATATAAGGAAGGGATGGACGCTTTAGTTTCCAGTAAGAGTGAACAGGAAGTGGAGGACGCGACCGAACAGCTGGTCTTAACCCGATCGTATGACAGTTCAAAGCGTCGAAAACGGACGTATACTCCCGCAGTAGAAGCACGGATGAAAGAGCTATATCAACAGGAATTGATAAAGAATAAACGGTTAGGCCCGCATAAGCAAGCATTAACCGCAATCGCTGTGCATGAGATTCTCGTTGAAGAAGGTCACGCCATTGGTTACCGCACCGTCGCCCATTACTGGCGGCAGTTGAAACATAAAACGAGAGAAGCCTTTATTCGCCAAGAATATCCGTTAGGTTATCGGGTAGAATTTGATTTTGGAGAAGTCAAACTGGAAATCTCGGGAAAGGTTCGAACCTACCACTTAGCCGTATTCGCTAGCCCTGCTTCTGATTTTTATTGGGCTTATCTCTATACGAATCAGAAACAAGCTGTTTTTCAAGATGCCCATGTCCAATTCTTTGAGATGGTGGGAGGCGTTTATCATGAAGTGGTCTATGATAATATGCGCAATGTTGTCACGCGCTTTATTGGACGATCCGAAAAAGAACTCAATGAATCGCTGATTAAACTCTCTCTCTATTACGGCTTTGAAATTAATGTGACTAATTGTTTTAGTGGCCATGAGAAAGGAACGGTAGAAGGTGGCGTCAAACATATTCGTAGGCAATGTTTTAGTAAATCGTACCAATTTTCCTCCACAGAAGCTGCCCGAAACCATTTAGCACAGCGGTTAATACAGCTAAATCAAGTGAGTCAAATCGTTGAGGAAAAGACACACTTATTGACTTACCGTCCACCGTTTGAATTAGCCGATATGGTGCAATGCCGTGTCAATAAATATAGTATTATCCAGTATGAAACCAATGCTTATTCGGTACCCGACTATTTGGTAGGCCATAGGGTCCAATTAAAAGTATATCACGATTATTTTGTCGTTTATGCCAACCACGAAGAAGTCTGTCGGCATAAAAAAATAGAGGGTTCCCATCAGTATCAGCTTGACATATACCACTACCTCAAGACGCTGATGAAAAAACCGGGAGCGTTAAAACACTCCTTAGTGCTTAAACACTCACCCGATTTAAAAGCCCTCTATGCCCTATATTATAAAGAAAAACCTCGTGAATTCCTAGATAAATTAGACCAGTATCAGGCCTTACCTAAGGAGCAATTAATGGCACAACTTTCCCAAACGGCTTCTGATAAAAGCTCAAGGTCTCTTTCACAAGAAGCTGAAGCCATTACAGAGGCAATTGAAGCGGATTGGCAACGGCTCAATGTCATCTATGGATTGGAGCGTGTGAAGTAATGTCGATTGAAGAAGCAGCCAGAGAATTAAAATTAGCCTATATTCGTGATCATTCCCAACGCTACCTGACAGAAGCCAAACAGCGGGGATTAAACTTAGAAGAGGCCCTCAACGAATTATTGTGGGAAGAGGTCGCGCAGCGACGTGAGCGGAGCCATCAACGGCGAATCAACCAGGCTAAGTTTCATCAGAAGAAGTATCTAGCGGATTTCGATGACAGTGTGTTTGAAGAACAGCCACGCAAGCAGCTACGGGAGTTAACCTCACTGGAATTTATTAAACGGAAAGAAAATGCGATCTTAATTGGGAATCCAGGCACCGGCAAGACCCATTTTAGTATTGGGATAGGGATGGAAGCGTGTTTACAGGGCATGAGTGTTCAATTCGTTAATGCGCCGAATTTAGTGATTCAATTGAAAGAAGCCGTCACCCAGAGTCAGTTTGTCCGTTTTAAACGCCGGTTTGAAAGCGTTGATTTGGTTATTATCGATGAATTAGGCTACTTGTCTTTCGATGAATCTGGCGCTGAGCTCTTATTCAATTTACTATCGAATCGCAACGATGAAGGATCCATTATGATTACCACTAATTTAACCTTTGATCGATGGCAAGAATGTTTTAAAGATGCCACTTTAACTGGGGCTTTAGTGGACCGATTAGCCTATCAAGCGAATGTCATCGATATGCGAGGTGAAAGTTACCGCATTAAACAAACGAGTACATGGATTGAGTCACTGACAACGTCATAAGTTGCCGCAAAGTGGTCCATTTTTGAATAGCAAGGTGGACCATTTTTCAGTTGACATTAACAGCCCATTTCGAAACGGCCCAAATCAGTAAAGAATAGACAAGAGTTCGGGCATTGGGAACTGGACACGGTGGTTTCTTCTCGAGGCCAGAGTAAAGGCTGTTTAGCGAGCTTTGCAGAAAGAAAAAGCCGTTTATATATTGCTTTACTTATGCCGAATCGCTCTAAAGTTTCCATGCATACTGCGATTGAAGAACTGAGAGAAAGCTTACCAAAAGAGGCTTTAAAGACCTTCACCTCAGATCGCGGGAAAGAATTTGCTTGTTACGCTGAGGTCGAAGCAGCAGGGATTGATTTTTACTTTTGCCGATGCTTATAGCGCTTGGCAAAGAGGAACCAATGAGAACGCGAACGGTTTACTACGTGAGTTCTTTCCTAAGAAAACAGACCTCGCTAAAGTGACGCACCGAGAACTCTTCCAAGCCTTGTGGTTAATGAATAATCGACCTAGGAAATGTCTAGATTACTGAACACCCTTGGAAGTATTTTTACACGAACTCTTGTTAATTGAATAAAGATAAATTATTTGTCGCAATAATTATTGCAATTCAACTTATAATAATAATCAATAATATGGTTATCGATATATTTATGACGTTTAATCATATTTTGAACAGTATAATATAAAATCATACGAGCTCTTTTATTTCCTCTTTTTTGAATTCGGTCTCTTTTATAAATAGTTCCAGACTGATACCTTCGAATATCAATTCCAACAAATGCGTTCAATTGTTTATTGGTTTTAAAACGCTGAATATCACCCAACTCAGCTAATAATAATGCACTGGTAACTTCCCCAATACCAGGGATACTTTCTAATATAGAAAATTCAGTGAGTACGGTTGCCTCAGAAATCAATTCCTTTCGGATTTCTCTTTTTTCATCAAGCAATCTATCAATGTTTTTAATCCGCTTTCTTACTTGTTTGACTCGAAAGCTATCTTTATTAACAATCGGATAAGATTTTTCTGCACACTTTTGAATCCACTCGGCTTTATCACCTGCTTGTTGGTCTGAAATTCTTTTCTTAGTCTGCTTTTTTATAAAATTTTTAATTTTGGTTCGTGAATGATCATTTACATAATCAGGATGAGGATATTTTTCTAGAACTTTTAGAATATATTGGGATAAATTGTCCTTGTAAATTTCTTCAATCCCTGGAAAAGTATATTGTAACTCACTATGCAGGTAATTCCTATTCACTAATAGTTCGTCATGAACTTGATGATATGAAAATGACATTGCTTTAAGTTCTTTGTATCGAAGAGAAGGAGGAATAGTGATTTGACGGTTGAATTTTAAATGGGATAAGGCGAGACGATGAGCGTCTGTTTGATCTGTTTTCATTTGTCTAAGTGTAGCTGTTTGAAAACTAACTTCCAATGGATTTAAGCAATAATAATTAAAGCCATTGGTTTCAAACAAATGTTCCAACAGTTTAGAATACACACCTGTGGCTTCAAAAACCAATTCCACTTTATTTCTTTTTAAAAAGGGTAAGAGTTCATTGAATGTCGTTTGATTATGCTTTATTTCACCTTCATAAATCAATTCTAGACTTTTATAAAGTACCATATAACTTTTTCCTTTACTTACATCAAATGCCATTATATACATGATTTAACCTCCTTTCACTTAACTTGAAGTCTTCACTAAGATTTGTCTATCTATTTTCCTAATTACGATCTTATAGACCAACATACTATAAACAAATTAAACAAAAATAGTGAAGTGGACCTGTTTGACATTCGGATTTTAAAACCCACTAGTGTTGTCGGTCTCAAATACTTCACATCTACTATAAAAAAAATAGTAGTGTAATACCACCGTCGTGGATATTACACTACTAATCTTAGTATGTTTGACATAGAGCCAAAAATATTTTGACGACAAAAACTCCCATGCGTCGCGTCAGTAACGCATGGGAGTTTCTGTTGTCTTAGAAAGTTCATCTTTGTGAAATGACTATTCTTTCGTACGACGTTTTGTATCAACAACCATGAGACCTGCTCCGGACAATAAGGCTACCATTGCTAAGGCTAAGGTTTCCATTGTCTGATCGTTTTCACCAGTCTCTGGTAATGTACCAATACTTTGTTTAACTAATGCTACTTGTTCATCAACACTTGGTTCCGCTGGTTCTACTGGATCACTTGGATCTGCTGGATTAGGTGTCGGATTTCCAGGTATTTCTGGTTCACCTGGTGTTGGTTCTTCCGGTTGGCCTGGTTCACCTGGTTCGCCCGGTTCACCCGGTTGGCCTGGTTCGCCCGGTTCGCCTGGTTCACCTGGTTGTCCTGGTTCACCTGGTTCGCCTGGTTCACCTGGTTGTCCTGGTTCACCTGGTTGTCCTGGTTCGCCCGGTTCGCTCGGTTCACCTGGTTCGCCTGGTTCACCTGGTTCGCCTGGTTCACCCGGTTCGCCTGGTTCGCCTGGTTCACCTGGTTCGCCTGGTTCACCTGGTTCGCCTGGTTCACCCGGTTCGCCTGGTTGGCCTGGTTCACCCGGTTCGCCTGGTTCACCTGGTTCGCCCGGTTCGCCCGGTTCACCTGGTTCACCTGGTTCGCCTGGTTCACCTGGTTCGCCTGGTTCACCTGGTTCGCCTGGTTCACCTGGTTCGCCTGGTTGGCCTGGTTCACCCGGTTCGCCTGGTTCGCCCGGTTCACCTGGTTCGCCTGGTTCACCTGGTTCGCCTGGTTCACCCGGTTCGCCTGGTTCGCCTGGTTCACCTGGTTCGCCTGGTTTACCTGGCATGCAACAAGGAATCTCAATCGTTACCGTTGAATTGTCAGTGTACACAATCGTTAATTGACCATCAATCGTATAAATTTTCTTGATGCCGCGTCCATCTTTACCATCACGGATGAAGTGACGACTAGACTCATTACCGTCAGCGTCTTTCACAATCACCCATAGTCCAGTGTCGCCATTTTCATTGGTTCCTGGAATGGTTTCGATACTTGGTGAACGTCCGTCTTCGCCGTCTTTGCCATCACGGACAAATTCACGAGAGACTTCATTACCGTCGCCATCATAAATGATGATCCACTGGCCACTTTCACCTTTTTCATTCTTACCAGGTTCTACTTTGACGGATGGTGTTTTGCCATCGACGCCGTCTTGACCATCTTGGCCGTCTTTACCGTCACGAATGAATTCACGCACGATTTCATCGCCATTCGGACGCGTAATGATTAACCAGTAACCACTATTGCCTTGACCATCTTCGCCTGGTTCTGTGCGAACTTGTGGTGTTTCACCATCTTTGCCGTCTTGACCATCCTTACCGTCACGACCATGGTAAATCGTACGTGTTTCAGTCGTACCATCTGGATGAGTGATACGAATAATCACACCGATTTCATTGCCATCACGGTCGACGACAGGTTCTATCGTGATAGTTGAAGATTGACCATCTTCGCCGTCTTGACCATCTTGCCCATCTGCGACAAAGTCACGGTCTAATTCTTGACCTGTTTCACGGTCACGGATAATAATCCAGACGCCGGTTTGACCATTGAAGCTGCCTGGTTCTGTTGTGGCCGTGATGGATTTTCCATCTTCGCCATCTTTGCCGTCGCGACCATCGCGAATAATGTGCGTATGCGATGAACCATCAGGGTTAATAATCGTAATCTCTACACCTGTTTCGGTATCACGAGAAGAAATTGTTGGTGATTTCCCATCTGCGCCATCTGCGATGAACTCACGGTCTATTTCTTGGAAAGTATCTCGATCACGGATAATCAACCATGTCCCTGATTTACCATCATGATCTCCACGCTCAACGGTGGCGATGATTGATTTTCCATCTTTTCCGTCTTGGCCGTCTTGACCATCTTGACCATGATAGATAATACGTTCCTCTACACGTCCATCTGGATGGGTGATGATAATCTTGTAGCCCAATTCCTTACCATTTGGATCTGTGATTGGTTCCGTCGTGATTTCTGGTGTTTTACCGTCTTCACCATCTTTACCATCCGCTCCGTCAGCTCCGTTTTCGCCATTCGCAACGAAGTCTCGGTCTAACTCTTCACCGGTATCACGGTCACGGACAATAATCCAAACGCCTTCTTTTCCTTGGAAAGTACCTGGTTCGGTTTCAACAGTAACAGATTGACCATCTTGACCGTCTTGGCCGTCTTGGCCGTCGGCTCCGTCAGCACCATCTTTACCATCTTTACCATCACGGACAATCGTTTCTGTTGTTGTCCCGTCTGGGTTTGTAATGATAATTGTGTAGCTTCCATCGCCATTGTCAACCACTTCTACAGTTGGTGATTGACCATCTGCTCCGTCGGTTCCATCTTGGCCGTCACGGATGATTGTTTCGGTTGTTGTACCATCTGGATTAACGATGGTTACAGTGTGAGTACCGTCGCCGTTGTCTACCACTGTCGCTGTTGGGGACTCACCATCTTTACCGTCACGGATGATTGTTTCGGTCGTTGTACCATCTGGGTTAACGATGGTTACAGTGTGAGTACCGTCGCCGTTGTCTACCACTTCTACAGTTGGTGATTGACCATCTGCTCCGTCGGTTCCATCTTGGCCGTCACGGATGATTGTTTCGGTCGTTGTACCATCTGGGTTAACGATCGTTACAGTGTGAGTGCCGTCGCCGTTGTCTACCACTGTCGCTGTTGGGGATTCACCATCTTCACCATCACGGATGATTGTTTCGGTTGTTGTACCATCTGGGTTAACGATGGTTACAGTGTGAGTGCCGTCGCCGTTGTCTACCACTGTCGCTGTTGGGGACTCACCATCTTCACCGTCACGGATGATTGTTTCGGTCGTTGTACCATCTGGGTTGACGATGGTTACGGTATGAGTACCGTCGCCGTTGTCTACCACTGTCGCTGTTGGGGACTCACCATCTTTACCGTCACGGATGATTGTTTCGGTCGTTGTACCATCTGGGTTGACGATGGTTACGGTATGAGTGCCGTCGCCGT
>JACBXN010000039.1 GCA_015863215.1 Aerococcaceae bacterium DSM 111176
CGATTCCTTGTCAATACTTTTTACAAATTATTTTCAAGTTCATTTCGTTTGTGTTTCAATCAGGCGTTGTCTTCAGCGACAACTTTTATATCATACTTGATTCAAATTGACTTGTCAACATTTATTTAGAAATGTTTTATGTCCTTTGGATCAAAGGTGTTGTCTCAAATGACAACTTGATAATAATAACATCCGACATAGACGCTGTCAACAATTATATTTAATTAATTTACATTTATCTTTTTATAAATTAAACCAATTTGACTCCCGTATATAGCATCTTAACAGACTAGGTAATATATACTAAAGTGCTATTGGAATGTATATAAATTTTTAAAAAAGAAGTAGAGGGGATTCCCTCTACTCCTAATGTTGAATTAACTATATTATGCTTCATTTTGGCTGTTTCTATAACTTGCTCAAAATTTTCAACTACTTGAGCACCGGATACGCCATACTTATTATTGAACACATAAAAGGCACTCCTTGTACTCCAATCGTTTGAGCAACTGTCACTTCTTGTTTTACAGCGTCTTGATTAATCGTTGTATTTTGAAGGATAGTATTCACTTTCTCTTCAGCGTTTAGTAAAGAACCTTTAATATCTCTAGATTCTCACTCACCATATTATGGAGTTTGATAATCAATCTTCACTTTATAATTTGACATAAAGTCAAAGACATTATCGATTGGCTCATTTATATCGCCATAAGGATTATAATGTTGTACGATATCATTTTCCTCATCATAATTGTATAGCCAAGCTAAATCTCCTATCACATGATAGCCTACCTTTTCAATTAAATATTCTGCATTATGATTATGTTCTTTGGAATATCGATAAACTTGTGGCATATACCCTGAAGCTAGTCCTATTCTTAGTTGAGTATCAGCTTCAACAGGGTCGCTTAATTTTAATTGTTAGAATTCCTCTATAAGTGTCCTGATTTGGATCATTAACGGAATATGAACACCATATCCACCATCTTGACCCTCACTTTGTGGATCATTAATTCGGTCAACTTCAAATAAATCTATCGCAAAAAAGAGATACGCTTGTAAATTATCTAACGCTGCTAGTTCATCTGCGCTTAATTGTGGCACTATATGTTCGATCATATATGTATGACTCAATAATGTCGTAGTTTCTTGATATATCTGTCCATATGTAGCTGTTCTATAGTTTGCCACAACATTTGTAAAGAAACGATTGTAAAGAGCGTAAATAATTGGTTGTAACTCTGAATCAAAAATAGCATCAGCTGGTAAAAGCTGGTCCAATTGATTCTTTGACCAAGCATATCGGGGATCTAAATATACAATATTATGTTCATCAGCTAACTCAATCAATTCCATCGCATCCATTACTTGAAAGCCATCTTGATTATAGCTCTCACTCACGGATGGCTCAGTAGGAATATCGATTTCTGTTTGGTAGTCATTGGCTACAGCAACCCCGTATACTTTACTAAAATCAAAATTGTAATCATAATTAGAAATAGATTCATCATAAGGATTCATGGTTTCAATTTGTTGCGTATCTGTGTTATACCGAAAAATCATAGACGGTCCTTCATAAATTCCTTCATTATGATGAAAAGCATAAAAGTCATTCCCTCTAGCTTCGACATGATAAACCCTTGGATCCATACCACTAACTAAACTCATTCTTAAAAGGTGGTCATATTGAGTCGGATCTGTGTCTTTTAGTACAGAAAATGCTTCAGATCGATCCATCCAAAATTGGTTGGCAGTTTGGCCAGGGACAGGATAGTTTGATTGATTTGCTATACGCTCATCGATAACTGCTTGGTAAAATACTTGGTTGGCAAAATAAATATGAGCAATTAACAAATCGATTGCATCATTTTCTTGTTCACTAAATGTCGGTTGCATTGTTTGAATAACATATGTATGGCTTAGCAATGTTCTCAAAGCATGCGATGTTTGATAGTAATTATCTTGCTTTATAATTTGAAAAAATTCATCAAATAACACTTTAATAATAGGATGGTAATTCGCTGAATTTACACCTTCGGGATACGCAAGCGACTGAACATCTACTATCGTCCAAGGATTTTCATTATAGAGTTGAATAAAACTCTCGTAATCTGTTTGTTCACTTGCATTTCCAGTTTCAGCGGATACATCATCAATAGACACACTTAAAATAACTAATAAACTTAAAATCATAAATAGTATGATTTGTTTTAATTGTTTCACAGTTAGTCCTCCTAGTTACAATTATTCTATTGACTATCTGCCTCAAGAATAAATTCTAAATAAACCCCATCATCACCCTCGCCAAACAGTATATTTTGAAAATCTTTCACCGCCAAAGATAATTGTCCATTAAAGTTATAATATAAATATATCTCTTCATTCAGGTAATATTCAAGATAACCTGCCGTCATTTCAGTAGGCAATAAAGCAGTTATTACTGAAACTTGATCTTCCAACTCTGTACCATCACTTCTAGAAACAGTAATTTCTTTCTCTTGAATATCATACACATCATATAAGAAGACATTATCATCCATTGCTGTGAAAATTATTTGCCCATTCGTATCAAATGTAATACTTACAGATTCACCAATTCTGCTGCCTCGATAACGAATTGACTCTAATTCCGTTAAATCAATTACTACCGGTGACGGATTTTGAGTCATTACAATTGATGTCGTGATTGGATAAAGAGTATATTCAGTGACATCTGCTTGTGACCCTCTAGTCCAACGATGATTTATTGCTTCTGAAAACTCATCTGCAGTATAACGTTGACTTGGATTATCAACTTCATAATAAGGATATGCTTCATTTTCATTCAAATCAAACACATAATGTCCAATTAATTCCGTTGAAACACCGTCCAACGCGATACGATACGTTCGATATTCACTAAGCGATGCACCACCTACAAGTTCTTGGTAAATATAACCATCATTAGAAACTATAATTACATCCCTAACAGTAAAGTGTCCTGAAGCATCTTCTAAATAAACTACTTGATCAGTAGCTTGATCATAAGTATAAATTGACTTTACTAAACCTCCTTCAGTTAACAGTAATTCTTCTACACCATTTTGATCAACATCATAAAGAGCATAATAAAATGGTGTAGGATAATTATATTCAATAATGGTCTTAAGTTGAGTATCGTAAACTTCATCAATCACATCTTGATAAGCCTCTAGAACTATTTGGTTACTCTCTTCCCCAGTATCAGCTACAACTAGGCTATCAAAAACACCTGTAAGCATCAATTGACTCACCATTATCAATAATATAAACCACTTAAACTTCTTCACGATTGCACCTCGTTTTAAGATTTTCTTTATAAATTACTTATTTATAAATTACTTGTTTCTAAAATATATTCGAGATAAAGATTTTCGTCACCATATATCCCCTCATAATCTTTAATAGCAATAGCAAGTTCGCCATTATAGTTATAATATAAATACATTTCTTCATTCAGATAATGATCAAGATTTCCTTGTAATAATTGGGTTGGAATGATCGTAGTTACTACAGGAACTTGATCTACAATTTCAGTCCCATCTCCTCGACTGACTGAGATTACTTTTTCATCATTATTGTAAATTTCATACAAATAAACAGTATCTTCATCGTAGTTACCATGTATATTATCGTCCTTTGGAAAGTTTATTTCCCCATTATTTTCAATAATTACTGGAACCCATATATTTTCGCGGTATCCCCATAGTGTATTGTCATACAGTTCATTCAAATTAATTGCAACATTTGATGGGACTGGCTGACTCGGCTCCTCTATAACTGGCTGTTCAGTCTGACTTGTATTACTCTGGGTATCTTCTTCTGATGAAAAGTCCTCAACTGGCGTCTCACTACCATATCCACTAAAGTTATTATCCACTCTCACTCCATACTGACCTTCAAAATCAAACGGTTGAGATAATATCTGATTATTTCCTGGCATAATCCCTAATCGTTCTACTTGACCTGTTTCAGGATAATAATTGAAGCTACGGAAAATATCACCGTAATAAGCTAAACCTAACTCCATCACAAGGTAATCAGACACTTCCCCTACTTGATAAGCAAAGATATGAGGATCAAGTCCACTATAGATAGCAATTTGTTGTTGTTCAGTTGCTACATTAGCTTGGTTAACAATCAGATTCTCAAATATGTTAATTTGTTCTTGCCAATACTGATTAAAGGTATTAGGATAATTCGTCATATTTCTTTCAGATAATAAAGCGACTCGGTCACCTTCCAGCAGATCATTCGCTGTCATAATATACTCACGTAAAGTTCCTAACGCCTGACTATCTTGATCGCTGACACCGCCCTGCATCGCCTCAAATAAATAAGTGTGGCTAATTAATTGACTTATATTGTAATGATAGTCTTCATAATGACCAATACCATTGATTATTTCAGCAAATCGTTGGTAAAATGCACCAATAATTGGATGGTTATTACTATCGTAATTGACAGAATAGTCAATACTTTGTAAGTCTGCTATTGAAGGTTCACCATCTTCAACAGGTCCTTCGGGATTATTTATGTCATTTTCACCAGTTACTGGAGATTGATAATTATTCTCAACTGCTACCCCATAATCTACTGTGAAATCATAATTTGCTGGAATTTCAGTTTCTTGATTTGAAAGCATATCAAACTCATAAAAACGATTATTATGGCTATCCATATGGTAGTCAGCTATATGACTAACAGATACCGCACCTAAAGGATTTCGATAAGTTACCTGATAATCAGCATTATTCGAAGAATTTCCTGTAATTGGACCAACAACACCATCTGCATATGATTGATAAGCCATACCTGTCGCATTTCCCATCCGCTGATTTAAATCAAAAGAATGAGGATCATTGATTAGCATATCTTCCATACTAATCGTTTGGGCTGTCCAATCATCGATCACTGGAGTAACAGATCCATTTATCGCATAGCTTTGACGTTCAGGCTCACGGTACATTGAATGATAGTAAATATAAGTTCTTAATCGATTTAACGCCGCTCCTTCTGCTTGTGAAAAATCCGGTTGCATCGCCTCTACAATAAAAGTATGGCCTAATATATGAGGCATACCCATTGCATTATCTTCTTTCACTACTGAAAAGTAACGATCAAACATCGCTGGAATAATTGGATGGTACATCGTTTCATCACGGTAAACTTCAGGATTTTCCAAATTTAGTAAATCTTGATGGGTCCAGTTAGACATTGGAGGTATCAAATGAATCCATTCACCCTCAAAATCTATTTCATTATGGAGCTTTAAAGTATCTGTTGCATCTTCTGAATTAGCAAAACGCGTTCCACTATAAGCGATAGCAAAGTTAATAATATATAGTAACTGATCTTCAGTTGGATCTATATTAAATTGACTACATACATCTAGAACTATTTCTCTAATTTCATCCTCATTAATTGTTTCTTGATTCTGTAGACGTTCACTAACGAGTCTTTTTAATTCACGTATAAAAGCATTCGCTTGTTCCTCAGTTAGACCAAAATTCTCTTGAAGCCAAATAATAATTTGAATTTCATCTTCAGCAACACCGATATCATTCTCATCTAATTGATAGCCGACCTTTTCTAACAAAGCATATACAGCAGCCAAAGCACCTTCACCGGTAACGGGTTTAACGGCAGCAATTTTAATTGTCATATTGTTAGCACCTGCAGTTAAAGCTGCATTGTGATATGTCGTTTGACTAATTGATTGAATATTAGTCGGTGTGATAATTTCGATTTCTAAACCATTTTCATTTGGAAAGATTGCTGCACTTGAGATTACTATAGTATTTGCATCCGCACCATAATTTAAATACTGATCTAATACCGCACCATCAACTAACATAATATCATCTATAGCTAAATCATCTGCTGTCAACAACTGTAATGTACGGTTATACTCTTGCGCTGTTAAGCTTGTTCCTACCGCAGCAGCAGGGCGTACCACCGATTGATTTTCTGTTAATACATTATCATTAGCAGAAACCACAAGATTAATTCCCAAATCTATATTCAAAGTTACCAACATCAATATTAAAGCCATGGTAAACAATACTATTTGTCTTAATGCTTTCATCTATCCAACCTCAATCCTTGAATTATTTACTATATCTATTATTCAATATTAATACATCCATTTCAATATATATTTTTAAATAAACACTTTAATATGGTTTTGTTATAATTGTTAATAAATAGAAGTAAAATTTAAAAAGGAGAGATATGATGTTAGATTTTGAGGAATACGGTAACCCAGAACTTACAACCCTCGTTTTCATTCATGGATTAGCTACATCATCTTGGGTGTGGTGGAAACAAACTGAGTATTTTGATAATTATCATATTATTTTAATCGATTTACCTGGACATGGTGGTAGTCAAGATGTTCCTTGGATCTCGTTAAAAGACACTTTTCATCAAATTAAACATCAAATAATACGAGATAAATCTGTACATATGATAGGCGTCTCTCTTGGAGGGCATGTAACGCTGGATTTTGCTAAGTATTATCCTGAAAATCTACTAAGTGCTTATATTTCTGGAATTACTGTCAAACCAATGAAAGGCAAATGGCTAATGCCATTAATTAAACAATATTACATACATATGCTAAATCAAGAAAAAACGCTACAAAAAATGATTAAGGACTATAATATCCCTCCTGAAAAACACGCTGACTTTAAAGATAATGCCCAAAAACTATCCACCAACAGTGTGTCTAAAATTGGTTTAGAGATAATGTCATTCAATTTTGATTTAACATACGAACATATCTTAACGCCAATTAAAATTGTATGCGGAGAAAAGGAAACAGATACCATTAAACAGAGCTTGTCGGTTATTCCTCAAACAATACCATCTGCGTCAAGTGAAATCATTCCAAATGCTGAACATCAATGGCCAATTCAACAATCACCATTATTTAATCAAAAGATTAAGGAATGGCTGGAAATTCATTCATAGTATAGAAGAGAAACTACTATTCAATCACACCTGCATCTTTACCTAAACTCCCGTTATCGTGACATGATGGTTACTCTGGATAACTAATTCCTGTTTTTGAATATAATAGTTTCTGCGCAATTGTCGTTTCTCCGATGGTTGCGCCGTATTTTGTATGTGTCAAAATAT
>JACBXN010000040.1 GCA_015863215.1 Aerococcaceae bacterium DSM 111176
GGATGACGCTTTATATATCGACGGCACAAAAGTCGAAGCCGATGCGAACCGCTATTCGTTTGTCTGGCGTAGAGCAGTGGAACGTTACGAGGCGAAATTAGATGAAAACATCAAAACAATGTACGACCGAGGGACGGAACAGTTTTTCTAAAACCGATAAAGATGCCACATTCATGTGTATGAAAGAAGACGCCATGAAAAATCGCGTACTGAAACCCGGTTATAACTTACAAATTGGGACAAATAATCAGTTTGTGATTGGGTATGGCATCTTCCCTAATCCCAGTGACTCGCGAACACTTCGACCATTCCTCGAATCGATTGCGACATTAAACTTGTTTTCAAGTATTGTAGCGGATGCGGGCTATGGGAGCGAAGAAAATTATGCTTATGTGGTAGATGAATTGGAGAAAGATGCCGTCATTGCTTATGGCATGCATTATAAAGAACAAAAGAAAGCATTTAAAAATGATCCCACTCGACGTGAAAATTGGCACTACGATGAAGAGCTAGACTGTTACGTTGATCACCACGGTGTTCAATTTAGTTTTAACCGCTACACTCAGCGAACGGATAAGAACGGTTTTACACGTGACTTTAAATTATATACGGCAGACAAAGCTCAAGAGACACCCGAACTAGACGCACTCGCCTTAACGGAAAAGGGGAACCAACGAACAACGAGTGTCAATCCTGTTTGGGAATCGTTAAAGGCTCAGGCCAAAGAAACATTAGCTAGCGAATCAGGCAGTCAAAAATATGCTCAACGGAAAATAGATGTTGAGACTGTTTTCGGCCGAATGAAGCGTAACTTTGGTGTGCGCAGAACGCATGTAAGAGGAGAAAACGGGGTTAGAAATGACCTCGGAATCCTCTTAATGACCATGAACCTCATGAAATTAGCAGAAATGATCCGAAGTGGTGCCGTTAAAATGAGGGAAAACACTTCAAAAAATTCAACGCATAAAAACAACCAGCGAACTCTATTGGTTTTGAGTTCGCCGGTTGTTTATTTGAGACTTTTTGCCCAGCCCCATTTTTTTAATTAATGTGAACTATGGTATGATTTTTCTGGATTAGGATTAGCGTTGATTGAGTCTCTCGCTGGTTGTGCGTGTGCAATACGACTTGCAGCAGCAGCAGCTAGGGCACCAACAACATCATCGATATAAGTGT
Organism: Aerococcaceae bacterium DSM 111176; assembly: GCA_015863215.1. Classification (GTDB taxonomy): domain Bacteria; phylum Bacillota; class Bacilli; order Lactobacillales; family Aerococcaceae; genus DSM-111022. Next base: position 1,177 of record JACBXN010000040.1, read on the forward strand.
TACAAGATTCTGACTTTTCGTCATTCAATTTACCAACAATCCCTGGTTTTAATTTATCGACATAACCAAAGTTTGTTAAACCAATTGAACCATATACATTTACGATCGACAATACTAAGATTTCATCAATACCATATAAACCTTCATCACGCATCAGTAAATCAGATAACACATCAGAAAATGCTCCATTCTCTGCTGCAATATCAATTTCAATCCCTGTGATTACTGCATTTTGTACTTCACGTTTTTTAAGCACTTTTTTAACGCTTTTAATACATTCTTCCATTGTTAAATCGTCGATATAAACTTTTTGTAAATCAAAGACAATTTCAGCAATATCTTTTAATTTAACACCACGTTGTTTTAGCAAGCTAATTGCGTGATCATGTAAAATACTATCTTTAATAAATGATTGTTCAGCTGTCATGATAATCTCCTATCTTGTGTCTATAGCTTCGTACTATGTATTGGGGCAATGTTTGCATCCGGGTTAATATGTAATAGAGCGCCATTCACTGCTTGCGGTGCTTCACCAAAACCACTTGCAATAAGTTTAATTTTACCTTCGTAATAACAACTGTCACCAATTGCAAAAATACCCGGTCGATTCGTTTCAAAAAATTTATGGTCAACTTCAAATGCTCCGCGAGCCATATTAAGATCCCAATGGCGCATTTCACCAAAGCTAGAGGTGAATCCGTAGCTAACAATAATTTCATCGACGTCTAACTCTTTAAACTCTTCGGTGCGGTTTTTATTAATCACTAACCGAGAAACTTTCTTCCCATCGCCTTCAATCGCTGAAGGAACGTACGGTGTTAAAATTTCAATTGAAGAATTCTTTACTGCTCGAATGGAACTCTCGTGAGCTCTGAAATTTGGACGACGGTGAATAAGGTAAACACGTTTAGCAATTGATTCAAGCATTAAAGCCCAATCGATTGCTGAATCACCTCCGCCGCAAATAGCTACCGTTTTATTATTAAATTTTTGAAGTTCTGGAACAAAATAATGTAGAGTATGATTTTCATATTGACTTGCCTCTGATAAAGTAAGTTGTCTCGGGCTAAAAGCACCATTTCCAGTGGCAATTATAATTGTTCTGGTAAAATGTGTGTGTTTGTCAGTCCTTAAAATATAATATTTAGAACCATCCTGTTCATATGCTTCCTCAACAGTTTGAGCTTCCTCGCCGACGACAAACGTCGGTTTATGACTCTTTGATTGAAGGATCAAATTTTGAGTAAGTTGAGCTCCTGATATTTGAGGGTGCCCTGGAATGTCGTGTATAAGTTTCTCAGGAAACAAGTGAGCAGGTTGTCCACCTAATTCCTTTAAGCTTTCAATTAATTTAACTTTTGCTTCACGTAGACTAGCGTAATAAGCAGCGAACAAACCAGTCGGACCACCCCCGATAATTGTAATATCATAGATATTCCGTTCTGTTTGCATAATATAAATCCTTTCGTTCGTTGTTAAAATACAACGTATGTGAAGAAAGTTGATACTAACATACCCGTTAAAGTACCAATAATTACTTCACTTGGTTTGTGACCTAGATACTTTTTGACGATCATTTGGTGGTAAGCAGATAAGTCAGTATCTAGGATTGCTGGATTAATATCTTCATCCTTTTCTGAAACAGTGATATCCAACTCATCGTTATGTAACTTAATATAATGTTTAACTAATTCATCAAGAACAATTCCCTGTTCACCGCTTTGACGACGAACACCCATCGAGTCAAACATAATAATCACACCAAAGATAGTAGCGATTGCAACTAGAGGAGAATTGAATCCATATTCAAAAATGAGTGATGAAATTAAACTGCTCACGGCTGCCGAATGCGAACTAGGCATGCCACCGGTTGAAGTGATTATATTCACCTTCGCACTCTTTCTATTGAAAAAGTAAGCAATTGGAAACTTGATGACCTGAGTGAAGATAATGGCCGCCAGTGAGATTATTAGGATTTGATTCATACAATGCTCCTTTATGATAATAAAAAAATTATTTACAATCATAATCATAACAAAAACTTCTAAGAAAGGCATTAAGTATTTGTTAAAAGGTGAATAAATGTTAGAATATACTTAATAGAAAAGAAAGGAGTGCACTATGACAAATTATTCACAATTAAATTTAACGAATGAAGACATAGCTGTAATTTTACATACTAATAAAGGAGACATTAAGCTTGCCCTTTTTGAAGAGGAGGCGCCTTTAACAGTTAAGAACTTTGTAGATTTAGCCAAAAATGGTTACTATGATGGAATTATTTTCCACCGTGTTATCAAAGACTTTATGATCCAAGGCGGTGACCCAACAGGAACAGGTATGGGTGGCGAGAGTATTTACGGAGGTTCGTTCCAAGACGAATTTTCAACTAACGTATTTAATATCCGTGGTGCGTTATCAATGGCGAATGCTGGACCAAACACAAATGGAAGCCAGTTCTTCATCGTAACGAATAGTAATGTACCAGCGAATATGGTTGGACAGATGGAACAAGCAGGATATCCAGAGGAAATAATCCAAGCGTATACAGAACAAGGTGGAACACCTTGGTTAGACCACCGTCATACAGTATTTGGTCATGTTGTCGAAGGAATGGACACTGTTGAAGCTATTGAGAGTGTTAAAGTTAACGCTTCAGATAAACCAGATGAGGATATCATCATTGAATCAATTACTGTAGTTGAGTAATTTTTACTTTTTGGAGGATTCAATGGCAAAGACAAAAAAATATAAAATCGGCGATATTGTAGATGGAATTGTAACAGGTGTTCAATCTTATGGGGTTTTTGTCCAATTAGATGACGAGCTACAAGGACTCATTCATATCTCTGAATGCAAACATGGCTATGTGTCAAACATCGAAAATTTCATCAAAGTCGGAGAAAAACTTCGCGTGATTGTTATTGATGTAGATGAATATAGTAAGAAAATCAGTCTGTCTTTAAGAGCTTTAGAAAGTTTGAATACTCCACCATTTCCAGCTAAAATCAGATACAAAAAGCGATATAATAAATCAAATATTGGATTTAAAACGTTAGAAAAAGCATTACCTAAAATGATTGAAAATGGTCTAAAGGACATAGAATATGATGAGGATCATATTCCTACATAATGAGGAGTGAAATTATGACAAAATTAACATTTGATTATAAAAAAGCATTACCGTTTTTCCAAGAGCATGAACTAGAATATCTAGCACCATATGTTGAATTAGCACATAATCAATTACATGAAGGAACAGGACCAGGTAACGATTTTACTGATTGGATTACTTGGCCAGTTGATTATGATAAAGAAGAATTCGATAGAATTAAAAAAGCATCAGAGAAAATCCGTCAAGATTCTGATATCTTAGTTGTAATTGGTATTGGGGGATCATATCTAGGAGCTCGAGCAGCAATTGAATTTTTAAATGGTTCATTCTACTCTCGTAACGCTGGAGAAAAAGGCAACCCACTTGTTGTGTTTGCTGGTAATAGCATTAGTTCAACTTATTTATTTGAATTAATTGAAATGATCGGCGACCGTGACTTTTCAATTAACATGATCTCAAAATCAGGTACTACTACAGAACCTGCTATCGCTTTTCGTATATTAAAAGAGAAGTTAATCGCTAAATACGGTGAAGAAGAAGCTGTAAAACGTATTTATGCTACAACTGACCAAGCTAAAGGTGCGTTAAAATCTGAAGCTAATGAAATGGGATACGAAACATTTACGATTCCAGATGGTATCGGAGGACGTTTCACTGTTTTAACAGCTGTAGGGTTATTACCTATTGCAGTTGCTGGAAACGATATTGATGAATTGATGGCTGGAGCTGCAGATGCAATGCAAGCTTATAGCAGTTCAAAAATTGAAGAAAATCTAGCGTATCAATATGCAGCAATCCGTAATATCTTACACCGCAAAGGAAAAGATATTGAAATATTAGTGAATTATGAACCGGCAATGGCATATTTCTCTGAATGGTGGAAACAATTATATGGAGAATCTGAAGGGAAAGACCAAAAAGGGATTTATCCAGCTTCAGCAAACTTCTCAACTGACCTCCATTCAATAGGACAAACAATCCAAGATGGTAACCGTAATATCTTTAATACAGTAATTAAAATAGATAATCCACGTTACAATTTAGAAATCCCTTCATTAGAAGAAGATTTAGATGGATTGAAGTATTTAGAAGGTAAGACAGTTGATTTTGTTAATACTCAAGCTTACAAAGGAACATTACTAGCGCATACAGATGGTAATGTACCAAACTTATTAATTGGAATTGATGCATTAGATGAACGTTCATTAGGAGAATTAATTTACTTCTTTGAAATTGCAGTAGGGGTTTCAGGATACTTAAATGGTGTTAATCCATTTGACCAACCAGGGGTTGAAGCTTACAAACGTAATATGTTTGCACTATTAGGTAAACCAGGATTCGAAGAGCTGTCTAAAGAACTTAATGATCGCTTAAACGATTAATTTAATACATTATATAGAAGAAACAGCGCTCAGTGATAAATTGAGCGCTGTTTTTGTATTTTGTTATTGACTATAATGTGTAAATCGTGGTATATTATTTCTTGTCGCCGCAAGCGGACGTATTAATGAATTAAATAATTAATGCAAAACATTCTTGACAGCATCACCAGAACCATGTTATATTAGTTCTCGTTGCTGAAAGCGACAAACACCGAAACAACTTTTGAAATGTTTCAAAAACATTTCAAAAAGTACTTGACCCAAAGGTCGAGAGGTGATATTATATTAAATGCTGACACCCCAACGGGTTTAGCGCTTACATCTTGGGAATGAAAATCAACACTTTGTTAAAAAAGTTGTTGACAAAACATTCTGTAAGATGGTATCATTTAGAAGTTGTTATTTGAGACAACGAACTTGATCAGAACTGATTTAAAACATTTTCAAATAAATGTTGACAAGTCAATTTGAATCAAGTATGATATAAAAGTTGTCGCTGAAGACAACGCCTGATTGAAACACAAACGAAATGAACTTGAAAATAATTTGTAAAAAGTATTGACAAGGAATCGCAAATCAGGTAAGATATAAAAGTTGTCAATTGAGACAACGCACCAAACGAACAGCTGGTGAAAATAAGTTGGAAATACTTGTTGACAACCGAGCGTGACTTTGGTAATATATAGAGGTTGCCAACAAAGCAACGCAGCTCATTGAAAACTGAACAAAGACAAACACCAAATTGTGTAGGGATTCATCAATTCGATGAATAACACAACCCGAATTCAATAATTCGAGACAGTCAGTGTCTTCTGACTATAAACAAAGACCATT
>JACBXN010000041.1 GCA_015863215.1 Aerococcaceae bacterium DSM 111176
TCAATAATTTTTTTACGCTTTATTATAAGCTTATTTGTGATGCCCTAAATTAACATCCCCCTCCAAAAGTTCTCAAGCCAATTCATCTAAATATATCAATTATTTCTTGACATCTTTATAGCTGGCTTAAAGGTAGTATTTTAATAAGCATAACATAATGTTATTTTGATTTATACAATAAATATAAACAGTTGTTGTTAAAATATTGTGGTATAATAATAAGAATAATAAAGAGAGAGGGATAAAATTGACGTTTTTGAAAAAGTTGAGTGTAATCATATTTACGCTGATTACTTTAATTCAGCCTCAGTTAATTCTAGCACAAGATCAATTAATTGATGCTGCTGGTTTTTCAGTTTCTACTAAAATGCCGGATAAAGCACCCGTGGTGCCTGAAACTGAATTATATATTGAGATTAATAATAATACCCCATATTTTACAAATGAGGATATCACTCAAACCGATCCATGGATTGAATTTACAAAATTGGATGAGTTAGGTCGAGTGGGGCCAGCTAATGCGGTTTTAACGACTGATTTAATGCCAGCAGAACCCAGAGGAAACAATAGTTCAATTCAACCTACTGGATGGCAACAATCTGAATGGGACGGCAATTATTTATATAATCGCAGTCATTTAATCGGTCACCAGTTAATTGGAGATGGGATACCTAATCTAAATCTGATGACTGGTACAACAGCGTTTAATCAAGAGGGAATGGTGCCTTTTGAAAATTTTGTCGCGATGGTTGTTGAGGAAGGCGAGACTGTTCGCTACCGTGTGACACCTTATTTTGAAGGAGATAATTTACTCGCTTCAGGTGTTTTCATGGAAGGATTCTCAATTGAAGATAATGGCGAATCGCTATCATTTAATATTTACGTTCCAAATCGCCAGGATAATATTTCGATAAATTATGCAACCGGACAAAGTTCTGCAACTGAAATGCTTGAACAAACGACTAACTATAACTATCAAGTGAAATATCCCGGAGCAAATTTATACTATTCATACAACCGTGATGGAATATTAGGAGTAGATACTCAAGAAGAAGTTGCTGCTATCGTTCCGGCAGTTCCCCAAACGCCAGCAGAGCCTGAAGAAGTAGTCACCACTTCTTATGTCGCTAACGCAAATACAGGGAAATTCCATCATTCTCACTGCAGTAGTGTAGATCAAATGTCAGAGAAGAACAAAGTTTTCTTGGACGACCGTGACACAATCATTAACCAAGGCTACGTTCCTTGTAAACGATGCAATCCGTAATTTTTAGGAAAAAAATGGAATTATGAATGAAATAAGTATCTACGATTTGAATACATTTGAATAAATTGAAATGAAAACCGCATACTACCATTGCTAATAAACAGTGATGGTATGCGGTTAATTTTTACTTCGATATTTATAAGTTGTGAAAATAGCTCTCTATTTCTCTACATTCTTTAATAATTCTTTAAATGTATTCCACGGGTACTCGTTCGCGTTTGGTAATGAAGTGAATGCCATAGATTCTTTTAAGGTAGGGTGGTCTAATCCAAGAGTATAAGCCCAAAGAGCAATTTGTTGACCAACAACTGGATTTGGATGATATTTCTGGTCACCAACGATCGGCATACCAGCATGAGACAACTGTACTCGGATTTGATGAGGTCGACCTGTTTCTAATTCAACTTCAAGTAAAGATAAATTATTTTCAGTTGCTAAAACACGGTAATTGAGAATCGCTTTTTTAGCTTCCTTGTGGCTACTATCCACCACGTAAGATTGGTTTTTACTGCGGTCTTTGTATAAATAATCAGTTAATTTTCCAGATTCTTGATTGATAGAACCATCTGTAATTGCTAAATATTTACGTGTAATTGCATGATGGCGCAATTGATCCGATAAACGAGAAGCTGCTTTGGATGTTTTGGCAAAAACAATCGCTCCGCCAACAGGTCTATCTAAACGGTGGACAAGGCCTAGGAATACATTTCCTGGTTTATTATCTTGAGTTTTTATAAATTCTTTACCTTCAGTTAATAAGTCTTTATCTGATGTCGCGTCTCCTTGGACAAGTTGGTTCGGTTGTTTTTCGACAATGAATAAATGATTGTCTTGATATATAACTTTCATATTGGCTCCTTGATTTTAGTATTAGAATTATTGTATCATATTGCTGTCACATATAATACGATTGGAACCATTGGAAGGATACTTAATAGTAAATAAACCGCCATTATTATAACTTGAAAAACGTTTTATTCTTAATAATATCAATTCTTTTTGAAAATAGCTTGACTTAATTTTCAAGTAGTGTAATATGTAAAGGGTAGTAAGTTATTAGTAACAATTTTTAAGTGTTTAATTCATATTTAAATCCTTTTAGATTCAACAATTAACAACTGCAAAATATTATTTCGTGCAAAAGCACAAGGAGGATTCATTTATGAATAAAGGTACTGTAAAATGGTTTAACGCTGAAAAAGGTTTTGGATTTATCGCTCAAGAAAACGGTGAAGATGTATTCGTACACTTCTCAGCAATCCAAAAAGAAGGTTACAAATCATTAGAAGAAGGCCAAGAAGTTACTTTCGATATTGAAGAAGGCGACCGTGGTTTACAAGCAGCAAACGTTCAATAATTACTTTAACTAACCAGCTTCGGCTGGTTATTTTTTTACTCTAAATATCAAATTTCAACGCTGAGTTGCTCAATATAGTCATTTTAGTGCCTATTAGGGGAGTAATTATATTTAATATGATAAAATATAACTATAATTGTTAGCGCTTCCCCATAGTAAAGGAGATTATTATGAAGAAATTATTAACATCATTAAGTTTACTCGCCTTATTTTCACAAAGCACGTTACCTATAGCTGCTCAAGCAGGAGCTGATTTATTTAACAATACTAATACAAGTGAATCAGCTGATAGTAACGTTGAACCAGAATCAAGTTCATCAGAATCAAGCGAAACAGAAGAATCAGAAGAATCAGAAGAAACATCTGAAACAAATGAATCAGAAACAATTACGTCGTCAGAAGAGGAAATTTCTACTGAAGAGTCGTCTGAATCTGAAACATCAGATTCACAAGATGAGGAAACACCAACTGATGAAAAGACAGACTTTATCCCGGCTGATCTTCTTACATTATTTGAAGAAAATCGTCAAGATAATACCAAATTGGATATTGCTTGGGAAGATTACCAACAGGTGGCAGATTATACCTTTTACGATTTAACAGTTATGGATCCTACAGGTGTAACGACTTACCAAGAAGTTTTAGAAAATTTTGCAACCAGTGAAGAAGTTGTTGTGACGGATGAATATTATGAGGGTGAATTAAGTGTGATTAACTTCCTTTACCAAGCGGAAGAAGGAGATTTCCATCCTGAACGAGGCATCGAAGACTGGGCGCAAATTGAATTTTACTTTGCTGGAGATTTATTAATCTACTCGGGTGTGTCAACTATGTCATTTGAATTTGCGGACCATAATAAAACGGATATCCAAGATATCGACACTTTATCGCAGGCTACCGACGAAGTATCCGAGCTTGCGACGCTTGAACCTTTTGAAATTAACGGTATCGGGCAAGTGCTTGCAGACGGTGAATTCCACCACGGCCTTGCATTCCCAGTTACACCAATGACAGAAGACGAAGCCTTCGGTTCAGTCGCAGTACTAGATGTTGTTGACGACACAATCCTATCTTCATACACTGCTGGATCACAGGATATCATGACTTATAGCTACACCACTGTCACATTCATCGGATTAACAAATATTGTCCCAAATAATTTAGTCACTCTCTAAAAGCACCAAAAAGGAGCTTCAGTATGAAAAAGTATTGTTTAATCCTCATGAGTGTATTATTTATTTTCTCAGTTGTGCCAGTAAAAGCGGAAGATAATCTAGCTGGTGCAGATTTATTTTCAACGACCTTGAAATATGATCATACCTTTATAACGCCAACTCTTGCTGAAATGATGGAAGAATTTGGTCAAGATAATGTCATGTTACAACTAGCTTGGGAGGATTACCAACAAATCAGTGAATATGATTTCTTTGATTTAACGACAATGGAAGAGTCCGGTGTAACAACATATTTAGACGTATTAAGGGATTTTACTCCCAGTTATGATCCCATCGAACCGTTTAATAATATTTATGAAGATGGTTATTCTTTGATCAGTTTTGTTTATAAAGCACCAGAAGGTGACTTGCATCCAGAGCGCGAATTAGAAGACTGGGCTATGATCGATATGTATTTCTTTGATGATAAACTGGTTTACTCAGGAATAACATCACTTTCATTATCCTTCCATACTTATAACTCATTTCCTCAAGAGGACGTTATTTCTTTATTAAGAGAAGAAGCAGCGGTTACAGATTTAACCGATTACCAAGAATTCGAAATCTATGCATTAGGTCAAGTTAAATCTGATGATGAGTTTTATTATGGACTAGGTTTTCCAATGACCGAAATTGAATCAAATCATGAAACTTATGGTGGCGCAGCCAGTTTAGTCATTTATGATGATTATATTTATTCTGGTATCCCAACAAATTTTGATGAGGCCATAGAACAAGGTTTTACGACCATTATGTTAAATTCATTGATTGAAATAGTACCTAATTATTACTTTAATATTCAAGAGGAGTTATAACCGGACAAGGAGGACAAGATGGAACCTAAGAAAAAGAAAACACGTTGGGGGTGTATCATAGGTGTCATTGTTATTGTCCTTCTTCTTCCGGTTGCTTTCATTTATGGACCATGGATTTTCTTTGGATTAATTGTGAGTACTTATCCTGATAAAGACGATGTTAGTAGAGAAGGTCGGTCATTTCTTACTAAATACGACAATATTTCGATCGATAATGATGAAACATTTCTCGAATTTTTTATTGATTTAGCTCCTCAAACAGTAGAAGTTAATGGTTTCCCACACGATATCGATCCTTATATTGAGATTGAAGATATCTATAATTTGTTAGGTGAACCAACTACTGTTTATAAAGCTGTTTTTGAAGAAGATTCCAGAGACGATTATATCCATAGCTATGATTACTTTCCCTATATAGCATCATTTGATAAAGGTAACTCGGACCGTGCGCATTTAGATTACTATACAGAGACTTATTATGAACCAGAAGAATTGGATAATCTATTTTATCAGGCAATCAATGATTTCCGTCAAAATGATCAAGCAGATTTAAATATTCTGGCTGAACAAGTCATTCCTAGTAAAATAAGACAAACTACGGTTCTGAAAGATCAGTACCGAGTCACTGTTTATTATTTAAGTAGCCAAGATATTAATAGTGAAGAAGAATTATCGATGCCGACAAATGAATCCATTTTTAATTATTACCCAGAAATTATTGAAATTGGTAACATGAATAATCCTAAGTTTGAAATTAGTCGAACGCGGGAAACGGCTTCTGCTGAAGTTGACCCCTATCTGTCTCATTTAATGCGAAATAGTAATACTAAAGGTTACAATTTATTTCAAATAGGTGAGACTATCGCAGAAATTAATGATTCAATTGATGGAGAACCTTATTATATTCAATATAAAGAAGGCGACTCCGATTTACTGACTGTTTATTGGAAAGTTTATAATGGAAATGAATACTTTAGACTTGAAGCAACAATTAATGTAGACGAGGAAACTAATATAGCGGAAGAATCTTTGAAGAATTTTCCGATTGAAACTTTAGACACAAATTATCCAAATTATTTAAATGAATGGCAAGAAATTGAATACAACCCGTCCTAAATTAAGGATGGGTTATTTGTCTAATATCTGATAAAGGTGGGAAGATATGGAGGATAAAAATAAGAAGAAACGACTTTGGGGATGCTTGGGTTTAATTCTATTAATCTTATTATCTCCTTTAATGTTTTACTTTTATGTTGGATGGTCAATTGAGCGCTCCATGAATACGCCTGCTGGGTCTAAAGAAGCAGAAAGAGCTGCCGCTTCAGTCATTTCAAAATACGAGTCGAATCCAGTTGAAGATGATGAATCGTTTGTCGAACGATATGTTGATCTGGCTCCTTTAATACCTGAAAAGTATGGATTTCCTAATGACGGTGGGTATTATATTGAACTAGAAGACATACACAATATACTGCAGGAACCAACGCAAATTGTCCAAGCTGTTACTGCATCTGGTGTGCAAGATGATATTAAATATATTTATGATCACTATCCTTATATAGCTGAAATTGAATTTAGCAGAGCTACAAGGCCAAATTTGGACTATTATACTAATATCTATTATGAGCCGGATGAACTAGACGAGATATTTTATGAGGCGTTAAATGAATACCGTGATAACAGGTCTGACAAACCATCATCCTCGTATAATATGATTAGTCTTAATTGACTAATCTTTTTCTTTTGTGTATTTGTCAATTAAGGCTGACTTAAACCTATAACTCTAATGAGTTATAATTGTTTCGTATAGATAGAGGTCGTAGTTT
>JACBXN010000042.1 GCA_015863215.1 Aerococcaceae bacterium DSM 111176
GTCGGCCAGTGTGTGAGGTTTGAGGAAGCAGTTCGGCATCAGGGATCGAATCAACAAATAGACTGATGAAGCGAGCATCGTGGGTGGGAGAGATATCAAAATCTAAATTGAGTACGAATGCGGTTTCAGGTGTGTTATACTGTTTATACATGGAAGTTCCTCCTTGGAATTTTGGTTGGGTAGTTACTTCTATTATACCATGAGAGGGCTTTCATTTTAACAGAAATCAAGTAAAAACGGGATTCCACAATGCTTATTGTGAATCCCGTTTTTGTATTTTAAGGACTTTTTGCCCAGCCCCTTTTAAAATGATCTAAAATCCAAAGATAATTTCAACTTAAGATTTTGTCTATGTTTTGTATTTGGCCCTATAGTTATAATGAAGTGGTATAGAATTGATATTTTAGATATAATAGATATAAAATTATATTTATAAATGAATTTTAGGAGGCCAATATGAGAGAGTATATTCCGAAAATTATAGTTCCTATTGAAGAGATTAAGTCCAAAAATAGGAATGAATATGTATTTATCATATTGACTTTATTTTTTGGTCCTTATGGCTTGCATCGAATATATTTAAAAGATTATATTCTGGGAATTTTAATATTTTCTATAACAATATATAATATTAATCAAAATTATATTGGAATAGTTATTTTGATAATATTTTTTTATATTTTACTTTCACTAGTTTATTTGGTTAAAGCAGGAAAATATTCCTACTTACGGAGAAAGTCTCGAAAAGTTGGAAGTGAAATTGAAGTTACAGAATCTAATAATAACAACAGTTCAGATTTTATATTTAATGATAAAGCAGAACCCAAAAACAAGTCGTTTCTGTCTTATGATACAAAATTGGGATATATAATAGATATAACCAACACGAAACCTTCTGAGCTTGTGGATATAATAGCTTCTGAGAGTAAAAGTAAGCCAAAATTTACAAGTCTGAAAACACAATTAACCCCATTCTATCCGGATGAGCCACCACAAGTAATTGATGCAACAATGAGTATAGTTGATGAGTTATTACAATTTTTAGATGAAGATAATGCTATTGAAAGGGTTTCATCAATGAGGGCTACAGAGAGGACTGAACTGGTAGGGTACATACAAAATTACACATATTCAATGGTAAGAGAACATTACTCCAAGCATAAATTTTATTACAACTCGAATGGGAAAAGAATTCAAGAATTTTTAGGTTACGATTATTTCAATAAGTTTGATAAGAAATTAAAGGATGATCTGAAAAAACTGCCACTCGCTTTACCAGAAACTAACAAATATTTTAATCTAACTACAAACGGATTGAACCCAACATGGTGGGATATGACGGGAGAAATTAGGGAAAAGATTGAATTTTCAGACCTGTCTGAACAATTTTTAAATTATGCAGAAAAAAGAAGTAATAAAGCCTGGGAAAAAGAAAAGTTTAGAAGGGCAATTATTATTGAATTTCAAAAATTCGTTAATAAATTAAATGAACTTTTAAAACTAGAAAAAAATGCAACTATAAAAAAGAATGCAAAATTGATAAATTTTATTGATGATAAGAGTAAACATAATGCTGTCGTTAAACGCACTGCAACCTCATTGTTGGTTATATCCGAAAATATCGTAAGAGAATCAGTTAGTGAATTATCAGCAATAAATATTGAAAGTCGATGGCAGAGGTTGAAAAATGATATCTCGATTGAGGTATTTAATGAATTAAAAGAACAATACAAAAGACAGGTTAATGAAAGGACTACTGTAAATAATGAAGTAATTTTTCCTGCAACAGAACGCAAAAAAATAGATTTAAATCTTGAAAAAATTTCCAAATCAAGAGAAGAAAACAAGGCAGTAGTTAAAATAGTGTCTGATTTCTTAGATGGTCAAGAAGATATCTTTGAAAAAGAGAATGTATTTACTCAATATATTAATCTAATAGAATCCGGGGAAGAAATTGATGATCATGAAATTGATTTATCAGAAAATACAAATAACAGAGAAACGAATCCGATTAATATAGATACTCCGCTAGAGATTTCGAAAGAACCTGAAATTACCATAGATCCACAGCAAACTGAATTTATTAATATGCTCATAGACGGTCAGGGGATAGATAATCAGATGGCTAGCGTTTATGCGATGGAAAAAGGAACTTTCTTAAATACATTTGTGAGTGATATAAATAACACGTTTTATGAAGAAGTGGAAGACACTGTTATTATCGTAGAAGATAATTTAGTTTTTATTAATGAAGATTATTTAGATTACATGAAAGGAGTTGTTAATAATGACTATTAATATCGGAAAAAAGTTATCTGGAGAGATATTACGTGCTTTGGAAGCAGGTGTGGTTCCAATTAAAGGAATAAGGTATTTACTAGTTGGTAGAACTAAGGAAGTCCAAGAAATAGTTACTGTCTTGGACTCCGTTGAGTCAGGTGAAAGCGACTTGCGGATTTGGGTTGGTGATTTTGGAAGCGGAAAAAGTTTTATGCTTCGAACGATTGAAAATTTAGCGATTCAAAAGAACTTTGTTTCTTCTACTGTAGATTTAACACCTACTCGAAGATTTTATGCGACGGATGGAAAAGCTCGGGCTCTATACCAAGCTATTGTTGATAATCTTATGATTAAATCGTCACAAAATGGAGGGGCGATTCAATCATTGTTCCAAGAAGCAATTAACAACACAATGCAACAAGTAGCGAATGAAAATGAACTTAGTATAATGGATTTATTCGATAGTAATAATAAAGCATTAGTTCAAAACAAAATATTAGAGATTACCCAAACATTCGAGTCTACTGGGCTATCATTTGAAATGGGACAATCAATGAATAAGTATTATGAAGGTTTAATTACAAATAATCAGCTGCTACAAACAAAAGCTTTGCGATGGATTCAAGGAGATATCCGTACTAAAACAGAAGCGAAAAAAGAATTAGGTATTAATAAAATTATTGATGATGACAATTGGTATGATGCATTGAAAAGTTTATCAGAATTATTTAATCGATTGGGATATTCTGGATTGGTAGTTAATTTTGATGAAGCGGTGAATCTTTATAAGTTACCTAGATCTACTACAAGAGAGAGGAACTATGAAAGAATATTAAACATTTATAACGATTGTAAAACTGGGTATGCACCTCATCTTTTTGTCAATTTTGGAGCAACTAGAAAGACTGTGTTCGATGAATACCGAGGGATGTCGAGTTATGGAGCTTTAAAAGGGAGGCTAGGAAGCGAACGGGACTTAGATTCTAAACTGATAAATATGAGTAGAACTGCTTTGCGATTAAGACCATTGAATTCTGAAGAGATATTCACCCTTTTAGAAACAATCAAGGAGATTTTTGACATACATCATGAGACGACTTCTGATGTGAAGTTAGAAGATATTCATTTTTATATGGAAGAGCAATTAAATCGACCTGGTGCTGATGAATTTTTAACTCCACGAGCAGTAATCAAAGAATTCTTAGAAATACTTCATTTGACGCGACAAAATCCAGAATTTTCAGTTATGGAAATTATCAATATGAAGTTCGGGAATGATCCGACACCAGTTGAAAAGGATAAAGATGATACCGATGATGAAATTGAAACAGAGATTGAGGTGTTTTAACCGTGGAAGCATTGAATTCTCTGAGTATGCCCATTAGGAAATACATTTTTGATTCAAACTGGGAAGAGCTTTCGAGAATCCAAGCAGCCTCCTTACATCATGTTCAAAAAACGAATGCGAATTTGATTCTAGCTGCCCCAACTGCTTCAGGAAAAACAGAGGCAGCATTTTTACCCAGTATAAATGATATCCAAGATTGGAGTACTGGGTTGAAAATAATATATATTTCTCCATTAATTGCATTGATTAATGATCAATTTAAACGAGTAACGGAATTATGTAAGTATTTGGATGTCAAAGTTACCAGCTGGCATGGCGAGGCTTCTCAAACATTAAAAAAGAAGTTACTGACGAAACCAGAGGGAATATTATTGATTACTCCGGAATCAATTGAAGCGATGCTAAGTGTTAATCCTCAGAATGCACGACAATTGTTTACTGGAGTTGAGTGGGTTATAGTTGATGAAATTCATAACTTTATTGGTGAAAATCGAGGCATACAACTTCAATCTTTGCTTGAAAGAATGGAAGCTTATACAAAGAATCAACCTCGTTATATAGGCATGTCTGCAACATTAAATCAAAAAGATTACGAACAAAGCAAAGATTTCTTTCCCAACGGTCGGGAGACATTAGTTTTATTAGATAAGAACAAAAATAAGCTGAAAACGACCATTGAATATCACCCTTCCAACATAAAAGGAGTTAGTAAAAAAGCAGTACAATCAATTTTTAAATTATCTCAGAACCAATCAATGTTAGTATTTCCAAATAGTCGTGAAACAGTTGAAGAATTAACATATAATATCAATGAATATGCAAAAAAGAATAAATCGCACACGAATTATTTTGCACATCATGCCTCAACAAGTAAAAACCATAGAACCATGGTTGAAGATTTTGCCAAAAAAAGCAATGGAGAATTATTTACCATTTTTTGTACTTCAACATTAGAACTAGGAATTGATATTGGAAGAGTGGATAGCGTAGTCCAATTTGGAGCGCCGTATTCTGTGTCAAGCTTGGCTCAGCGGCTAGGGAGAAGTGGTCGGCGAACAAAAGAAAGTGTACTAAATTTTATAGGTACTCATGAATGGGATTTACTTCAGGGATTAGCTGCAATTCAAATGTATCAACGAGGAGAAATCGATCAACAAGGGGAAATAGTCAAACCTTATGATGTATTAGCCCATCAAATGATTTCTTTATTATTAGAATATCCAGAAATAAAGTTGACTGAGTTTTCGGATTTGATTAATAAGAAAAGAATAGCCAAAGATATGACCAAAACAGAGCTCAATCTATTAATTAATGAACTAATAAAAGAAAATTATATTGAGATTGATCCGCCATATATTTTTGTTGGAACTGAATCAGAAAAATTGCTTAGAGGTTATGAATTCTATGGTATGTTTATAGAAAATAAAATGTTCCGAGTTGTCGATGAAAATCGGAACATCGGACAAATTTCGGTCTCTCCTAGTGCTAAGGAAGGAAATAATATTTTATTAGCTGGAAAAGTATGGACTATTCAGAAAATTGAAGTAGATACTAATAAAGTTTTTGTTAGACCTGCTAAGAAAGGGACTGCGCCAGATTTTTATGGGTCAGGGGGTAAAGTTTCGGATTTAATTAGAATTGAAATGAAAAGAATTTTACTGAACCCGAAAGCGTGGGATAATTATGACTCTGAAGTGCGAAAGACATTAAAGATATTATCAAAAAAAGTGAGTGGCGCTAATAAGTTTGATTATGTTGTTGAAGAAGATGGTCTTGTTTTATACCCATTTAGAGGGACTGAAGTAGTTAATACATTAGGACTTATGTTGGAAATGGTTGCAAAGGACACAGTAACTATTGGAATTGGAGGTTCAATTCAGATACAGGATATTAGAGACAATATAAATAAACTGAAGAGTTCTTCAGTCACTGAAAGTGAATTGAGATCATATCTAATGCAAAGACCTGATAAAATAAAGGTGGGGCTTTCAAATGTTAAGTATGGTCAATTATTACCAAATGCTTTGAAGGTAGAGTACATATTAAATAATATTTTAGATTTAGCTGGTGCAGAGCAATATTTAAAAGATCATACCTGATACTTTTAAACAATAGTTTTATAAACCACTCTCAAGCAAATGCTTAAGAGTGGTTTTTTTATTTGAAAAGAAATAGAAAAAAGGCGCAAAAAAGCACCTTCCATGTTATAATTAAAGTGAAAATTTTAAAAAAATCTTGCATTAGTACTGTTGGCGCAGTCCTAATGCTTTTTCTTTATCATA
>JACBXN010000043.1 GCA_015863215.1 Aerococcaceae bacterium DSM 111176
GAGATACGACAACTGTGTGGTGATGATGGCAAGAAGGACACACCTGTTCCCATGCCGAACACAGCAGTTAAGCTTCTTAGCGCCGATGGTAGTTGGGACTTTGTCCCTGCGAGAGTAGGTCTTTGCCGCGCAGGTTGTTTAATCTCATTCCGCCATAGCTCAGTTGGCAGAGCGCATGACTGTTAATCATGATGTCGCTGGTTCGAGCCCAGCTGGCGGAGTCATTAATTTTAAAGTAAGACAGACCCCACTTAGAGAGTGGTTATTTTTTTACCTAGACAATGACAGTCGTTCCTGAATTAGGAGCGACTTTTTCTTTGCCTTTAATTATATAGGCAAAAGCCCGGTAAACGATTAATTTCAGTTTACTGGGCTGTTAGTATATCTTTTTACCTAAATCCACTTGGGAGCATGTAAATTTAGAGTTCATATCTTCTTTGTGATAATTAAACAAGAACTTTCTTATTCAGCTATTACCCCTGTATATAACATTTCAACATGTGGTGTTTGCTCAAAGATATATGGTTCTCCGAGGGACTTATAACCTAATTTTTCATAGAAGGGGACGACTTGCTTTTGTGATTCTAGTTTGATAGTCATATTTGGGAAATGCTTTTGACACACCTCGATCACCTGTTCCATTAGTACTTTACCTTGACCGGAACCACGTAAGCTTTTATTAGTTGTAACACGTCCTATAACTACTTCTTCATCAGTAGCAATAATTCGAGCATAACTTTCAACAGCATTGGACGCTTTATTTTGATTAAAAATATGATAAGCAATCTTATCTTTATCATCAACTTCATGATATATTCTATTTTGTTCAACAACAAAAGTATCTATTCTAAGCTGTAAAATTTCTAAAAGTTCTAAACTACTTAATTCTTCCAATGTTTTGACTTTCCACATAGTATTTTCGCTTCCTTTACTTTTTAGTTAATATATAATTATAGATGTACTTTCAATATATCGAAGGAGTGTTTTCATGAATGATACTGATATTACGTTATATAGAAGAATAGGGTTAATCACGCGTAAATCTACAACTGAAATGAATCAACTTGCGGCAAAGTTTCAATTGGAGAATAATTTATTCCTATACTTAATCCGTATAGTTGAAAACGAAGGTCTTTCGCAATCTGATTTGGCTGACTTACTACAAGTAGATAAAACAACTTTAAGTAGAGCAATCAAAAAGTTAGAGAAAAATCTATATATCGTTAAGGAAACTAATCCTATAAATAAAAACTTCAACCAACTTTTTCCAACGCAAAAGACTTTAGATATGTATGAAGAATTATTTTCCTTTGAAAAACAAGTAATTGAAAATGGTCTTAAATTTCTCAATAGTGAAGAAAAACAATGCTTGAATGATTTGTTAAAAAAAATAAACACGACTTCTTAATAAGTACGTGTTTATTTTAGCACAACCAGTTGCATATGCAACTGTTATTTCTTTATTCAGTTACTATAAACATTTCATCAACCGTTGTGTTTAAGAATTTTTCTAGTGAGAGACAATCAGGTAGATAGGTACGAAGTGGAATTAAGGCAACATATGTAGTGGACGTATACTAATCGTTCGAGGACTTAACCATAAGAATCAATTTTGAGGTTGTTTGAGGGATATTCAGCGCAGGTTGTTATAATCTCATTCCGCCATAGCTCAGTTGGCAGAGCGCATGACTGTTAATCATGATGTCGCTGGTTCGAGCCCAGCTGGCGGAGTAATTAAATTTAAGTAAGGCAGACCCACTATAAGAGTGGTTATTTTTTTACCTAGACAATGACAGTCGTTCCTGAATTAGGAGCGACTTTTTATTTTCTTATAGTGCCAAAACAAAAGCACTTCAACTAACATTATGTGAATAGTTGAAGTGCTTATTTTACTAAAAAATTTTATGTAATCTGACTGGTAGAGTACTCTTTATACTATGAACTAACCTCCAACCACTCTTTGATCTTTTGATTGAATAATTGAGTTTGTTGAATTGGCCACTGATGTTCAGCATTAGAAATAATTTCACTAGAAGCAGAAGTAATTAATTGAGGAATAACCGTTAAACTTTCTTTAATGGTGTTTGTTTCCTTTTCCCCGCATACAATTTTAATAGGCATTGAGATATGTTCGTATGTTAAATCGAAATTGAATGACATTATCTCTAAACCAATTTTAGAAACATTACTAGTGGATAGTTTTTGGGCATTTTCTTTAAAGTCAGAGTGTTTCTCACGAGGAATATTATAGTTCTGAATCATTTTTTGTAAGTTTTTTTCCTGATGTAACATGTGTATGTAGTAATGTTTAACTAATGGCATTAACCATTTGCCTTTCATAGTTTTGACCGTAATTCCTGAAATATAAGCACTTAGTAGATTTTCAGGATAATACTTAGCAAATTCTAACGTTACATGCCCTCCGAGAGAGATGCCTATCATATGGACGGTTTTATCTTGTATTATTTGTTGTTTAATTTGATGACAAGTGTCTTTTAAAGAGATCCAAGGAACATCTTGACTACCACCATGTCCAGGTAAATCAATTAAATAAGATGATAATGATTAAAAAAATTGATTTGTTCCCACCATACCCAAGATGATGTAGCTAAACCATGAATGAAAACGAGGGTTGTATGTTCTCGGTTACCGTATTCCTCAAAATTTAACACCATATATCTCCTTCTGAATTGATATGAGTATTCTATCGTAATCGATCTGGCATCATACCTTCTAGGAAACTACTAATAGTTTCTGGTAGGACTAGTTCTTCTCTATCTTGACTAGCAATATAGGTGCGAATAGTGTCTTCATTCCCAGAGAGTACTTTGCTTGTCCAATGAGGATCTATTAGAATTGCTCTACCAATCGCTACTAATTCAGCATCATTTAAAACACTCTTTGCATCGTCACCTGTACGAACATCTCCCACTCCTATTAATGGAATACGCCCATTAATTTTTTCATGAATATATTGTAGAATTCTTTGATCTTGGTAAGATTCAGAGATAGAAACAAGTTTATAATCGCGTAATGAAATATGGAGATAGTCCAGATCTTTATTAGCCAGTTGATCAACCAAGTAGAGTGTATCTTCAAGACGAATGCCGGGTGTTTCATACTCTTCTGGTGAAAAGCGGTATCCAATAATAAATTCATCAACATCCGAACTGTCGACGATGTCGATTACACCATCTACTAAATCATTGACAAATTTGAAGCGGTTTTCTATGTTACCACCCCATTCATCTTCACGTCTATTAGAATGAGGTGAAAAGAATTGTTGAATCAGGTATGTATTAGCACCGTGTAATTCAACACCATCAAATCCAGCTTCAATAGCACGTTTGGTAGCTTGTTTAAATGCTTCAATAATTTCAGTGATTTCTTCGGCCTCTAGTTCACGTGGTGTCTCAGCGTTTTCTCGTTCTGCTGGGATTGCCGAAGCTGAAACTGGTTGTGTACCTCGTAAAACACTCGAGTTTGTCATTCGACCGCCATGGAAAATTTGGAGTATTGCCTTTGTTCCGTTTCGTTTAATCGCATCTGCTAATCGAGTGAGACTAGGAATCATCATATCAGAACTGACACTCAGCTCACCTTCCCACCCCTTGCCATTGTCTAAAACATTGGCAGCGGCTGTTATGACTGCTCCAACTTCTCCTGAACGTAGGTGATAATAATGAAGCTCGTCTTGAGTTACGACTCCGTCGTAGAAGCTCATTTTATTCGTCATTGGTGCCATCACTATACGGTTTTTTATCGTCAAATTACGTTTGAATGTTAATGGATGATTTAATTCCTTCATTATAAATGCTCCTTTAAATATTATTATACTTAGCATATCACTTTAATAGGAGGATAAGCGAGTTATTCGCTTTGTACTCGATTACCAAGATTTGTAGTTTGCTGTTTTTAGAGTTAAAAGGATAAAGTGAATAGCATTTAGACTAATAATGATTAAGCATATACTTTTCGAAATAGAGGAGTGATGTGTATAATAATGTTACGAAAGTGAGGGGCTATCATGAGTGAATTAAAAGATATTAAACCACTTCAAATGATTTCAGAACAAGGTGCAATTTGCGATCCAGTGACTGGTGTCTGTGCGGTACCAGGGCAGGCAAAAAATAATGAAATTGAAAATGAAGTATCAATAGAAGAAACAAAAACTCGTCAAACAGAAAAAGAGGTTAATAAATGAAGGTAACGATTTGGTCTGATTTCAACTGCCCGTTTTGCTATATTGGGCAAGCGCATTTAGAAAAAGCGCTAAAAGAAACAGGTACATTAGAAGACGTAGAAATTGAATATAACTCCTATCAATTAAGCCCAGACGCAGAGTATCGAGAGGGAGAAAATTATATTGACCATCTAGCTAGTATGAAAGGTTCTGGTACTGAAGAAATTCGCCAGATGTTATCTTATACCGAAGAAATGGCGAATAATGTCGGATTAGAAATTAACCATGAGACTATTAAACATGCTAATACATTTGACGCTCATCGTGTATTTCAATTTGCAAAGAGTGAAGGTTTAGGACAAGAATATTTTAAACGATTTTATAAAGCGCACTTTGTTGAAGGGAAAATTCTGAGTGATCATGAAACGATTACTAAACTAGCTACTGAAGTTGGTTTGAATGAAGCAAAAGTGAGTACGATTCTTGAAAATCCAACAATTAATCAAGATGCAGTTAAACAAGAAATATTAGTTGCTCAAACAATTGGAGTACAAGGCGTGCCATTTTATGTATTCAATAATAAGTATGGTTTATCAGGTGCCCAACCAATAGAAACATTTAAACAAGTACTCGAAACAGTTCAAAACGAAGCATAATATAATCTAACATAAAAGAAGAAATGGGAAATAACCATTTCTTCTTTTTTATAAAATAGGTTGCATTATGATAGTGGTATAGTATATACTATTATTTAGTCCATTAGGGATCGCTTATTGGCATGCCGCCTTAGCTCAGTAGGTAGAGCGCTTCCATGGTAAGGAAGAGGTCGTCGGTTCGATTCCGACAGGTGGCTTTAGTAAAAGAATAAATAATAAAATGCGGAAGTAGTTCAGTGGTAGAACATCACCTTGCCAAGGTGGGGGTCGCGGGTTCGAATCCCGTCTTCCGCTTAAATAAAAATGTGGAGCAACGCTCCACATTTTTTATTTTAAGATGCTATTAGTATTAGTTTAAATTGGCTTTATTCATAAAAAGAATAGTAAATGTAAATTAATGTAATATTATTGTTGACAGCGTCTATGTCGGATGGTATTATTATCAAGTTGTCATTTGAGACAACATCTTGATCAAAACTGATTTAAAACATTTTAAATAAATGTTGACAAGACAATTTAAATCAAGTATGATATAAAAGTTGTCGCTGAAGACAACGCCTGATTGAAACACAAACGAAATGAACTTGAAAATAATTTGTAAAAAGCATTGACAAGTAATCACGCATCAGGTAAGATATAAAAGTTGTCAATTGAGACAACGAACCAAACAAACAGCTGGTGAAAATAAGTTGAAAAACTTGTTGACAA
>JACBXN010000044.1 GCA_015863215.1 Aerococcaceae bacterium DSM 111176
ATCTAGCCATGATGACTCGTTGAATAAAGAAAAACTTCTGTTTTAACCCACAAGAGTGAGTAAAACAGAAGTTTATAATATATTTATCTAGTTAGCTAAAAATATTTTCACTAACTTAATGACATTGTCCAACCGGAGAGTCTGTCTGTTCTAAATAAACGGATTATAAAAGCGGCTGTTATTCACCCAAAGTAGTACTAGAAATGCGATTAGAACAACCACTCCCAGAACAATGACTAAATAGTCTCGGGTGATTAGATCTTTTTCAACATACCACGAGCGTTTCTTTTGAGTGCCAAAACGTCGCAACATCATTGCTTGTGATACGGTATCGATGCGCTCGAACGAGGTCAGTAAGAGTGGCATCACAATTTTGATAATTGATTTTGCTTTCTCCATGACTGAATCTTGTTCAACTAATCCTTGTCCCCTAGCCAATTGGCCGTTGCGGATATTTTGATAGTCTCTTTGTACATCTGGAATATAACGCAATGTCAGGGAAACGGAATAAGCGAGCGAATAAGGTACGCCGATTTTATTTAAAGCAGCTGACAGTTCACTCGGATTCATCGTAAAGATGAATGCTAAGACTAATGGCACTGTGGCAAAGTATTTTAACGTCACATTAAACATATAAAATAATTGTTCGGCAGTGATTGTATAGCGTCCAATTCCTTCGAAGAGTACCGTTTGACTTTGATAAAGTTCGACACCGTATTCTGGTTCGAAAATATAAATTCCCGCTAAATTAATCACGGAGAAGACAAACATCAACTTCACGAAGAATGATACATCACGCCACTCAATTTTCGCAAAGTATAATATGACCCCATTCAGCAAAGTCAGAGCTAGAATAAGTCGTGTATCATAAGTCAACATAATCGCTAAGGAGCTAAGGAGAAAATAAATTAACTTGGCAACGGCATTGATGTTATGGATGGGCGTATCTTTTTTCTTATACCCAAATGTACGTTGTTGTGCCATTTATTCCACCCCTTTCTCATAATCGATGAAGGTTTGCATAAATGATAATGGATCATCAATTTCCATACGCGTTGCTAATTCGCTTAATGACGTCACTCGCAGTGATGCTGTTGAGGTTAATTCCTCCGAATTTAATACCGCAAAAGGCGTTTCATCTGCAATTAATTCTCCATCATGGATGACTAAAGTGCGGTCCGTATATTCCAACATCAATTGCATATTATGCGTAATCATTAAAATGGTCATTCCTGATTCATTTAATTCACGAATTACTTTCATGAATTCAGTATAGTGATAATGATCTTGTCCTGCTGTTGGTTCATCTAAAATTAAAATTTCAGGTTCCAACACTAAAATCGCCGCAATCACTAGACGTTTCTTCTGTCCAAAGGATAGCGCATTAATGGGCCATTCTCTAAATTGATACAAGCCGCATGTTTTCAATGCTTGATGGACACGTGATTCAATTTCACTTTCTTCAATTGATCGCAGTCTGAGTCCTAATGCTACCTCATCAAAAATCATATGTTGTGAGATCATTTGATTTGGGTCTTGCATGACATAGCCCACACGTTCTGCACGTCTGGCAATCGTGTCTTCAGTTATATCTTGACCTTGATAGAAAATACGTCCTTCGTGTGGTTGGTGAAATGCCGCTAGTATATCAGCTAGCGTCGATTTTCCTGCCCCATTTGTTCCGACTACCGAAATCATATCTTGTTGATATATGGTCAAATCAATTCCTTTGATAATGGGTTGAATGCTATCGTAAGAAAAGTAAATCTCCTCAAGTCGAAGTAACTCTTCTTCTTTCGCAGGTTTCATAGCAGGTAAATTAGCTTGATGCCATTCTTGTATTTTTGACGCCATATTTGGTGCACTCACAGTAGCGACGTCTTCAATATCCGTTACTTCCTCTAAGTCAACTCCCGCATATTTCATGGCTGATAGATAGAGCGGTTCTCGGATACCTGTCTTTGTCAGTAAATTGCCTTTCAATAATTCTGAAGGCACCCCATCAAAAGTAATCTGCCCTTTTTCAACAACAACAATACGATCAACAGCCTGACTTAAAACATCTTCCAGACGGTGTTCGATAATTACAATGGTTGACTGATGTTCTTGATGCAATTGGTCAATCAGTTCCATCGTTTTATACCCAGAAGCTGGATCTAAATTAGCCAACGGTTCATCAAAAATAAGAATTTCTGGCTGACTCACTAACACACCTGCCATCGAAACACGCTGTTTCTGTCCGCCAGATAAATCATGTGGAGACGACTGAGCGAGTTCCTGGATTGCCATTTTGTCCATCCACTGGTCTACCTGTTGATGTAGGAAGTCTTTTCGAGCATTGTCATTTTCTAAAATAAATGCCACATCTTCAGCAACAGTTAGACCAACAAATTGTGCTGATGTATCTTGTAAAACCGTCCCTACTTGCATCGATAAGTCTGTAATCGATGCCTCTGTAATATCATGACCGGCTACAATAGCTTGGCCACTGATTTCTCCTTCAAAAACATTGGGGATCAAGCCATTCAGACATCTTCCGAGGGTCGATTTTCCAGAACCAGATGGTCCTAAAATGAGGACCTTTTCGTTAGGGTAAATATCTAAATTAATATTTGTAATTGTGGGTTTGGCTTGACTATCATATCGAAAGGAAAAATCCTTCAATGATATAATTGGTTCCATAACCATTCCCCTCCTTTATTTCTCGGATAAGCTACCACTCTTTGTACGTGTACGTGCGTATCCTTCGATTAATAACCAGCCAACTAAACCTGTGGCAATGGCATTTAAAACGGCAGAAACAATACCTTGTGTGAATACCTTTGAAGCGGGTTCTGAATAGATTAAAATATCTAAAACAGGTGCAATAACTGCCCAAACAATTCCGTTAGCAACTAATTGGCCAACTAAGAAGCGAATCTTGTGCGAACGTTCGAAAATTCCTTTCTCAACGGGAATATTTCTGAACAATACGCCTAATAATAAACCTAAAATAGCTGAAGCAATAACCCAAGAATACCAAACAGACCCATAAGTTAACGCATCATTCAGCCAGTGGCCAATAAAACCAGCAACAGCAGCTGGAACAGGTCCAAATACAGCGGCAAATAATGCTAAAAAGCCGTATGACACTTGTAAAGTCGTGTTTGGAATTGGTAATGGAATAACAACGAATTTCATTAAAATAAACATAATAGCAGCACCAATAGCAATAGCCACGACTTGTGTAACACCGTTATTTTTCTTCATATTTCTTACTCCTCTAATGGATCAATTTCAAATAGTGAGAATTGTTCCTTTGTAATTTTCTTGATGACAATATTCCATTCGCCACCATATCCAACATTATAGACATTCGAGAATGAATCTTGATTGATTGCCACAGCAAGGTTTGTCAATGAATTGACATAGACAAGCGGCTCTCCAATTGATACTTCAGCAAATGAACGTACAAATTTCAAGACATTTTGGTAAACTGCTTGGTCACCGTTGGCAATTTTGACTAAAACATAGTCTCCGCGGTCGATTCCTTGTTCTCTTAATAATTCCAATGAAATATTAGTCCATAAAGAACCAAAACGAATATCTAAAATATCAACATTCCCGTGGATCACGCCTTGATTTACCACTGGATCTTGAATATCATACATGACTAAGCTGTCGATCGCAATCTCTTGGCCAATCTTTTCAATGGTTGTTTCCCCTGAAGCTAAACGCGCACCATTATAAGCATAAATATCACGCCCGTGGAAAGTATGGCTTTCTTCAGACTGAGGTAAGCGACTATTTACTTCATCAATATCAAATGCACGTTTTACTAATCCTGCATGAATTAAATGACTTAATGAACCATTGTCTGGTGTGATGACATATTGTTGGTTATGTGTTTCAATAGCAATCGAACGGCGGTTCGAACCTACACCAGGGTCAACTACTGAAACAAAGACAGTTCCCTCCGGCCAATAACCAACTGTTTGAATTAAGCGATACGATGCTGACCAAATATCATACTGCGGAATTTCATGGGTTAAATTAAATATTTCTAATTCAGGATGTACTTGTTTAGCAACTCCTTGCATTGCTGAAACAGCACCATCGACTAAACCGAAATCTGTCTGTAAAACTAATGAATTCATATAATCTTCCTTTCGTAAATGAGAATGTTGTCATTTTACCACAGAAAAGACACATTATAAAGATAATGTGATCCTTCACAATATGCTGAAGAGCCTTTCTATTACAGCCTAGACAGCAAAAATCCACCGATTGGGAGAATTTATCTACCAATCAGTGGATTCTGCCATACTGTTAAATCATTATTGTTCTTCTACAAATTCAAGGACGCTTTCGTTAATTTGTGTTAATACCTCTTCATGTGAAGTAGTGTTTAAGCCGCCATCAAATAGGTTTACGAGGCGCGGGCTGACGCGGTGGAGGTCGGTGAGACCGATATGGCCAC
The DNA here is from genome assembly GCA_015863215.1 of Aerococcaceae bacterium DSM 111176. Classification (GTDB taxonomy): domain Bacteria; phylum Bacillota; class Bacilli; order Lactobacillales; family Aerococcaceae; genus DSM-111022. Next base: position 4,460 of record JACBXN010000044.1, read on the forward strand.
TACCGTCAATGTGGACATTTTGGTAATTATCGTCGTCAGAATGGATATGATTCCAGTTCTGTTCGTAAATAACCCAGCCGTCTAATTCATCGGCCGAAAGAGCGTCCCAAGTGGCGTCGGAATAAATATGGAGAATCGGTACTGGATAAGGTTCGTCATTGAATTCATAACCATCCTCTTCTGAGTTTATCCCTTCAATATCACCGATAAACGGCCCTTCTAAAACGACGACTGCAATGATGTCATCGCGTTCCCTCGCTAACGCAAGCACCGAGCTTCCTCCTAGAGAATGCCCCATCAATAATAATTCATCCGTATTTGTTGCTTGAATGAATTCATTTTCCACGTCATCTGCTTGAATTTGATCAATGACTTGAGTCAAGTCCGTTTCATGCATCTGACTCCATTCTCTGAAATCGTTCATTACAGTATCTAAATCTTCAGTATTTTGTGAACTTAATACACTTTGTAAATATTCTTGATCGATCATAATGGACGATCCATCCTCTAAGGTCGCTACAAATGAGTGATAAGGATGAGCCAAACTGGCAACTACATAGCCATGTGAAGCGAGTTCAGTAAATAGCGAGTCATTGGAATCAGAAACACCTAAGGAACCATGTGAGAAGAGAACTAATTGTCCATTTACCTCGTCTATATTTTCTGGATGCCAAATGGTTACAGGCACTTCCCTTTCGCCTTCAGTTGTTTCGTATTCTGGTTGATCAGTTTCATAATAGAAAGACTCTTTGGAAGTTGTGACAGCAAAATCTCCTGTTACATCAGGCATTGGATGAATCGGTATGAACACTTGAAAAGCAGCAAATCCTAGGACAATTAAAGATAATAAAATCATCAATAACTTTTTCCACCAGGGACGTATTTTGCGAAATAGAGTTATAAATAATACAACTAAAGCGACAGCGCCAATTATAAACCAAACTATTTCCATTTTAAACTCCTCCTCGTATAATATGATTAGTCTTAATTGACTAATCTTTTTCTTTTGTGTATTTGTCAATTAAGGCTGACTTAAACCTATAACTCTAATGAGTTATAATTGTTTCGTATAGATAGAGGTCGTAG